>JAJDVT010000057.1 GCA_022826005.1 Gemmatimonadota bacterium | reverse complement strand
CTCACCGCCGCCCCCCGCGCATCAGGAGCACCACGAAGAGCGGCACGCCCACCACTGCGGTGACCACCCCGGTCGGCAGCTCGGCCGGCGCGACCACCAGCCGGGCCACCGTGTCCGCGAGCAGGAGGAACGCGCTCCCGGCCAGGAACGACGCGGGAAGGAGCAGTCGGTGGTCGTTCCCCCACGCAAGCCGCACCGCGTGCGGGACGATCAGCCCGACGAAGCCGATCACGCCGCCCGCCGCGACCGCCGCACCCACCATCAGCGACGCGGCCAGGTAGGCGGTGAGCTTCACCCGCCGCACCGACGCGCCCAGGTAGTGGGCCACCTCCTCGCCGCGCGAGAGCAGGTTGAAGGCGCGGGCGAGGGAGAGCAGGATCAGCGTACCCGGCACGAGCAGCAGGGCCAGCACCCCGGTGGAGCCCCACTCGGCCCCCGTCAGGTTGCCCATCATCCAGAAGATCGCCGACCGGAACGACTCGACATCGGCGAGCGTGAGCATGAGCAGGATGATCGCGCTGAAGAAGGCGCCGATGATCACGCCGGAGAGGATCAGGACGCGGGTGTCCATGCGGGCAGGCGAAGCACGCCGCGCGACCTCGAGGACCAGCACCATCGCGGCGACCGCCCCCAGGAACGCGCCGGCGGGAAGCACCCAGGGAAATACCGCGCCGATGCCCGTCACGAACACCGCCACCGCCCCGACCGCCGCGCCGCCCGAGATGCCCAGCACGTAGGGCTCGGCGAGCGGGTTGCGCAGGAGCGCCTGGAAGGTGCAGCCGGTGAGGCCGAGCGCGGCTCCGATCAGTGCGGCCAGCGCGGCGCGGGGCAGACGGAGCTGCAGCAGGATGGCGCGCGCGGTGGGGTCGGCGTCGCCGGAGAGCGCACGCCAGAGGTCGCCGGGTCCCAGGCCGGAGGCGCCGAGTGAGACGCTCAGGGCGAACGCGGCCAGGACACCCAACGCGAGGACTGCGAGGCGAAGCGGTGTGCGGGTCAATGTCTCGATGGGTTGCGCGACTCGGCGGGGTCCGCCGGCCGGGGGGCGCCAGTCGGCGGGGCCGGAGCATGCGGCAGGACGTCCTCGCCGTGCAGGAAGCGGGCGAGGTGCTCCGCCGCCTCCGCCACCCGGGGTCCGGGACGGTTGAACAAGTCCCCGTCAACCAGAAGGAAGCGGCCGTTGCGGACCGCCTCCAGCTCCCGCCAGCCCGGCGCCCGCAGCCACGGGACCGCCTCCGCACCCCGGGCCCGGCCGGGAATGACGAGTGCGTCCGGGTTCCGCGTGAGGACCGCCTCCACCGATACCAGCGGCCAGCCCCGCGACGCGTCCGCGAAGATGTTGCGCCCTCCCGCCAGCGAGATCACTTCGTCGATGAAGGTCCCGGGGCCCGTCGTCTGCGGCGGATCGTGCCAGACCGAATAGTAGACGGAGACCGGCTCCCGGCTCCGGACCGCGGTCGCCACCCGGTCGAGCGCCCGGTCCAGCGAGTCGGTGACAAGCGATGCGCGCCCCTCTCGCCCGAGCAGACTGCCCAGCCGGCTCAGATGGCTGCGCAGGCCGTCGATGGTCTGGACATCGGCCCGGTAGACTGCGATGCCGAGCGCCTCGGCCCGGTCCGCCACCCGCTCGGTCACATCGGACCAGCTGATCACGAGGTCGGGCTCCAGGCGCGCGAGCGCTTCGAGGTTGGGACTCATGCCGTCGCCGAGCGAGGGGAGGTGCGCGAATTCGGGTGCGCGGTCGAAGCGGGTGCGGGCCACGAGCGCATCGGGGTCGAGCGCGGCGACCGTTTCCGTGATCGACGGGATCACCGAGAAGACGCGGCGTGCCGGCGCGGAGAGCGCGACCGTGCGGCCAAGGTCGTCGGTGACGGAGATGCTGGGGAGAGCGCGGTCTTCGGACGGTGCGCAGGCGGACAGGAGAAGAAATGTAAACAGGACACGACATCTTGTAATGCCGACCTTACGTTTTGGCCGAGCGGGCCGGGCGGGCCGAGCGGTGCAGCCCGAATGCGCCAGCGCTCGAGTGCCGCGGCCGTCTTGTCCGCAGGTTCCGAACGGGCTGCCGAGAGGCGTCGTGTACACCGGTTTCCCTCCCGCGAAGGATGGTGTTCGAGGACGAGGGGCCGCGTCTCCTGGCTCGAGGCGACATCGCTCGCCTTCCCGGGGGCTTGCACCCAGTGGCAATCGAGCGGGTCGTGCCGGATCCGCGCGGGGATCCGGGCCTCCTACAGTGGCGGGGCCGCGCCGGCTTCAGACCGGACTTCCGGTGGCCTCCTCGCCGTCAACCGGAGGACGATAGCGGGCGGAAGGGCGAGGGGCAAGCGGCTGCGCGCGGCCCGGGAAGGCGAGCGGTCCACGTCACAGCAGCATACGCCGCGCTGGCCTGGTCCAGCTCGATCGACGGAGCCCTTGCCCTCGTCATCTCCGCGAACCTGGATGACAACTTCGCGCCCGTCGGCGATGGGGTGGTGACGGCACTCGATCCCCGCACGATGACGGTCACCGGCACCGCTGCCAGCACCGATTCACTCTCTTCAGTGGCCGTGTCAGGAATTTTACCGATCGGGAAAACTATTCACGATTCCGGAGGTAGATTTTACCGATCGGGAAAAAAATGCCCTAAATCGGCGAAAATCTTACCGATCGGGAAAATTCCCAGGACGCCTGCGGAGGAGGGTAGTCCCGGGGGTAGTCCCAGGCGGAGTCCCAGGTCTCGGCACCCGGGTCTCGGACGCCTGCAGAGGGTCCGCCTATCTCTCATACCGCTTCGACTCCAGGAAATCGAGACGCTGCTCGACCGTCTCCTCCCAGGCCAGGCCGCCGGCCGCGAAGTTCGCACACATCTGCGCGGTCACCTCCGCCGGGTACGCCGAGACGCCCCGCGTGGCCACCCCGTGATCCGCGGCGAAGATGCAGACCACCGCGCGGTCCAGCGGCGGCGGCGGATCGACTCACGGACGGACCCGCTCAAGGGCGGACCCGCTCACGGGCGGGCAGCGCTCACGGGCGGGCGGCGCTCACCGCCGAATCGCCGTCATCTGGATCTCGACCGTCGACCGGCCCACCAGCGGCAGCCCCGCCAGCGTAGGCTCGGGCGCCCCTTCCGGCATCACGTCGGCCAGCACGTCGAGCACGGCCTGGGCATCGTCCACGTTGGTCAGGTACACCCACACGTCGATCACGTCGCCGAAGTCCAGACCGGCGGCTTCGAGCGTCCCGCCGAGGCTTCCCAGCGTGTTGCGGGCCTCGGCCGCGGCGTCGTCTCCGCGCGACAGCATCCCCGACAACCACACCAGCTCGCCGGTCGCGATCGCCGGCGACAGCGGGGAACGCCCCAGCCGCTGGCCCTCGCGCAGCACCACCCGCCGCTCGTCCGACCGCTCGGCCACGCACTGGATCTCAACCAGAAAGTCGGGGTTCATCAGCCCACCGCGCACCGCCGCGCGAGCCGGCGGCGACTCCGCGTCCACGAACTCGCGGTACGCCTCGTTCATGGCGCCCCAGAGCTGCGTATCGTCGAGGAAGACCTTGCACGCGACCAGGTCGCCGTAGTCCATCCCGGCCTCCTCCAGCACCATCCCGATGTTGCCGAAGACTCGGCGGGTCTGCGTCTGCACGTCGCCCGGGACAGGCTCATACGTATCCGGGTCGCGGCTCGTCGCCCCGGCGATGAAGAGCACGTCGCCCGCACGGATCCCCCACGAATACGGCAGGGCGGGCGAGCGCAGCCCCGGCGGCGCGATCACCTCGGTGTCGTCCGGGGTTGCCACCACCGAGATCTGCACCAGCGCGTCCGGGTCGGGGAGGCCGGCCTCGACGGTCGCGCGCGTCGGCGCATCCTCCACGAAGGCCCTCCGGTACATCGAGTTCATCCCCTGGAAATCGTCCGCGTTCCTGAGGAAGACGTTCGCCGCGACGACGTCCCCGTAGCCGAGCCCGCGGGCCTGCAGCCGCTGGCCGATGACGTTGAGCACCGCCGCCGTCTGTTCCTCGATGGTCGTCAGCGGAGTGGCGCCGCGCGCGGTGGCGGTGATGTTCGAAAGGAAGACGAGCTCGGGGGTCTGGGCGGAGGCGGTTGCCGGGAGGCCGGCGACCGGACTCAGCAGCGTGAGGAGCAGGGGGAGGGCGACTGCGTGCTTCATGGCGTGAACCGTCCGGTCCGGAGGGGGGTGGATGGGGCCGTGCTGATGTTAGCAAACGGAGCGCGCAGGGCAAGTGGAACCGGGTGTTGACAGATTCGTTGCCAGATTCCGGGCAGAATCTGTCACGCAATCTGTCGTGGACAGGAACAATGGTAGTAACGCCCGTCCGATCCGCTTATCCTCGGGACGCCCTTGACTCCGACAATCCGGCCACCTTTGCATGTCCACCCAAGACGACTCCCGCACCCCGGCGGACGACGGACACCTCGAATCGCTGATGTCCGCCATTCGGGGTGGCTCGCAGCCCGCCCTCGGCCGGTTGATGGACCACCTCTGGCCGGAACTGGTGCGCTATGCCGCCCGCCAGCTCGGCGATGTGGAGCTGGCCCGCGACATCGTCCAGGAGACCTTCATACAGGTCTGGGAGCGGAGGCGCGCGTGGACCCCGCGAGGCTCCGCGCGGGCGTACCTGTTCCGGATCGCGCGGCACCTGGTGATCGACGAGAAGCGAAGGCAGCGGGTACGTTGGCGTTGGCTGGCACGCCAGCGGCAGCAGAAATCGCCGCGGCCCGCGACGCCCGCCGAGGAGCTTGACGCACAGTTGCTGGCCGAGGCACTCGAAGCCGCGGTGGCGGCGCTGCCGAACCGGCGCCGGGAGGTCTTCGAGCTGGTTGTCCTGCGGGGGTTGTCCTACGCGGAAGTGGCGGCGGTGATGGGAATCTCGGTACAGACGGTGGCGAACCAGATGAGCGCGGCGCTTCGGACGGTGCGGCGGGCGTGCAGATAGTAGAAGGCAGCGTGCTTGCGCGCTTGTGCCTCAGAGAGAACACGAACGGGTTGCCCGCCCCGGGGAAGCCGCGGTGGGACCCACGGCCCTCCGACAGGACGGTGAGACGGATGGACGAACTGCTGCTCCGGCACCTGCGCCGACAGACGACGCAGGAGGAGAATCGGGAAGTGGAGGACTGGCTGAGCGGCTCGCCGGAGAACGAGCGCGTTCTGGCCGGTCTGGCGCGTGTGGTCGCCGCCGGGCGGGGGGCAGATGAGGCGGTGGAGGTGGGTCGGCCGCCCCGCGTCGAGGACGTGGTCTGGCGCGCGGAGGCTCGCCGGGCAGCGAAGGCGGCGGGGGGTGGGGCGGGGGCGGGGCGACGGCCCGGGCCTGCCCGTTTCCGGCTGGGGCTGTTCGGTGGCATGACGGTTGTGGTCGCCACGGTGGTGGCGGGACTGGCGCTCTGGAACGCTATCGCCGCGACTCAGGTAGTCCGGGTGCTCACCGAGGATCTCTGCACGACCTGCTCGATCGAACTCACCCCCGACGTCCTGCTCGGCACCGATGGCGAATCGGTGATCGATATCGCGTGGGACATTCAGCGGCTCTCCGACGGTCGTTTCACGATGGCCTTTCAGAACATCTCCGCCTGGGCCGAATTCACCATCTTCTCGGCCGACGGCTCGGAGTACCGCCGTGTCGGACAGCAGGGCGAAGGCCCGGGCGATTACGCGCATGTGGTCTGGGTGAGAGAACACGCGGACGAACTGCACGTCTTCGACAACCACAACAGGCGGATGACCGTGCTGGACCCGGACTTCAATGTGGTCCGCACGTCGGCGGTTCCCTGCCTCAGCTGCAACGGATTCGACATGGCCATGCTCCCCGATGGTGGAGTGGCGCTGAACTACTTCGGTTCCGGCGGTTCCGTGGAAGAGGCCCTGTCCGCCGAGACCGGATTCGCACTCCACATCATGGGCCCGGACGGCGAACCCCTTCGGTCGGTGGACGAGATCCCCACGAGACGCGTCCTGACGCCGATCGAGGATTCGAACCGCTTCATGGCCGTGGCACCCGACGGGTCGCTGCTCTCACTTCACCTGACGAGCTATCGGATCGACCGCTGGGATCCCGCAACGGGCAAGCTGATGGAAACACTGGTGCGGGGAGCCGACTGGTTTCCCGACGGTCAGAGCTACTCACATGCCGCCTTGCCCGGCCTGCCACCGTCGACCGGCACGCGCGCCCTGCATGTGGACGAATCGGGCAGGCTGTGGGTGCTCATCGCCCGTCCTGCCCCGGATTGGGAAGACCGGCTGGAGCCAACCTCTCCCGACGCCCACCCCGAGTCGGGCCCCTGGAGGTATGGCCCCGGCTCTTTGGAGGAGGTAATCGAAGTGCTGGACCTGGAATCGGGCCGTGTCCTGTTGTCGCAGGTTCTCGATTCCGAGACATTGGGCGGTTGGGCGCAACTCTTCGCGCCCGGCTGGCTGGCGGTCTATGACGAAGAGGGGATCCCGCAATATCAGATGTGGCGGGTCACGCTGCAGGGACTGGAGTAGCGATTATGAACACCAACAACGGGCCGGTACGCGCGGTCCTCGCGCCGACCGTGCCCCGCGCGCCGACCGTGCTCATCGCGCCGACCGTACTCATTGCGCTGGCAAACGCCGCCCTCGGCCCGGCACCCGCAATCGCCGGGCAAGCCTCCAGCCGGCAAGCCACCGTCCTCACCGAAGACCTCTGCGCGAGCTGCTCGATCGAGCTCACCCCCGATGTCCTGCTCGGCACCGACGGAGAATCGGTGATCGGAGTCGCGTGGGACATTCAGCGGCTCTCCGATGGTCGTTTCACGATGGCCTTCTCGAACATCGCTGCCTGGCCCGAGTTCACCGTCTTCTCGGCCGACGGCTCCGACTTCCGCCGCATCGGACGGGATGGAGAAGGGCCGGGGGAGTACGTCCGTGTGCTTTCCGTCAGAGAGCACGGCGAGGAGCTGTACATCCTGGACAACCACGGAAGGCGGATTACCTTGCTGGGCCCGGGCTTCGAAGTGGTCCGCACGGCTCCGTTGGGGTGCCTGAACTGCAACGGATTGGACATGGTGATGCTGCCCGACGGCAGGATGGCGCTCAACTACTTCATGTCCAGCGGCTCTCTCGAAGAAGCCCTGTCCGCGGACGCCGGATTCGCGATCCACATCCTCGGCCCGAACGGCGAGCCGCTGCATTCGGTGGACGAGATCCCGACCAGCAGTCCCATGAACCCTGCCCGGAGCGCTCTCCGCTTTCTGGACGTTGCGCCCGACGGATCACTGCTTTCCCTTCACCTGACGAGCTATCGGATCGACCGCTGGGACCCGGCCACGGGGGAGCTCCTGCAGACTTTCGAGCGGGGTGCCGATTGGTTCCCCGCCGGTACGAGTTCCAGCCATTCCGCCCGGCCCGACCGACCGCCGCCGACCGGCACGAGCGCCATGCATGTGGACGAGGCGGGTCGGCTGTGGGTGTACGGCTACCGCCCCGCCCCGGACTGGGAGGATCGCCTGGAGCGCACGCCTCCGGACGTCGATCCAAAAATGGGTCCCTGGATGTACGGGCCCGGGTCGACGGAGGGCGTCATGGAGGTGCTGGACCTCGAATCAGGCCGCGTCCTCCTGTCACAGGTGCTCGATTCGGAGCTGCTGGGCGGGCGCGGGCAATTCTTCGCCCCCGGCTGGCTGGCCGTCTATAACGAAGAGGGGATCCCGCAGTATCGGATGTGGCGGGTCAAGCTCGAGGGGCTGGAGTAGCGGTTTCACCTCGGCAACACTGTAGCGTGTACTTTACGAAATGTCGTGTTCTCTTTACTGGCGACCACGCCAGCCATCCGTAGAGCGTACAAGACATATGAACGCCATCACAGCGCCCGTGCCCGCGGTCCTCCCCCCGATCGCGCTCGTCGCTCTTGCGCTGCCCCCCCTCGGCCCGGTTATCGCCTCCGCGCAGGAGGTGGGTGTCCTCACCGAGGATCTCTGCGCGGCCTGCTCGATCGAGCTCACCCCGGACGTCCTGCTCGGCGCCGACGGCGAATCGGTGATCGGGATAGCCATGGACATCGAGCGTCTCTCGGATGGCCGTTTTGTCATGACCTTTGCGGACGCGAGGTACGAGTTCACCGTCTTTTCGGCCGACGGCTCGGCGTTCCAGCGGGTGGGGCGAGCCGGACAGGGACCCGGCGAATACGAGGAAGCGGTCTTTGTCAGAGAACACGAAGAGGAGTTCTTCGTCTTCGACCAGGAACGCAGGCGCGTGACCGTGCTGGACCGGGACTTCAAGGCGGTTCGCACCTGGGTCGTGCCGTGCCTGTTTTGCGCCGCGTGGGACATGGATGTCCTGTCAGGTGGCGAAGTGGTGCTGAACTACCTGCAGCCGGGTGACCCGGAACAGCCCTCGTTCGGCGCAGAAGAGGGATTCGTAATCCACATTCTGGATGGAGACGGTAAGCGGCTGCGGTCGCTGGACCGGATCCGGATATCCGCTTCAGGCATGGCCCGCCTCCTGGACATTGAGGAAGGCGGGTCGGTACTGGCCGCCGATCCCGACCTGTACCGCTTCGACCACTGGGATCCGCAGACTGGCGAACGCCTGCGAACCTACGTGCGCGAGGCGGACTGGGTAACCGATGGCACGTGGGGCCCTGCCGGGCCTGACCGTGCTCCCGACACGAGCATCGGGGGGATGCATCTGGACGGGGAGGGTCGCCTCTGGGTGTACGTGAGCCGGGCGGCCCCGGACTGGCGGGACCACTTGATCAGAAGAGGGGGCGGGCCGGAAGCGCGGTACCGTTACGGGCCGGGTTCCTACGAAGGGGTCATGGAGGTGCTGGACCTCGAATCGGGTCGTGTGCTCGTGTCGCAGGTGCTCGATTCGGAACTGCTGGGCGGTGTGGCATGGCACTTCTTTGCCCCCGGGTGGATGGCTGTCTACCACGAGGACAGGCTCCCGCAGTTCCGGATGTGGCGCCTCACGCTTGAGGGGCTGGAGTAGCGGCTCGACCCCGGCGAACGCCCCGGCCCGCCCTCACATCTCGTACTTCACTCTCACCAGCGCCAGCCTTCCCAGCTCCGGTGCCCCCACGAACTCCCGGTGCAGGTTGTTCAGCGCGTTGTACACGGTGAGTTCCACGCGCGCCTTCGGCTGGAAGGGCAGCTGATAGCCCGCCGTCACGTCGAGCACGTGGTAGGCATCCACCGGGCCGGCGAACACCCCTGAGCGCATGTCGAAGCCGTCGGTGAAGCGCCACCGCCCGTCGAGCTGCAGCCCCCGCGCGACATCGGTGTACGCCACCGCCAGCGACCCCTTGTGGCTCGGCGCGTTCAGCGACAGGTCGTCAGGCCCGGGGCAGTCGCCGTCCTCGTCGAAGTCGAAGCACTCCTGGCTCTGGAAGGAGTAGCCCGCGGTCAGGGTGACCCGGTCGGAAGCGATGATCCGGGCGGAAAGGTCCAGTCCCCAGTAGCTGGCCGAACCGAAGTTGCGCGAGGACAGCACCAGGTCGGGGGCGTCGAACTGGTCCGGGGTGACGACGCCGAGCGGAAGCTGGGCCAGCCCCGCGGCCATCTCGGCGACCTGTTCCGGGGTGACGACACCGAGCTGGATCAGCGAAGCCAGCCGGCTGCCGAGGAAAGCACCGGCCGAGGCGGGCTCCAGAAAGACGTTGGGGGATTCCACCTTCAGAGGGCCGACGAAGTTCTCGACGTTGGCGAAGTACACGTCGGCGGCGAGACGGACGCGGTCCTGGATCAACCCCTTGTAGCCGGCCTCGATGGAGTTGAACACGGTCGGGCCGAGCGGGGGCAGGTCGGTGGGGCCGGCGTCGAGCGGGAAGACGTCGCCGCCCTCGGGGCCCAGCGCGGCCGTGTTGAGGCGGCGGAAGACCGTGCCGAGGGCCGGATCTCCGGGCTGGCTCCCGGGATTGAGGAGCAGTGGCCGCAGTGCTTCCGGGGCGAACTGCGTGACGAGCGCGTTCCAGAAGAGCGGCGCGTTGGCTGGAAGCTGGCCGGGGAAGAACGGGGAGCGCATGCAGTGCCCCATGAATCCGCCTTCGCAGCGGTCGTTGAAGGTGAGGCCGTCGGCGGGTACCCCGAAGGCGCGAATCGTGTAGGCGAGGGCCGGCAGGACGGGAAGCCTTCCGGTGGGGATGTCGAGGAACAGGGAGGAAGTCGATGGCGTGGCGTAGGCGCGGTTGTAGGTCAGGCGCAGGTTCTGGCCCTCGGCGGGGCGGAAGACCAGCGCCGCGCGGGGCGAGAAGTTGATGTCGGCCAGGCGGTTGTGATCGTCGGCCCGGATAGCCGTCACGAGGTCGAAACGCTCGGTAAGGCGGGTCTCGGAGTGCAGGTAGGCGCCGGATTCGATGAGGATGTCGTCGTCCTCGTTGCGCCCGTAGATCGTGCCCTCGGAGCGGGGCTCGATGTGTTGCCAGTCGATGCCGTAGGTGAAGCTCTGCCGGTCGCCGAGGTCGAAGCCGTGCTGGAGCTGGGCCGCCATGGTGCGCGACCGGTCGATGATCAGGTCGCCGCTGCGCAGCAGGTAGCTGTCGTCGCCGGAGTGCGTCTGGTTGAGGAAGAACTGGGTGAAGAGTCTCCCCTTCAGCATCCGGACCTGGCCGTACCGGTACTGCCAGTCGTGAGTCTGCGAGGACCCGACGGATGTGAGGTTGATGCTGCTCAGCGAGTTGTTGAGCCCGCCGGAGACGATGAACTCGCCATCGTCTGCAAAGCGGAAGTCCGTTCGGATGTCGGCGAAGTAGCGTTCGTTCAGCGGGTTGCGCACGCCGACCCGCGGATGGCCGGGATTCTGCTCGCGCGCCGCTTCCTCCCAGGGGTCGTCGTATTCCCAGTCGTCGCCCCGGAGGTATTGGCCCGACACCTTCAATCCGAAACGCTCGGATACCGCGTGCGCGCTGCGGAAGAGCAGCTGGTAGACCGAGCGCTCGCCTCCGGCCACCGATACCGTCGTTCCCGGCTTGTCGATCGGCGAATAGGTGATGATGTGCATCACTCCCTCGGCTGCGTTGGGCCCGTAGAGCGCCGCGCCCGGGCCCCGCGCGAGCTCGATCCGCTCGATGTCCATGTCGGTCGTGGGGATCATGTTGATGGCGTTGATCCTCAGCGCGGGGATGCGCGCGTAGCGGTTGTCGACGATGCTGAGCAGGCGCCCGGAAGCCACGTTGTTGAAGCCGCGCACGACGGCGTAGCTCTGCGTGATCCCCGTGGTCGCGAGGTCGACGCCCGGCAGCGTGCGGATGTGGTCGGCGGGGGTGCGCGCGATCATGCGCGCGATCTGCGCCCCGGTGAGGGTGGAGATCGAGGCCGGGGCGTCCAGCTCCTTCTCCTCACGGCGCGACACGGTCACGACGAGCTGGTTGAGGGCGAGGGCGCGGGAGCGGAGCTCGATGGTCACCGGGGCCGAGGCGCCGGCGGCGGCCGAGACGCCATCGATGCGGTGCGTCTCGTAGCCGATCCGCGTCACGACGATGGAGTGGGTGCCGGCAGGGACGGCGAGGCTGAAGTTGCCGTCGCGGTTCGTGGACGCTGCCGCAACCTCAAGGCCCAGGACCTGGACGGCGGCGTCAGCGACGGGCAATCCCGTTTCGAAGTCGGTCACGCGGCCTGTGATGGTGGCCTGCTGGGCCGCCGCGGGGGCCGCGAGCAGCACGGCGAAGACGGCCGCAAGGAAAACGCGCAGGGGGCGGACATCCATGGGGCGAACCTCCATAGGGCGAACCTCCATCGTTCGAGCGGTCTTGCTCAGCTTCGTCCGCCCCATAGTGTTGCTTTGAGCAACCTTGCCGCAAGCAGCGGCGCACCAGGTGAAGAAGCGGAGTCACCGAAACGTAGGGCGGAGGGATCGCGGGTCGCTGCCGGGAGACCGGTTTTCCCGCCGACCGCGTCCCGAACAGCCACTGGCATAAGGAGAAAGGGCGTGCAATGACCTACCGGAGATCGTGTCCTTCATGCAGCGCGAATGCGCGGATCGACAGCAAATGGTGCGACACCTGTCGTAACCACCTCTCCAATCCCCGGATCGGGCGTCTCGCTTCACCCGGCAAGCGACTGGGCGCGCATTTGCTCGATGCCGCGATCCCCGTCCTAGCACTGGTGTTCCTGGTCGCCTTCGGGGGGCTCCTCGGCGGCCTCCTCGATGCGGGCGGGGCCTCGGACGAGACCGTTTCCACGGTGGTCATGGTATTCGCCTGGGGCGTGTTCGCGGCCTACTTCGTGACGGCGCTCGTTCTCTTTTGCAGGGGAACAACCCCGGGGAAGTACCTCCTGCACATGCGCGTCATCAAGCAGGATGACAGCGACGCCGGCTTCCTGACGATGCTGGGCCGCGAGTGGATCGGCAAAGCGTTGTCCGGCTTGCTCTTCGGACTGGGGTACATCTGGATTCTGATCGACCGCGACAACCAGGGCTGGCACGACAAGCTGGTGGCGACCTACGTGGTGGAGGCGTAGCAACCCGCGAAACGCCGGCGGCGCAACGCTTCCGGGGCGGCCTCAGCACCCGCAGGCGACCGCGGTCCCCGCCTGCTGCCTCGTCCCCCCGGTGGCGTAGCCGTCGCGCTTCCACCAGTCGAGCCCGCCCAGAAGCTCGCGCACCCGGAAGCCGAGAGTCAGCAGCATGAGCGCGGTCTTCGTCGACGCGTTGCATCCGATTCCATCGCAGTAGCAGACGTACAGCTTCGACCGGTCGAGCGACTCCGTGGAGTGCTCGTCGATCTCCCTGTGCGGCAGATTCACCGCCCCCGGGATGTGCTCCCTGGCAAAGGCCTCGGCGGACCTGCCGTCCACCACGACCACGGGTTCGTTCCTGGACAGCGCTTCGTATAGGTCCCACGAGTCCGTCTCGAAGGCGAGCTTGCTCTTGTAGTGACTGAGTTGATCGGTGTTCAATGATGCGATTGACATGTTTACTTTACATGTTGTAAGGTGTAGTTTACAGTTTTCCGTTCAGGCGATCAAAAAACACCTTCCCGGCCAATCGGCGAAAGAGATTCCGCGTAAAGATACCGGTTTCCAGCGCCCTTGCCACCGGGAGCCTGTCGTAGCTCCAGCGCGCGAGGTGCTTGAGGGCCAACCTCGGATACGCCCGGCGAACAACCGTGCCGGGGTGAGGGCCGCCGTGCTCCAGGTAGTCCGCGATGGCGTCGGCGGCCAGCTTGCCGAAACGGTAGGCCTTGTGGATCCCCCCGGCGGTAAGCGGCGAGACCATGCCCGCGGCGTCGCCGACCAGGAGGACGCGTTCCCGGTAGAAGTTTCGCAGGAGGCCGCCCACCGGAATGAGTCCGCCGCGCCTTCCCAGCACTCGCCTCCCGGAAAGGCCGATGATGGGATCTATACTGGTGACGAAACCGCGGATATCGGCCCGGGCATCGCGGTGGGCCGCAAGTCCGACCTGCGTTGCGCGGACGCCCGGCACCACCCATCCGATATACCCGGGCGCACGCTCCGGGTCGAGGAAACAGTGCAGGGAGTCACCGTCCCCGCCGGAGGGCTCGAACTCCCACTCCGTTCCCTTCAGCAGCCGCAGGTTGCGGCCGAGTCCGAAGCTCGCCGCCACCCCGGACTGAGCCCCGTCCGCCCCGACCAGAAAGCGGCAGCGGATGCCGGAGCCCTCGAGCTTCAGCGTCCGGGAATTGGCGGACGCACCCCGGTAGCGCTGCCCGAACCGCACCTCGGCACCAGCCTGCCTCGTCTCGCGGACGAGATGGCGCATGAGCCCTGCGGTGTCGGTCGCCATGAAGAAATAGCCGTCGTGCTCCAGGTCCACCGACTTGTGGCTCGGCGTGTAGATCCGCACCCGGTGGATCCGGCGAACCAGCCGGGCCGGGGCGGCCCACTCCTCCCATGCCTCCTTCACGAGGATCCCGGTCGTGTGGATCCGCTCGCCCGGCTCCGACTTTCGGTCCAGCACCAGCACCGAAAGGCCGCGCGCGGCCGCCCGCCGGGCGCAGGCGAGTCCCGCGAAACCGGCGCCAACGACGACCATATCGTAGCTCGCGCGCACACGGGTGGCGGTGGCCCGCTCCTTCACGGGCGTTTCCTGCGCAACCGCCGGCGGCAACTTCAAACGACCCCCGGAATCAGCGCTTTCCGCCTGTTCGGGTAGTCATCGAACCGTCGCCTGTACCATCTGTGGTTGGCTAACGCCCGCGGAGCCAGGTTGGCCACCGCGTAGAGGAAGAACGCCAGTCCGGCAGGGGACCAGGTCGCCAGCGCCCGGCCGCACCATTCCAGCATTTCGCCGAGGTAGTTGGGACAGGATAGGTAGCGGAAGGCCATGGTCATTACGAATCATAGTGCGATGGCTTGCCGGACACAGCCTGCCGCGGACGGCGGCAGACGCTCCCGTCGGGTGCCGAGTCGGGCGCAGCCCCGCCATCCGGGGCTTGGGGGGCAAGCAGGCGAATGGGCTGGCCGGCGGGTATCTTGACTGGATGGAGATCTCCTATCTCGGGCCCGAGGGAACCTACAGCGAAGAGGCGGCACTGGGGCGCGCCGAACAGCTCGCGCCGGAGCGTCCCCGGCTCGTTCCGGTTGCCACCATCCCCGCCGCGGTCGGCACTGTGGAGGAGGGCGATGCGGAAGAGGCGGTGGTTCCGATCGAGAACAGCCTGGAGGGAGTCGTCACCCACACGGCCGACCTGCTGATCCACCAGACCCGCCTCAGGATCAGGGGCGAGATCGTGCTGCCGATCCACCACTGCCTGGTGCTCCAGCGGGGATTGGCGCTGCCGGATGTCCGGGTCGTGTACTCGCACCCCCAGGCGCTGGCGCAGTGCCGCAGGTATCTCGCCCGCCGCCTGCCGCTTGCGGAGCCCGTTGCATCGCTGAGCACCGCCGGCGCAGTGGGCGACATGCATGGGAGCGAGCGCCCGGCGGCCGCCATTTCGAGCCTGCGGGCCGCGCGGCTCTTCGGGGCGGAGGTGGCCGACCGGGACATAGAGGATGTTCGCAGCAACAGGACGCGGTTCGTGGTGCTGGCCGCCACGGACGCTGAGCGGACGGGATGCGACAAGACCTCGGTCTGCTTCGACTTCGGTGAGGACGCGGCGGGCATTCTGCACGGGGCGCTGGGCGAACTCGCCAGCCGGGACATCAACATGCTCAAGATCGAATCGCGTCCCGACCGGCGGAGCCTCGGCCGCTACTTCTTCCTGATCGATGTCGAGGGCCACCGGGAGGACCCGGCTGTCCGGGAGGCGCTGGCGGGTATCCGGGGCCGCGCCTCCATCTTCAAGGTGTTGGGATCGTATCCCACAGGTAAGGTCTAGTTTACATTATGTCGTGTTTAGTTGTCAAATCGACGTTCGTCGTGATGGCGATCCTTGCGGTGGGCTGTGCGGACGAGGGTCTGCGCCAGCCGACTCCCATCGCGCCCGAGGAGCTCGCCGCCGAACACGAGGAGTGGCGCGACCGGCGGCAGCGCTCGCTCGCCAGCCCCAATGGCGTCGTCAGCTGGACGGGGCTGTGGGAGCTGGTGGAGGGTGCAAACACGTTCGGATCGGACCCGGCGCTGGCTATCGTGCTTCCCGTGGAGGACTCGCCGCCTCTGGCCGGGACGCTGTATGTCGAGACTGTGGGAGGGCTGGCGGAAACCACGCCGGGGCCGCTGGAGGACGGCGCGGCGGATCCTGGCGACGGCGATCCGGACGCGGAACCGGCCCGGCGGCTCCGTCTCGTCCCCGAGGCGGGGAGCGGGCTGGCCCTGCGCGGCGGCGGCCCGGTCGACGGCCCGATCGACGTTGCCCACGACCGCTCCGGGAATACGACCTTCCTGACCCTCGGGTCGCTCGGCCTGCGCGTCCACGCGGAGCGGGGGACCGACCGGCTCTGGCTCCGCGTCTGGGACACGGACTCCCCGCGCGCTGCCGCGTTCGAGCTGCCTCCCTACTTCCCGGTCACCAACGAGTGGCGGCGGGCGGCGCGGTTCGACCCCTACCGGGAGCCGCGCGACGTGCCGATGGCCGATGTCACGGGAGGGACGGTGGCCAATGTTTCTCCCGGCGAGCTGGTGTTCCGGGCCGATGGCCGAGAGCACCGCCTGATCGCCTTCGCGACCGAGTCGAGCCGCACCTACCTGGTCATGGTATGGGACTCGACGGCCGTCGACGACACCTATCAGCTGGGCCGCTACATGCGCGTCCCGTTCCCGGACGACGATGGCTGGACCGTCATCGACTTCAACCGGCTGTACAATCCGCCGTGCGCCTTCACTCCGTACTCGGTGTGCAGCTTCCCGCCTCGGGAGAACCGGCTCGCGCTGGCGGTGAGGGCGGGGGAGAAGCGGCCGGCGGAGCCGGCGTTCAGGGTGGTCCGGTAGAGGCGAGGGGGTCGGCCCGGCTGGACGGTAGCGCTCGCCGCCCACCTTGCGGTTCCCGCCCCCGTGCCCCGAATATCTCACACTGCGGATTCTCGCGCTGACGCATGGAGCCATCGCGAGCACGGCCCTCGAACCAGGCGCACATGTCCTCTCCCTCAACCCACGCCGGCGGCACCGTCCGCTACGAACCCGACGAAAGACCTCCCTGGCCGCTGGCGACGGGGCTCGCGCTCCAATACACCATTCTCGCGCTCGGCGGCGTCGTCCTGACCGTCGCCATCGTACTCCGGAGCGCGGAGAGCAGCGCGGAATACCTGGCATGGGGAGCCTTCGGCGCCCTTCTGGTGTGCGGCATCGCGACGATCGTGCAGGTGCGGCGCTTCGGGCGCCTGGGGTCGGGGTACGTCCTGATCATGGGCACGTCGGGGGCGTTCATCGCGGTGTCCGTGGCCGCGCTTCAGCAGGGCGGACCCGCGCTGCTGGCGTCGCTCGTGATCGTGTCGTCCGTATTCCAGTTCCTCCTGGCGGGCCGTCTCTCCCTGCTGCGGCGCGTCCTCACGCCGACGGTGGCGGGCACCGTGATCATGCTGATCGCGGTCAACGTGATGCCGTTCCTCTTCGACTTCATGGACAACGTCCCGGAGGGGAGCGGGGCCGCCGCGGGACCCGTTACCGTGCTCGCAACCCTCGGTGTCACCCTGGCGGTGATGCTCCGGTTCACGGGGCCGGTGCGGCTCTGGGGACCGCTGATCGGGATCGTCGCCGGGTGCATTGCGGCTTCGTTCTTCGGCCTCATCGACACGGCGCCCGTCGGTGCGGCGGCCTGGGTCGGGGTGCCTGCGGCCGGAGCGCCCGGGATCGGCTTCGATTTCGGCCCCGCCTTCTGGGCGATCCTCCCCGCCTACACCTTCGTCACGCTGGTGGGCGCGATCGAGACGATCGGCGACGCGGTGGCGATCCAGCGCGTCTCGTGGCGCGACCCGCAGGCCACCGACTACCGGTCGGTGCAGGGGGCGGTGGCCGCCGACGGCCTGGGCAACCTTCTCTCCGGGCTCTTCGCGACCGTGCCGAACACCACCTACTCGAGCAGTGTCTCGATCGTGGAGATCACCGGGATCGTGGCGCGGCGGGTTGGGCTGTGCATCGGAGCGATCTTCTGCGTGCTGGCATTCCTGCCCAAGGTCACGCAGCTGCTACTCGTCATCCCCGATCCGGTGATCGGCGCCTACGCGATGGTCATCATCGCCGTGCTCTTCGTGCTGGGCACCCGGATCGTGCTGCAGGACGGGATGGACTACCGCAAGGCCACGATCGTCGGCGTCTCCTTCTGGGTCGGCGTCGGTTTCCAGAGCGGCGAGATCTCGACGGCGGGGCTGGATCCCTTCCTGCAGCAGCTGCTCGCGAACGGGATGACCTCCGGCGGCCTGACCGCGCTCCTGCTCACCGCATTCATGGAGCTGACCGGCCCGCGGCGGGTGCGGATGCAGACCGCGCTGGAGGTCGAGTCGCTGCCGGACATCCAGCGGTTCCTGGAGAAGTTCGCGGCCCGCAGGGGACTCGGCAGCGAGGTCGGCGGCCGGCTGGCCCACGCGGCCGAGGAAACGCTGGTGCTGCTGATCGAAGAGGCGGAGGGCGAACAGGTCCCCGAGAAGAAGCGGTTGCGGCTGACCGCGAAAGCCGACGCGGGCACCGCGGAAGTCGAGTTTCTGGCCGCGGGCGGAGAAGGCAATATCGAGGACCACCTCTGGCCGTGATCGGGGGACACGTGGCCGAGGAGCCGGGGGAACACGAGTTCTCGCTGCGGCTCCTGCGGCACCTGGCCACTTCGGTTCAGCATCACAAGTATGCGGACACGGATGTAGTGACCGTGCGGGTCGATCCCGCGAGACCGCATGAGGCATAGGCCGGCGTTGACCAGCCAGCCCGGACCGGGAGCGTAGACGAGCATGGCCAACCCCTCCGGCACCACCCAGGACCTCCGCTTCCAGGCGGACGAGACGCCCAGCTACCCGGTCTCGTTCGGCCTCGCCTTCCAGTACATCCTGCTCAACATCGCGGGGATCGTCATCACGGTGGCGATCGTTGTGCGGGCCGGGGGCGAAAGCGAACTCTACCTGACGTGGGCCGCCTTCGCCGCGCTTATCGTCTGCGGAATCACGACGTTGATTCAGGCGAAACCGATCGGCGACCGGATCGGCGCGGGATACATCCTGCTGATGGGCACGTCCGGGGTCTTCATCGCGGTGTCGGTGGCCGCGCTGCAGCGAGGCGGGCCCGCGCTGCTGGCGACCCTGATCGTCGCCTCGTCCCTCTTCCAGTTCCTCATCTCGTCGCGGCTGTCGCTGCTCCGCCGCTTCATCACGCCGACGGTGGCGGGCACGGTGATCATGCTGATCGCGGTCACGGTGATGCCGATCGGCTTCGACCTGTCGTTCCTGGCGCCCGAGGGGGCCGCGCGCGGCGCCGCGCCGCTGACCGCGCTCGCGACGATGGCGGTCACGGTGGTGATCGTGCTGCGCGCGAGGGGGGCGCTGCGGCTGTGGGGGGCGGTGATCGGGGCGGTGGTGGGGTGCGTCGTCGCGGCCGGGTTCGGCATCTACAACATGGAGATCGTGGGCGACGCGCTCTGGTTCGGGGTGCCGGCGGCGGGATGGCCGGGCTTCGACTTCGGCCTGGGCCCCGAGTTCTGGGCGATGCTCCCGGCCTTCATCTTCGGCCTGGGCCCCGAGTTCTGGGCGATGCTCCCGGCCTTCATCTTCGTCACCCTGGTCGGCGCCATCGAGACCATCGGCGACGGCATGGCCATCCAGCGCGTGTCGTGGCGGAAGCGCCGCGCCACCGACTTCCGCGCGGTGCAGGGGGCGGTCGCGGCGGACGGCGTGGGCAACCTCCTGTCGGGCCTCTTCGCGACGGTCCCCAACACGACCTACTCGAACAGCGTCTCCATCGTCGACATCACCGGGATCGCGGCGCGGCGCGTGGGCGTGTGCATCGGCCTGATCTTCATCGCGCTCGCCTTCTTCCCCAAGGCGGCGGCGGTGCTGCTCGCGATCCCCGACCCGGTGGTCGGCGCGTACATCGTCGTGCTGATCGCGATCCTCTTCGTGCTGGGCCTCGAGATGGTCGCCCAGGACGGGATCGACTACCGCAAGGCCACGATCATCGGCGTCTCGTTCTGGATCGGCGCCGGCTTCCAGAGCGGCCAGATCCCGTCGGATTACTTCGGCTGGGCGGGCCCGCTGCTGGAGAACGGGATGACCTCGGGTGGGCTCACCGCGATCCTGCTGTCGACCTTCATGGAGCTTACGGGGCCCCGGCGGCGGCGCATCGAGACCAGCCTGAACGTCGAGGCGCAGCCGAAGATCCAGGAGTTCCTGGAGCGGTTCGCGGCTCGCGCGAAGCTGTCCGAAGAAACGGCCCACCGGGTCAGCCTCGCGGCCGAGGAGACGCTGCTGGTCCTGCTGGATCAGATCGAGGAGGACGACGCGCTCGGGGAGCGCCGGCTGCGGGTTACGGCCAGAGCCGAAGGGGGCGGCGCCGAGCTGGAGTTCCTCGCGGCCGCGGGCGAGGGCAACATCGAGGACCGCATGGCGTTCGTGGGCACCCACGCCGCGGAGATGCCGGTGGAGCAGGACTTCTCGCTGCGGCTGCTGCGGCACGTGGCCGCCGCGGTGCGGCACCAGAAGTACCATGACACGGACATCGTGTCGGTGCGGGTGGAGGCGGTGGGCTGAGGGGGTGGAACGTCTCATGCCCGCAAATCTGCCCTCTTGTATCCGTCGAGCTATTAGCTCCGTACCGCGGACTGGCGCTCGCCTTCCCTGCTCATTCGCCGGTCGAACTTCAGAAGATAGCCACGGTCCCTGAGCAGCCGGTTCTTCTCGACAGCCCACATCTCTTTGGTCATGTCGGGACCCTTGGTCGTGCGGATCTTCTGAACACTATACGTCTCTTTGTCAGCCTTGCTCATATTGACAGTTCTCCCCTCTTATAATCGGCAACGACCTCACGAAGCAGGGCCGTCGGTGTGACGAATACCATTCCATACGTTATCGGTATTCCAAGCTCTTCATCATCTGGACTTGGCTCCGCTCTGCGACTCACCACGCCCACCAACGAACCAGTCGACAATTCGAACACCGGGCCTCCACTATTGCCAGGGTTGGCGGGAATCTGCACGACGTAACCCTGCTGATCCGTCACGCGCGGATGCGGATAGACGAGGCTTACTACTCCACTCAGGCAGGAGGCTAGGGGAACGGCACCGGGCGGATGCAACTTCGTTCCAAAGGGCCATCCGCACGCACCGATTCTGTCGCCCTCGGCGAGACGGATGTTGGACTTCAGCGCTACGGTCCTGTTGCGAAAGTCGTGGTCGATTCTCATGAGTGTGATGTCGTGCCCAGCATTCAGCGTGACCTTGTTGTCGGGCAAGTCAACGAACTTCGCATCGAGACTCCAGTCGTTTCCCTGACGGGAAGCCCTGCCGTGAACGAGCACCCGCAATCCGCTGCCAGCACCGGCGAGCACATGGTGGGCCGTTACCACGACCCCTCGTCCGAGGCCAGATACCGCCACGCCCGAACCTATGATGACAAGCTGGTCATCAATTACGTATCCGAAAGACACAGTAGCACGTCTGGCCCTCCGGAACCGTCGCGCTTCTGGACTCAGCCCGTCTGTTCGCTTGCGCTTCGCGGCTGTCACGGGTCTGCCCTCCCCTTAAGGCAGGCTAGGTCTTCAGCGGCGAGGGACATCGGCAACTCCAGAGGAATGGGTGTCATCCAGCCCATTCTCGCAGAAGCCCCTGACAACCGCAAGTCCCGCGCCCACCTTCCCACATTGTCATCTGTTCTCTGGCGGAATACGTCCAATCAGCCGGTCCAAATGCCCCTCCGGCTCGCTGTTCCATCCCCCCCTACCCCCCCAGCACGTTGAACTGCCGCGTGAACTTCACGATGAAAGACCGCGCCAGCGTCCCGCTCTCGACGAACCGCCCACCATCCGGATTCAGCCCGTCGGGGTAGTCGAAGCCCTGCACGTCGTTGTAGACGATGAAGAGCCCGGTGCCCGCCGTGTTCAGCCAGCCGAAGCGCAGGTTGGCCGACCAGCTGTCCGCCTGGTTGCTGTACTGCACCAGCGACTGCAGGTAGAGCCGCGGCGTGAAGAAGTACCCGAAGTTCATCCCCGTCAGGACCGTCTCGAAGTCGCCCTCGGGCAGGTTCACGTCGAAGTAGGTGACGCGCGCCGAGGTGCTGAACGACGCGTTCGGGCGGAAGGTCAGCGAGCCGTTCCCGCCCGCCCGGCTGCCGGTCAGGAAGCTGCCGAAGTGGATGCGCGAGGTGACCGAGAAGCGGGCCGCCCGGTTGCTGTTCATGACGATCTGGGATTCCCAGCCGCTGTAGGTCCCCACCGGGATGGTGACGTCGGTGCCGAGGATCCGGAAGGGCTGATAGATCCCCTCGGTGTTGAAGTTGGCGCCGGTGTGGATCTGGGCGCCCGAGGGCCACTCCCAGTGCGAGTCGATGTGGACGCGCGCCGACTCCTCGAAGCCGTCCTCGACCCCGGTCTTGCGGCTGCGATAGGTGAACCAGGAGATGTGCGGACGGATCTCGCGCAGCCACGACGGCCGGATCTTGTACATCATGTGGCCCTGGTAGTACCGGTAGCCCCTGCGCGGCAGGAACCCGACTTCGGGGTTGAACCCCTCGCCGATCTCGCGGGCCGTCGCGGTAACCGTCCAGTCCCGGCTGCTGTATTCGCCGGAGAGGTCCAGGGCGTACTCGTCGCTCGCGGCCTGTGAGTCGTCGGTTTGCGAAACGAAGCTGCTGAGTGTTAGTGCCTCTCCCACGCCGACCGCCACGTCGGCCGCGAAGGTGCGGTTGAAGTCGCCACCAGGTCCACTCTTGTTCACCAAGAGGCCCCCGACGCGCGAGCGGTTCGGCAGCTCCTTCGCGATGCGGGCGACCGAAAACCCGTGGGCGTCCGCCAACCCGTCCTCGGCCCCCGTCTCGATGTGCAGCAGTCCGACGTTCAGCCCCGCGGTCCGCCCGGAGAGCCGCGCCCCGCCTCGAATCGGCACCGGCTGCCCGCCCGCGATCCCGATCCTGCGGCTGAAGAAGAGGTCCGCACCGCCCCCGCCGACGCTGAAAAAGCCCGCGTTCTCGAGGAAGAACGGCCGCTTTTCGGGGAAGTTGAGCGAAAAACGGGTGAGGTTGAGCTGCTGGTCGTCGACCTCGACCTGCGCGAAGTCGGTGTTGTAGGTGACGTCCAGGGTGAGGCCCTGCGTGACCTGGAACTTCACCTCGCCGCCGACGTTGCCCTCCCGGGTGAAATCGGCCGCGGCGGCGTAGTCGCGCGCGGTGGAGCCGAGCACGTACGGGGTGACGGTGGCGAGACGCCGGAAGGGCGGGCGCAGCCCCTCCAGATCGCCCGCGTAGTTGAGGCGGTAGAGGTTGAACTCGCGCGGCACCGGCGTCCAGAACGACTCCTCGTTGAGCCGCCGGATGCGCCGCATGACGTTGAAGCCCCAGGTCTCGGCGTCGCCCGCGTAGCGCAGGGTGTTGAATGGGATGCGGAACTCGGCGTACCAGCCCGCGCCATCGGTGGTGGTCGCGACGGTCCAGCTCCCATCCCAGTTCTTGTTGAAGCCCCCGCCGGACCCGGACTGGAAGCGCTGTCGCGAGTTGAACCCGCCGCCCTGGAAGCGGCCGCCCCCGCGTCCCTCGTTGGCGACCTGCCCGTCGTACTCGATGCCGGTCGGCGTGGTGCCGAAGACGAAGCCGTTCTGATCGTCGTTGTAGGTGTCCAGCACGAAGACGACCGCGTCGCTCTGGTTGACCTCGTAGTCGCGGATCCGCTCCCCGTAGGTGATCGCGTCGGCCTGGCGGTCGAAGGCCCACACGCCGACGTAGATCGCCTCACCGTCGAAGAGCACCCGGACCTCGGTCTGCTCGGTGGCTGGGCGCCCGTCGAAGGGCACGCGCTGGGTGAAGCCGGTCAGGGCCGCGGCCCGGCCCCACACCGCCTCGTCGAGACGGCCGTCGATGGTGGGCGACTCCGTCACCCCGGTCGCGGTGGCCGTGGCCGGGACGCCGCCGTTTTCGCCGTTGACCGAGCCCGGCTGCATGTTCTGGGCCGACAGGGGATCGACGGTGGCGGAGCCTGCGAGGAGGACCAGCGCGAGGGCGAGCGGCGAGGCGAATGGCTTCATTGACGAGACCGGCGTGGGAGGTGTTCGGGGGCGATTCCGTGTGTGCGGAGCAACGCTCCAATTTCAATCGAATGAGCGGCTTTCGCCAGATCCGGCGTCGCAGATTCCGGCGTCGCAGATTCCGACGGCGCAGATTCCGACGGCGCAGATCCGACGGCGCAGATCCGACGGCGCAGACCCGACGGGCGCAGATCCAGCGGTCGCAGATCCGGCGGCGCAGGTCCGACGTCGCGCGGACCCGCGCCCCCCGGACGCCGTGGATTCCATTCGCCATGGGGACGCCATGGGGACGCCATCGGGACCCAGCCCTTGACACGTCCACTCGCTGCACCTTACTCTCCGACCACGAAAAACTCATCGAGACCGGCTGAGGGACAGGCCCGTTGACGCCGGGGCAACCTGTGGGGATTGGCGTTCCCACAAAGGTGCCAACTCCTGCGATGGAAGTGAAAGTCCATCGTAAAGATGAGCCGCCCACCACGCCCCGCGTGGTCGCCGAGCTGACAAGGGCGTCGAATCTCCGGAGTCCGATGAGGGACAATCGAGACTCGGAGAGAATCGAATGGCCAACCTTGCCGCCGCCGCCAGGGAGCCGTCCGTCGCGTCTGCCGGTAGTCCAGCGCCACCCGCCCCGCCCGCGCCCGTCGCCGCCCCCGCGCGGCGCGCGAACGCGCCAGGACGCCGGCATGTCGCCGCAGCTCCCGCCTCGCCCGGAACGATCCCCGCCTCGCCCGGCACACCCCCCGCGCGTGTCAGCCATATCCCCGTACACATTGACCATACAACCATACGGCTCCCGTTCGACCACCTCGGCGAGCACTTTGTTCGGCTGCCGTACGAAGTCCTCGGCCCGGCGCTGGCCCCCGCCACGGTCGTGCTGGGCGGTATCTCGGCGGGACGGCACCTCGCGCCCACCGCGGCCGATCCGCAGCGGGGATGGTGGCCCGGCCTGGTTGCCGCAGGGGGCGCCCTCGACCCGTTGCGGCAGCGGCTCGTCGGGATCGACTACCTGGGCGGGCGCACCCGCGCGGGCCTGCTGCGCCCCGTCACGACCCACGACCAGGCGCGCGCCATCGCGGCGGTGCTCGACGACCTGGGCATCGCGGAGGCGTCGCTGGTGGGCGCCTCGTACGGCGGGATGGTGGCGCTCGCCTTCGCCGAACTCTTCCCGGAGCGGGTGACGCGGCTCGCCGTGCTCTGCGCGGCCCACCGCACCCATCCCATGGCCACCGCGCTCCGGGCCCTGCAGCGCTCGGCCGCGTCGCTCGGGGCGGCGTCGGGCCAGGAGGGACGCGGAGTCGCGCTGGCCCGCGCCCTCGCGATGACGACCTACCGCAGCGCTCAGGAGTTCGAGGAGCGCTTCGACAGCGCCCCGCTCACACCCGGCAGACCCGGCAAGGCACCGGCCCGCTTCCCGGTCGAGGAGTACCTCGACGCGCGCGGCGCGGACTTCGTGCAGCGCTTCGACGCGGACCGCTTCCTCGCACTCTCCGAATCGATCGACCTGCACCGCACCCGCCCCGCCTCCCTGCCGCCGCGCACGCTCCTCGTCTCGGTCGACAGCGATTTCCTGGTCCCGCCCTGGCTGGTCGAGGAACTGGCGAGCGGGAGCGGCCACGTTCCCACACACGTCACCATCCCTTCCCCGTTCGGCCACGACGCCTTTCTCAAGGAGGTCGAACAGGTCTCGTCCCTGCTTCATGCGCACCCAAGCGCCCACACGTCCAAAGCCCCGGAGGTAGTCCGATGAGCGCCCTCAACGGCCGCCGCATCCCGCAGTCGCGCCCGCCACAAGCCGGTCCGGCGGAGTCCCGTCCCACGCAGGCACCCGCCGCGTCCCGCGTAACCAGCACCGTGCGTGCCGGTCTGGGCACCGACAGCCCCCATCGGTCGGTCATGCCGCCGATCCACCTGTCGTCGAACTACTTCTTCGACGCGCCCGGCGTGCACGGCAAGTACGACTACACCCGCACCGGCAACCCGACCCGCGACCTGGCGGCGGGCGCCATCGCCGAACTGGAGGGCGGTTGCGGCGCGGCGGTGACGTCGTCCGGAATGTCGGCGATCGCGGTGCTGACCCGCTTCCTCTCCGCAGGGGACCTGCTGATCGCGCCCCGGGACTGCTACGGCGGGAGCCACCGGCTCTTCACGGCCGAGGCGGCCCGGGGCTCCTACGATGTCCGCTTCTTCAATCCCTGGGAGGAAGGGTCCTTCGACCTCGCCCGCGCGCTGCGTCCCCGGATGATCTGGCTCGAGACGCCGAGCAACCCGCTGCTCAGGATCACCGACATCGCGGCGTGGGCGCGCCTGGCCACAGAGATCGGTGCGATCTGCGTGGCCGACAACACCTTCCTGTCTCCGGTGAACCAGCGGCCGCTGGAGCTGGGCGCCGATCTGGTCGTCCACTCCACGACCAAGTTCCTGAACGGTCACAGCGACGTGGTGGGCGGGGCGGTGATCGCCGACGACGAGGGGCTGCTCGAGGAGGTGGCGTGGTGGACCAATGCGATGGGCGTGTCCGGCGCGCCATTCGACGCCTACCTGACGCTGCGCGGGATGCGCACCCTGCACGCCCGCAGCCGCGTGCACGAGGAGAACGCGCTCCGCGTGGTGGACGCGCTGGTCCGCAGCGAAGCGGTGGCGGAGGTCAATCATCCGAGCCTCCCCGGGCACCCCGGACACGAGATCGCCGCGCGCCAGCAGTCCGGCTGGGGCAGCCTGATCTCCTTCGAATTGCGCGGCGGCAGGCCGGCGGTGGACGCCTTCGTCGACGGGATCCGCCACTTCGCGCTCGCCGAATCGCTCGGGGGCGTGGAGAGCCTGGTGTCGCACCCGTGGACGATGACCCATGCATCCATGGAAGCGCCCGCGCGCGTGGAGGCCGGGATCGGGCAGGGGCTGCTGCGGCTCTCGGTAGGGATCGAGGCGGCGGACGACCTGGTGGCGGATCTGGAGCGGGCGCTGGAGCGCGCCGAGGTCCTGGCCGCGGTCGCCCGGGATCCGCACACCGCTTGTCCGCGCGCCGCCATCGAGGTGGCCTGAGCCATGGTTACGGTGGCGCGGGAGACGCTTCGTTCGGGAGGTTTGGCGTGTGCGGCGGGCCCGCGGGCGCCGGTCTCCGTCCTCAAGTTCGGTTCATCGGTGCTGGAGTGCCCGGCGGACTACCCGCGGGTGGCCGAAGCGCTCCGGGCCGAGACCGCGGCGGGCCGCAGGGTCGTGGCGGTCGTTTCTGCGATGGGCGGGACGACCGACGCGCTCCTCGCAGCGGCCCGTGCCGTTGCGCCGACGTCCCCCGACTCGCTCATGGGGGCGCTGCTGGCGACCGGCGAAGACGCCTCGGTGGCGCTGCTCGTGCTGGCGCTCGCCGCGCGGGGCGTGCGGGCGCGGGGGATGTGTGCGTCGCAGCTGCCGATCGTGACGCGTGGCGCACTCGACGACGCGGACCCGGTCGCGGTGGACACCGCGCAGCTCCGGGCGGCGCTGCGGGAGAGCGACGTTGTCGTTTTCCCGGGGTTCGTGGGGGTGGACGTCACGGGCGTGCCGTCGCTGCTGGGACGTGGGGGATCGGATCTGACCGCGCTCTTCCTGGGGCATGCGCTGGGCGACGCCGAGGTGCGACTGGTGAAGGACGTGGACGGCGTCTACCCGGCGGACCCGCGCACGAACCCGGGAATCGAGGCCTACGAGGAGATGAGCTGGGGGGAAGCGATCCGCGTCGGGGGCGAGATCGTGCAGGGCAAGGCGGTCGAGTTCGCGGCGCGTCACCGGATACGCTTCCGGGTTGCCGGACTGGGGGGGCGGGGGACGTGGGTGGGGATGGGTGGCCGGGGGGCCGGGTGAGGGGCGGGGGACCTGGGCGGGGGGAGCGCGCCGCCGTGCCGGGTGAGGCGGCGG
>JAJDVT010000027.1 GCA_022826005.1 Gemmatimonadota bacterium | reverse complement strand
CATGCGGAACCTCACCGCCCTGACCTCGACCCGGGTTGTCATCGCGCACCGCCTGTCCACGCTGCAACAGGCCGATCGCATCTACGTGCTGCAGGCCGGAAGGATCGTACAAAGCGGCTCTTTCGACGAACTCATGGAGGGCGAAGGGGTGTTCAGGGAACTGGTGAGAAGACAGATCGCCTGATCCGAACCCCTCTCCGGGACATCCGATGAACGGACCCATTGACGCGGACGACATCCTCGTATCCAGAGCCCGTGAAGACGGCGACTTTCGCGAACGTCTTCTCCACAACCCCAGAGAGACCGTGGAGAAGGAATTCGGCGTGACGCTGCCCGAAGATCATGAATTTCACGTGCACGAGGAGACCTATGCCCGGACGCATGTGGTTCTGCCGCCGCGCAGCAGGTTCAGCAAGGCCGAGCGGGAGGCGGCGAGGACCGGTGGGCAGTCGCTCGAGTTTCTTCGAAGTACGCTCCACGATCCCGCGCCGCCCCTTCGTACTGCGGCACCGAAACAGGAGGAAGTCCGAGGCAACGGGGCCGGCTCGGAGGCGCTTGCGGATGCGGCGAGGGAAGGGATCCGCCGCGGGCTCGCCTTCCTGGAATCCACGATCGACGCGAATGGAGCCTGGCACTGCATCCGGTTCAATGTGGCCGACCCGGATATTCCCCGGCACTTCGAGAGGCCTCCTTTCGTGTCGGCACTCTGCGCGCTCGCCCTGGAGAGCTCCGATGAGCCGCGGGCCAGGGCGATATGCACGGCGACGAAGGCGTATCTCATCGACACCATCGAGCATCCCGGACTGTGGCGATACTACCGTCACCTGCCCCCGGATCTCGACAGCACCTCGCTCTGTTCGATGGTGATCGGGACGCACCCCTGGATCTGGCTCGGAAGGAATGTTCCGGGGATACTGGCGAATCGCGACGAGGAAGGCCGCTTCATGACCTGGGTGCTGCAGGAAGGCGAACCCGATGTCGTGTCGCCGTTTCGCATCGAGGCCGACCCCGTCGTCAACGCGAACGTCATCGCCTGGCTGGGCGACCGTCCGGAAACCGCGGATGCCCGGCGATGGCTGGAAGCGCTGGTGACCGATGGGAGCCTGGAGGGCTCGTCGAAATGGTATCCCGACACGGTCGCGATCTACTATGCGATCGCCCGCGCGATGGTGCGAGCGAAGCCCGCCCTCGATCCGCTGCGCCCGATACTCGCGGATCGTATCCTCGGCCTGCGTGACCGGAAGGGAGGATTCGGCAATGTCCTTCAGACCGCTCAGGCGGTGTCGGCGCTCTACAATGTCGGAAGCCTCGGGCGCATCAACGCGATGCGCGAGGTGGAGAGGCTGATGAACTTGCAGCGCGCGGACGGCAGCTGGCCCGAGTTGCTCGCGTTCGGCGACCAATCGTTGAAGTGGGGTGTGGTGGGGCAAATCGGGCATGGCTCCGAGGCCGTGACCTCCGCGTTCTGCATCGAGGCCCTCGAGCGCCTCGTCGAAGTCCTGAGGGCCTGAGCGTGCCCACCGGGATCCTCGCCCGCACGACTCTCGCCGACCGAGGCATCGTCAAGCATCCCGCGCTCACCCCGCATCTCCGATTTCACAATATCGGCGAGGGGCGGGTGCTCCTCGTCTCCGAGTCGTTCAACACGCTGCTGCACGGCAAGCTGTACGGCGATTTGCTGCCGTTGCTCGACGGTCGGCACTCCGAGGACGAGATCGTCGCGGCCCTCGAGGGTGCCCATGCGCCCACCGACGTCCTTGCGGCCCTTGCCGCGTTCGCCGGCAAGGGCTATCTGGTCTCGGCCGATCACCGGATGGACCTGTGCCAGGCGGCATACTGGTCGTCGCTTGGCGCGTCGCCACGCTGGGCCGAAGAGCGGCTGGCGCAGGCGCGCGTCATTGTTGAGGGTGACGACGGCGGGCTCGTCCGGCATCTGGAAAAGGCCGGCGCCAGCGTGGGAGGCACTGGTCCGGCGCTGACCGTCGTCGTCTGCGCCGACTATCTCGACGGGCATCTCACGGAGGTGAATCGCCGCCAACTCGAGGCGAAAGCGCCGTGGACCCTCGTGCGCCCAAGCGGGATGGAGCCGCTCTTCGGCCCCATCTTCCGGGCTGACGGGCGGGGCCCCTGCCTGGACTGCCTCGCGTGCCGCCTGCGCAGCCACCGGGAAGTCCACGGGTTCCTGCACAACA
This sequence comes from Gemmatimonadota bacterium, assembly GCA_022826005.1. Lineage (GTDB taxonomy): Bacteria > Gemmatimonadota > Gemmatimonadetes > Longimicrobiales > Gaopeijiaceae > Bin94. The sequence goes on along the minus strand of JAJDVT010000027.1, from coordinate 96,201 downwards.
TCGCCGGCGAGGAAGCCGCCTTCAGGCCGTTCGCGGCCCAGCCGGCCGTGCTGGAAGCAATGTACGGGCTGATCGCGGCGGAGATCGTCAAATGGCTGGTGCTGGGCGAGGCGGCCCCGATTCACAGTGAGGCGATCACGATGAATACCGCCACATTCACGAGTTCGCATCACCGGGTCGTGCGCAGGCCGCAGTGCCCGGCCTGTGGCGACGAGGCGCTGCAGCGGCCGGATCGACCGCCGGTCCCGGTGTTTCTCAAGGCGAGCCCCAAGGCCCATCGCAACAGCGGCGGCGCGCGCGCCGTGTCGCCGGGAGCCACCCTGGCGAAGTACGGTCACCTTGTGAGCCCGGTCAGCGGCGTCGTGACCTGGCTGTCGCGCACCACCGATGAGACCGACTCCTGGCTGCACGTCTACTGGGCCGGGAGCAATCCCGGGATGCGAAGCCGGAGCCTGAGTTCGCTCCGGCGCAGCCTGCGCAGCAAGAGCGCCGGCAAGGGCAGCACTCGGCAGCAGTCCAGGGTCAGCGCTCTTTGCGAGGCGATCGAGCGCCATTCGGGCGCCCGCCATGGGGACGAGATCCGCGTCGCCAGGCGATTCATCGAATTCGCCGGGGGAGAAGAGGCGATTCACCCCAACGACGTGCAGCTGTTCAGCGAGAGTCAGCTCGACGACGCGGAGAGCATCAACGCGAAAGGCCACCCCTACAACATCGTCCCGCCACGGCTCGATCCCGACACCGAGATCGATTGGACCCCGGTCTGGTCGCTGACGCACCAGCGGCACCGCTACCTGCCGACGTCCATCCTGTACAGCATGCTGGCCGAGGAGCGCGGCCCTGCGGACCTGATTGCCGACTCGAACGGCTGCGCCGCGGGCAATACCCTTGAAGAGGCGATCCTGCATGGCTTCTACGAACTGACCGAGCGCGATGCGTTCGCCGTCTGGTGGTACAACCGGCTGCGAGTGCCGGCGGTCGATCTTTCCAGCTTCGACGACGAGTACCTCGGATCGGCCTCGGACTACTACGGCCGCCATGAGCGGGAACTGTGGATGCTCGACGTCACCTCCGATATCGGCATTCCCACCTTCGTCGCGCTCTCGCGTCGGCCGGACGCCGAAACCGAGGACATCATCTACGGCGCCGGCACCCACGCCGACCCACGGATCGCCGCCTTGCGCGCACTCTGTGAATTGAACCAGTGCCTCACCTGGCTGCCGCGTCCCGGAGCGGGGGACGGCCGGCCCAGGATCGACGACCCGCTGGCGCTCTGGTGGTGGAAAACCGCCCGCCTCGCCGACTGTTCCTGGCTGGCGCCGGCGCCGGACGAGCCGCTCTGCAGGGCTTCGCAGTATCCGGTGATCGAATCGGCGGACACGCGCGAAGATGTGGAACACTGCCGCGCGCTCGTCGAAGCCAGGGGCATGGAGTTCCTGGTGCTGGATCAGACGCGACCGGATATCGGCATGCCGGTGGCCCGGGTCATCGTGCCCGGCATGCGCCATTTCTGGGCGAGGTTCGCGCCCGGGCGCCTGTACGACGTACCCGTCCGCATGGGGTACCGCGAGCACGCGCTCTCCGAAGCCGGTCTGAATCCGGCACCTGTGATTGCGTGAGGAGAACATGGATACCGACGCGGCCGTCGCACTGACCCAGGACCGTCTCGCCGAAGAGGGCGGCACGATGGGTGAGCTGCTCGGGCACTTCCGCAGTCGAGTCTCGCCGGTCCTGATCGGAGATCCGCAGTGGGAGGGCATACTCGAGCGCGCCGGCGAACTCCCCATCACCATGGGCGCCCTCCCATTCGGTTTCGAGCTGCCGCTGCATGCAAGCGAGCCCAGGGCGGACTTCGGCGTCTCCCTGGCGAGCGGAACGAGAGCGGCGGCCTTCTTCCGGGAGAGAGCACGCGCCGATGGGACGGATGAGACCGCGAGCGTGATCACGCGGCTCTTCGGCCGGATGGAAACCGAGGACTCGCACCTGCGCGCGATCGTCGGCCGCAAACTGATGCTGGAATACGATATCGGCTCGGCAGGGGACGGCGGGCGCTCGCATCCCGGCATGTTCCTCCGGCCCGGCGAACGCCCGATTCTCGGCGCCCGTGGCCAGGCGAGCGATGTCCGTGTGGTCGCGGACGCGCTGTTCTCCTGCGTAGGCTGGGAGATGAGCGACCCCGAGCGCGAGAACATCGAAAGGGTCTACCTGGCACAGCCGGAAGACACGCGCATGGACTCGTTCGGTGTGTTCCCGTCCCGCTCGCGGGCCATCCGCCTGGCGATCATGGGCTTCAGATCGCGGCAGGCAACGTGGCGCTATCTCGAAGACACCGGCTGGCCGGGTCATATCCCGGCTGTCGACTCCCTGATCGCACGCTTCGACGAGCGCGCGAGCATTGCCAGGACCGGGGTGAACATCGACGTTCGCGAAGAGGGTGTCGGGCCGACGCTCGGCCTCACGCTCATCGTCAGGCAGCGGTATACGAAGGACTCTCGCTATTGGCTCGACGGCCTGACCGATTGGGAGCCGTTCCTGGAAGCCCTGAGCCATGAGGACCTTGTCGTTCCGGAAAAGCTCGGGGCGCTTGCCGGCTGGGTCTCCAAGCCGACGACGCTCTTTGGAAAGTCCGGCCGGTTCGTACTGCTGCGCGGCATTCACCACATCAAGCTGGTCGTATCCGGAGATCGGCTTCGAGAAGCCAAGGCCTACGTGTTCATGGTGCTTTCCGGGGTGGTGTAGCAGGCGGCGGACAATCCCCGCGTCGCCGCCCGAATGCAGCCGGTACTCATTCCACGGGCTGCCGGCACACATGGAAGGGCCGGCCCCGGCTACCGTGGCATCAGCGCCCCGGCTCGAGGTTCGGCGCGAGCGTCTCGATCCCGGCGGCGGCGCCCGACGCGGTGTCCTCGATCACAGCGGCGAGCGCATCGAAATCGTCCACCCCGCAGATGCCGGCGATCGTGGCCCTGGCTCCGGTGGCCGCCGATTCGGCCTCGAACCCGTCGTCCGCGACAAGCCGCAGCGCGCCGCGGAGATTCCGCCACAGCGCCGCCGCCGCCGCGAGCCGCTCGGCGGCATCTTCGGTGATCAATCCACGATCGCCCGCCGTCTGGAAAGTGGCCTCCGCGTCGCCCGCCGGACGCGCCGCCGCATCGCCGCCGTTCGCGAGGCGCAGGAACAGCGCGGCGCGCTCGATGTCCCGAAGACCGCCTCGCATCGTGGCGATCGACTGCAGGCCCGGTACGCCGGATTCCACGGCACGGTCTCCGGGCTCGCGCAACTCAGCCAGCAGCGTCTCGCGAGCCGAACGTTCGCCCAACGCCTCGCGCAGCTCTCCGGAGACCCGTTCCGCAACGTCCTCGTCGCCCGATCCCCACAGGCACCGGGCCCGCGCCAGAGCCACCGGACCTGGTCCCGAATCCGCGTTGCGGAGTTGTTCCATGAATGCGTCGAGCAACTGGATCCCGCCCGCCCCGCCACGCGCGAACGATTGGTGCGACAGCAGCAGGTTGTTGCGGGTCAGCGCGCGCAGCGCCTTCCGGAATCGGCCGCACAGTTTCCGATAGGTCCTGGCCGGGGTGCCCTCGTACACGAACCGGATGTCGAGCGTCTCGCCCGGCAGGGCTTCCCCGTTCGCCAGGGGCCCCTGCACAACGACCGCGACGCCGCCAACGCCTCGCGGCACGCCGCGATCGGCGAAGTCCTCCTCCACCGCGGACAGCACGCTGGCGATGGAGGCCTCCGCGACGCGCGACAACGCCGTTGCCGCCTCGCCGATCGACAGGCTGCGGCGCATCACATGCACGGCGATCTGGAAGACCTTGCCGTTCGACCACTCACGCGCCGCGTCCACCGCCTCGCCGGCGTCCTGCACGTGAATGTCGGCGAGCTGAGCCTTCATCTCCGCCAGGCTGAGTTCGTGCGTCCAGTACAGGCGCGCCAACCCGCACCGGGCAATCGCCTCGGACTGCGGGTCCGGCAGGAATCCCTCCGGGAGCTCCAGATCCGTGAACTCGGGCTCCCTGAGCATGTCGAGCAACGCCGGGGTGCGGTTGATCCATCCGGCGATGCGGGGGGCGGCGGCGTGAATCTCGGCGATCGCGTCGAACGCGTCGGGGCGCGCCGCGAACGCCCGGCTGTCGTAGGGGCTCCAGTCGTCTATCTCGGGATAGAACTGCGCCCGCTGAAGATCGAGCAGGGGGTCGATGGTCTTGAACCACCGCTTGGGGAAGAGGGCCAGGCCGTTCATCTGGATGTAGCTGCCCGGCAGCTGCGGCGAGGCGGCCTCGCCGTGATGCTGAAGCAGCGGATAGCGCCGGTTCGACGTGTGGTGGTCGGCGTGGCGCTGCATGTTGTAGTACAGCCAGTTGGTGAACTTGTAGGCGGCGCTCCAGGCGTGCCGCGGCTTGACGGGCTCGAACCGGCCGGCGGGCGTGCGGATCCGTCGCAACCCGTAGTGCTGCACATAGTTGCTGATCTTCATCGAGAACAGGACGTTGCCGCACAGAACCGCGAAGACCAGGGCCGCCCACGGGCCGCCCATCCAGAGCAGGAGCCCGTACCAGAAGATGAGCTGCACGCCGTAGCGCCAGAACGCGTTCGTATGGTGCCACACCGGCAGCTGGCGACGCGTCAGGCGGCGGCGTTCGAACCGCCATGCCCCCAACAGGTTGTTCGCCACCTCCTCGGGCAGGTATCGCCAGAAGCTCAGACCCTTCGGAGAAGACCCCGGGTCCAGGGGCGTGCATACCCACGGATGATGAATGTAGACGTGCTCGGTCGCATAGTGCGGGTAGGAGACGGAAGCCAGCAGGAACTCGCCGAGGCGACGCTCCCAGAGAGCGCGGCGGTGGACCAGCTCGTGGCCGACGATGAAGACCGTCTGTCCCACCATCGTGAGAATCACGGCCACGCACCAGATTTCCCACAAGGCCAGATGATCGGAAACCAGAGCCTGCCAGAGCGCGAAGACGAACGTGACCGGCCAGAGCACCGCCCATAGCCAGAGCGAGAGCTTGTACAGAAACAACTGGCTCTCGCGCGTGGTGGCCGGATCCATGTTCCGCTCCTCCAGGCCGAATATCCTGTCGAAGCGGTCCGCGAGCGCGTAGAAGACCAGCGGCACCGCGATCCACCAGCTGCCGTATATCGCGGCGCACGCGACCAGCGGAAAGATCGCGAGTGGCGCGAAGTGTGGGAGCGCATTCGCCACGGAAGCCTCGACGATCCTCCGTTCCATGGCCACGGGGGGACTGGTCGTGTGTGCCTCCATCGTGGAAATCCTCGGCTTAGCAGTCCATGGAATAAGTCCCCGCTGCATTCGGGCAGCGAAGCATCCGCGCTGGATCGCGGTGTTCGCGCACTCGAAATGTCAAGAGAACTTTACGTATTGTCACATTAACGTTACTTTCAGCTTTGCTGAAGCATCGCTCTGCGTTGCTCCTCGGACGAATAGCTCTGCTATGCGCCCTTCGTCGCGCCTTGCCAGCCCGGCGCCTCGCCGCCCTCGGTGCGACGCGGGGATTATCCATGGACTGCGAGACGATAACGCTCCTCGCACATCCCGATCCCAACGTATTGTTGCCCGAGGATTCCCGCCGGTCAAGCTCTGTTGACGAGAAGCGAGCTCGAGCCGTGGACCCGGGTCAATGATTCATGTCGCGGCAGACTCACAGGAGTGAATCCGCCCAGTGGAGTACTGCTTCGGCGATTTCGACCGCCTCGGCGTGTTCGCGTTCGGTAACGGGCTCCTCCAAGCCGGGATACCGGGTTGCGGTTGCGTACCGGGTCAGCCGGCCGGAACGCCGAACAGCATCCGGAATCGGATCTCCGCCGGATTCGAGTATGTCCATCAGCCGCGCCAGTTCGTGAATGTACGGAAACTCGATGCCGCGCAGAACCATCACTGCCATTATCGCCTTCTTGGCGGCCTGCTGCGCTTCGAAACACGCGTCCTCGAGGTACGTTCCGGGTATTCGGTGTCGAGCCCGCGCGAGATTGCTGCGAGCGCGGTTCAGCCACTCGAGAGGGTTGTCGGGCCCAAATCGCTCACGCGGCCTCATACACGACCCTCCCCTCCTGGAGGGCGGGCTTGATCACGAGAGCGTGGCTGTCTCCGTACCGCTCGATATCTCCCGGTGTCACTACGACCACGTCCACAGCTTCAATCCAAGCCTCGTTGGCCATTCTTATCCCTCTCGCTGTTCCTGGTCGAGGAACTCCGTTCTCATTCGGGCCGCGCGAGCCACATCCTTCGGCCTGTGACGATTCGACTTCTTGCGGAGGCCGAATGCCAGGATCAAGCGACCGCCGGGGCCCCAGAAGCAGAAGATCCTGATCTGACCGCTCTTGATCGCCCAGATGTCGGCGCCCACCTTCTTGAACTTGGTCGTATTCCAAAGCTGACCATGGTCCCCGACTGTGGACGGTCCCACGCTCCCCCCCCGCGACCCTACCCCTCCCCCCGCTCCTCCTCCTCCGCGATCTCGCGGGCGCGCCGCCGCAGCCAGATCCCCGTTCCTGCCACGAGCCCCAGCGGCACCAGCGTCAGCAGTCCGGTCGTCGCGAGAAACGCGATCCGGGCCTCGTCGTCGCGGTCGAAGCACACGGGGCAGGCGTGCGCCACATCCGGGAACACGGCCAGTAGCGCGAGCGCGAGGGCCGCGACGGTCAGCACCGCGCGTCCGCTCCACCGACTCCGCCGGGTCCGCGCCCCACGCCGATCCCCCGCCTCACCCTTCCTCGCTCCACGCATCGTCATCCACGTCCTCCTACAGGTACACCACGAAGTACAGGAAGGGCCACACCAACACCACAAAGTACCAGAAGATGGCCACCGCAGAAAGCACGTCCCGGGTGAGCTTGCCGCGTGCCAGCCGCAGCAACGCCCACACCAGCGCCAGGATCGCCGCCACCGCGTGCGCCGCGTGCGCCCCGATGATCGTGTAGAACAGCGCGCCGTAGGTCGACGACGTGATGGTCAGCCCCTCGCGGATCAGCGCCAGCCACTCCACCCCCTGGAGGGCGACGAACATCCCGCCGAGCAGGGTGGCCGCGACGAGGATCCTGCCGACGGGCCGGCTCAACAGGCCGCCGAACCCCGCCAGGACGCCGCCGCTGGAGCCACGTGGCGTCGCCTGGCCGCCGCGACCGCCTGCCGGGCTGCCACCCAACCCTCTCCCCTTCAGAAACATCCGGTGGGCGATCAGCAGCACGATCCCGCTCGCGATCAGCGCGGTCGTGTTGACCGCAGTCTCCTCGAACGGCAGCCGCGGCTGGTTCGGCGGGGGCCACACCGACCCCACGGCGCGGGCCTTGATGATCAGGAACCCCGAGATGAACCCCGCGAAGAGCATGATCTCGACGAAGACGAAGAGGACCATGCCGAGTACGGCGTCCGATACCAGCTTCTTCCGCTTCTTCGGATTGGGCCGGAACGGGATGATCGGTGCCCGCGCCACCATGTCAGGCGTCCTCGGCCGCCAGGAACCTCCGGATCCGGCCAACCCCCGGCAGCCGGTCGACGAGCCCCAGCACCGGTCCGACGAACCGCTGCAGCATCGGTATCCTGCTCAGCATCTCGAGGATCAGCAACACCAGGCCGATCGAGAGGATGATCGCGACCGCGTTGGTCCCGATCGCCACCAGCACCACCACCGTCCAGAAGGCACCGTGGGTAAAGTTGTAGCCGCCCGCCAGCAGATTGTCGTTGGACTTGGCGGTCGGGACGAGGCTCGCGTGCGTCACATCCTCGGCGTGATCGTCTTCGCCGGCGTGGTCACCCTCGGCAACGTGCTCTTCATCCCCATGATCCTCCGAAGGAATGCCGCGTGCCACCGCCTCCTTCGCCGCGTCGTTCTCCCACATCCGGCCGTCGTGATTCTGCACGTCGGGCGCCACGCCGCCCCAGAAGAGCGCCAGCAGCAGCACCGACGCGGCCAGGAACAGCTTCGGAATCACGCGCTCGATCGTCAGGTGCATGAAGTTCTTGATCACGAGCCATGCCTTGATGACCGCGATCCCGAACGCCGTCACCAGCGTGATCACGATGCCCAGACTGAACTGCATCCCGAAGACATCGACCTGCCGGTTCAGCGCACCGCCCACGACCGGACCCACGATGCTGATTGCCAGAAGCACCAGCAGCACCGCGTAGACCCTCACGTAGTGGTTGCCGAATAGTCCCTTGTCTTCCGAGTGGCCGGCCATGGTCTATTTCGCGATGTAGAGCAGGGGGAAGAGGAAGATCCACACGATGTCGACGAAGTGCCAGTAGATCCCTATCAGCTCGACCCGGTGAAGTTCGCGGCCCCTGGCGGCGTCCCGGGCCACGAAGGCCATGATCACCGCGCCCGCGATCACGTGGAAGGCGTGAAGGCCGGCGGCGGTGTAGTAGAACGCCCAGAAGCCGTTGGAAGTGATCGTGTAGCCGTGGCTGATTTCGTACCACCATTCGTAGGTCTTGACCAGGATGAAGACGGCGGCGCCCCCGATGGTGAAGTACAGGAACTTCGCGGCCTTCCTGCCGTCGCCCCGCTCGGCGGCCTGGTGTGCGAGCACCGCCGTGAGGCTGGAGGTCAGCAGCACCCACGTGTTGAAGGCGCCGATATGGGTGTTTGTCACCGCCGCTGCGTCGGCCCACTCGGGGTGGCCGAGGCGGAACATCACATACGACGCCAGCAACCCGCCGAAGATCACTACTTCGGAGGCCAGCACCCACCAGACGGCGAGCTTGCCGGTGGCGGTCCCGGTGGCGGCGCGCGTGGTCGCGATCGGCCTCATCGGCCCTGCTCCCCGGTGTCGTCGTCAACGACCTGCAGCGGTGCGCCGTCGGGTTCGTTCTGCGGCCAGTAGTCGTCCTCGCGGTCCGGAACGCTGTACTCGTAGGGCCCCCGGTAAACGACCGGCATCCGCAGGTGGTGCCAGTTGCCGTGCGGCGGCGGGGACTCGGTGGTCCACTCGAGCGAGTTGGCCTTCCAGGGGTTCTTCGACGCCCTCGGACCCGAGCGGGCCGTCTTCCAGCAGTTGTAGAAGAAGATGAACTGGGCCGCGAGCATGATGAGCAGCGACCACGTGGCCAGTTCCCGCATGTCCTGGAAGACCCCGCCGGCGAGGTCGGGGAACTGGTCGTAGTTGTAGATCCGGCGGTGCTGGCCCCCCATCCCGAGCACGAACAGCGGGATGAAGATCATGTTGAAGGGGATGATCGTAAGCCAGAAGTGGATCTTGCCGAGGCGCTCGTCCATCATCTTCCCGAACATCTTGGGGAACCAGTATGTGAAGGCCGCAAAGGTCCCTATGATGGCGATCGGGAAGAACGTGTAGTGGAAGTGCGCGAGCACGAAGTAGGTGTCGTGGAAGTAGATGTCGGCACCGGCCGCTCCCAGGAAGATCCCGGTCACGCCGCCGATGAGGAACTCGGCCACGAAGGCGAGCGCCCAGAGCATGGGCGTGGTAAGCCTGATAGACCCCCCGTACAGTGTGGCGATGTAGATGAAGCACAGCTCCGCGATGGGGACCGAGATCAGCAGCGTCGTGATCGTGAAGATGTTCGCCATGCGCGGGTCGATCCCCGCGATGAACTGGTGGTGCGCCCAGACGAAGAAGCTCAGCACGCCGGTCGCGACGATCGTGAAGATGACCGTGCGGTAGGCGAAGAGCTTCTTGCGCGCGAAGGTGGTGATGATCTCGACCACCACGCCCATCGCGGGCAGCAGCACCACATACACCTCGGGATGCCCGAAGAACCAGAAGAGGTGCTGCCAGAGGATGGGGTCGCCGCCCATGCCCGGGTCGAAGAAGCCGGTGCCGAGGGTCTGGTCGAAGATCAGCATGATCGCGCCCGCCAGCAGCGGCCCGACCGACAGCATGAAGAGGATGCTCGCCACAACGATCATCCACACGACGATCGGGACATCGAACGCACGCATTCCGGGTGCCCGGGAGTTCATGAGCGTGGTGATGAAGTTGATCCCGCCCAACAGGAATGCCACGAATTCCAGCCCTACCCCAATGACCCACAGGGTACTCCCGAGGTCCGTGAGGTTGTAGGTGGAGTCGGCCGAAAGCGGCGGATACGCGGTCCAGGCCCCGGCGAAGCCGCCGCCCTCGACGAAGAGGGATGCCAGGATGACGATCGTGCTGACGAAGAAGACCTGGAAGGAGAGGCGGTTGATCTTGGGGAATACCATGTCGTCCGCCCCGATCATGAGCGGGATCAGGTAGTTCCCGAAGGCGGCGAGCAGCACCGGCATCGCCACCCAGAAGATCATGATGGTGCCGTGGTTGGTCACCAGCGCGTTGTATTCGCCCGGCGAGACCGCTCCGAAGCCCGGCACGTTGATCCCGGGGAAGGCGAGCTGCATCCGGAAGACATACGCCATGAAGCCGCCGACGAGGGCCATGAACATGCCGGTGAACATGTACTGCATGGCGATGACCTTGTGATCCGTGGACCACAGGTACTTCAGCCAGCCCTGGGGACCATGGTCGGCATGGTCGTCGTGGGCTTCTCCGTGTGTCAGATCGACCGCAGGCTCAACCATCTCTCTCGGTCCTTCCTGTCTCCATCGCTAGTGCCCCCCGTGACCGCCAGGGGCCGCCGCGGCCGCGACCGTTGGTGTCGGCATTGCCGCTTCCATCGCCGCAGCCGCCGTCGCCGGCGTGTTTTCCGCCACCCACGCTGCGTGTGTTTCCGCGTCTTCGATCCATACCCGCGCGGCCATCACTCCGTGCCCGAAGCCGCAGATCTCCGCGCACTGGACATCGAACTCGCCCGTCTCGGTCGGCCGGAACCACCCGGTTATGGTGCGCCCCGGGATGGCGTCCTGCTTGATTCGCCACACCGGCACCGAGAAGCTGTGCAGCACGTCGGTCGACTGGAGCTCGAAGTGGTAGGTCCGGTTGTTCTCGACGTGCAGCTCGTCGACCATGAAGATGTCGTCGTCGGTGTCCAGCTCGCGGTCGGCTCCGGGGTGCTGGAAGGTCCACGCCCACTGCTGACCGATGACCCGGATGACGCCGCCGTCCGGGTTATCCGGCAGGTCCATCTTGATCTTGTACCAGACGTTGAACGAGATGACGATGATTAGCACGTCGCACACCAGCACCAGGAGGTGCGGCACCGTGATCCACCGCTTGTGGCGCTTCTTCTTGCCGTCGATGTACTCGGCCCGCCGCCCCGGCTGCGCCCTGTACTTCAGGATGAACCAGAAGAAGACGCCCTGGGCGAGGAGGAACCAGAAGCCAACCAGCAGCAGCACCAGCCAGATGAGGCCGTCGATGTCCGCCGCGTACGACGACGCAACCTCGATGAGCGGGTCGAAGTAGTCGACCCGGAAGAACTCGAAGAATCCGCTCATAGCTTCAGCCACATGGTCCAGACGACGGCGATGCCGATGAAGAGGACCGCGATGAGCAGCGTGTTCATCATCGTCTTCTTCGCGAAGATGATCGCGTCATTCGACTCGTCGGGCGGTGCCGGCGGAATCGCCGCGGCCAGCTCCGCGTGGGTCGGGGTGTCCGGGGTCTGGTTCTCTTCCATCGGGGTTCAGCGGCTCAGGGTGTAGACGTAGGCGGCGACGGCGCGCACCTGCTCGTCGGTGAGCGGCATGCCCGCGCGCGGCGCCATGAACCCGGGGTGCTCCACGGGCTGCGGCACACCGCTGATGATGATCTCCACGATGGACTCGTACTCGCCGTCGATGTTGAGCCAGACTTCGTCGGTGAGATTCGGGGCGAGCGCACCGCCCACGCCTGCGCGAAGGTGGCAGGTGTAGCAGATTCCGGTGGGGGTGTTGAAGATGTCCTGCCCCTCCTGGACCATCGCCACCGTGACGCCTTCGGGCAGGATGGAGGGATCCACGTCGACGGGCGGCAGCGGCTCCGGCGGCGGACCCGGGATCCGGCGCGGCAGGCGCCGCAGGGTCATGATGAAGGCGGTGACGTCGTCTATCCGGTCGTCGGTCCAGTCACTGGTCATTGCGTTGCGCATGGTGGTACCCGACGCGTCGCCCGGGCTGGCTCCACGCACCCCGTCGCGGTATTTCCGCAGTGACGAGGCGATGTACCAGTCGTTGAGGTGCAGCAGCGACGGGGCGTCCGGCACGTTGTCGACCCCGCGCCCGTCGATCCCGTGGCAGTTGGCGCAGAGCAGCGTATAGTCCTCCTCACCGGCCTCCGCGTCGCCCGCGGCGAGGGTCGCGGGCGGATCGACGATCGGGAGGCTCATCAGGAACTCGACGATGGACTCGACGTCCCCGTCATCCGTGATGAGCGCCCGCGACATGGGGCGCATCCGCAGCCCTTCCGCGTCCTGGTAGTGGTATCCGCGGACTCCCGCCTGGAAACGTTCCAGCTGGGCCGTGAGGTAGGTGTCCATTGCGCCGGCGAGAGCGGGTGCGCCGAGCGATTCGTCACCGGCTCCGTCCTTGCCGTGACACGGCGAACAGGTGTCGAAGATCAGCTCCCCCCTGGCGAATCCCGGCGCGGGCCGGAGGTCGCAGGCTCCTGCGGCAATCGCGACGGCGACGCAGCCCGCCGCCCATTTCGGAAGTGAAGAACGCCGTGTCGTGAACCGCGTCATTTTCCTTGCTCTGAGGTCCTCGCCCCTCCGGGCACTTCCACGAATCGAGTGTGATTAAAGGTCGCAGATTCGGCGCGCAGATTCTAGCGGCGGAGCCGCTGTGGGGCAACCGGTGCGGTTCGCTGCCACGCCTGCGTGGCGCCCGGTGCCGCGTCCGGCAGGGTCACCGGTAGACATCCAGATCCGCCGCCGAGACCACCCGCCCGGTGTACCCGGCTTCCCGGATCTCGCGCAGGAGGTCCTCGTCGGTGGCGCCCCAGTACAGCTGGTGGTAGAGGACGAGCAGCCCCGGCCGGGCACGCCCGGCGATCTCGGCAAGCTCGACGGTCGAGGTGTGGGAGTCGGCGTGGTAGCGCTGCCACTCCGGTGGCCGGTTGAGGAAGGCTTCGGCCGAGTAGACCTCGTGGACGAGGATGTCGCAGCCGTTGCACGCCTCCACGAGAGACTCGCTCGGCCGCGCGTCCCCTGAAATGACGATGGTCCTGCCGGCGGCGTCGAAGCGATAGCCGTACGAGTGTGGCCAGGAGCCGTGCAGGACGGGGATGGCGGTGACGCGCACGTTCTCGTCCTCGTAGACGAGGCCGCCGGTGGTCTCGGTGACCACCGCGCGGTAGGCGTCGGGATTGGCCTCGCGGGGCTCGAGGCCGGAGAGGCGGATCTGGATGTCCTCCCGCCAGGCTTCCTCGATGCGCGCGGCCATGTCGGCGGTGCCGGGCGGGCCGAAGATGCGGATCGGGTCCGGGCGGTCCAGGACCCACGGCGACAGGATCACGTCGGGGAGGCCGACGGTGTGGTCGGAGTGGAGGTGGGTGAGGAAGAGGAGGTCCAGTCCGGGGGCTTCCAGCGCAGCCGTCCCGTGCTCGGCGGCCGCGGCGGCGGCGCGGCGAACGATGCCGGGCCCCGCGTCCACGAGGTAGGCCCGCCCACCCGCGACGACCGCCAGGGCCGGGCCGGAGCGGGCCGGGTCGGCGTTGGGCGTACCGGTGCCCAGGATGACGACGCGCGGCACGGGGTCGGGGGTGGTGGGGGGGTCCTGGGCGGGGAGGGGGGGTGGGGGGGCCGCGATGATTGTGAGGATCGCGGTGGCGTACAGGCATCGTCGCATGTCGATACAGTCCGTGGCCGTGGGTACCTTGACCGGGCGCGTTGTCTCGCGCTTCCGGTGGAGGCGCGCGGCGCCAGCTGTCCCAACAGCTTGACCTGTCGCGGCATCCCTCGCTAGATCAAAGGGCGACTTCGTCCGATGGCATCGCCAAGAGGCCGGGGCTGGCCAGCCCGTCCATTGGGGGCCGGCTGGACTCGGCCGATGGTCCTTTCGGGCCGAACCACTACATTGACACCACATGATGTCAAGAAAACTTTACAACATGTAATGTTTACAGTACAATCGCGCTCTCCCAAGCCGCACTCTGGGCTGGTCTTCTGGTGCGTCATTGTGGCCGCCGGGGCCGGGTGCGCCACCTACCGTCAGGTCGGAGTCGACGAGTTGGCGTCACAGCAGAGCGTCCGGCTGCAACTCACCGCGGATGAACTTGCCAGGCACCTCAGCTTCGCCAGCCCGGACCGGGGGACCGTGAGCGGGCGCTTCGTGGACCTGCGGGGGGACTCCGCGGTCTTCGTCCTCACCACCCCGCTCGCGCACCAGCAGGTGAGCATACCGCTGGCTTCGATTGTCGTAGCGGAACGCAGGGATCCGGACCATGTGCGGAGCATCCTGCTCTCTACTGCGGTAGTGGGCGGCGTCGCCACCCTGGCCTATCTGGGGTTCGAGGGGAACCAGAATACCGACCCCGACGGCCCCGGCGAGGTGGTCGACCAGTTCGCTCCCGTCTTCCGAATCGTGGTCCCTTTCGGACGCTAGTGGATGGCTCCCTTTGATCAGGTCCATGCGTCACCGGCTGCAACACCAGCTACGACACTTGCGGCCACCGCTGTTATTTGGGATACTCATTCGCCGTGGATGCATAGGCATCCCCGTTTCTCCCTCGTTACCCGGAGGCAAAATGTCCCCAACCAACTTTCGCCGGGCGGCCATGAGAGCCGCCCTTCCCACACTGTTGGCCGGCGCGCTGGTCGCGGCCGGTCCCGCCCTGATGGCGGCGCAGCAGACCGGTACGATCACGGGCACGGTGCGCAGCGCAACCAACGGACAGGCGCTGGCGGGCGCCCAGGTCTCGATTCCGGCCATCAACGCCGGGATCCTCGCCAACAACGTGGGCCGCTACCTGATCCCCAACGTCCCCGCGGGGACGCACACCGTGACCGTGACGTTCATCGGCTACGAGACCGTGGAGGCCGAAGTGACGGTGACGGCGGGAGGCGCGGCCGTCGAGAACTTCGAGATGCGTTCCGAGGCGATCAGCCTGGAAGGCGTCATCGTCACCGGTACCGCCGGAGCGGCCCGGAGGCGCGAGATCGGGAACTCGGTCAGCCAGCTGAACGCGGAGGTCTTCGAATCCTCCCCCGTGGTCAACGTGGCCGACATTCTTCAGGGCCGTGCTCTGGGTGCCACCGTCCTGACCAACGGCGGCCAGGTGGGCGCCGGTTCCACAATCAAGCTGCGGGGCAACAACTCGGTGTCCTTCAGCAACTCTCCGCTGGTGTACGTCGACGGTGTGCGCATCCGCGAGAGGGGCATGGTCCACTCCCAGGAGGCCAACCAGCAGCGGAACCCCTTCGACGACATCAATCCCGCCGACATCGAGAGGATCGAGACGATCAAGGGCGCCGCGGCCACCACCCTCTACGGGACGGAGGCCGCGGGCGGCGTGATCCAGATCTTCACGAAGCGCGGCGTGGCGGGGGCTCCGGCGTGGTCGCTCACGATCGACCAGGGCCTCAACACGCTCGGCCACATCGGCCCCTCGCCGGACGTGAACCCCACCGGCCTCGGCCTGAACAACTGCAACTTCAGGGGTGACGACAATTTCCCCGGCGGAGACCCGATGTTTCCGGTCGACCCGAGCTGCCCGGAAGGCGGCGACTGGCTCAAGAACGGCGTCATCCGGAACTACAACCTGTCGGTTCGCGGCGGTGCCCAGCGGATGAACTACTTCATGTCCGCCAACTGGGGGAACGAGGAAGGCGTCTTCGACACCGGGATCGACGACAACGGCGTCGCGCGTCCCACACAGGGCGTGGAAACGTGGAGACTCCGCGGCAACTTCGCCTTCGCCCCCAGCGATGCCATGGACGTGCGCTTCAACACCTCGTACGCGCACCGTGACATCACCTGGGTTCCGGACGGGAACAACGCGGAAGGGCTGCTGCTGAACGTCTTCCGCGGCGGCAGCGACTACACCAACGACGAGGACGGCAAGCTCCTCGACATGGGCGTCAACAACATCGCCGACCACTTCACCAGCGGGATGAACGTCACCTGGACCCCGATGGAGGGGATGAGCCACCGCGTCAACGCGGGAATCGACTGGAACCGGGACACCTACTTCGAGAACCGGCCCTGGGGCTACTTCTACGTCCAGGGAGGCAACCGCGAGACCGTCGAGCGGACCTACCGCTACCTGACGCTCGACTACGCCGGCCAGTACGACAACGAGATCTTCGGCCTGTCCTCGTCCTTCTCGGTGGGCGGGCAGCTGTACAACAACTTCATCACCGGTACATCGGGAGACGGCCGGGACTTCGCCGGCCCGGGGGCCAAGGTGCTGCAGTCCGGCGCGATCACCTCGGCGTCGGAGGCGAACAGCACCGTCACCAGCGGGGGATTCTTCCTGCAGGAGGTTATCGGGCTTTCGGACAAGTTCTTCGTGACCCTCGGCCTGCGGGTGGACGGCCACTCGACTTTCGGCCAGGACTTCGGGCTGGAGCAGTATCCCAAGGCGTCGTTTTCGTACGTGATCTCCGACGAGGACTTCTACCCGGAAGGCTTCGGGACGCTGAAGCTGCGGGGAGCGTTCGGTGAATCCGGCAAGGCGCCCGGACTCTTCGACGCGACGCGAACGTGGAGCTCGGTCGCCGGCGACAACGGCAGACCGGGTGTGACCCCCTCCAACCTCGGCAATGCGAACCTCGGGCCGGAGCGGACCAGGGAGTGGGAGGTGGGATTCGAGGGCACCACCTTCAACGACCGGATCACCTTCGAGTACCAGTACTTCGATCAGAACACCTTCGATGCGCTGATCGATGTGGTGCAGCTGCCCTCGGGTGGATTCGTTGGCGACCAGCTCGAGAACGTGGGCCAGGTCACCAACGCTGGACATGAAGCATTCGTGGGCGTCAACCTGCTGGCGACGAACAGCGTGATCTGGGACACCAACCTGCGCATGTCCACCAACCAGTCACGGGTGATCGACCTCGGGGGCCTGGAGAGCATCAACCTCGGTTGGCGCAACTACGTGCGGGCGCCGATCGAGTGCACCGCCGACCTGGCCAATCAGGTCGACTTCGACGGCAACGGCTTTATCGGCAAGGGCTGCGAGGTCGGGGAAAAGGTCTACTTCCCGCTTCCCGCATTCTGCCACGACCGGGTGCAGAACCCGGATGAGATCGGTGCGCCCGACTACGAGGAGCAGTGCCTCGGCCCCACCACACCGACGATGACCTACGGGATCGGCACCAGCGCGACCTTCTTCCAGCGCCTCACCGTCGATGTCCTCGGCGAGGGCGTAAGTGGACAATGGCTGTCCTCGGGGACCGCGTACCAGAACGCGCGGCGTCGGGTCTGGCCGCTCTGCCGCGAGACCGTCGCGGCGATCGCGGACGGCCGCCAGGATCAGTTGACGGCTGGCGAGAGAGCGCTTTGTGACCGTTCTGTGGTGCGCTACGGGATGTGGACCCAGCCCTCCGACTTCTTCAAGGTGCGCTCGGCTTCGGTCAGCTACCGGGTGCCGGACGGATGGCTGCCGGGGCAGATCCGGGGCGCCACCGTTCGTCTGCAGGGCCGGAATCTGCTGACCTTCACGGACTTCGAGGGCGTCGATCCGGAGGCGTTCGAGGACGGATCCGCCGAGGTGCTCTTCAGGCAGGAGTACTACAACCTGCCGCCCATGCGGAGCTTCCTGCTTTCCGTCAAGGTCGACTTCTAGGATCGGGAGATAGAGACAATCATGAAAACGAGAAAAACCCAAGGACTTGTCCTGGGCGCCCTTCTGGCGAGCTTCGTGTTCACCGGTTGCGGCGATGGCAGCATCTTCGATGTCAAGAATCCGGGACAGATCCTGGATGACGACCTGAACACCGTCGCGGGCGTGCAGTCGCTGGTGACGGGGATGTCCTCCGACTTTTCGGTGTCGTACGACAACCTTTCCTTCATGACCGCCATACTCTCCGACGAGATTGTCGGTTCGGGAAGCTACTTCTCGACCGGGCGGTACCGGAGGGGACTCTTCGATTCCGAGGATGCCAACGGGTTCTGGAATGGAGTGCAGCGAGCACGCTGGGTAGCGGAAGCCGGCCTGATCCGCATGGCGGGAATCGAGGGTTACCAGTTCGACGGGAACGCGGAGACCGCACGGGCCTACCTCTTCGCGGGCCTCGCCAACCGCTGGTTCGGCGAGAACTTCTGCCAGACGGTGTTCAGCCAACCGTACGACGAGGAGAACCCCGGACCCGGTGGCGAGACGGATACCGGGGACGCGATGGACCGGAACGCCGCGTTCAACCGCGCAATCCCGCTGCTGCAGAGGGCGGTTCAAAACGGCACCTCCGCGGGCGCCACAGAGATCGTGACCGCGGCCGAAGGCGCGCTGGCCCAGATCTACCTGGGGCTGGGCGACATGGGCAACGCGGTCGCGCACGCCGCCAGAGTGCCCACGGATTTCGTCTTCGCGGCGGCCTATTCCTCCAACTCGCCGCGGGAGACCAGCCAGATCTGGAACGAGACTCACGGGCGGCACGAGATATCGGCGTGGATGGCGCTGGCCGGCACGGTGGGCGCAGGCGATCCCCGCACCCCGTGGACCGACTGTTCCGACCCGTCGGCCGGCTGTCCCAGCGGCAACGGTGCGGACGGCACGACTACGCACTACCGCCAGGAGAAATACCCCACCCGCGACGATGACATTCCCCTGGTGAAGGGGACCGAAATGAGACTCATCGAGGCGGAGGCGGCGCTTGTGGCGGGCGACCTGAACGGCGCCATGGCCAAGATCAACGAGGGACGCGCCCATCACGGTCTTGCGCCACTCGAGTCGGACGGGACGATCGGCACGATCACGGGCGGAGAGAAGGGTGGTGCCAACCTGACTTCGATGTCGGGGTGGGACATCCTCGATCGCGAACGGCACCTCACGCTGTGGCTGGAGGGGCGCAGGCTCTGGGATCTCCACCGCTGGGATCACCCCCACCTGGACGGCGGCGGGGTCGTCTACAAGGCGACCGTGGACCGCAGGGCGTCGTGCATACCCATCGCTCTGGACGAGTGCCAGGTGAACGAGAAGGTGGCGAACCTCTGCTTCAGCGTGTAGAGGCGCTACCTGCACGATGACCGGAACCGCCCCCCGGAGCACTCGCCCTGGGGGGCGGTTTTGCATGGCGGGGGTGCTGCTGGCGATGGTTGTCGGCGCCCCCGCGTCCGCTTCCGGGCAGATCAAGGTGGAGGGGGAAGTTCTCGACGCGGCGACCGGTCTGCCCGTGGCGGGGGTGATCCTGCACTTCCCCGATCTGAAGAAGGGCACCATCACCGACGAGCTCGGCTACTTCTCGATCGACTCGCTGCCCGAGGGGCCGCAGATGGTGGCCACGCATCACCCCGGTTACGCCACGCTGCGGGATAAGGTGCCGGTGGTCGCGGGCGAGACGTGGGTGCTGAGGCTGACGCCCGGCCCTGTCGTACTTCCCGGGCTGGAGGTGGTGGGCCTGCGCAGCGAGGAGTCGGAGGCGCGGCGGACCGGGCGCCGCTCCGACTTCATCGGGCCGGAGGATGTGGACGAGGCGGCGGACCGCACCAACAAGCTGCTGGAGGTGCTCCGCAGCAAGGCGCCCCCGCGGCTGCAGATCCGGCAGGAAGGCGGGGCCGGAGGGGTGAAGTTCTGTATCCAGTCCTCCCGGCGAAGGCCGTCGGTACAGGAGCTCCTGGAGCTGGGAACGGGGTGCCACCCGGTGCTGCTGGTTCTGGACGGGGTAGTCATCTATTCGCCGCCGCCGGTCGCGGAGATGGCGAGTATGGACGGGGCGCTCCCCGAGCATGTGGCCGCGCTGCTCTTGAACCAGAACCCGCAGGAGATCGCCAGCATCCGCGTCCTCACTCCGTCGGACGGGTTCTTCCGCTATGGCGATGCGGGCCGCCTTGGGGCGGTAGAGATCAAGACCAGGCATCCGGGCAGGCCGAGGGGGCTGTAGCCGCCCAATGCGCCCGCTCCTCATCCCCTGCGCTATCGCAGTTGCGCTCGCCGGGTTCCTGATCGACCCGGGGGTGCGCGGCACGCCGGGCGCGCTGTGGACCTTCATAGTCGCCGCGGCGGGGATTCTCCTCTGGACCGGCTGGCTTTTCGCGTCGCGCCGCAGCCGGGGCGGGAAGCTTGAGCTGGAGGTGGTGATCCGCACGCCCCACTGGATGCAGACGCTCGCGCAGGGCGCGCTGCTCGTATGGTGGGGCACGTTCGTCGACATGGTGCAGCTGTGGGCCCCGATGATCGTCGCGCAGCTGCTGCTCGCCGTCGCGATCGAGGGGCTCTTCGCCTGGACCCGGAGGGGCCGCTACGCGATCGGTCTGGGCGTAGTCCCGGTGATCTTCAGCGTCAACCTGTTCCTCTGGTTCACCGGCCCGTGGTTCTTCTTCCAGTTCGCCATGGTCTTCCTCGTGTACGCCGGCAAGGAGTTCATCCGCTGGCAGCTGGACGGGCGCTCGCGGCACATCTTCAACCCGTCGGCGCTGGCGCTGTCGGTGGCTTCGGTGGGACTGATCGTGACGGGCTCGACGGAAATCACCTTCGGGATCGAGATCGCCCAGAGCCAGTTCATCCCGCCGCACATGTTCCTGGTCATCTTCCTGGCGGCCGTCCCCGCGCAGCTGCTATTCGGGGTGGCGATGATGACGCTGCCGGCGGTGCTGACCATCCTCGGGTTCGGTCTGCTCTACCAGTCGCTCACCGGCATCTACTTCTTCTACGACGCCTACATCCCGGTGTCGGTGTTCCTGGGGCTGCACCTTCTCTTCACCGACCCGGCGACCTCCCCGCGCTCGGACGGTGGCCGCATCATGTTCGGCCTGATCTACGGCACGGGGGTCGTCGCGAGCGCCGCCATGCTCGACGCCATCGGCGCGCCCAACTTCTACGACAAGCTGCTGCCGGTCCCGATCCTGAACATGCTCGCCCCACGGCTCGACCGCGCGGCGAACTATCTGGGCGACCGGCTGCCGGCCCTGATCGGCAGGTTGCAGGCCCCCGCAACCGCGCGGCGCCGCTTTGCCACGGTCGCGCTGTGGGCCAGCACCTTCACGGCCCTGAGTTTCGCGGGCGGCGTCGGTGACAACCATCCCGGCCAGTACTACCCCTTCTGGCGCGGCGCCTGCGAAGCGGGCAACGAGCGCGCCTGCAACTACTCCGGCGTCATGCTGCAGAACTTCTGCGACCTCGGCTCCGGATGGGCCTGCAACGAGTTCGGCGTGCTGCTGGTGGAACTGGACCGCGACTTTGTGGGCGCCGCGGGCGAGCTCGAGCGCTCATGCAGGCTGGAGTACGGCCCGGGGTGCCAGAACCTGCAGGGGCTGGCCGGCGGCGACGAGCGCTTCGCGGAGGGGGCGGCTGCGTTCCAGCGTGGGGACCCTCCGCCGGCGGAGTTGCCCATCGTGCTGCGCGGCAGCAAGGGGCCCGTCCGGGAGCGCGATCCCGAGGCGCTCAAGGCGCTGGGGTGTGAGCGGGGGTGGGTGGAGCTGGGGTGCTGAACGGCCGCCGCGGCCATCGAAGGCCATGACCGAAGGGCGCGACGGGAGAGAAAACCAACCCGACGCGCCCTCTGGCCAGGCCCCGACTTCGGCCCCGATTCCCTACCCCCGCGGCTGTTCCGCCAGCAGCTCCAGGATGTCGACATTCCACTGGTCGTCGCCGAGCAGGTGCTTCACGAAGTACTCCGCCCGGAGCCAGAACCAGTAGTTGCTCATGTTCCCGAAGCCGTGGCGCTGACCGGGGAAGATGAAGAAGTCGAAGCGCTTGTTGGCGCGGATCAGCGCCTGCGCCATGCGGAAGGTTCCGGCGTGGTGGACGTTGTTGTCGACGTCGCCGGTGGTCAGCAGCAGGTGTCCCTTCAGGTTGGCCGCCAGGTCCGAGTTGCGGTCGATGTCGTACTCGAAGCCGGTGACCACGCCCGCGGTGTCCTTCACCTCCTTGACCCCGTCGTGCTTCTCCGACCAGTTGGCGTTGTAGACGTCGTTGTTGTGGTTCCCCGCTGACGACACGGCCACCTTGAAGAACTCGGGGTATACCAGCATGGCCGCCGTCGACATGAAGCCGCCCCCGGAGTGCCCGTAGATCCCCACCCGGTCGATGTCGATCCAGGGGTGCCGGTCGGCGAGCTGCTCGAGCCCGACCTTCTTGTCCTCGAGTCCGTAGTCGCGGAGGTTGCCGTAACCGTAGTTGTGGTACCACTTCGAGCGGTCGGGATGCCCGCCCCGGTTCCCGATCGTGACCACGATGAAGCCGAACTGGGCCAGCGCCTGCTCGGTCGAGTTGAGCGAGAAGAACTTGGAGACGGATTCGGTCTGCGGCCCGGGGTAGACGTAGGCGATGATCGGGTACCTCTTCGCCGGATCGAAGTCATACGGCTTGTACATGACGCCGTAGATGTCAGTGACGCCGTCCCCGGCCTTCACGGAGTATATCTCCGGGAACTGGTAGCCGGCGGCCTCGAGCGCGGACATGTCCGCGGTCTCGAGGTCCATGATCTTGCGGCCTGACGCGTCGAAGAGCGCGCTCGCCGGCGTGGTGTTCACGCGCGAATAGTTGTCCACGAAGTAGAGCCCGCCGTCCGACGCGCTGGACCGGTGGTCGAAGTTGCCGGGGTTGAGCAGGGTCGTGCGGCCGCCGTCCAGCGCCACCCGGTACGTGTGCATGTAGTAGGGGTCCTCGCCCTCCTCCCGCGCGTTGCCGCGCACCAGCGCGTAGCCGTCCTCCTCGTTCACCTCCATCAGCGCGTCCACGTGCCAGGGCCCCTCCGTCAGCCGGTTCCGCACGGTGCCGTCCGGCGCGTACCGGTACAGGTGCGCCCACCCGTCCCGCTCCGACCACCAGATCAGGTCGCCGTTCTCGAGCCGCTCGGGGGTCTGGTGCTCGACGTAGGTGTTGAGCCGCTCCTCGATCACGACCGTCACCTCGCCGGTCGCGGGATCGGCCCGCATCACGTCCACGCGGTGCTGGTTGCGGCTGCGGCGCCAGAAGTAGAGCTCGTTGCTCTGGTCGGAGAGCCACCGGGACTGGCGGATCGCGTTCGGATCGAAGCCGCGCGGGAAGCTGAAGTCGGTGAAGATCCCCATGCGCTGGTCCTTCCAGCGATCGTCCTCGATCTGCCTCATCTCGCGCGCCTCCATGTCGAAGACGTGCAGCGCGACCTGGGTGACGTTCTCCTCGCCCGGCATCTCGTAGCGGTAGCTCTCCAGCTTGGGGCGCGTGTTGCCTACGGCGTGGACCACCCAGAGGTGGGCGACCTCGCGGCGGTCGCTCCGGGTCATCGCGAAGTAGCTGCCGTCGTGGGACCAGCTGATCCCCGGCGACTGGCGCTTCTTGTGCTCCTCCTCGGTCTCCTCGTCGTTGGCGCCCCGCCCCTGCGACCCCCAGCTGAAGTCCTTCTCGCCGTCGGTGGTGAGCTGGATCTCCTCCACCTCCACCGCGTCTTCGGCCTCCTCCGCCTCGTCGCCCGTCTTGCCGTGCCGCGCTTCGCGGATCCGCTCGTAGTCCTCGTAGCTGATCATGTACAGGTTGAACTCGCGGCTGAAGACCACCCAGGCCGTGTCCGGCGAGATGCTGGCCCAGAACGGATGGGTCCGCGGCTCCTCGTAGTCCTCGAGTTCGCGGAGCGTCTGCGTGGCCACGTCGTACTCGAAGTGGTGGACCTTGCGGCGCGTCTGCGGCCGGCGCGGCGCGCGCTGCTCCTCGTCCTCCTGGTCCTCCTCGACCTCTTCCTCCTCCTCCTCGATCACCTCGTCCTGGGACGATGTCACCTCGAACTGGATCGTGCCCTCGTTGATGAAGCGGATGCCGCGGATCGGCAGGTGCTGCGCGTCCCAGGGATCGCGCGTGATGCGCGTCAGCTCGGCGGCGATCCTGTCGTTGTCGAAGATCTCGGTCTTCGTGCCGCGCTCCGGGTCCACCAGGTAGTAGTGCGTGCCGCCGGAGTTCTCCCACTGGTACCAGAACTTCTGCGTGTCGCCGACCCACCGGGGCTGAACGCTGGTCGAGTGGAGGAGGTCCCCGATCCTGTATGGGGCGAAGCGGGCGGCCAGCTCGTAGTTGGCGGATCCGGGACCCATGACCGGGATCGAGCCGGGCTCCTGGGCGGTCGCGGGGGCGGCGGCGGGCGCCAGGGAGAGGGCGGCGGCCACGAAGGCAAAGGCGACGAGCGCCGTTCGGGTGATGGTGGAGGTCGTGCGGGGAGTCATGTCGGTCTCCGTTGGCAGGTATGCGGTAAGCGCCCCGGACCCGACGAGCGCGGCTGGGGCGGGATCGAGCTGCGGTCCGTCCGGGATTTCAACAGTGAAATGGCGGGGGCGGTGGCGTGCGGTCAAGGGAAGGGTAGACCGGCCCCACAGGTGGAGGACGATCGCACCAGCGCTTATCGGCGTGACCACCGGGGGCTGCCGACCGCATGGCCGCAAAGCCTACTCGCCCGGCTCCGCATCCTCCGGCAACAGAAGGAACGCCTCGATCAGCTCGGGATCGGTCTCGGTGCCGAGGACCCGGCCGGCCATGTACTGCCCGACCATCGGTCCGAACTTGAACCCCTCGGCCGACCCGCCCCCGGCGAACCAGACGTTGTCGAAGTCCGGGTGATGGTCGAAGAAGAAGTTGCGCGTGACAGAGATCTCGTAGTGGCAGGCGCGGGTCTCGCTGATCGGAGCCTCCGCCAGCCCCGGGAAGCGCTGTGTCACGAACGCGCGGGGCCGCTCCAGCTCCTCGGGCTCCAGCCAGCGTCGGCTGGTGTCGGGATCGGTATCCGCTTCGTCCCCCCGCCCGCGCCCGCCGGTGCGCACGCGGAAGCCGCGGTTGTCCGGACCGAGGGCGGGCCATCCCGTAACCCCCGGGAAGTTGTAGCTGGGCAGGTTGGGATAGCTGTAGCTGTTGTCGCCGGGAGGAGTCCGGAAGTAGGCGACGTGGCCGATGGGGATGCGCACCCGGTCCCCCATGAGTTCCGGAAACGCCTTCGGGTACCACGGGCCGAGCGCGAAGACGTAGGTACCCGCGGAGAGCGACTCGTCCGGGTCGAGTTGGAGCGCGCCCAGTTGGCGACCGTTCGCGGGACCCATCGCCGCACGGGCAATCTTCACCTCGCCGCCCTCGTGCTGGAAGACCCGCGCCACGGACTCGATCGCCCGGCGCGCCCGCACCACCCCGGCGTCCTGTTCCCACAGCGCAACCGTGATGTCGGTCAGGTCGATCACGGGCCACCGCCTGCGGATCTCGTCCGCGTCGATCACCTCGTACGCAATGCCGAGTTGGTCCCAGGCGTTGCGGATACCCTCCATGAAGTCGTCCCACTCGTCCCGCATGATCAGGTCAGAGGTGGTGAAGAAGACTCTGGGCAGCAGCATGTCCTGCCACAGTTCGTCCCAGGCGAGCCAATGCCGGATCGACTCACTGGCCCACCGGGTCCACAGCAAGCCGGTGCCGCGGCTGCCATAGCTGGTGCGAACACCGCGCGTCTCGCCCCCGGAGGTCGCGCGGGAATTCGCCGGGCCGTACTGGTCGATCAGCGTCACCTGGGCGCCGGACTGCTGGAGGTTGAGCGCGGTCCAGGCACCGAAGGCCCCGGCGCCGACCACGGCGATGTCGGGGGTTTGTTTCCTGCGAACCCATGGCGCGCTCCGCCCGGTGACGCGCGGATTCGGCTTGTCTCGGGCGGTCGCCCCCGCTTCCTGCACCCCACCGCCGACGAGAACGGCGCCGGCCCCGGCGGCCGCCGTCTTCACAAACCCGCGTCGATCCAGTCCCTTCCCGTTTGCAGCCATCTTTGTCAGCCCTCCGAAGCCGGAGCCATCCGGATCTCCCGCATCGGGGAGTCGGCGGAAAGTTCCGACGCGCCGGCCTCGTGTCCGTTGAGGCTCAGGATGTACGACACTACGTCGAGGTAGACCTGATCCTCCAATCCTCCCGGGTTGTCGTCCGGCATGGTGGACCGGATCGTCCGGTAGAAGGCGTATACGGTCCGCCGTCCCCAGTTGGATTGGAACAGTCTGCCCCGGAACTCGCTGTTCGTGTGGCACTCGGCGCAGGCTTCGTCGAAACTGTTTCTGCCCCGGTCGGCCTGCCCTTCGGTGAAAATACCGGCCGGGGCCCCGGTCTCGACCACGGAATCCGTGCCGGCTACGGAATCGGAAGCCTGCGCGGGAGCTGCCGGAGTGGCCTCTACGGGGGTGGCGGGTATCGGCGGGTCGGCCTGCGAGTCCGCCGGGCCCGGAGTCGCGCACCCGGCAACTGCCAGGGGCAACGCGAGCAGGGCGGCGGGCACAATCGCACGCCACCGGGGTATCCTGGAGTACACCATGGACCGCAGCCCCTCCTGTGCGCTAGTCTATCACTCCGGCCCCTCCCGGGCCGGTTCGGAAAACCAGTATAGAGGAATAAGCATTATGCATGGTCGCGCACCAGTCCCGGGAACGCCCGCCCCGAATCGTGACACCCGAAGCATCGCAGCCCCAGCCGGATTCAGTCGCCGCGTGTGGCTCTCCGGCAGCCGCAAGCCTGCCTCCGTACCCGGCCTTGCCGCAACGCTGGCGGCGATCGTGCTGGCCCTCGGCGCCTGCGACAGCCGCCCGATTGCGCTGGGGGATGTCCAGGCCATCAACATGACGGCATCACCCGAACTCTGGGCCCAGGTTGGGGACGAAGTGCTCGACGGCATCGAGGGCGGGATCTTCACGGTCCGCGACGACTACGCCTTCCGGGTCATGTACCAGGATCCGAACGAGGAACCGTGGGTCAGGATACGACTGTTCAAGCAACTGCTGGTGATCGGGACACCCGCGGATCCATGGATGGGTCCGGTTCTTGCCGAGGTCGGCGTCGACCAGGGCGCCCAGGTCGGCACGCCTGACTCTCCGGGGACTGTTCAGGTGTACGATGTCTGGTCACGGGGCCAGCTGGTGACGGCTCTGGTCCTTCCCGAGGGCACCGGGACCGCCGCCGCCGCCGAGATGGTCCGGCAGTCCATTCCCGGGCTCCGCGAGCTCTTTGATGCACAGTACCGGGAGTGGGTGATCGCCAGGATGTTCGTGACCGGGCCGGACACGGTGCAGGCGCGGATGCTGGGTGAAGAGCATGGTTTCAGCTTGGTGTTCCCCGAGGTGTATGAGTATCAGCCGAACCAGTCGGTCCACATCTTCCTGAACGACAACCCGGACCCCTCCGAGCTGATCCGCCAGTTTGCAGTGACCTGGCGGAGCCCCGGGCCGGAGGAGACCACCACCGACGAGATCCTGGAGTGGCGTTCCCAGGTCGTCGAGTCCTACGACTTCCCCCAGGTGGTGAACACGGAACACTTGCTGGAGGAGTGGAAGGAAGTCGGCGGCAGACCGGTGTATTCGGTTCAGGCGATCTGGCAGAATCCGCCCGGGGCGTACCCCGCCGCGGGCCCGTTCATCACCTGGGCGGTCGCCTGCCCGGAGCTGGGACGGACGTACCTGATCGACGCCTGGCTGTACGCGCCGGAGAAGGACAAGTACGAATACATGATCCAGCTGGACGAGATTCTGAAGTCCTTCCGCTGCGTGGGTGATTGACGGCGCCTGCAGGGTGGCCGCCGGATTGAGCAGCGGTTGGGCGAGTTCTGCTCGCTGATATCGCTATTCGGACACAAGCCTGCGTGCCTGAACGCGGCTTTGGAGCAGCAGTGACACCAGCGTGCCGCAGATCGCGACGAGGAGCACGGCGACGCGGTTGGGCGGTGTGGAGGAGACGATGCTGTCCAACTGGATCAGCCCGTACCACAGCGTACCGCCGCTGCCGATTGCCGTGCCCAGCAGCACAATCTGGCTGCTCCACCGAAGAAGCCACGACTTCTCCAGTGCTCCCTCCCGCATTCCGGCCACGATCTCGTCCACCTGTGATTCGGGGATCGGAACGCGCGCGGTCCCGATCTCGTGGATCGCGCTCACAAGTCGCACGACCTCGGCTTCGGCCTTGCTGCCCGCGCGCCCTTCCAGTTGGCGTGCCCGTTCGGGGCCATCCTTCTGAACCGAATCGACCAGACGATCCACCACCTCAGGATCGAGTCGGCGGTCCGTACCCGGGCGTTGTCCCGGCTTTCGTCTCCCAATCATTGTCGCAGTCCTTCCGTTTGCAGGATCGCTTGCTTCAAGCTCTTCATTCGGCGCAGCTTCCGGAGTCCCCGGTGGACCAGTGAGCGCACCGAAACTTCCTTCACTCCCATCGCCTTCGCGACCTCCGCGGTGCGCCAGCCTTCCAGTAGGCGCAATGTGATCGCTTGCCGTTCCCTGTCCGACAGTTTTTCGAGCGCCGCGTAGAGCGCCTGCGCCCTGCGCCGCCGCACCAGCCGGGCCGCGGGACCCGCGCCCCTGTCCGGGATGTCACCGTGGTCATCCAGGCTCACGCGCACCGGTTTCGAGCTTCCCCGCACCGACATCCGGCACACGTTGCGGCTGACGGCCAGCGCCCATCCCTGAAAGGAGCCCTTGCCCGAGAACCTGGCCCGCTTGCGGTAGATCTGGACCCAGCTCTCTTGGAGCAGCTCGTCGGCGTGGTCCTGGTCCTCGGCGTAGCAGCGAATCATCGCGAGCATGCCGGGGGACACCTCGCGAACCAGATGGCGGAAGAGGGCCGAATCACCAGCGCGAAAGAGCTCGCGGTCAAACCCGGTCCTGCGCGCGTGGGTCAACGGTCCGACCACCAGTTGGCCACACCGATCACCGCGATTATGAACGGCAGGGCCAGGTGGATCGCCAGGATCAGGGCAAACAACGCGATGGCGGACACGTCCAGGTTGTCGGCGAAAATCTCGGCGATTGGCAGCGGACCCCAGCAACAGCCGGAGAAAATCCCGCCGCCCAACCCCCTCACGAACGGAATCTCGCGGACACCGATACCGACCAGGGACCCGAGGGCGGCCCCCACAAAGACCATCGCAGAAGTCGCGAAGGGCACAACCAGCCGCATCAGATGTTGGCCGGCCTCGCGCAGATACGTCTCCGCCTCCTCTCCCGTCGCATTCCGCGCTGCTTCTCCGGCTGCCTCCACGGCGCGATCAAGGGCGGCTGGAAACAGGGCGTCGGAACCGGTAGTCGGCGCCAACAGCGGATCGACCAACGCCAACATCGCGTAGGCCGCCCCCGCGACCAGTGCCACCGCGGTCCACAGATGGTGGCGGCTTTCTCGGTCGTAGCCTCCAAAGATTCCGGAACGGCCCGATGTGGCCGCGAATACGGCGACGGGGAGAAGCTGGCCGACGATGAAGGGCAGCTTTGCGATCAACTCGGGAAGTCGATCCGGGTTCGGACGCAGCGCGATGTCGATAAGCACATACGCGACATAGACCCCGAGCGGCAACAGGACCCAGAATCCGACGTGGCGAAGGAAGCCGAGCCCCGATCGGATCGGTGGAATATGAGCTTTCGTTGACGCACCTCCCGTCAACCAGTAATGTAAAGCTGACATTACACTATGTAATGTTTACATTACAGTTTGATCAATTGGCCGAGCGGTCCAGCGTGAATGGGTCAGCGACCGCATATGGCGAGGGTCTGTTCCGCGAGCTGCTCGGGTTCCCGCCGGGCACCTGCCGACAGGATGCATCTGTGATCTCTTCCGTTGCGTTGAACCTGTCACCCCCTTCCCTGATCACCTAGATTCGAAGGGAACCGGGGTGGGGGCTCTGCCGCTCCGAACCGCTGCCGGTTCCCGTCGCCGCCCATCTTCACCTCTCGCCCCCCAGCCAAGGCGCCATTGTCCTTCGTCCATCTCCACACCCACTCCGAGTACTCGCTGCTCGATGGCGCGAATCGCCTTTCGGACCTGGTGCGGAAGGCGCTGGAGTACGAGATGCCGGCCTTGGCGCTCACCGACCATGGCTGCCTCTACGGCGCCTGGAACTTCCAGAAGGTGGCCCGCAAGGAAGGGATCAAGCCGATCATCGGGATGGAGGCGTACGTGGCGCCGGGCGACCGGCGCGAACGGGCCCGCTCCGGCCAGGGAGGGAAGGCACACTACCACCTGGTTCTGCTGGCCCGCGACGCGGAGGGCTACCGCAACCTGATGAAGCTTTCGTCGATCGGGTACACCGAGGGGTTCTACTACCGCCCGCGGGTTGACCGGGAGACCCTGGCCCGTCATTCCGACGGCCTGATCGTGACATCGGCGTGCATGGCCGGCGAGCTGGCCCGCCACCTGACTGCGGGCAACGACCAGACGGCCCGCGAAGTCGCCGACTGGTACGCGAACGCCTTCCCCGGACGCTACTACCTGGAGGTGCAGGCCCACGGAACTCCGGGCCAGGCCGAGCATAACGCGCGCATCTTTGCGTTGGCCGACGAACTCGGGTTGCCGGTGGTGGCGACCAACGACGCGCACTTCCTCCAGCACGAACACCACCCGGCGCACGACATCCTGGTATGCATCGGCACCGCGAAGAACCACGACGACGAAGACCGGCTGCAGTACGACGACGGCCTTTACTTCAAGAACCCCGAAGAGATGGCGGCGGCCTTCCCGGACCACCCCGAGGTGATCGAGAACACGCTTCGCATCGCCGACGAGGTCTCGCTCACGCTGGAGAAGAAGTACCACCTTCCCAGCTTCCCCCTTCCCCCCCGGTTCGACGACGACAATGCCTATCTGGTGCACCTGGCGGAAGGCGGCGCGGTGGAGCGCTACGGCTACCCCCTGCCGACCGAAGCCCGCGAGCGCCTCGACTACGAGCTCGACGTCATCCTGAAGACCGGCTACGCGGGGTACTTCCTCATCACCTGGGACTTCATCCGCTGGGCACGCGAGAACGAAATCCCGGTGGGCCCCGGCAGGGGGTCCGCCGCCGGCTCGCTGGTCTCCTACGCGCTGCGAATCACCGACCTGGACCCCATCGCCTACGGCCTCCTCTTCGAGCGCTTCCTCAACCCGGAGCGCATATCGATGCCGGACATCGACATCGATTTCTGCTACGAGCGCCGCGGCGAGGTGATCGAGTACGTGCGCGAAAAGTACGGGCGCAACGCCGTTGGCCAGATCGTGACCTTCGGTACGATGAAGAGCCGGGCGGTGATCCGGGACGTGGGCCGGGTGCTGGGGTTCGAGGTGGGTGAGACGGACCGGATCGCGAAGATGATCCCGAACCACCCGGGCCAGAGCTATACGGTGGCCCAGGCCGTGGAGCGGATCCGCGACGTGAAGGCGCTCTATGAGTCGGACGAGCGCCACAAGCAGCTCTTCGACTACTCGGTGACGCTGGAAGGGCTGTCGCGCCACGCCTCGGTCCACGCGGCGGGGGTGGTGATCGCGCCGGGACCGCTATACGACTACGTGCCGATCTGCACGCAGAGCAAGGGCGCGCGGAACGGGGGTGCGGGAGCGGGCGCGGGCGCAGACGGGGGCCAGGACGGGCCGGACATCGTCACCCAGTACGACATGAACTGCCTCGAGGACGCCGGGATGCTCAAGATGGACTTCCTGGGCCTCAAGACGCTCACGGTCATCCACGACGCGGTGAAGGCCGTGAAGGACCGCCTCGGGGAGTTCAGCCACCCGGACACAGGGGCAGTCTACCACTCCCCGGCCATGGACGATGTGCCGCTGGACGATCCGGAGGTCTACCGGATGCTCGCGAGCGGAGGGACGGCCGGCGTATTCCAGTTCGAGTCGAATCTGGCGCTCGACAAGCTGCGGGCCATGCGCTGCGACCGCTTCGACGACCTCGTTGCCACCAACGCCCTGATCCGCCCCGGCCCCCTCGATTCCGGGATGACCGACAAGTACATCAAGCGGAAGCTCGGGCACGAACCCGTGTCCTGCCCGGCCCCCGGCCTGGAGCACATCCTCGAGCCGACCTACGGCATCATCGTCTACCAGGAGCAGGTGATGCTGATCGCGAACGACCTGGCCGGCTATTCCCTGGGCGACGCCGATGTCCTGCGCAAGGCGATGGGGAAGAAGGACGCCAAGCTCATCCGCTCCGAGCTGGCCCGGTTCCAGGAGAGGGTCGTCGAGCGTGACGTGCCGCGAAGCACGGCCTCGGAGCTCGCGAACCAGATCGAGACCTTCGGACGCTATGGCTTCAACAAGTCGCACTCGGCCGCCTACTCGCTGCTGTCGTACAAGACCGCGTGG
The DNA here is from genome assembly GCA_022826005.1 of Gemmatimonadota bacterium. Taxonomy (GTDB): domain Bacteria; phylum Gemmatimonadota; class Gemmatimonadetes; order Longimicrobiales; family Gaopeijiaceae; genus Bin94. Next base: position 64,182 of record JAJDVT010000027.1, on the reverse strand, counting down.
CTGAAGCGCTACTACCCGGCGGAGTTCATGGCCGCGCTCCTCTCGTCGGTGCTCGACAAGACGGACGACGTGGTGAAGTACATGGGCGAGTGCCGTGACCTGGGGCGCTATCACCCCGCGCTCGCCGACGGACTGGAGGTCCTGCCGCCCGACGTCAACGAGAGCGGCTGGAAGTTCACCCCCGTGGGCGCGACGACGATCCGCTTCGGGCTGGGGGCGGTGCGGGGGGTGGGCTCTGCGGCGGTTCAGTCGGTCCTGGCGGCGCGCGCGGATGGCGGACCCTTCGAGAGCCTCTTCAACTTTCTGAACCGGGTGGACACGCGCGCCCTCAACAAGCGGGCCTGCGAGGCGCTGATCACCTCCGGAGCGCTGGACTCGTTCGGGCACCGCGCGCAGATGGCGGCCGGGCTCGACGCCGCGTACGGGGAGGCCGTCGCGCGCATGCAGGAAGCCGAACAGGGGCAGCACTCGCTCTTCGGCGGGGGTGGCGTGGAGCGGCCTGCGCCGGAGCTTCCGACCGTGCCCGAATGGCCTGACAGGGAACGCCTCAAGCGCGAGAAGGAAGCGCTGGGGTTCTTCATCTCGGGGCACCCTCTCAACCGCTACCGCGAAGTCGTACGCGCCTTCGACCCGGTGGGCTCGGACGCGCTCAAGGCCCGGATGGGCGATTCGGTGGAGATGGCGTGCGTGGTGACCGCGGTGGCCCGCCAGGTATCCAGGCGTGACGGCTCCGAGTGGGCGAAGATCACCATCGAGGGCTTCCAGGGCACGGCCACCGTCCTCGCCTTCAAGGACGTCTGGCAGTCCCACAAGGAGGCGCTGCACCCCGACGCGGTGGTGCTCCTGCGCGGGAAAGTGAGCGACCGCGAGCGCGACGAAGAGGACCCCCCCGTATTCCTCGACGGGGCTGAGCCGCTGGAAGAGGTCCGCGGGAGCGGCCGCCTCGCGGTGAGGATCGCGGTGGGATGGCACGGCGAACTCCCCGACGACGCCTTCGGGCGGGCCCGCGAGGTGATGATCGCGCGCGCCGGGGAGGCCCCCGTCGAAGTGGCGGTCGGCGACGGGAACGGGGCCGCGCTGCCCCGGCTCAGATCGCGCAGCCTCAAGGTCAGCCCCGACCGCGACACGATCCGCGCGCTCGAAGAGGTCTTCGGGAAGGGCAGGGTGGGGCTGGTGAGGGTTTGATCATGAAAACACCGGGAGTCTGCGTGTCCGCCGTCCTTGCAGCGTTCGCCCTCGGTTGCGCCGCTCAGGAACAACGGGAAGCCGCTGCCGATCCCGCCGGCCTGGTGGGGAACTGGGCGGGCACGGCGGATGCCGGCGACGTCCAACTGGAGCTGCGCCTGGTCCTGGCCGTAGAGGAGGGCGTAGTGAGCGCCACCGTGAACTCGCTGACACGGTGGAACTGGAAGGATCACAGGAGTGAGAGGTTGTCATTCAGCCTCGGTGCCCCCGTTGTGACCGTGAATGGCCACAGTATCTCGGTTCCATTGCCGGATTTCGAAGCATCCTATTCGGGAACCTGGTCGCAGGAAGACAGCAGTATCACCGGTACCTTCACCCAGGCTGGCGAGACCTTCCCGCTTGTGCTTGAACGCCAGTCAGAGGACGAGGCCGGGCCGAGATGGCCCCAGACCCCCAGGGAGCCCTTTCCCTACCTGGCCGATGATGTCACCTATCCGAACCCGCAAGGTGGCCACACGCTGGCAGCCACCTTCACACGACCCGCAACCGGGGGCCCGTTTCCGGCTGTGATCCTGATCTCCGGTTCGGGTCCGTACAAGCGGGACCGGAACGGGAGCGGGCACAAGCCTCTGGCTGTGCTGGCCGATCACCTGACCCGGAGCGGGATCGCTGTCCTGCTCTACGACGACCGCGGCGTCGGTGAATCGACGGGGGACTTTTCGGCCGCCACCACGGAGGACTTTGCCACCGACGCGCTGGCCGGAGTCGCGTACCTCGGGACCCGCGACGATGTCGACCCCGGCAAGATCGGCCTGGCCGGCGCGTCGGAGGGCGGCCTGATTGCGCCGATGGCGGCGGCCCAGTCCCCCGATGTCAGCTACATCGTCCTCCTGGCTGGCCCGGGGGTGAACGGGGAACGCATCTTGAGGGCGCAGATGGAGTTGCGGGCCCGTGCGGGCGGTGCCTCCGAAGAGGCGGTCGCCGAGATCCTGGAGCGGCAGGGTGCCATTAACGAGATCCTGAGGTCCGAAACCGATCCGGAACGTTCGCGCGAGGCGATCGAGGCGATCATTCGGACTCGGTTTGAGAACGCGAGCATGCAGGAACGGCTGTTGTACAGCACCACGCACGACGCCACGCTAACGCAGGTCATCTCGGAGCAGGTGCAGTTGGTCAACACCCCTTGGCGCCGCTACTTCCTGACACACGAACCGGCATCAACGCTCGAAAGGGTCACCGTACCGGTCCTCGCGCTCAACGGAACGAAAGACCTGTACGTTCCCCACGAGGAGAACCTGCGCGAGATCGAGGCGGCACTGAAACGCGGCGGCAATACCCGCTACGAGATTCACGCGGTTCCGGGACTCAACCACTTCCTCCAGCCTGCGGAGACCGGCACCGCGCGTGAAGCCGAGATGATCGAAGAGACCATCGCGGAAGAGGTTCTGGAGCTGATCGCGGACTGGATCGTGCGGGTGACCGGCGGTTGAATCTCGATCCACACATGTCGAATCACCCAAACGGGAACAACCAATGAGACCCCTGCTGGCCTGCATGACCCTCACTCTCATCCCCCTGGCCATCGGCGCTGGTGCTGGAACCGCCGCTGGCCAGGAACCACCCGAGCCCGACACCGCCGGCTTCGTGGGAACCTGGATGGGCACCCTGGATGCAGGCGCGGCGCAGCTGCGCCTGCGCTTCGTCATCGCCGAGACCGAAGGCGTGCCGGGCGCCACCCTGTATTCTGTCGACCAGGGCAACGCGCAGATCCAGGTCGCGGAGACTACCGTGTCCGGCGACTCCATCTCCATGACGATGCCGATGATCGGCGCATCCTTCCGCGGCACACTTTCCGCCGAAGACGGCAAGATCACCGGCACCTTCACCCAGGCGGGCCAGTCCTTCGAGCTCGTTCTTGAGCGCGTGCCCGACGACGAAGGCGCAGTCACGCTGCGCCGCCCCCAGAACCCCGAGGAGCCCTACCCGTACCTCGCCGAGGACGTCGCCTACGCCAACCCGGAAGGCGGCCACACCCTGGCGGGCACCTTTACGCGGCCCGCGTCCGGAGGCCCCTTCCCGGCCGTGATCCTCATCTCTGGTTCGGGTCCCCAGGACCGGGACGAAGCCCTCATGGGGCACCGTCCTTTCCTCGTGCTGGCCGACCACCTCACCCGGCGAGGCATCGCCGTCCTGCGCTACGACGACCGCGGCGTCGGCGAATCGACCGGCGACTTCGGCACGGCGACCTCGCAGGACTTCGCCTCCGACGCGCTGGCCGCCGTCGCCTACCTGAAGACACGCGACGACGTCGACCCCGGCAAGATCGGCCTCGCGGGCCACTCGGAGGGCGGCATCATCGCGCCCATGGCGGCGGTCGCATCCCGCGACGTCAGCTACATCGTCCTGATGGCCGCGACGGGCGTGAACGGCGAGCGCATCCTCTACGCCCAGGCCGCGCTGATCGCGCGCGCGGCGGGCGCCCCCGAGGAGGCGATCGCGGCAAACCGCGAGCAGCAGCGAGCCATCTTCGACGTCCTGAAGCGCGAGCCCGATCGCGGGCGTGCGGGCGAGAAGATCACGGCGATCATCAGGGCGGGACTGGAGCGCGCCAACGCCGGAGGGGAGACTGCCGGCGATGACGCGATGCGGCAGGCCGTCGCGGCCCAGGTCCGGCAGGTCAACAACCCGTGGTTCCGCTACTTCCTGACCTACGAACCCGCCCCGATGCTCGAGAGGGTGACCGTCCCCGTTCTGGCGATCAACGGCGAAAAGGACCTGCAAGTCCCCTACCAGGAGAACCTGCGCGAGATCGAGGCGGCACTACGGCGCGGCGGCAACACCCGCTACGAGACCCACGCGCTCCCGGACCTCAACCACCTCTTCCAGCACGCGCAGACCGGCGCCCCGAGCGAATACCAGTCGATCGAAGAGACCTGGTCGGTCGAAGCGATGGAGCTGATCGCCGACTGGATTCTGAAGACGGCGGGGGGCCAACCTCGATACCGATTCTCCGAATTCCCTCTTCTGTCAACCCCATGATATCAAAGACGGAGGTCTGTCCGTTCTTTGGGAGAAAGGCCCCAGGCTTGACGGCCTGCTTGGTCGAAGCGTATTGGCTCCGGTGGAAGAGAAACCGAGCGATTTCACCCATTTTCCGCTAAGCGGGGTGGTAGAGACGCCTTAGAAGGTCCGTCAGTGCCACCGGGAACCTGTCATCCCAGTGCAGGAAACCGTAGGCAGTACCATCCACAAGCCCAGCCGCGTAGCTCGGGTCTCCCTCGGTTCCGATGCTGACGGACACCATTGTACGGTCGCGACGAATCCAATCGAAGGCCACCTCGCCATCCGGATCAAGCCCGATGTCTGGAACCGGGAATCCGCTTGGTATGGTGTCCAGGAGCCGGCGTGCCCTCGCGAACGTGGCCGGAAGCATGTCGTCTTCCGCCATCGATTCGGACTCCTCGAAGAGATTACGCTCCGTGATGAGTTCGAAGAAGATCCTGTTCTTGAAATCCCTTAGTGACTCGAAAGTTCCCCAGATCTGATCCTCTTCGGGACCGAACCGGTTTTCCGAGAACACGTCAATGTCCAGCAGGTGCCCAATCCTCCCAGGCGCAAGATCGTCAAGAAGGAATGCATGACGTGCACCGAGAGCCCGGATTCCGAATCGCGGGCGGTAGTCGATGTAAGTAGTCGGTCCACGGACAGACTCAATGAATCCGGGAGCGAAGGTAGGGACACGAAGTAGTCGCGGGGATCCCTGTCAGGGAGCCGGAAGTGATTGACGTACCGGAGCCCGAGCCGAACGACTTGAGCCGGCATGGTGATCGAGAGAAACTTCTCGACAAGGGGACGGGCCAAACCGGAGTACTCTCGCCAACTCGGATAGGGGGACCTGCGGCTGAAGGTCAGCCCGTCCTGGCGAAAGTCAACGGCCCAATCACGCTCTTCGGTAAATCCACGCACTCCGATCACGCCACCAGATTCAGGCCCATGCTCCAGATCCTGATCGTTCGGGGTGTGTTGGGGAGACGATTCCGAAGTGAGGTCATGGACCTCCGGGAAACGGTCCATCGATTCCAGGGATTGCGGAGAAGGCGCAGGTCAACGGGTGTTCCCCTCGCGACGCCGACATCCAGCACAGCCTCGCGGATCGGTGCTTTCGAGAGGTGACGTTGATGGGCCAATCGGTGATCGGGTTGGTTGGCAGATCAGTGGGGCCTGTGTCTCGACAACATAAACACTGTAGATCATCGATCGGTCAGTGACTACGACCGGCGTTTGCGGGCTGCACTTTCGGGACGATCCATCCCGCATTCCCCGGACGACCCGCCGTGTCACTACGGAACGCGAACCGCCCGGGGAATCCCCTTCGATCAGCCTCCCGGCCGCCGCGGCTGGAGCAACTCGGTCAGCTTCCTGTTCTGATCCTCGGTCAGCAGCTCACCCACATCGGTGTGCAGCTTCTCGAAGGCGGGCCCGAGCTTTTCAAGCAACGTCTGCATCCGCTGGAAGGTGGCTTGCATCGCCTGGCGATTCCCTCCGCCCCCACCACCGGCACCGCCCCCGCGGTTGCGCATGCTCTGGCGTATCTCGGTGTACTCTTCGAGCCCCTGCTCGTTCTTCTCGCGGAAGTCCTTGAGGAGTGTGGCGATGCTTTCGGTCTGCTCCTCCGTGAGGGCGAGCTGTTTGGTGAACTCCTCGTTGTTCTCGTCGAACTGGGTCCACAGCCTGATCGCGGGGTTGTTGAACATCCCGCGGGCTCCTCCGCCCGCGCCGCGCTGCGCCGACAGGGACGCAGGCAGGACGAGGGCGATCGCCACGGCGAGTACTCCGAGGGCGGTCATGCGTCGATGGAAAGTCGCGTGCTTCATGTCTTCATCTCCTTGGTGGTTGCACACTGCAGGCCCGCCTCACGCGGTCAGGCTCTGCAACTTGTAGTGAATTCGCCCGGCCCGTTCCCACAGGCCGGGCGCGCCGAGGTCTTCGGCGAGCTTCTCGAAGGCGGGCGTGGGCCCGTGCCACTCGAGTTCGTCCACATCTTCGAACAGGGCGGCGCCGTCGCGCAGGGTCGCCAGGTCGCGGAAGAGAAAAGCGTTGGCGCGGTGTTCCCGCAGCGCCGCCGCCAGGCGCTCGGCCCCCCGGACGGTCACGTCCCAGTCGTCGGCCCTCGCCGGGATGTCTTCCAGGCGCAGGTACCGGGCCAGCACCACCGAGGTCGACTTGGCGCCCCAGCCCGGGACACCGGGGAAGCCGTCGGCGCTGTCGCCAACCAGCGCGAGGTAGTCGGGTATGCTGCGCGGCGGCACCCCGAACTTGCCGACCACCGCTTCGGCATCGCGGATCTCGCCCTTGCGCCGGTCCCACTGGACGATGCGGCCGCCCCGCACACACTGGGCGAGGTCCTTGTCGGGCGTGCACAGGTAGATGCACTCGACCCGCGAGTCGCGCGCCGCCAGCGCGGCACCGGACGCGAGCCCGTCGTCGGCCTCCAGTTCCTCCATCGGCCAGACCTGGACGCCCATGGTGCGCAGCCCGTCTTCAAGCGGCCCGAACTGTGCCAGAAGGAGCGGATCGATCCCCGCACCGGTCTTGTAGCCTGGCCACAACCGGTTGCGGAAGGACTCGATCACGTGGTCGGTGGCGACGGCCATGTGCGTCACCCCCGCATCGAACATGGTGAGCAGCGAGTAGAGCACGCCGCGCAGGCCCCCCACCTCGCGGCCGGCGCGATCCGTGGCGCCGGGCGCGCCGTAGTAGTGCCGGAAGAGCTCATAGGTGCCGTCGATCAGGTGAACGTTCATCGATTCAAGGACAACCGAACGGATGGTTTCGTTACCGGTGACCGGGCGGCCCGCTCAGAACGCCAGCAGCTTCGTGAACTTCACGGTTATCGCGCGGTCGGTCAGCCCCGGTTCGCCGCCCCGCGGAGCCGGGTTCCTCCGCTCCGAGTACACCAGGAACAGGTCGCTCAGGGGCGCGTGGATGAGGTTGAAACGGATGTTCGTCTGCAGCTCGTCGGCCGACTCGTTGTACTGGACGAAGGCGCTCAGGAAGGTGCGGGTGTCGCGGGCGAGCCGGACGCGGGCGCCGAACAGATTGGCGTCGAAGCTCCGGCCCGCCAGCGTGAGCCGGTTGCGCTGGGCCGTCCCCTCGACGAAGAGGCGGGCGCTCGGACGCAGCGTGACGCTCCCGCCCACCGAGGTCCGTTCCCCGTCGAAGAACCCGCCCCGGGTGATGGACACCTCTCCGCCCACCTTCCGGCCCAGGTTCGACCGGTAGCTGGCCGTGAAGGAGCCGAAATCGTACTCGCCGGCAGGGACGTCGGCGCCGACGATGCGAGTCGCCTCCGCCAGCCGCTCGCGGGACGCCGCGTACTCCAGCGTCAGGATGCTGCTGTCGAGGAAGGCCACCCCGAGACCGGGCGTGATCTCCCGCGTCTCCAGCACCCAACCCGGATCCGTGTAGAGGTCGACATCCACGTAGGGATTCAGTTCGCGCACCCGTGGAATCGGCGGCTGGGGATGCGCGCCGAGGGTCACGAACCCCTGCCGCACGCCTCGCCGGGCCACGAATCCGACTCCGGGATTGAAGTCGTCGCCCACCGTCTTGAGCAGCATGGACGCGTCCCAGAGCGGATCGCGCCACGCGACCTCCAGCGCACCCGCCGTACGGTCACCGTCCGCATCCGGCCCGTCGGTGAGCGCGATGTACGAATTCAGCAGCATCCGCCCGCCGGCGAGCCTCAGGTTGGCGTCCGCGCCGAACGACCGGTTGTAGTCGCCGGCGACCTCCGGCCCCGTGCCTGCCCGATTGACGAACATCACCCCGATGTCGCTGCTGCCAAGCACGTTCTTCCGCAGCCGGACCACGGAAAAGTTCTCGCCCGGACTCCCGGCCCGGGCGGGGCCTCCCATATCGCCCGGGCTGCCTGTCTGGCGGGAGCCGCCCGTCCCACCCGGGCTGCCGGGCTCGTCGAGCGTCTGCATGTTGAGGAGCCCTATCGCGTAGCCGCCAGCGCGCCCCGTGAGCCGCACCCCGCCCGCGATCGGCACCGGCGTCCGCTCCGCCGACAGCCCGATCCTCCGGCTGTGGAAAAGCTTGAAGTTCTGCGGTCCGGAACCGGTGCGGAAATTGCGGACCCGCGCATCCTGAAAGGCGAATATTCCCTCGTTTTCCAGGAAGAAATCCCTCTTTTCGGGGAAGAAGAGGGAAAAGCGGGTCAGGTTGATCTGCTGCTCGTCGACTTCCACCTGGGAGAAGTCGGTCAGTGCTGTAAGGTCGAGTGTAAACTGAGGGGTAACCCCCCACTTCAAGTCGAACCCGCCCTCCAGCGCCTCACCCGGCGACGCAGCCCGCGCGCCGTCCGTGCGAACCCCGTTCACGAACGGCTTCACCCACAGGTTCCGGCCCTGCCTGAGCCCCTCCAGCGAGGTCAGCGTCCCCGCCCGGGACATCTTGTAGATGCGGAACTGCCGGGTCAGCGGCGCCCACTGCGAGTCCTCTGCAATGCGCCGGATACGGCGCGCAAAGTTCAATCCCCAGCTCTGCGCGCCTTCGGTGGCGCGGAAACGCAGCGTCGTCAGCGGCACGGCCACCTCGGCCACCCATCCGTCGTCCGTGATCCGCGTCGACACCTCGACTTCGCCTTCCCAGGCCCGGTTCACCGACTGCTGGTCGTTGAACGCCTGCGCGTCGAAGAGCGCCCCGGCCGGGTTCACCGCAAAGAGGAACGCGTTCTGCCGGTCAAGGTAGGTGTCGAGCGCGAAGCCGAAGATGTCCGAGTCCTGCGTCGCAAAGTCCTGCTCCATGCCGGCGGACACCAGCAGGTCGGGGCGGCTGTCGTACATGACCGCGCCGACGTAGAGGCGGTCGTCGTCATAGAGCACGCGGACGACGGTGCGCTCGCTGGCGGGCGCGCCCTGGTCCGGGATCGACTGATAGAACGTGCCCCGGGTGGAGTCGGCCAGCGCCCAGGCCGCTTCGTCCAGGGTGCCGTCGAGGGTGATGGGTCCGGCCGTACGCCTCGCCTCCAGCGTAGGGCGGGGCATGGTGTCGGGGTCGATGCGGGCAGCCGCGCGGGATTGGGCAGAGAGGTCGGGGGTGGTGAGCGGAGCCACCAGCGCCACGAAGAGCGGCGCAGGGAGAGGAACGATTCGGGTCGGCATGGCCGGGAAGAATCCGGCTGGCCGGGGGGGGTGTCAAGCGCCGCGCGATGGTCCAGCCGTCCGGCAGTCGGTTGGCGGAGCAACACCATCATCAAGTGCGTCCCGGCACCGGACTGGCGCGCAGGCGCCCAAAGCGGCAGTTTGCCAGTCCGGTTCAGTCCACTCCGTGGTAGAAGACGGGAGAAAAAGATGGCAAAGATCGAGCGAACGCTTCGCTTCATGGTGGGGTCCGCGGTCATGGCCGCGATGGCCGGGTGCGGAGGCGGAGATGCGGGCGGCGAGGCGGACGAGACGGACATGGTGCCGATGGAGGCGGCGGCCGGTCCGGCCACCGTGACGATCGTGTCGCCGGCCGATGGCGCCGAGCTCGATGCCGGGCCGGTGCTGGTGGTGATGGAGGTCGAGAACCTCCAGGTCGTGGAGGCTGGCGTCATGGATTCCGGCACCGGCCACCACCACCTGATCGTGAACGGCGACGTGGACTGGGAGCTGCCCATCCCCAACGACCCCGGCGTCCACTTTCACATGGGCCTCGCCCAGACCGAGTTCACCCTGGAGGACCTTCCGCCGGGTGAGCACCGGATCATCGCAGTGGTCGCCGACGGCGTTCACATCCCGCTCGATCCCCCCGTCGCCGACACCATCATGGTGACGATCAAGTAGGCGGTGGTGGGAGGCGGTCCGCGGCCGAATCCGCGAGGGTGGCGAGGCATGTGGGGCCGGGTCGGCGCGCCGGTCCTCCTGCTCGCGTCGCTGGGGGCGCTGGCCGCGTGCGGCGACATCCTGGACCGGGGGGTGGTGGCCCGCGCGGGTGATTGGACCCTTACCGAGGAGCGGCTGGCCGAGCTGCTCGTGATGGCTCAGCCTTTCCCGCTCGATACGGTGGCCGTCGCCGAACTGGTGGACCACTGGGTCGGTGCGGCGGCCATGTCGCAACGCGCGGCGGCGGGCGACTCGCTTCTGGGCCGCGAGGCGCTGGAGGCGGTCGCGTGGGCTGCGCGCCGTGATGCGATCCTGGCCGCCGATCGGGAGCAGCGCCTGGGGGCCATGGTCGTGGTGACGGCGGCCGAAGCCGAGGCGGTCCACGAGGAGGGCGCGCTTCGCCTGGTCGCGCAGGTACTGCGCCGGGCCGACCCGGGGATGTCGTCGACCCTGCGTCTGCAGCAGCAGAGAAAGGCGGACCGGCTGCTGCAGGATCTTGTCGACGGCGGTTCATGGATCAATGCCGTCGCCGAGAGCGAGGACGAGGCCTCGAAACCATCGGGCGGGGTGATGGGCCTCGTCGCCCCGGGCGAGCTGCCTTCCACCCTGGACCGTGTCGCCTTCCGTCTGGAGGTCGGCCATGTGTCACCGGTCACCCAGAGCAGCGAGGGGTTCCACATCCTCTATCGCCCCACCTTCCCCGAGGTCGAGTTCCAGTTCATCGGTTTCCTGCGGCAGAGGCGGCTGGCCGAGGCGGATGCGGCCGTCAATCGGACGGAACGCGAAGCGCGCAACTTCGCCGTGGCGGCCGGAAGCTCGGTGACCGTGGCGAGGATCGCCGAAGATCCGGGCGCATGGCTGGAATCGCAGCTGCCGCTGGTGACCTGGGACGGGCGGGTGGACGCTGCCGGCACTCCGGTTCCCGGCCACCCCTCCGGAGCGCTTGCCGCTGGAGCAGTCGCTCGCGACTTCTTCTTCATACCTCCCCAGGCGCGTGCTCAACTCGCGGAGGCCGACCGGGAACTGCTCGACAACCTCCTGGCCGACGCGGGAACCCGCGAAATGAGGATTGCGGACGCCGCCGCGCGCGGATTGTCCCTGGACCCGGCGGTCGAGGAGTCCTTCTTCGCGGCCCACGCCGACCGGATGGAGTACTGGTCCCGGGCCCTGGAGCTGGGCCGCGCGGGGGCCCCTGCCCGCGAGGCGCTCGCAGGGCACATGGAACGGGTCGTGTCGAGGGAGGAGCCGGTGCGCGTGATTCCGCCGCTCTTCGAGGCATGGCTGCTTGACCGCGTCGGCACGCGGGTGCGGACGCGAGGCATGCTGGTGGCGATTGTGCAGGCGCGGGCGGCGCTGGAACAGGCGGGTGACCCGTAGGCGGGAGCAGAGGCAGTGACGCTATCGGGATGGCCGAATGCAGGGAGCGATTCGAAAGGAAGGAGCAGGTTTGTATGAAGGAATCGGATGAGCGGGTGGATCCTCGTCGACAAGGGCGGGCCCACAGTGTCTTGGTCATTGGGGTCCTGCTCATGATGGTCAGCGGGGCAGGCGGGGTTGCTTACGGAATAGTCGACGGATGGCAGGGGTGGTCGCACGGATTCGGGGTGATGATTCTCGGTCCGGCACTCTACCTGGTGGCAACCGCGGGGGCTGTTGTCGAGCAGGGTGGCCAGGGGTCTCGGATCATTCAGATGCTGCGCCGCAACCATAGCGCAGTCATCGCGCTGGCGATCCTTGCGGCCGCGGCCAGCCTGTATGAGGGAATCCGCGGCTCGGTTGGTTGGTGGCCTGCAGGGATCATGGTAGCGGCGTGTTGTTCCATGGCGATGGCGCTCCGACAACTGTCGTCCACGGCTTCATAGTCCAACCAGGATGAACGGTTTCCCGGCTCTGCCGGGCCGTACCCGCACTTGACCCCATCCGGCCGCCATCTAGCTTTGCACGCGTACACGTTCCCCCCGTCAACCGCCTCGTCGCCTTCGGATCCGCATGGTTGAGCTGACCAAAGTCACCCGGTACTACGGCCCCAAGCGGGCCCTCGGCCCCGTGTCCTTCGAGATCGGGAAGGGCGACACGGTGGGCATTCTGGGGCTCAACGGGGTGGGCAAGACCACGCTGCTGCGCATCCTCGCCTGCGGCCTGCGTCCTTCGTCCGGGAGGGTGAGGATCGACGGACACGACGTGCTGCAGAACCCCCACGAGGTGCGGAAGCGCGTCGGCTATCTCCCCGAAGTTCCCCCAGTGTACGGCGACATGACCGTGCGCGATTACCTCGCCTTCGCCGGGCGCCTCAAGGGGATGACGGCAGAGGCGGTGGCCGGGCGGATGCCCGTCGTCGAGGAGAGCACGCGCATCACCGAGGTGCGGGACATGCCCGCGCGCCACCTCTCCCAGGGGTACCGCCAGCGGGTCGGCGTCGCCCAGGCGATCATCCACGAGCCGGACCTCCTCATCCTGGACGAGCCCACCCACGACCTCGACCCGGTGCAGATCGTGGAGATGCGCGCCATGATCCGGGCGCTGAAGGACTCGCACACCATCCTCATCTCCAGCCACATCCTCCCGGAGATCAGCCAGACCTGCGACCGCCTGCTGATCCTCGACGACGGCCGGATCGTTGCGTCCGGCACGGAGGCGGAGCTGGAGGACCGGCTCTTCCTATCGCGCCGCATTCGCGTGACCGTGCGGCCCGGCGCAAGCGGTGTCGCTGCCGCGCGCGCCCGGATCGCCGGGCTGGCCGGGGTGAAGAAGGTGAAGCCGCTGGGTGCGTCCGACGGCATCGCCGAAGAGCCCGGCAGCGCGACCTTCCGCATCGAGGGCGATTCGGATGTGCGGGCGGAGGTCTGCCGGGCGCTGGTCGAGGCCGGCCATGACGTGATCACGCTCACGCGCGCGGAACGCCAGCTCGAGCGGGTCTTCGTCGGGCTCGTGGCTGGAGGGGCCAACTGACGATGGGTGCCACCGGCATCATCTTCCGGCGCGAATTCAACGCCTATGTGCGGGCGCCGATCGGGTACATCGTGGGAGCGGTGGTTCTCTTCCTCGATGGGCTCCTCTTCTTCGGTGTGGCTCTGGGGCCCACCGCCGAGAGGCTATCCGGAGATATCCTCAGCGTCTTCTTCTACTTCGCGAGCGGCATGACCACGATCGCGGCGGTGGTCCTCTCGCTGCGCCTGATCGCCGAGGAGCGCCAGACCGGCACGCAGGTCCTGCTGGACACGTCGCCGGTCCGCGACCGGGAGATCGTGCTCGGCAAGTTCCTCGCCGCGCTCGCCTTCCTGTCAGCCCTCAACGCGGCGACGATCTACATGCCGCTGCTGATCCTCGTCAACGGCAAGATCGCAATCGGGCAGATCGTCGCCGGGTACGCGGGTCTGACGCTGATCGGCGGGGCGGTCCTCGCGATCGGCCTCTTCGGCAGCGCGCTGAGCCGCAGCCAGCTGGTGGCCGCGGTCGTCACCTCCGTGATCACCACCATGTTCTACCTGTTCTGGGAGCTTTCGGAGGCGGTCGAGTATCCGCTCTCCCGGTTCCTTGCGGCGCTGGCCATCCACCAGCGCCACTTTGTCGGCTTTCAGCAGGGGATCTTCCACCTGCGCGACATCGTCTACTACCTGTCCCTGATGTGGTTCTTCCTCTACCTGGCGACCAGGGTCATGGAGGCGAAACGATGGGAGTGAAGCGTCCCTGGCTGACCTGGGTGCTCGTGGGCGGGCTTGTCACCGTCTTCGCAGGCGCGCGGGTGTTCAACGCTGTGGCGGTGCTCGACACCGCGCTGGTCGTGGCCGGCCTCGCGGCGGTGGGTGTTGCGAAGGCACTCCGGTTCGTCGCATGGCGAGGGGCGGCTAAAGAGACCAGGGGCATGGAAGCCGTCTTCATGCTGGGATACGCCGGGTGCGCCCTGGCGCTGGTCGGTTTCGTGCCGGCCACCGAATTCGGTGTGAACCTGCTGGGGCTCGAATTCGAGGCGGCGCGGCCGGAGCTGCGCTTCAAGCGCTTCTTCCTCGTCTCTTCGCTAATCCTGCTGGTCTGTTCCCTGCTGCCCGTGCTCGCGGCCCAATGGGCGGTGAGCAAGGGCGGAAGCGCCGGCGCGGCCCGCGTCGACACGCTGCGAGTGCGCCATACGGCCGGCGGGGCCTTGAGCACCGCGCTGCTCGCCCTCAGCCTGATTTTCATAGGCTACATCACGACGGAGTTCAACCGCAGCGCGGACTTCAGCTACTTCAAGACGGCCACCCCGGGCGAATCGGTGCGCCAGATCGTCCTGAACATGGACGGACCGCTTCGCGTGGCCCTCTTCTACCCGGACGTCAACGAGGTCAAGGACGAGCTGCTCGTCTACCTGAACGAGCTGGAGCGTGTGACGGGCAAGGTCGTGATCGAGGAGTACGACCGCTTCGTGGATATCGAGGCCGCGACCGAGTGGCGGGCGGGCGCCGAAGGAGAGGTCTTCCTCGGCAGGGGCGACAGCGCCAGGGAGTCGATCTTCGTGGGGTTGGACATGGCAACGGCGGACGGCACACTGAGGGTGCTGGACCGCCGGATCCACGAGAAGCTCCTGCTGCTGAACCGCGAACGCCGTGTAGTCTACCTGACCACCGGCCACGGCGAACTGAACGATCCGCTGGCGGGTACCGAACTCGGTGGCGAGCCCAGGCCGTATCGCGGCGAGCTGTCCGGGGACCAGCTGCCGCTCCAGACGCTGCGGGCCGACCTGAGGGTGCTCAACTACCAGGTCCAGGACCTCGGACTTGTAGGCGGGCTCGGCGACGAGGTTCCCGGCGACGCGGCGATGCTCATGATTATCGGCCCGCAGCGTCCGTTCCACGAATCCGAAATCGCTGCAGTTCGGAGATATCTGGACGGCGGAGGTTCGGTGCTGATGGCTCTGGAAGCCGGTTCGCAGTTCACCCTCGATGGCCTGCGCGACCACTTCCCCTTCGACTTCCAGCCGGCGATGACTCTCCACGATCAGTTTCACCTCAGGAGCCAGAGGCCTTCTCCGGCAGATCGGCGCCTGATCGTCACGAATCGCTTCACGACCCATCCATCGGTAAGGACCGCCGGGCGCCAGAGCGGCCTGGGCATGCACTTCGTGGGGGCCGGCAGCTTCGCGTGGCGGGACTCGATTCCCGGGATCGTGACCGAGGCGGTCATCGAATCCGCGTTGGACAGCTACGCCGACCTCAACGGCAACTTCACCTTTGACGAAGACAGCGAAGAGCGGGGAAGCTACGTACTCGGCGTCGCGGTGGAGCGGGAAGGAACGGCTGGAATGGGCGGAACGGGCTCGGACGCCGCGGGCGCGGGAATGCGCGCGCTGCTCCTGGCGGATGCCGAGATCTTCCTCGACCAGATGCAGGTCATCTGGCCCCTGAACGGTGACGTGATCGAGGACGCGGTGCGCTGGCTCGACCAGGAGGAGGCGTTTATCGGCGGCATCGTGTCCGAAGAGGACGTGCCGGTCCTCCACACGCGTGCAGAGAACGTGGTCTGGTTCTACGCGATCATCTTCGGGGCGCCGGCGGCCCTCCTGGCGCTGGGCCTCGGTCTGCTGTACGCACGCAGCAGGCAGCGGGCCGCCGACGAGCCGGAAGCGAGGACATCGTGAAAGGTTTCACAAGCTTGCGCGGAGCGGGTGGGGCGACGGACCTGCGGTTTCACGCAGTCCTCTTCGTAGCGGCGCTGATCGCCACCATCTTCACCTGGACCCGGGACGTCTCCTACGACGACGAGGAGAATGTCGCGCGTATCTGGGACCGCGACACCACCGATATCCTGGCCGTCAACTACCGGATTGCGGGGGTGGAGGTTCGGATCGAACGCCGCACCGACCAGGCCGGGGACTACCTGTGGGGCACCGAGACCATCGGTGGGGAGGAATCCCTTACCACGGAATTCCCCGTCGGGTCGCAGGGCCACGTCCTCCTCGGGCGGATTGCCGGCCTGCCGACGGCGCGGGACCTGGGCCCGCTGTCGACCGAGATGATGACCCGGTTCGGTATCGCAGGGTCCACCGACCGGCTGGTGGTGCAGTTCCGGGACGAGCAGCGCGAATTGATCCTGGGGGATCAGGTTTACGGTGTCCAGCAACGGTATGCCTATGAGCCGGCAACGGGAACGGGGTATGTCCTGCCGAGGGATGTCATATCGACGCTGTCCAACGGACAGGGCGCGATCCGCGAGCGCTGGCTGCACAGTTTTCCCGATGACGATGTGGCCGGGGTGCGCGTGGAAGTGGGCGGTGCCGTTCGCACCATGTCGCGCTTCGGTGACACCGGCGAATGGGGAGAGCCCGGAAGCCTCACCCCGGACGTGGCCTTCGGAACCTTCATGCAGCGGGTCGCCGAGGTGGCGATCCAGGGATTCGCCGAGCGCCCCGGTCCCGCTGCCCGGATGCTCGTCAGGATCGTGTACCTGGACACCGCCGACGAACCGCTGGGATTCATGGAGCTGCTGCGCGACGACGGCCGGGAGGCTGATCCCTACTTCATCGTGACCGAGACCACCCGCGTCCCGGCGCAGGCCATGACCTTCCTGGCTGTACGGGCTGAGGAAGGGTTGGCGGGCGCTCTCTCGGGGGCGGCTGGAGCGCGCTCGGAGCTGCCGGAGTCGTAGCGGATCCACCGGGAGGAGTCGCTGCCCGGTCGACGCGGTTTCAGTACGGCACCCCCAACGCGCCGCACAGCCAGCGCTGGAAGGTAGCTCCATCCCTGCAGAGGCTCGAATAGGTCTCCAGGAAATCCTCCGCAATCAGCGTCTGTGCGGTCAACCGGGCCACGCCGATGAAGTCCTTGCGCCTCATGTCCTCGATGAGCGGATGGTCCGGGCTGTAGCCTTTCGGGGCGCGGATCAGGGAATCGCCGGTGAGTTCGAAGGTCTTGCGGTAGCGGGCATTCCGGGAGGCCTGCTTCCAGGCCGCGGGGTCTTCGTCGATCGACTCGCGGATCTTCCGCAGGGCGGGGCCGCCCGGACGCCAGACGCCGCACCCCGCGAAGCAGTTCCCCGGCTGGATGTGCAGGTAGAAGCCGGGCGCGTGGGCGTCCCTGGCGGCATCGTGGCGGAAGTGGATGCCGGTGTGGGTCTTGTAGGGGCTCTTGTCCTTCGAGAAGCGCGTGTCCCGGTAGATCCGGAACAGGGAGCCGCCGCTGGCCCTGGGATCCGCGCGGAAGTGGGGACTGATCTCCTTGAGAATGGGACCGAAGTCGGTGATGAACCGGAGCGCGGGCTCCTTCACGTGCTCGTCGTAGCGGGGCTTGTTGGCCTTGAACCAGGTGCGGTCGTTGTTGGCGGCCAGCTCCACGAGGAAGTCGAAGGTGGCGTCGGTGAAGTAGGGGTTGGTCATGGGTTGTTTCCGGTTGCGGGTATGCTCGTCTCGCTGCGCTCCGCGCACCGTTGCCCGCCCATGGGGAACATGTATCTTGCGCACGGATCCGCAGATTCCGTATGCGACGATAACACTTCTACGAGCGCCCCTGATGACCCGAGTCGAACTCGCCGCCCTGCAGGACGAGCTGGTGCAGTGCCGGCGGTGTCCGAGGCTGGTGGCGTGGCGGGAGGAGATCGCGCGGGAGAAGCGGGCGGCGTTTCGGGACGACGAGTACTGGGGCCGGCCCGTACCGGGTTTCGGCGATCCCGGGGCCGGAGTGCTGGTGGTAGGACTGGCACCTGCCGCGCACGGGGCCAACCGCACCGGGCGGATGTTCACCGGAGACCGAGCCGGCGACTGGCTGTACCGCGCGATGCACCGTGCCGGGTTCGCGAACCAGCCGTTGAGCCGGGACCGGGACGATGGGCTGAAACTACGCGGGGCGTACGTGACGGCCGGGGTGCGGTGCGCGCCGCCGAAGAACCGGCCGACGACGGGGGAACGGGACCGGTGTGCGCCGTTCCTGCAGCGTGAGCTGGAGCTGCTGTGGCCGGGTCTTCACACGGTCGTGGCGTTGGGCGGCTTCGCGTTCAGTGTGGTCCTCGGGATGCTCGCCGAGCGGGGGCTGCCGATTCCCCGGCCGCGTCCCCGCTTCGGGCACGGGGTGGAGGTGGACCTGGGCCGGGTCGCGGTCCTGGCGTCGTATCATCCCAGCCAGCAGAACACCTTCACCGGGAAGCTCACCGAGCCGATGTTCGACGCGGTGTGGGGCCGGGCGGCGGAGAGACGTGAGGCCTGACACCGGTTCGTTGCCGCTCCTACGGGAGTTGCACCAGCGGGTGTTCGGCGGCCCGGAGGTTCGAGCGACGCTGGACGTGGCCTTCGAGGTGCTTGCCGAGGAGTTGCGTGAGCGGGCCGAACCGCCACACGCCGCGCGCGTGATTCCCATTGCACTGTTTACAGACGGGTTGGCACCGGCATTGGCGAAAAAGGTGCGATTGTGCCGGGCCTTTTTGCTTCGCCGCGGGAGCCGGATGGCCGTGCCGGAGGTGCACCACAACAGCGTGCAGCGGCTGGTCTCGTATCGTGGGTGGGGTCGGATCCACGCTGCAGTTGCCGGGGAAGGGGACACTCGGCGCGGTCCCCGGAACCTTGCGGCCAGGACGATTGACAGCCCTGACCGCGGCGAACTTCAGGCAATCCCCATCGAGCGCTGCTGGGACATCGTGCCGGCCGGCATGTGGCACTATCCGGAGGCCGGGGCCGACGCCGACTGGGCCACCGTTACCTTCCATAGCGCATCGGAAGACGAGATCATCGACGAGTATTGGGAGAGCGAGTGACGGGAGAGCGCGAAAAAGCCGGAAGGACTCCGGCCGGTGGTGGTGACGGCGCAATCGAGGTGGGCGTATCCGGCAGAGCCTCCGCTGAAAGCAGGCGAGGCGTCAATCCCCCGGAGCGCGGTGTCGCCGCCAACAAGTGCTTCGTCTGCGGACCGGACAACCCCATCGGGCTGCATCTGACGTTCCGGCTGGAGGACGGGGTCTGCGTCTCCGAGTTCACGCCGGGAGAAAACCACGAGGGCTATCCGGGCGTGATTCATGGAGGGATGCTCTACAGCGCGCTCGACGATGTCATGGCCAACTGGCTGTACCTGCGCGGCGCCCGCGCCTACACCGCGAAGTGCGAGATCCGCTACCGTACACCTGCCCGGGAGGGGGAGAAGCTGGAGCTGGTGGGGCGCCAGACGGCGAGGAAGCGGAAGCTGGTGGAGATGGAGGGGATCGCCAAGCGGGCGTCGGACGGGGAGATGGTGGCCATCGCGAACGCCACCTTCGTGGTGATCGACGAGGGGGAGTTCGCGGGGGTGGTGGGGGGTTAGGGCGGCCCGTCCGGGTGCAACTGGCACTCCGGGGGCTGTAGCCGGGTCCAGGAGAGCGCCACGACCGTCCACGACTCTCCGGACCGTGCGAGCACGAACGCATCGGCGCCGCAGTGGCTGAACTCGTCGCCGACGTAGAAGTCATATGGCGTCCAGACCATGGCGAGGTCGCCGCTGACGCGTACCTCTGGGTCCCACATGCGTTCGGTCAGGACGGCTTCGCTGCCTTCCACGCGCGCCACCAGCTGATCCAGGGTCGAGGTCGAGCTGGACCGGGTGCCGTCGGCTGCGCGCTCCACGGAGTGCATGACGACGTTCGGGTGCATGATGTCGCGCAGAACCTGGCCGTCGCCCGATGCGAGCGCGTCGAAGAGGGACTGGACGGTGGCCAGGATGGCCGCGTGGTCGGCGTCGGTGGGCATGTGGGCCGATTCCGATGTGGCGACGGCCGGTTCAGAGGGGGGATCCCCGTACGTGCATGCAGCGAGAGCGAGGGGGGGCAGCAGGGCTGTGGCGAGTCGTCTCATGAATCGGTCTCCTTGATAGGTTGCACCCTGAGCCGGCAGGGGCCCCGACGCTACCGCACGATGATCTCGTCGATGTAGGTCCAGGCCCGGCTTCCGCCTGAGGGCCAGCTGTCGGGCACTGCGCCGAAGGTCCGCACCGTGACGCGGATCGCCCGCGCGGTGCGGCCGCCGAGCGGAACGTTGAAGTACAGTCGCCCGCCTTCGGGGGCCGCGGCGGCCTCCCCACTACGGCGGCGCGGCCACGCCCCCAGCTCCCCCTCCACCGCCTCACCGAACACCACCCCGTCCTCGCTCACCGCCACCTCGACGCGGCGCGGCCAGTACACCCCCGATCCCGGATGCTGCAGGAAGCCCACCTTCACGGCTTCCACCGGCACGGCTCCCGCCTCCGCACCCTCGACGAGCTGGATCACGGCGGTGACCTCATCGGCCCGGTAGCCCTGCCAGTGTCCGCCGCGCCGGTCGATCGAGCCCCTGATCCCGTCGACCAGCCCGGCGTCGCCCGCGGCCGAGTAGCGGGATGACGACGCTGTCTCCACGTCAACCGGCCGCCCCCGCGCGAGGTGCTCGACCTTGTTGACCTCGCCGAAGTGGTCCAGGGCGAGTGCCCGGGCCCGGATTGCGTCGGCCGCCTCGGCGTCCGGCACCGGTCTCCCCAACCCGTCCGGTCTCTCACCCGGCCGCAGCGGCCGCAGCAGGAAGCGGAAGCCCATCTCGCGCGGCCACAGGGTGTACTCGTGGTGCGGGACCGCGCCCCACGAATCGTCGCCGCCGACGCCCTGCTGCAGGTGGTCGACGGTGAGGGTGACCTCGTCGCGCGGGACCAGATCGGCCCAGTGGCGCTGCGACTTGGTCTCGCCGCCGTCGAGGTCCTCGATCGTGTAGGGGAGCGCGGAGAAGGAGATGGTGGGCAGCCCCGTGACGAGAAGGCCGGTGCCGGAGCCGTCGGTGAGGGCCACCCAGCGCGTGTCGGAGCGGGTGCCGGTCTCCTGGGGGCGCACGTAGGGGTGGGCGAGCTCGGAGACCGGGGCCGTGTAGCGGCCGAGGGCGGCGCCCGTGCGGCGGTCCCAGTAGTTCTCGTGGGGGCCGCGGCCGTACCACTCCACCTGATCGAGGTCTCCGGGGAGCGTGAGGATCGTCCCGAAACGGGGCATCTCGGGGAGGTCCTCGTCGACACCCGTGAGGTGCGCGGAGATGGCGGTGGTGCCGTCGGGGTGGACTTCGTGGCCGAGGGTGTAGCGTGCGTCGATCGCGCGCAGCGTGAAGTGGCTGGTGACGGTGACGCGCGCGCCGTCCGGTGCCGTTGCGACGGTCATGGAATCGAGGTGGCGGGAGGGTGGGCGGCCCGCGAGGCGCCAGACACCGGACCGCACCGGGAAGCCGTTGCCGTAGTCGTTGTCGGTCGGGGCGCGCCAGAAGTTGGGGGCGGGGCCGGACGCCGGGCCGGATGCCAGGAGTTCGCGGCCCGCGAGCCGCATCGAGGCGAGGATGCCCGTGCCGCGGTCGAAGCGCAGCGTGAAGTCGTCGCCGGTGATCTCGATGGCGTCGGGTGTGTCCTGCGTACGGAGAGGGCCGCCGGGCAGGGGTCCGGACTCGGGGCGCGTCTGCGTGATCCGCAACTGCTCCCAGGCGACGACGTGGTCGGCGGGGATCAGCGGTGCGTCTTCACTCGTTCGGAAAGCGACATTCAGCACGACTTCGACGCCTGGACCCCACCGGATCATGGGCACGCCCTCCAGCCTCAGCGTGTCACGGGCGCCGGGTGGCGTTGAGATCCGCGGAATGGACCCCTCGAATGCGCGGCTCCCGTTTACCATATACTCCCACCCCCCCTCCAGGTCCGAAAGGTCCGCAAAGGCCCGCCGGTTCTCGACCACGATCGGAGTTCCTCCCCGCACTCCCACGGCCCACGACACCCCCACCGGCTGATACACCTTCTTCACCTCCCACGCGTGCGGGTGGAGCTGCCGGTCCGCCGACACCAGCCCGTTCACCAGGAAGTTTCCGTCGTTGCGCATTCCGGCCGGCCCGAAATCCCCGCCATACGCCCAGTACTCCCGCCCGCGCTCGTCGGTCGCGCGCATCGCCTGGTCGACCCAGTCCCAGATGAAACCGCCCTGCAGCTGCGGGTGCGCGTCGATCACCGCCCAGTAGTCCGCCAGGTTGCCCACGCTGTTGCCCATTGCGTGCGCGTACTCCACCAGCAGGAACGGCTTTTCGGTACCCGACCGCGCGTACCGCTCCAGCCAGTAGGGCCGCACGTACATGGGCGCCACGATGTCGATGTTGTCGCGCTCTTCCGAGGGCTCGTAGAGGATCGGGCGGCTCGGGTCGCGCGCCCGGATCCAGGCCGCGGTCGAGTCGAAGTTCTCGCCGTCGCCGGCCTCGTTCCCCAGCGACCAGATGATGATCGAGGCGTGATTCTTGTCGCGCTCCACCATCCGCACCGTGCGGTCCATGTGCGCGGCCAGCCAGTCCGGCCGACCGGCGAGCGTCACCCCCGGCTCGAATCCCATCCCGTGAGACTCGATGTTGGCCTCGTCCACCACGTAGAGCCCGTACTCGTCGGTCAGCTCGTACCAGCGCGGCACGTTCGGGTAGTGGGCGGCGCGCACCGCGTTGATGTTGAGCTGCTTCATCAGCCGGATGTCCTCGATCATCGACTCCTCGGAGACGACGTGCGCCCGGTCGGGGTCGTGCTCGTGGCGGTTGACGCCGCGGACCGTGATCGGCTGCTCGTTCACCGTGAGAATCCCGTCGATGATCTCCACGCGCCGGAAGCCGACGCGGGTGGCCACGGCCTCGGTGATCTCGCCACCGGGGCTCCCGCCTGCCGCGCCCTCGGTCGTCTCGCCGTCCGGCCCCGTCACCCACATCGTCAGCTCGTACAGCGCAGGGGTCTCAGCGGTCCAGTGGAGCGGTCGTTCTACAGAGCGGTCGCCGGTCGCCTCCGCTTCTCCGCCCGGCGGGACATCCACCTCCAGCACCTCGGGTTCCTCCCAGACCAAACGGCCCTCGGGATCCCGCAGATGGAAACGCACCTCGTGCCTGCCCGCCGTCCCCAGCCCCCGGTTGGCCAGGTTCACCGTCAGCCGCAGCCGCCCGTTCTCGTAGTCGTCGTCCAGCTCGGCCTCGGCAAAGAAGTCACGCAGATACGTCGTCGGCCTCGACACCAGGTACACGTCCCGGTCGATCCCACTGACGCGCCAGAAGTCCTGGCTCTCCAGGTAGCTACCGTCGCTCCACCGGTAGACCTGCACGGCCAGCACATTCGGACCCGGCCGCACGGCCTCGGTGATCCGGAACTCGGCCGGGGTGCGGCTGCCCTCGCTGTATCCGATGTACTCGCCGTTCACCCACACGAAGAACGCGGAGTACACGCCGTCGAAGTTGATGAAGATCTCGCGGCCGTCCCAGCCGGGCGGGACCTGGAAGTCGCGCCGGTACGACCCCACCGGGTTGTCTTCGTGGGGGATGAAGGGCGGGTCGGCCGGGAAGGAGTAGAACTCGTCGCGGTAGACGGGGTGGCCGTAGCCCTCGAACTCCCAGTTGCTCGGGACGGGGATCGTCGCCCAGCCGGACACGTCGTAGTCCGGCTCGAAGAAGTCCGGCGGCCGCTCGTCGGGGCGGGGTACCCAGTGGAACTTCCAGTCCCCGTTGAGGCTGGTGCGGTTCGGGGACATGTCGGGAAGGCCACTCGCTGCCAGGCCGGCGCCGCGAGGCGTCGAGGAAGGCGTGAACGAGGCGTGCGGCGGTTCCCGGTTCTCCGCGAAGACGGCTGGGTCTTCCCAGTAGGGGTGGGGGGCGGACTGATCACGACAAGTGGAAAACGCGGCGATGATGACCGCCGCGAGGGCAGCGGAGACTGTACGGTCGGTCAGCTGCATGGGTCACCCCGGGTTCGCGCCAGAGGCAACGTCCCAGGCCAGACCACCTGCCCGTCGACGATGCCGATCAGATCGGTTCGGCCATCGAAGATACTGCCGGATCGGGCATCGGCCTAATGCTTTGACCGGACACTAACGATAAGTTACCATTGAAGCATGTCCGGTAACACCAGAGGGAGCCAAGGAAACAAATGGAGCGGAGTCCAAGGCCGATGAGTGACCCAAGGCCATTCAGCCATATTCTCTTCTTTGGGGCGGTGGAAGATTGCTTGCCGGACGCCGGTTTTCGCTCTCTGGCGAATCAGCTGTCGCGTTCCGCACCAACTGACGCAGAGGCTAGCCTCGTCGTGGGTCTGGCAAGCGAGCTGATGGACCCGGACCGGATCAAGCTGCCGGACTGGGTGGACACGGAGACGCGCTATCTGGTTGTTCTGGACGTGCCGGAGCCGGCAGTACTTTGCCTCGCTTCGACCCTCCGACTCCACAAGCCGGATCAGCGGCTGCGAGTGTCCCGGGATCCGTTGGTCGTGAAGCGTCTGGTCATCGCACTCACGCGACCGGCCCCGTGGGAGGGTATCCTCGACGCGTATGTCCTTGAGGATTCACTCGTGGTGGTCCTTGGCGACATGAGCGTCCGGGAATTCCCCATCAGAAGGCTTCCCAAGGTAGGAAGGCTTGAGCGCGAGGAGTTCGGTCGTTTCGAGATCGACTCGGCCGGTTCCTACTTGTACTGGCCTTGCCGCGACGTGCATTTGGGTCCGTCCCAGATGCTGCAGGCCGTGGATCCCATGTACCTGGCGGAGGTGGAGATTCGCCGTTACGAAATGGAGAGAGTCTCACTGGCACTCCTCGACATGAGGAATGATCGGCAATTGAAGCAAACCGAGATCCCGGGGCTGTCCGAGAGGCACGTCCGCCGGTTGGAAAAAGAGCGAGCACGCCTCACGGTCGAGGCGGCGGCCAGATTTGCGGGTGCGTTCGGACTGACGGTGTCCGAGTTCCTGGACGAGCTGAGTGAACGGATAACGGCGTTGCGGGGAGACGGTAGCGAATCGGCCGCACGATCGTACGCCGCTTGAACTCTCTGTGGCAGCGACTCTTCTCACCAGAACACCACATACAACACCGCCGCCCCCCCGATCACCGCCCCCGCCCACCACTTCGCCCCCGGCGCAGGCGTGAGATCCACGCCGCCTTCCGCGCGCGGCAGCCGGCGCGGTTCGTCCAAACCCTGACGTAACGTTAGGGTCGCCATGAAGGCACTGATCACCAGAAAGGTAATCGCCATGTGGTGCAGGAACGCGACCTCGGGCAGCAGCCAGAGCAGCAATCCGTAGACCGGAATCCCCAGGATCATCCCGCCGAAGGCCGCGACCGGCGGCGTCCGCGGCACGAAGATCCCGAAGAGGAACGCCGCAACGATCCCGGGCGAGATGAACCCCCAGAACATCTGGATG
The DNA here is from genome assembly GCA_022826005.1 of Gemmatimonadota bacterium. Classification (GTDB taxonomy): domain Bacteria; phylum Gemmatimonadota; class Gemmatimonadetes; order Longimicrobiales; family Gaopeijiaceae; genus Bin94. The sequence continues at coordinate 39,005 of JAJDVT010000027.1, read as the reverse complement.
TACTCGAAAACGCTCCCGGCGCGGGCGACCAGCGGCGCCCACAGGCAGCCCACCAGGACGAGCACGCCCGTCGTCACCCGCCCCACGGTCATCAGCCGCCGCGACGACGCCTCCGGGCGCAGATGCCGCTTGTACAGGTCGACGCTGAAGATGGTCGCGGCCGAATTGAGCATCGAGTCGAGCGAGCTCATCACGGCGCCGAACAGCGCGGCGAACATCGCGCCGGTGAGCCCCGCGGGGAGCAGTTCGCGCATCATGACCGGGTAGGCCTGGTCGGGGTTCGTCACCTGGTCGGCAAAGAGCTCGGCCGCCATGATCCCGGGGAACACGATGATGAACGGGATCGCCAGCTTGATGAAGCCGGCCAGGAAGATCCCCCGCTGGCCGTCCGCCAGGCTGCGCGCCGCAAGGGTGCGTTGCGTGATGAACTGGTTCAGTCCCCAGTAGAAGATGTTGGGGATCCACAAGCCGCCGATGAAGACGGCCAGCCACGGCATCTCCGGGTGGTTCCACGGCAGGACGGTGTGCAGCTTGCCGTCGGCGACCTCGAGGAACGGCCCGACCCCGCCGATCTCGCGGAACCCCAGCACCGTCACCACAACCCCGCCCAGCAGCAGCGCCACGCCCTGGATCAGGTCCGACCAGACCACCGCCTTCAGCCCCCCGTAGATCGTGTAGCCCCCGGCGAGGATCCCGATCAGCCAGATCCCCAGATTCAGGTCGATCCCGAAGATCGACTCCAGCGCGAGGGCCCCCGAGTAGAGGACGGTCGCCAGCGCGACGAAGACGTACGCCGCCATGATGAGGCGGCCATGAGCGTGCGGGTGCGCAGGTCGTAGCGGAACTCGAGGTACTCCGGGATCGTGTAGATGCCCGCCTGCAGGAACCGGGGCAGGAAGAAGAGCCCGACCAGAACGAGGGTGACCGCGGCCATCCACTCGTAGCTGGCGATCGCGAGACCCAGGTCGTATCCGCGGCCCGCCATCCCCACGAAGTGCTCCGTGGAAATGTTGGACGCGATCAGCGAGAACCCGATCAGCCACCAGGGGAGGTTGCGGCCGGCGAGGAAGTAGTCGGCGGCGTCGTGCTTGCCGCGGGAGGCGTACAGGGAAACGCCGACGACGATCGCAAGGAAGCCGATGAAGGCGGCGATGTCGAGGGGCTGGAAGGACATGGGGGCGGGTTCGGGGTGTGACGTGATCGGCGAAAAGCGCTGGTAGGATAGCCCCGAGGCGGGGGGTGTTGCCAGAGTGCCCGGTGGGTGCGGGATGACCCACCCGGCAACCCTTCCGCCCTTCCTAGTGTCAGCGATGTAGTCCACCGTCATTCAGACGGCGGAAGCTCACTCAACCCCAACGATGAATGCTCACGCTGACCGGGCTCTCCAGCGACAACCGGAGCCGCTTCCCGACATGGCGGCGACCCGCACTTCCGCAACCGGCGCGACACCTGCCGTGCGCAATCACCGCTGCCGCGCTTCTGGCCACCGGCGCAGTGCCGGCGGATGCGCGCGCGCAGGCCGTCGTCGAAAACGCGCTCGCGTCTGCCTGGACGACCACTCCCGAGTGGACCCTCGAAGAGGATCTGCGGATCTGGGGGCCGCCCGACGGGTATCTGGGCGATGTCGACGCCGTGGCGGCCGATTCCCGGGGCAACATCTACATCCTGGACGGCACGTCGCAGGAGATCCAGGTCTTCGACACCGACGGCGGTTACTTGCGGACGCTCGGTGGACGGGGACAGGGGCCGGGGGAGTTCCGGGAGGCGCTGGGACCCGCCATCGCGCAGGGGGACACGCTGTGGGTAGCGGACGGGCTGGCGCCGCGCTATTCGATCTTCGCGCCGGACGGTACGTTCATCCGTACGAGGGTCCGCCGGTTGGCGTCGGGCATGCTCACGGAGCGTTGCACGATCCCGCCGGGCGGCAGCTACATGGAGTGGTGGACGCGTTTGCCGAGGGTGGAGAGAAGCGAGGACATGGACAACAACGACCTTCGCCATCACCATCCGATCCGGGTATCGGCGGACGGGGGGAAGCAGGACACGCTGCCGTACCTGGAGTTCACCCGACAGCTGGCCGATCTGCCATCGGTGGGCAGCCGGCGGCCGGTCTGGTTCGGACCCACCCTCCAGAAGGCCCTGGGTTGCAGAGACGATGTCTGGTTCGCACCCAGCAGCGAGTACCGGGTCTACAGGCGCACGCTGGCCGGTGACACAACCATGGTGTTCACGCTGGAAGGAGTCAGGCCGGCGGCGGTCGACGAGGACGACCGCGACGAGGTGCGGGCCACGTTTGAACGCTACCCCGAACTTGCGTCCGCTTCCGCGTTGATGGCGGACCACCTGCGAGCCCTGCCGGAGAACAAGCCGGTCATTGCCGGTCTCTTCGTGGATGGCGCGGGTCACGTCTTCGTGGTTCCGGAAACCTCGCGGGTCGACGCGGGCACAGCCATCGACGTATTCCGCGAAGACGGGGTCTTCCTGGGGCGGGCTGCGGTGCCGGAGGCGGTCAGGATCAACCCCGGCAGGGCCTACGCGACCGGGGACTACCTCCTGTTCGCGGGCGAGAGCGACGCGGGCGAACCCTATGTGACCCGGCTGAGGATTCGGCGATGACGATGCCATCGGCTGATTCCGCTCGCGTGGAGGGCCCCGGCCCCAATGCAACCAATTCGCACATTGCCGGTGTCATCGAACCGGAGGCGGCGGCCAGGGCGGAAGGGGCGGGTGACCGGAGACTCGGCTCGGTGACGGAAACAGAACTCGTACAGCGGTTGAAGGACGGGGATCAGACGGTCGCGCGAACGCTGTACGAGGCGCACGTCGACCGGATCTTCCGCCTGTGCTACCGCTTTGCGGGCGAGTACGACCTCGCCCAGGATTTCACGCAGGAGACGTTCGTGCAGGCGTTCACGAAGATCGGCAGCTTCCGCGGCGAGGCGAAGTTCGGCACGTGGATCACGGCGATCGCGACCAACGTGTCGCTGAACCAGCTCCGCAAGGTGAAGCGGTTCCGCGACCGGCAGACGGAGCTCGATGAGCGCCTGCATGTGGCGAACCCGTCCAGGCGGATCGAGCCCGACCTGCGTGAGGATCTTCACCGCGCGATCGACGCGCTTCCCGAGGGCTGCCGCACCGTGTTCATCCTGCACGACGTGGAGGGCTACACGCACGCCGAGATCGGCGCCATTCTGGGGGTCGAGGTCGGCACGTCGAAGTCGCAGCTGTTTCGGGCGCGGCGCCGGTTGCGGGAAGCGCTGGCCGTGCACGCGGGGGAGTGGGCGTCGTGAGCGACTCCGAGAGATTCGCCGAGTTTCTGCGCCGCGAGGCGTGGGGGTACAACGAGGCGCCGCGCGTGCCCGTGGAGGTGATGTGGCGGGGGGTGGACGCTGGGCTGGGGGAGGGTGCCGCTGACCGCGCGGTGGACGGGCAGGCGGTCGACGCGCTGGGATATAACGAGGCGCCGCGCGCGCCCCGGGAGGAGATGTGGGGACGGATCGAGGCCGCGTGGGGGTTGAGGGGTGGGGGGGTGGGGGTGGGCCGGGGCGGGACCGGGGCCGAAGGGCAGAGTGCGAGCGGGGCTGGCGCCGAGGGGGTGGTCGCCGGGTTGCCGGCCGAGCGGATTGGGACGCGGCGGTGGCCTTCGCGGCAGCGGTCGCCGGCGCGGCGCAGGGTGGCCGGTTGGGCCGCAGCGCTCGCCGCGGCGGCTTCTCTCGTGCTGGGCCTGGTGCTCGGCCGGGATGCGCGGGAATCGCAGCCGGGTGAGGTGGGGGTCGATCCCATCTTCGCGACGGTTCCCACCGAAGCGGCAGGCCCATCGCCAGTTGCCGTGGAGCCTCCCCAACCAGTACCGCCCGCAGAGCCGGAACCGCCGGTCCTCACAGCGAGCATCCTGCCGGTGCCCAGCGCGTCGGTCGATCTGCAAGCCCCGGTGACCCCGTCCGAGTTCGAGCCGCAAGCGGTGCGGTTCACCGACGCCACGCTCGCGGTGCGACCAGCTCGCCTTCCGAGCAGGAACACATTCCACAGGGACCGCGAGCAGCTCCGCTTCTTCGGCCGGGCCGAAACCCTGCTCACCGCGTTGCGGACCGACCAGCGGACGCCCCTCACCGAGAGGGACCTTGCCGCATGGGGCCGGGAACTCCTCGCCGAGACCCGCATGCACCTCGATCTGCAGGGGTCGCGGACCCCCATGGAGCTCGCCCTGCTCGATGATCCGAAGCTGCTCGAGGATCTGGAATTGCTCATGCTCCAGATCTCCCGCCTGGGCTCCGGCGCACCGGATGTGGAATGGCAGCTGGCCCGGGAGAGCATGGAGAGCAAGAACGCCCTGCCCAGACTGCGTGCGGTCGCGGTCACGGACGGACTATGATATCAAATAGCATATATCCGACAATCGAAAATATAGCAAAAGATATCACCCATATACTTGGAGATATAAGATGAGGAATCGAACACGCAATCCCGGTTGGGCGCTTCTCGCCCTCACCGCCCTGCTGGCGTGGGACGCCGCCGTGATGACGGCGGATTTCCTGCCCGGTTCGGAAGCCAAGCGCCTGGTGGCGCAGGAAACGGAGGTGCGCAGCGGCTACGACGAAGAACGGATGTTCATGGAAGCCCGGCGCGCCCTCAACCGCGGGGAGTACGATCTGGCTGCGGAACTCTTCCAGGCCCTGCGGGAAAAATACCCTGCGGGTGGCGGATACAGTCGCGGACCTGGTGGCAATGTCAGGTTGGGGCGGTTCGCGCCCGACTCCTACTACTGGGAAGCGTTCGCCCGCTATCGGCAAGGGAATCTGGGCGAGGCGCAGCTACTATTGGACCTGGTGATGGTCTTCGATGAGGCCAAGTCCAACTACCACGATGGCAGAATGTACAGAACGGGCCGCCTCTCCGGAGACATCCGAAACCTCCGCGCCCGTGTCCAGCGGCAGCTCGCCGAACAGGGCGACCCCGACGCGGCCGAGGAAGCGCTTCGCGACGCGGAGAGGGTACTGGCAAGGGACACGGCGGCCATCCGCGAGATGAGGCAGGAGTACGAGGAGCAGATAAGCCAGGCGCAGGAGCAGTGGGCGGCAGAGCAGGAGAGGATGCGGAGGGCGGTGCAGGAGGCGATTGACCGGTATCGCACGCAGGCGGATACGACGGACTGGCAGGAGGCCCTCCGTATGCAGGTTTATGACGCCGAACTCCTCCAACTTGAAGCGTTTCAAGCTCTGCAACGGCAACAGGACTCGCTGGGGCATTCGGGTGTCACTGTCTTTAACCGCGGGTACCCGCCAATGGTGATCACCGGTGACGGCGGCGTCAGGGTCCTGGACTTCCCCGGGTACGACCCGATCCTGGCCGGAATCGACATCCATCCGGAGTGCGTTGACGCGCTGGCTCAACAGGAAGCTCTCACCTCGCTGCTGCGGTTGGAAGTCGACGTGATGCCGACAGTCCGCGACATACTCGATCGCGACGACGACTGTTCGGCGCACCTGCGCTACATGGCCGTGAACTGGCTGGGTGGAGAAGAGACCGACGACGAGGCCCGGGACCTGTTGACCGAGGTCGCAGGGGAACATCCGGACTCCCGAACCCGGCAGTGGGCGGTAACCAGACTCGCGAACTTCGAGTCTCTGGAGATTGCCGATGTCCTGGTGAACTTCCTGAGGGATTCGGACGACGGCTCGGTGCAGGATGCGGCAATCTACGGACTCTACCGCCAGGACAGCCCCGAAGCGAATGAGGCTTTGATCGCTTTTGCCGCCGACGGTTCCAAGCCGGACCTGCCTCGTCAGACGGCCGCCGTGCTGGTTGCCGAGCGCGTGGCCGGCGGGGCGCTATGGCAGACCTTCAACAGACTCGATTCCGACGTCGTCAAGCGTGCGTACCTCGGGGTGGTGGGCGCTCGGATCGAGAGCGGAGAGCAGGGAATCGCAAGCTGGCTCCTGACCGTGGTCGTTGATGGGGAACAGTCGGAAACCGTCCGTTCCGCGGCGTTGCGGGCCTGGTCCAGACAGCCGTCGCTCGACCTGGAGCAGGTCGTGCGCACGTACGGGATGCTGGGGAGCGCCGAGATGCGCGATCAGTTTCTCTATGCCCTCTACCAGAACGCCGAATCCGACGAGGAGAACGCGGACGCGGTCATCGACACCATGATCGAACTGGCCCGCCAGGAAACGGACCCGGAGGTCCGCAAGCGGGCAATCTACTGGCTGGGCCGCACGGGATCGGAGCGTGCAGCGGCTTTTCTGATGGAGATTCTGCGGGAGGGTTCCGGCTGGCCGGCGCACCCGGCGAATTGAAGCAGCGGGCACGCAGGAGCATGCGCCACGCCGTCGGAAGGCTCGCAAAGGCCTCTCGTCCCCTCAGCCCCGCGGCGGTCGGACTCCTCTTCGCATCGTGCGTCTCGCCCGACAACCCGTCCTCGACCATTGTTCGCGACAGCGCCGGCGTCAGGATCGCCGAGAGCCCCCTCGAAGCCTCGGGCGAGGAATGGCGGCTTCAGCTTCCCCCCGTCCTGCAGATCGGCCGAACGGGTGGAGGGGATGACGGACCGGACATCTTCGGACGCATCATGCAGGTCATCCGGCTGTCGAGCGGGGACATAGCCGTGGCGGAAGGCCTGGCCAACGAGATTCGCATTTTTGACGCTGGCGGAGGGCATCAGCGCACGTTCGGGCGAAGCGGCGAAGGACCTGGAGAGTTCACAACCCTCTGGACGATTGCGGAATTGCCGGGCGATACGATTGTGGCGGTCGATCCCCGTGGCGGACGGGCTTCCCTCTTCACTTCCTCTGGAGCGTTCGCTCGGTCATTTCCCATTCCCCGGCTTCCGGGCGCGTCCGCCCCGAACGTGATCGGCTGGCTGGACGACGGCACGCTGCTCATCGACGCCCTCACTCGATCTCCCTCACGGGACACGCGCGACCAGTCCACTCACTTCCTGTACGCGGTTGGACGTGACGGGGAGGTTCTGGGTACCCTCGGCGAGTTTGCGGGCCAGCAGCTGGGCCGCAACGGCTATGCAGTGGCGTTTGGCGGGCGGGCAGAGTTCGCGGCAGGCGGCGAGTTGGCCTGGTACGGCCATTCGAGCCGATTGGAGTTGGTCGGCCATGACCGATCGGGGTCGGTGCGCAGAATCGTGCGCGCGGATCGGATCCCGGTGGCGGTGACACAAGCTGAGATCGACGAATCGCGGGCCGCAGCCGAGGAAAGCCTCCGGGGAATGTCGGGACCTGCCGTGGAACGAATTCGGGCGACCGAGTTTGCGAGCGACCATCCGGTCCACGGTGGAATCCTTTCCGACCAAGCAGGCAACCTGTGGGTGGAACGGTATCGAAGCACACCGATCGAGGATTCCGTTGGGCGGGAGTGGGACGTCTTCGACGCCGAGGGCAGACTCATCGGCTTTCTGACGACGCCCGGCGGCTTCCGGATCACTCATGTCGACGCACAGTTCGTCCTCGGAGTGCATGCGGATTCCCTCGGCGTTGAGACGGTCCGGATGTACCGATTGGACAGGTAGGAGACATCTGCCCTGACACAGAGGACAGCACCATGCAGAAGCACTTTACGATCATCGGGATAGTCGTTCTTTCTCTCCTCGCGGGGGCCTTCATCTCCGAGGCGGCTGGATGGCCCGACTTCTCCCGCCAGGCACTAGAGGAAGGAGACGATTCCTTCCTGCCCGCGGCGCTGAGCGGCGAGTGGTTTCCTCCGCTGGAGGACTACGACAACGGTGGAGAGCTGCTTGCCGACGAACTCTTCGAGCGGCTGATGGAGGACCTCGACGTGGCCATGAATGCCGAGGAAACTCAGGCCAACTTCGGGCGAGAAGCGGTGTTGCATCTGTCCAATTTCGCCCAGCGCCTGGTCATTGCCGAACTCACGGCGGAGCAGCAGGAGCGCGTCACCGGGTACTTAGCGGCCCTTGACGAGAATTACCCGGAACACCGCGACATGATCGGCCAGCAGAGGATTCTGCTTGCGATGAACGCCCGCCCCGCTGACCGCATAATGGGTTTGTCGATGTGGATGCAGCCGTTCAACGACGCGGGGCATCTGGATCCGGAGGGCGAGTTGTTCGAGGACCGCCAGGTGGAGGAGATCATCGGGCGTGTCGACGCGATTCTCAACCATCCGGAAGCCGTCCGGCGCTTTGAGCGGGACGGATCGATTCCGTTTTACCATATGGTCCACATCCTGCGGAGGGGACGCCTCACGCCCCAACAGACCGAGCGCGTCGTCACCTGGTTCGACGAGTGGAAGGAGCGGCACCCCGAAGGGACGGAGTTCCTGGACGAGCATCGCTATCAGATCGCGAATCTCCTGCCCGGGCAGGTGGCGCAGAGTATCGCGGGGAAGGACGCCGCGGGGGTCGAGTTCTCGCTGGAGGAGTACCGCGGGAAGGTCGTCGTCCTGGTCTTCTCGGGATACTGGTGCGGGCCCTGCCACGCGGAGTATCCCTACCAGCGCGCCATGATGGAGCTGTATGCGGACCAGCCCATCGCCCTGCTGGAGGTGAATTCCGACGAGTCGCTCGACACCCTGATTGCCATGAAAGAGCAGGAAGGCCTCACCCACCGGGCCTGGTGGGACGGTCATGTGGAAGGGGCAAACACGGATGGTCCGATCACATCGGCCTGGAGGGTCAACGCGTGGCCGACCACATTCATCCTGGACAAGGAAGGCGTGATCCGGAAGGTGTCGTCGGGGGCGCAGCGGGGGAAAACGATTGTGGCGGTGGACGAGCTGCTGCTGGAATACCGGTAGGCGACTTCGACGCCGCCGGACCGCCATTTGACCTCGCGCGGCATCTGCCCCACGCTCAAGGGAATCGCAACGGAAAGGACCCCCGACATGGTCAAGCATCGCCTGTCGACTCTCGAAGCCGTTGGCATGGCTCTCGCCCTCGTGCCGATGCTGGCCTGCTCACGGGAAACCGGGCTTCGCTTCACCCCTGAAAGCCCGTCCGCGGGCTCCGAGGTCACCGTCAGCTATTCGCCGAGCGAGACACTTGCGGGCGAGACCGAGCTTGTGCTGCGCGGCACATACCGGACCGCTGGAGCGGAGGCAGAGCCGATCAGCATCCGCAACATGCGACCGGGATCCGGCGGCACGTTTACCACTCGGTTCACCCTGCCGGAAGGCGCCGTATACGCTGCGTTCGTGGTCGAGGATGTCTCCGGTCAGCGCCTCGACGCGAACGGTGGCCGACTCTTCGATCTACTGATTCAAGGCGCGGATGGAACGCCCCTCTACCATGCGCTCCTGGGGCGGGCCGACGAGTTCGAAGACCGGAACCTGCTTACGTCACTGGAGGCGCTCCAACGCGCCATGGAACTCTACCCCGATTCACTGTACGGATGGGGCCGTCTCCGCTCGCTTGAGAGCCGCGCTATGGGATCGAGCAGCAGCGACAGTCTGTTCGCCCGGCACCAGAAGAACTTCGCGGCGATTCACGAGCGCTACCGGGATCGGACGACCCTCCCGCTGGCGACTGTGGAAGCGATCTTCGACTATGCCGACGAGGTGGACACCGAGGAAGCCTATTGGCAGGCAAGGGTAGACGAAACGGTCGGCTCATTCTCGTGGTCTCAGTCCGTCGCGATACCGATCTTGAATCAGTGGATCACGGATCGGGTTGCTGAGCCATTAGAAGCGGCTGAGACGGCATTAGAAGCGTTCGAACGGTTTTGGCCGGAAGCGGAGCGGGGTCAGATGTCGACTTTTGCGTTGGACATGGCCATCGAGTCGAAGAACCTGGAGGCCGTGGACCTATGGGTTGAGCGCAACCTCGGCCCCGGCGGCTGGATTGATTTCGTCGTCGGCGAAAAACTTGCCTTAATCCCCGAGCGCCGCGACCGCGCCTTGGAGATCGCGCGGGAGGAGTTCGAGCAGACGAATGCCATCCGTCCGCTGGGCCGCACCGTCGATGAACACGCTCAGTGGCTCGCGCTTGAGCGCGCCGTCCTCTTGAAGCGCTACGCAAGGTTGTTGAGCCAATACGCAAGCGCGGAGGAGGCCCTCGCGGTCGTGGAGGAAGCGACGGCCCAATCGGCGAGTCCCGACCTCTACGAAGCACTCGGAGAGTTGAAGCTGGGCCAAGGAGACATCGAGGGTGCCGCCCGCGCTTACGCGGTCGTGGCGTCCGATCCCAACACTCCCCGGAACCGGGCCGATTCGCTGGCGGGACTGGTCGGCCACACCCCGGACAGCCCGGAATGGGGTGCGTTGCTGGAAACCGCTCGCGCGGAAACGCTGGCGCTGGTCCTCTCGCAAGCCGAGGCGTGGACTCCCGCAGCCAGCCATGTGACCGACGCGACCGGAGAGCGCCACGCCCTGGCCGACCTGACCGCGGGCAAGCCCACCGTTCTCGTCTTCTGGGCCCGGTGGTGCGGGCCGTGCATCGAGAAGATCCCCGATGTCGTTCGTCTTCAGGAGACCCTGGGGACCCTGGGCGCACAGGTACTGTCCATCGCGTGGAGAGATCCGCCCGGTCCCGACATGGATGCGTTCATCGAGGAGCACGGGATCGACTATCCGGTGTACCATGACCTGGTCGACTCGGCGACGGACGCGTTCGGGGTGTTTGCTATCCAGACGAACTTCGTAATCGACGCCGAGGGCCGCGTGCGATTCGCCCGATCCGAACTCGTCGACATCGCGCGTCAGGTGGAGGCGTTGATGCGTTAACCGCCCGCTACGTCACATCCGCCGACCAGGCCACCTCCCGACACAGAGGACAGCACCATGCAAAAACGCTTTACGATCATCGCGGCAGTCGTTCTCTCGCTCGTCGCGGGAGCCTTCATCTCCGAGGCGGCGGGATGGCCCAGCTTCTCCCGCCAGGCGCCGGAGAAAGGAGCCGGTACCTTCCTGCCCGCGGCGCTGAGCGGCGAGTGGTTCCCTCCGCTGGAGGACTACGACAACGGTGGAGAGCTACTTGACGACGAACTCTTCGAGCGGCTGATGGAGGACCTCGACGTGGCCATGAACGCCGAGGAAACGCAAACCAACTTCGGGCAGGAAGCGGTGCTGCATTTGTCCAACTTCGCTCAACGCCTGGTCATTGCCGAACTCACGGCGGAGCAGCAGGAGCACGTCACCGGGTACTTCTCGGCCCTCGGCGACGACTACCCGGATCACCGGGCGATGATCGACCAGCAGAGGATTCTGCTCTCGATGGAAGCCCGTCCCGCCGACCGCATCATGGGCCTGTCAATGTGGACGCAGCCATTCAATAACGATGCGGGGCATCTGGATCCGGAGGGCGAGTTGTTCGAGGACGGCCAGGTGGAGGAGATCGTCGCACGAATCGAAGCGCTTCTCAACCATCCGGAAGCCGTCCGGCGCTTTGAGCGGGACGGGTCGATTCCGTTTTTCCACATGGTCCACATCCTGCGGAGGGGACGACTCACGCCCCAACAGACCGAGCTCGTCGTCACCTGGTTCGACGAGTGGAAGGAACGGTACCCTGAAGAGACGGATTTCCTGGACGAGCATCGCTATCAGATCGCGAATCTCCTGCCCGGGCAGGTTGCGCAGAACATCGTGGGGAAGGACGCCACAGGGGTCGAGTTCTCGCTGGAGGAGTACCGCGGGAAGATCGTCGTCCTGGTATTCTCGGGATACTGGTGCGGGCCGTGCCACGCGGAGTATCCTTACCAGCGCGCCATGATGGAGCTGTATGCGGACCAGCCCGTCGCCCTGCTGGAGGTGAATTCCGACGAGTCGCTCGACACCCTGATTGCCATGAAGGAGCAGGAAGGCCTCACCCACCGGGCCTGGTGGGACGGTCATGTGGAAGGGGCAAACACGGATGGTCCGATCACATCGGCCTGGAGGGTCAACGCGTGGCCGACCACCTTCATCCTGGACAAGGAAGGCGTGATCCGGAAGGTGTCGTCGGGGGCGCAGCGTGGGAACACCATCGTCGCGGTGGACGAGCTGCTGGCGGAATACCGGTAAGCGCCTTCCACACCCGGAGCAGTCCAAGGGGTAGCGGCAACACCAGGAGCCCAACCGGCGCCAGGAACACCATGAGCCCAATCAGAACCAGGATCACCGCCACTGCCGCCGCCCTCCCTCTCCTCTTCGCCTGCGACGCCGGCTCCCGACCCGGCCCCGCCACTACCGCCACCGACAGCGCGGGCGTCAGGATCGTCTACAGCGATCCCGCGTCCTCCGGCGCCACCTGCACCATCGGCGAGGAGCCGACGGTCGTCATCGGCGACGACGACAGCGACGAGAACCAGTGGTTCTCCTCCGTCAGGGATGCGGCCCGGCTGTCCGATGGCTCGATCGCGGCGGTCGATCAGGCGTGGGGGGAGATCCGGATCTACGATTCGGTCGGCGAGCACCTGCGCACGATGGGCAGGCACGGTGAAGGACCCGGCGAGTTCCAGGACCCCTACCAGATCTGGGTCGTCCCCGGCGACACGATCTGGGTCGGCGACTACTCCCCGTGGCGCTACAACCTCTTCGCGCCGGATGGGGGATTCGTGCGTGTGGTCCGTCTCACACCTTTGTTCATCAACCCGTCCAGGGCAGGGGGTGTGCTCGACAACGGCTACAGCGTGAACTCCACCGTCACATGGTTTCGCAAGGCGGACTACAGCGTCGCCGACTCCATGGTCGTGGAGGGGCACGGCCCCGGCGGACAGCTCGTCGACACGCTGGCCAGCATCCCCCATGGGAGCTGGGGGCAGGACAACCACGAAGCGCTGCGCACCTACTGGCTCCCCCGTTTGTTCGATGCGGGCGCCGTGGTCGACGCGGGCGGATCCGCGGTGGCGCTGGGTCACGGGCTGAACGCCGAGGTTCGCGTCCTCGACGACGGTTTCAACCTCCGCCTCATTGTGCGGTGGACAGAGCCCGGGCGCGAGGTGACCGGCGCCGACGTCAGCGCCTGGCGCGAGGACTACACCAGGGACTATGACCGGCCCACCTCTTCGCCCATGGCCGAGGCCTATGACGCCAACATCAGCGACGGCCGTCCGGTGGCCGACCTCTTTCCGGCCATCTCTGCCTTGATGGTCGGTCGCGATGGTCGCATCTGGGTCCGCCGGTACGACAGACCCAGGGAACAGCGTGGATGGCTGGCCTTCGACCCCGATGGGGAGTTCCGGTGCCACATGGCGCCGCCGGCCGGGTCGGTCCTGGAATTCGGCTCGGACTACGTGCTGCTGCGGCACGAGTCGGAGCTGGGGGTGCAGACGGTGCAACTGTACCGGTTGGACCTGCCGTAGATGTAGCACGATGACGAGGAAGCTGGCCGTCGTCTTCACCGCAACCGCGCTGGCCGCCTGCGGCCCCGGAACGGATGCCGTCGGCGACGCGCCCGCAACCTCTGTGGAGACCCGCGGCGACACCACCATCGTACGCACCCTGTCCGGCAGCGAGTGGGAGGCGGACGCAACCCTGGTTCCCGAACTCTCGATCGGCGAAGTGGACGGACCGGCGGAGCTGCTGTCGCCCAACGTGAACTTGAGGGAGGAGGGACGGCATCGGTGAATGAGTACGTCCCCTTCACGCCCGACTTCCACTGGACGATTCACCCGAGCGGCCGTCCGGTGGCGGGGTTATCCGCCGACTACCGCATCGACCTCGCCCGAGGCGACGGGGTTCTGCGGATCGAGCGCGACGTCGAGCCCGTTGCGGTCGCGGCCGGTGAGCGGGACCAGGAGCGCGAACGGATCATGCGGCGCATGCGAAGTCTGGTGCCGGACTGGGATTGGTGAGGGACGGGACGCCGGAAACGAGGACCAGGATCAGGACCAACCGCGTCCAGAAGCGGTGACCTGGGAAGAAGCTACCCGCTTCGACGTCTTCGACGAGGACGGCACCTACCTGGGAGCAGTCGTGTCACCGGACGACTATTCCATCTACGTGGAACCCGTCTTCGGCCGCGACCACGTGTGGTGTGTGACCGTCGACGCGCTGGGTGTCCAGCGGGTGGTGCGGTACGGGATTCGGCTGGGCGGGGTTCCGGAGTAGCCCTCATGCAGCCTGACGCCGCACAACTACCTCACCCGGTTCCCACCAACTCGTACACCACGACATTCTCCACATCCATTTCGTCAAGCTGGACTCCGAATACGAGCCTACCGGCCACGTCAAGAATGCGGAACCGCGGCGGGGCCTCCACCGTGCCCAGCCACTCCCCGTCGCCGGAGATGATGGTGTACTGCGGTGCTCCCTCGGCCCGGACTGCCGGCTGGTAGGAGGGCAGCCACACCCGGCCCTCCGAATCCCCGATGGGGATCGAGAAGAGGGGCATCGGGTCGCCAAGGACGGCCCGGCGGGTGGCCATGTTGTCACTGGTCATCCGATCGATGTCGGCATCCGACGCGCCCGGGTTGGCGATCTGGTTTCTGGCCCGGAGCCCGGCCTCGATACCTTCGAGCAACTCCTCTGTCAGGGGAGCCGCCTCGGCCTGCCACCGCACGATCTGCGTGACGGCACCATCGGGACGGTGCCAGGCGACCTGCGGCCGGTCGGTGCGTGCATACACGAACTGACCCGCGACGACCGCAACCCAGCCGGCCGCTCCGATCGGGTTCCACCGGATTCCCGGAGGAGCCCGCGCGAGCAAGTCGTAGGAAGCGACCGTGTCGAGGGTGCCGGTCTCCATGTCGAACCGGGCCATGTGGCCGGTAAGCCATTCCTCCTCGAAGTCGGGCATGAGTGTACTCGCGGTTCCCAGCAGTTGTCCGGGCGCGCCGATTCCCAGGACGTTCAGCGGATCGGCGTTCCGGATGTCCACCGTGCGTTCGACCGAGCCGCCATCGAAGATGGTCAGGCGGTTCAGCTGGAAATCGACCGCCAGGAATCTGTCCTGTCCCAGCGCGAACGTGGCCCCCACGTAGCTCACGTCTCCCGGTCCCTCGCCGGGCCCGGCAATCACCTCGTGCGAAGATCCGTCGGGACTCAACACGACCAGTTCCTCGTTGAGCACATCCGAAACCACGGCGCTGCCGTCCGGGAAGAGGCTGCCGGGCTGGACTCCCTGGAAGGCGTAGTCGCCGGGGTTGGTGCCGTGGCGGTAGCGTGGCTCGGGCGGGAACCGGAAGGGTGCTTCGGTTTCCGGCTTCCCGGCGTACTCGACGATCCGCACGCCGGCGCTGTCATCGATCTGGACGGCGATGCCCGCGGTCTCGCGGATATCGGGCTGGCAGGCTGAGAGTGCCGCCGCGACCAATGACGTGCCGAGGAGGGTGCCATGCGGGGATCGGAATGCCGTCGGCACCGGGCTGAGTCGGGGTCCGTTTCGCATTGGTCCGCAGTCTCCTATCGCTCGATCAGCTCGTAGACGACGACGCTCTCCCGACGCGTCTCGTCTTTCTGCACACCCAGGACGTGCGCGTGCGCAACATCGAGAGTCTGCAACCCCAACGGGGCATCCACAATGCCCAGCCACTCCCCATCGTGTGCCACGACGGTATACGGCGAGCCATGGGGCGGACCGCCCGTCACATTCCTCGGCAGCCATACCCGGTCTCGCCTGTCCGCTGGCCAGCACATCGTGCATTGTGCCATCCGAACTCAACGCGATTGTCTCGTTGTTGATCGCATCGGTTACAACGGCGCTGCCGTCCGCGAGCAGCGCACCCTTGTAGACATAGCGGAACCGGTAGTCGCCCGGGTCGTCGTCATGTCGGTATCGCGGATCGGCCGCCAGGGCGAATGGCGCTCTTCTGTCCGGCGCGTCGGCGTGTTCAACGTTGCGAATGCCGGCGCTGTCCCGTGACATCACGGGAGTTGGAGAGTGCGGCAGGTCAATGGGGGTTCCAGCGGTGCTACCGAGCAGGCCACGGCAGATAGGCCCAGCCTGCCAACCGAGGTCGAAGCACCCACGCCGTCTTCGCGATGGCGCACGGTCCCCGAATCATCCCGATCCTCCCCCACCCCGGTCCAGCCCGTACATCCACACGTACTGGATATCGACCTCGTCCCGGACGATCCCCAGGATGTAGTCCGCGCCGATCTCGGTGATCATTAGGTCGGTGGGCAGCTTCACGGTCCCGAGGTACACGCCGTCAGGGCGAAACACATCGTGTAATCCCGAAGAAACCTGTATTGCCCATTCCTCACCGTCCGGCGTAGTGATCTCGCGAAGCATCCCCTCGTCACCCTCGGTCGGGGATGGCCCCCGGCGGACCCACAGATAGCCGAGTTCGTCCAGCAGGAAGCCCTCGGCGATCGACAGCGAATCGAGTGCGGACCAGCGGTCATCGTGCGGATCCCTTCCGGAGCGGTCCGCGCCGAGGCCCGCTGACACTGACCATTTCACCCGGAAGTCGGCCTCTTCCGCCGTGCGGGCGCGGCGCGGAGTCTGCCGCTCGACCACCATTATCAGCCCGGCGGCCGCGATGTCCCAGAACTCGATCCGGTAGTTGTCGTTGCGGGCGAACAGAAGTGTGGGCCGGGGACGGCCGGTGACCCTGTAGATTCCCTTCAGCCCCAGCGGGGAGCGAATCGGTGTACGCCAGCGGTTGTCGTCCACCGTCCAGGCCGTCTCGAAAAAGGCGCCGAGCGTGTCGAGTCCTTCCAGATCCCAGGTGGTCCGCATGATGGTCTGTTCGCGAGTGAAGATGTCGGGCCTCGGGTCAGGCATCACTGTGTGGCAGACCACGATCTGATCCTGTACGAAATAGGACTCGAACGGGCAGTATTGGAGGAAGATCCGCCCCCAGCGGCGGAATCGTGCGTAGTCGACCTTCCGGTGCTCGTGCACGTCGCCAGTGGGAGTGTAGCGCACGCGGTCCTGGCCGTTCTGCAGCTGCAGGGTATCGCCCGGGAGCCGCGTTAGGACCCCGCGCGTATCGGGGTACGGCCTCGTCTCCCCGGGACCATCCCCGATTCCTCCGGCGGTCCACAGGAGGGTTCCGGAGGCGTCAAAGGCCCTGAGTTCCATGTTTCGCAGCTCGAGAATGACGATCGTGCCGTCGCTCAACCGCGTCGCCTCGCCCAGCCGCTCGAATTGCTGTTCAAGTGGATAGTCCCTGACCCCCAAGGTCACGAGCGGTTCCGCGGTGACCGGCCATCCTTCCCCTTCACCCCACTGCGGTCCCGAATTGACCACCACGCGCACTCCCGCGCTGTCGGTGACGGTGAATAAGGGCGGGTCAAAGGCCTGCCGCTCGCCGGGGGTGCAATACACGAGGCCCAGGGTCAGCCCGCACGCCAGCGCGGCCGCACCTGCCACCCGAAGCCCTCCGGGCGTGGGCGAAACCGAAGAGGTTGCCATAACCGTCCACAGCCGCTGCTCCAGCCGCCGCGAATCCCGGCACCTGCCGGCCGTGCTCGCCAGGGCCGGTGCCCGCGGGATCGGCACCGCCGACATGATCTCGACTACACGGAGCAGTGACTCGGCGTAGCGATCCCGCGTCAGCCTCGCCGCGGCGACGGCGAGGATATCGCAGCTCGACTCCTCCGCCGACCTCATCCGGCGCTTGGCCCACCAGACGAACGGATTCCACCAGTAGGCCGAGCACGCCAGCAGCTCCACCACGCGCACCAGGTAGTCCCGGCGGCGAACGTGGGCCAGTTCATGGGCGAGCACCGCGCGAAGCTCCGTTTCGTCGAGCTCGTCGACGAACACCGCCGGAATCAGGATCCGGACGCGCCCGCCCGCCCACCACACCATTGGGCGCACCCGCGCACCCGTGGTGTAGACCCGCGGCACTCGCGGCAAGCCCAGCGTGTCGCCGATCTCGGCCGCGACCCGTTGAAGCTGCGGTGCCGGGCGGGCGGCACTGGCAAGCGTTCGCTGAAAACGTACCGTCCGCACCACGGTCCACCCGAGGAACCCGGCGGAGCCCAGAAACCACAGGAGAGCGGCCAGGGGCTTTCCGTTCTGCCTCAGCCAACCCCTGGGGGCCATGCCACCCCGGCTCGCTCCGGCGTCGGCAACCACCACCGACGGGGCGACCTCGGATTGCACCACAACCTCCTCCGCCACGCCCTCCGGCGGAACGGGAGACGGGCCGGCTGTGGGCTGCGCCACGATGTCGGACTGCGCCACGACCTCGGACTGCGCCACGACCTCGGACTGCACCGCCAACTCGGACTGCGCCGCAACCTCCACCGCCGCCCCCTCCGGCAGAATCCGAAGCGGCACCACCGCGGGCACCAGCATGGCGACGAGGACCATAAGCCACAGAGCATGGACAGTGGCCGGTCGCTTCACGCGCTGCTGGACCATCCAAGCCATCCCGGCCAAGGCGATCGCGAGGGCCAGCTTCGTGGCGCCGATCTGCAGCAGGATATCGGTCATCTCCACTCCTCCAGAATCCCGCGAAGCCTCTCGATCTCCTCCTTCGGCAGCCTGTCCGCCTCGAGCAATTGCGTGATGATCGGCACCACCGATCCGTCGGTGATCCGTTCTGCCAGCACCTCCAGCTGGTCGCTCGCGTATTCCTCCCGGCTCGGGACGGGAGAGAACAGGTAGACACCCACGTCACGGTTGCGGACTACGAACCCTTTCTCCATGAGACGCTGCAGCAGGCTCTGGACGGCACCATGCTGCGACCGCGGCGAGGTCGGGTAGAGCTGCTCCTGGATCTGGCGTGCCGACAAGCGCGGCTCTCGCCAGAGCAGTTGCATGATGGCCAGTTCGGCGTTGGGCAGTTTCGGCATTCCCATTAAGCGGCCTCTCTCCGGGACGAATCAGCGATACGGCAATCAGCCGTAACGTTAATGCATCGTGCCGTATCCTGTCAAGATCAGCCGTTGGGGTACGCCTCGACCAGATGGCCGATTGTGGTGCGGGGATGGCAACGCCGCCACCGCCTACCAATCCCCCTACGTCACATCCGCCGACCAGGTCACCTCCACCGCTCCCTTGAGACTGGCGGCCGTAGGACACTTGGCCACATGGGTCTCCAGCGCCCGGTCCACCTTGTCGCGCGGTGCCCCCTTGGGCAGCCTGATCGTGTAGTGGACATGAATCCTGGTCAGGGTGACGACCCGGTCCACCACCTCGTTGGTGCCTTCCGCCGTGACGGTGATCGCGTCGTTTGCCATCGGGATCCCGCGCACCTCCAGTGCGCCGTTGAGGGTCCCGAGTAGTCAGCCGGCGGCGGCCGCGACAAGGTAGTCGACGGGGAGGGGGCGGTCCGGCTCGGCGTCCAGGCGGAAGTACGACTTGATCGGGCCGTGAACGCCGAAGTCGATTTCCGTGCCGTCTTCGAGGGTGGCGCGGCGGTGGATGCCGTCCACCTTGGCCACGCTGGCGCGGGCGGTGTAGAAGGGGTCGCTCATTGGGTGCTGCCTCGTCGATTGGTTGGGGATGGCGGCTTCCGGAAGGTAATCAGGCGGCCGCCGCCGGAGCAGGTGTTGACGCACCACCCCACACGGCACGACCGCCGCGCCTACTCCGACTTCCCACCCTGCACGATCCACGCATACCGGCCCGGGTCGGTCGCGCCCTCCGTATTGAACACGAGTACGCGCGAGCGCTCATCCAGCCCGATCGCCCGGCGCCGGTCCCCGTCCCGCGCGACCTCGATCAGGCCCAGCAACCCCGCCACCCCCGACTCCCCCCCCTCGAACGGCTCCCCGAGCTCGCCCCTTGCGGCTTCCCTCATCACTCCGGGAACGCCCTCGTCCGCCACCGTGACGAAGGCGTGCGCCCCCGCCCCCACCACCTCCCACGCCAGCGGCGAGATCTCCCGGCAGCTCAGCCCCGCCATGATGGTGTGAAGGCTGCCCCGGCTCGCTGCCGGCCGCCCGGCACGCGCGCTGCGCAGCAGCCCGTCGGCCTCCTCCGGCTCGACGATCACCGCCACCGGCCGATCCGGCCCCAACCGTGCCCAAAAGTGCCCGATCACCGCCGCGGCCAGCCCCCCCACCCCACCCTGGATGAACACGTGGGTGGGCCAAAGCCCGCCTCGCCGCTCTCGGTGCTCACGCGTATTCATCCCCGGACTGCTGAGGGTATCCAATACCTCCTCCGCCATGACCGTGTATCCCACCATCACCACACGCGGGATCTCCATGTACCCCTTGTAGGACGTGTCCGAGATCACCGTCCATCCCCGCTCGCGGGCGTCCCGGTCGGCCCGGGCCACGGCGTCGTCATACTCGCCATCCACCCGCACCACCCGCGCCCCCAACGACCGAATCGCCCCGGCCCGCGCCTCGGTCACGTGCGCCGGCAGGTATACCACCGCGTCGCACCCGAACATTCGGGCGCCCCACGCCACCGCCCGCCCATGGTTCCCATCCGAGGCGCAGGTGACGGTGATCCCGTCCCCGGTGTCCCCACTCCGGGCACCACCCGCCGGGCCACCCCGGCCCCCGTCCCCCACCACACAACGCACCCCATACCCGCCCCCCAGCGCCTTGAAGCTCCCGAGCCCGAAACGCCCGCTCTCGTCCTTCACCCGGACCGCCTCCACCCCCAGCCTCCCCGCCAGCCGGTGCGCCGACCGCAACGGCGTCGCCCGGTATCCCGGCCACGAAGCGATCTCCGCCCTCGCGGCCCGGTGCGCACCAATTCCGACGACCCGTCTGAGACGAGCCGGATACGGGCCCGCTCCCACCACATCCCTGTTCAATGTCCAGCAGCCCGTGGACAAAACCCCCGCGGCATTCGAACCACGATGCATCCGCGTTGGACGCTTTGCCGACCTGGCTCCCACTGTAGTGTCTGCTTTACACATTGTCGTGTTCTCCTTACATATCGCATCCCCAAGGCTCCGCTCTTCGTTGCCCTTCGGACGAATAGCTCATGGCGGCATTTCGGAAAAATCCGGCCAACTCTATTACCTTCCTTGGGCCATGTTCGCAAGTTACAGGTCCAGGCTTCCGCTCGGTCCGCGCATGCCTGAGCGCGGCGAGCATCTTCCCGGACGGCAGGAGCCGCTCGTGGTGCCGGAGTCCCACCATGTGAACGGGAACCGGATCCAGCCCCCCCTACCCGACGGCTTCCAGCGAGCCTACTTCGCCATGGGTTGCTTCTGGGGGGCGGAACGCCAGTTCTGGGAGCTTCCGGGCGTCTATTCGACGGCGGTCGGCTACCAGGGCGGCCTTACGCCCAACCCCACCTACCGTGAGGTCTGCTCCGGCCGCACCGGCCATACGGAAGTGGTCCTGGTCGTCTTCGATCCGGATGTGATCGCGTACGAGTCGCTCCTCGCCGCGTTCTGGGAGGGACACGACCCCACGCAGGGGATGCGGCAGGGAGCCGACATCGGGACCCAGTACCGTTCAGCAATCTACACCATCGGCGATCGGCAACAGCGACTCGCCGAAGCCTCGCGCACGCGCTATCAGAAGGAGTTGGATGCCGCCGGCTACGGGCGGATCACGACGGAGATCGCCGAAGCACCCCCCTTCTACTACGCCGAGGACTATCACCAGCAGTACCTCGCAAAGAACCCGGGCGGATACTGCGGGCTCGGCGGGACCGGAGTGTCCTGCCCGAGCGGGATTCCGGAGCACGCCGAGTAGCCGCCCGTGGCCAGCCCGATCAGTCGCGCGAAGAACGGCCCGGCATGGCGAGGCCAACTCTACGACATCCTCTTCGAGACGGACACCCGGGGCGCCAGGGCGTTCGACATCGTCCTCATCGTGGCGATCCTCGCGAGCGTTCTGGTGGTCATGCTCGATTCCGTGGAGTCGATCATGCTGCGCCACGGGCTGCTGCTGCTCGCCGCCGAATGGGTCTTCACGATCCTCTTCACCCTGGAGTACGCGGGCAGGCTGGCGTCGGTCGAGTCGAAACGCCGCTACGCGCTGAGCTTCTTCGGCATCATCGACCTTCTGGCGATCATCCCCACCTACCTCAGCCTCCTCCTGCCGGGCACCCGCTTCCTCGTGATCATTCGCGTGCTCCGCGTGCTGCGCGTTTTCCGTGTCCTGAAGCTCGTACGGTATCTGGGCGAAGCGCGGACGCTGGCGCGGGCGATGGCGGCCAGCCGCTACCGGATCATCGTCTTCCTGATCACGGTGCTGACGCTGGTCGTGATCCTGGGCTCCTTCATGTATCTGATCGAGGGCCCCGACGCCGGCTTCACATCGATCCCCGTGTCCGTCTACTGGGCGGTGGTCACGCTGACCACGGTCGGCTTCGGAGATATCACGCCGAACACCCCGGTCGGGCAGTTGCTGGCGGTGGTCATCATGCTGCTGGGATACGGGATGATTGCCGTGCCCACCGGGATAGTAAGCGTGGAGATGGTGTATGCAGCGCGCGCCGCGGGAAGGACTGGCGCGGTGGTTCCGGGGACGGCCGGTGACATGGTGTGCTCCTCGTGCCGGGCTGCCGAACACGACCCCGACGCGCGCTTCTGCAAGACCTGTGGCGGGACCGTGATCGAAGTCAAGCTGGAATGAGGATGAGGAGGTTCGCGAGATGAGCGCGAGGAAGCGGGGCGGGGGTGCGGTGAGCGGGCCCGGGGCGGCGCCGGACCCCCAGACCGCACTCGCCGAAGCCAAGGAAGAGTCGATCGACGTGCTCGCGGAATGCTACGCCCGAGACATGTTGACGGTCGAGGACTTCGAGCGGCGGGTGAGCATCGTCCACGCTGCCGGAACGATGCCGGAACTGGCGAAGGCGGTTGACGGGATCCGGACCGGGGGACCAGCCGCCCAGGCTCCCCGGAGCGCATCGGTGCAGGCGCT
The DNA here is from genome assembly GCA_022826005.1 of Gemmatimonadota bacterium. GTDB lineage: Bacteria > Gemmatimonadota > Gemmatimonadetes > Longimicrobiales > Gaopeijiaceae > Bin94. The sequence continues at coordinate 16,382 of JAJDVT010000027.1, read as the reverse complement.
TCAACGCATGACCCCGGACGTTGCGGCCGGCCGCGTGCGGGCCAGCGACCGTGCCGTCGCCCTGTTCGGGGAGACGAAGCGGGTGGGCCGGTGGATCCCCGCCCGGCAGAACACCTTTGTGGCGGCGCTGGGTTCGGCCGTCATCGACCTGCGCGAGGCCCTGCTCGGTCCCGGAGAGTGCCGCATCCAGGCGATTGCGTTCATGGGATCAGTGGAGATCCTGGTGCCGCCCGGGCTCCATGTTCAGTGCGCGGGTTCCGCCATCCTGGGCTCCTTCGGCGAACAGCCCGGCGATGGTTCGGCTACGCTCGACGCGGACGCGCCGATGGTGCGAATCGACGGCCTCGCAGTGCTCGGATCGGTGGAGGTGAATTGCCGCCGCCCGGGCGAATCGAAGAAGCAGGCCAGACGCAGGCTGAAGCGCGAGAAGAAAGACGCCCGGCGGGCCCGGAAGCTTGCGGAGCGGGAGGCCAGGCGGCGGCTTCGATAGGGCCGATTCCCGGCGGAATCCCCGGCGGGGCTCCCCCGGACGGTGCCGGGCGTCGGGATGGTCGGCCGGGTGCGCCGCACGCGCCCTTCAACCCCTGCCACGTCCTTTGCGCCCGCGCCGCTCGGACCGTAAGCTGACGGGGTCCCGCAGTCCGCGAAGTCAACCCACCCGCGAGGAGGAAGTCGGAACATGTTCAGACACGATCACGCCGGTCTCAAGGAGCTGACCCACAACGCGTTGCGCATCGTCGCCGGCTTCCTCTTCATGCAGCACGGGGCCCAGAAGCTCTTCGGGGCGATGGGGGGCAACCAGGTCGAGGACCTGATGAGCGTAATGGGGATCGCGGGGATCCTGGAGTTCTTCGGTGGACTCCTGATGATGGCCGGACTGCTCACCGGGCCCGTTGCCTTCCTCCTGGCAGGACAGATGGCGGTCGCCTACTTCTGGCGCCACGCCCCGAACGCCTTCTGGCCCATCGTGAACCGCGGCGAACTCGCGGCCTTCTACAGCTTCACCTGGCTCTACTTCTTCGCGACCGGGCCGGGCAAGTTCTCGGTGGACGGCTGGCTGGCAAGCAGGAAGGCCGAGTAGGGGACGAGGGAGAGGCTGGCCCGCCCGGCGCCAACGGCTCCTGGCCGGCAATCCCCGGTTGTGCGGGGCCCCTCAGCAGTGCTCGTCGAAGGCCGCCTGCAGGTCCGTGGCGATCGCCGGTGCCGAGCGCCCTTCGATCTGGAAGCGTTCCAGCATGAAGACCACGTCGCCGTCCTTGAGCAGCGCGATCGAGGGCGACGAGGGCGGATAGCCGACGAGGCGCGTGCGCGCGGCCGCGGTGGCGTCGAGGTCCTGTCCGGCGAAGACCGTGACCTTGTGGTCCGGCTGCTTCTCGCCCTGTAGCGCCATCGCCACGGCCGGGCGGAAGATCCCGGCCGCGCAGCCGCACACCGAGTTGACCGCCATGAGCACGGTCCCCTCCATGGCGTCCATCGCCTGCTCGACCTGTTCCGCGTCGCGAAGTTCCTGAAATCCGATTCGTACCATGTCGCCCCGCATCGGCGCGACCATCATCTCCGGGTAGGGCATGCTGCTTCGTCCTGGCTGGTTGGAAGGAATCCTCTGCCCATCAAGTATACACCCCACTGGCACCAAACCCATCCCGGAACCGATATTCCAGGGTGACGAGGAGGTTCCGGATGGAAGTGGTGAGACTCAGGGTCAACGGGGACGATCGGGCGTGTGGGGTACCGGCCCACTACACATTGCTGGAGACGCTGCGCTACGGGCTCGGGTTGACCGGGTCCAAGCAGGGGTGCGACAAGGGGGACTGCGGGGCCTGCACGGTGATCGTGGACGGCCGCGCGGTGCTGTCGTGCATCACGCCGGTGTGGGAGGCCGAGGGGAAGGACGTGCGCACCGTGGAGGGGCTCGCCAGCGGCACGGAGACGCATCCGGTACAGGACGAATTCGACCTGAACGGGGCCGCGCAGTGCGGGTTCTGCACGCCGGGCATCCTGTGCAGCTCGGTGGCGCTGCTGGACCGGAACCCGTCGCCCACGCGGGAGGAGATCCGCACCGCGCTGGCCGGCAATCTCTGTCGGTGCACAGGCTACGCGAAGATCTACGACGCGGTTGAGGCCGCGGCAGCGAGGCTGGGCGAATAGTGGCGCGCGACGGGACCAGGGCCGGGCCAGGGACCGGGAGCCCGCGCGATGCGTCCGCGAATGGATCCGCGCGGGCCGCGGCGGCTGCGGGTGGAGGCCTCACCACCATCGGCCGCCCCATGCGGAAGGTGGACGGGCTGGCAAAGGCCACCGGGCGGGCCCGCTACACCGACGACATCCGGCTTCCCGGCATGCTGCACGGCAAGATCCTGCGCAGCCCGCACCCGCACGCGCGCATCGAGGCCATCGACACGTCGCGCGCCGAGGCGCTGGAGGGCGTCCACGCGGTCGTGACCGGCCGCGACATGCCCACGACATTCGGGATCATCCCCTGGACTCCCGACGAGTATCCGCTCTGCGTCGACAGGGTGCGCTACATCGGGGACGGGGTGGCGGCGGTGGCCGCGCTGGACGAGGACACGGCCATCGCGGCGCTCGACCTCATCGACGTCACCTACGAGGAGCTGCCCGCGTACCTGGACCCGCACGAGGCCATCGCGGCCGAGGCCGGGCCGTACATCCACGAGCCGCGCAAGCCGGGGTGGAACGGGAACGTCACCAAGGTGGTGAAGCTCGAGTTCGGCGAGGTGGAGGACGGGTTCGCGGAGGCGGATCTGGTGGTGGAGGGGGACTACCTCTTCGAGGGGACCACTCACACGCCGATCGAGCCCCACTGCGCGATCGGGCTCGCCGAGGGCGACGGCAAACTCACCGTGTGGTCGGCGACCCAGGTCCCCCACTACCTGCACCGCGAGCTGGCCCGGGTGCTGGAGGTCGATCCGGCGAAGGTGCGGGTCATCCAGCCCCCGGTCGGCGGCGCCTTCGGCGGCAAGTCCGAGCCCTTCGACCTGGAGTTCTGCGTCGCGAAGCTGTCGATGATGACGGGCCGTCCGGTCAAGATCCTCTACACCCGGGAAGAGGTCTTCTACGCCCACCGGGGCCGCCACCCCTTCCACATGCACTACCGCACCGGCGCCACCCGCGAGGGCCTCCTCACCTCGGTCGACGCCGAGATCGTCCTGGACGGCGGGGCGTACGCGTCCTTCGGGCTCGTCACCACCTACTACTCCGGACAGCTGCTGACGGCCCCCTACCGGATGCCGGCCTACCGCTTCCACTCCACGCGCGCCTACACCAACAAGCCGGCTTGCGGACCGAAGCGCGGCCACGGGTCGGTCCAGCCCCGCTTCGCCTTCGAGGTGCAGCTCGACCGCATCGCCGAGGCGCTGTCCATCGATCCCATCGAGCTTCGCCGCCGCAACTTCATCGGCCCCAACACCCGCACCGTCAACGACCTGCGCGTCACCTCCAACGGCTTCTTGGAATGCCTGGACGCGGTGGAGCAGGCCAGCGACTGGAAGCGGAAGCACCGCAGGCTCCCCTACGGGCGGGGCGTCGGCGTCGCGGGGTCCACCTACATCACCGGCACCAACTACCCGATCTACCCGAACGAGATGCCGCAGTCCGGGATCCAGCTGCAGGTGGACCGCTCCGGGAGGGTGTCGGTCTTCTCGGGCGCGTCGGAGATCGGGCAGGGGGTGGACTCGATGGTGACGTACATCGTGGCCGAGGAGCTGGGCGTGCCGCTCGACCACATCCGGGTGCTCGCCGGGGACACCGACTTCACGCCGGTCGACCTGGGCGCGTATTCCTCCCGGGTGACGTTCATGCTGGGGAACGCCTGCATCGAGGCCGCGAAGCGGATCAAGGTGATGGTGCAGGACGCGGTGGCGGAGGCGTGGGACGCGAAACCGGGTGAGGTGCTGCTGGCGGGGGGGTGGGCGGTGCGGGCCGGGGACACCGCGACGAGCATGCCGTTGCGCGAGGCCTTCAACCTGGCCGAGGCGAAGTTCGGCACGCTGGGCGCGACAGGGTCCTACAACACGCCCAAGGACGTGCACGGCGACTACCGGGGCGCGACGATCGGGGCCTCGCCGGCGTACTCGTTCACGGCACACGTGGCCGAGGTCGAGGTCGATCCCGAGACGGGGTTCGTGAATGTGGAGAAGATCTGGATCGCGCATGACTGCGGGCGGGCGCTGAACCCGGTGCTGGTCGCGGGGCAGATGGAGGGCTCGGCGTACATGGGCTTCGCCGAGGCGCTGATGGAGGAACAGATCTTCAAGTCGGCGGACCAGGGGCGCGCGGGCCTGCACAACGCACCGTCACTGCTCGATTACCGCATCCCGACGAGCCTCGACACGCCGGAGCTCGAGTCGCTGATCATCGAGTCGATCGACCCCGAAGGGCCGTACGGGGCGAAGGAGGCGGGGGAAGGACCGCTGCATCCGTCGATTCCGGCGATTGCGAATGCGATTCACGATGCGGTGGGCGTGCGGATGAACACGCTGCCGTTTTCGCCGCCGCGGGTGTGGCGGGCGATTCGGGAGGCGGAGGACGGGCGGCGGCGGGCGGCTCCGGTGTCGCGGGCAGCTGTCGCGGCCGGCGTGAAATGAGCGGTCGAATGTGGAGGTACCGGCGGGTATTCGCGGGATGCGTGACAGGGTTTCTCGTTGCGGCCGCGTGCACGGAAGCGGACGGAGCCGGGGCGGGTGCGCCGGAAGGCCGGGACGGAGCCGGACAGTATCGAGGGGCTCCAGCCGCGGAAGCGAGCGGGGCGCAGGCAAGGCAGGAGCGCACGACCCGGGCCCCGGACGGGCAGGCGGCGCAAGCAAGTCAGGAACGGCCCGCCGAAGGCACCGCCCGCGACTGGGAGATTGCCCGCGCTCAGTTTTCCTGGGCGCTGGAGCAGCGACTGGACACCCTCCCCCGATTCGGCCACGCCCTCGCGCGCATCGGCGAACGCTTCATCGACACCCCCTACGAACCCCACACGCTGGAACTTTCCGGACCCGAACGGCTGGTCATCAACCTCGAGACGCTCGACTGCGTCACCTTCGTCGAGAACGTGCTGGTGCTGGCCCGCCTGGCCTGGTCCCGGCCGCCGGAGGCGCTCGAGGACCTGGACCGGTTCAAGGTCGCCTACCGCCGCGAACTGACCGGCGTTCGCTACCGGAGCGGCGTGCTCGACGGCTATCCCAGCCGCCTCCACTACTTCAGCGAGTGGATCGCCGACAACGAGGCGATGGGGCTGGTCGACGGCATCTCGGAGGAACTGGGCGGCGTTGCCGACCCGTCCCCGATCGACTTCATGTCGACCCATCCGGATGCGTACCGGCAGTTGGCGGACCCTGGAGTACTGCAGGCGATCACCGACATGGAGACGCGGCTCCGCCCCACCCCCCGCCACTACATCCCCGCCCCCGACATCCCCGCCCGGGAACACCTCATCCAGGACGGGGACATCATCGCGGCGACCAGCACCGTGCCCGGCCTCGACGTCGCCCACACCGGCATCGCCGTCCGGCGCGGCGGTGTGCTGCGCCTCCTGCACGCCCCCCTGGTCGGCTCCCACGTTCAGCTAAGCGACGGTTCCCTCGCCGAGCGGATCCGGCGCATCGAGGGCCAGGACGGGATCATGGTCGCGCGGCCCCTGCCGCCGGGCGGTCCCTTCCCACCCCGCTAGTCCCATGCTCCGGCTCCCACCCTTCCAATACCACCGCCCCCGCACCATCGAAGAAGCGGTGTCGCTCCTCCACGAGCACGGCCCCGATGCCATGCCGATCGCCGGCGGCACCGACCTGATGCCGAACATGAAGCACCGGCTCTTCACCCCGGCACATGTCGTCTCGCTCAATGGCATCGACGCCATGCGCGGCATCGAGGTCGCCACTGACCGCGGCACGACCGGCGGCGGCAGCGCATCATCCGGCAGCCCTGCATCCGGCGACGGCCCATCTGCCCACGCCCTCCGCATCGGCGCCCTCGAAACGCTCGCCGACATCTCCGCCAACCCCCTCGTCCGCCGCCACTTCACCGGCCTCGCCACCGCCGCCGGCCTCGTCGCCGGCCCGCAGTTGCGCAACATGGGAACGATCGGCGGCAACGTCTGCCTCGACACCCGCTGCACCTACTACAACCAGACCGTATTCTGGCGGGGCGCGCTCGGGTATTGCCTCAAGAAGGACGGAGAGGTCTGCCACGTGACGAAGGTCGGCAAGAAGTGCGTCGCGGCCCACTCGGCCGACACGCCCCCGAACCTGATCGCGCTCGGCGCCACCTTCACGCTGGCCGGCCCGACCGGCACCCGCGAGATCGCCGCCTCCGACTTCTTCATAACCGACGGGATCTGGAACACCCGCCGGGCGAGTGATGAAATCCTTACCGAGATTCGTATTCCCTTAATGGGGCCTGTCTCAAATGGGCAGCGGGGCGGGCCGGACGACGACCGGCTCGGGCCGGGTGCGGGCGGGCTCCAGCGTCGGAGCGCCTACCGCAAACTCCGTCAGCGCAACTCGATCGACTTCCCGTTGCTGTCCGTGGCGGTGGTGGGCGACTTCGGGCAGGACGGAAGCATGGCCGGTCTCACCGGCGTCGTGTCGGCGCTGGGCGCCAGGCCGCGGGTGCTGGCCGGTTGGGACGAGATCGCGGCGGGCGAGCGTCTCCGCCCGCATGTGATCGAGGCATTGGCGGACCGGGCCCGTGCGCAGTGCCGCCCCCTCGACAACATTATCGTGGATGCCGAATGGCGCCGGGCGATGGTTCCCGTCCAGGTCCGGCGCGCGCTCGAGGAACTGGCCGGAGGCTGAAATGGCGAACCGAAGTCGCGGAGTGGGTTGCGACCGCGTGCACTATCGCCAAAAGACGTGGGCACCGCTGTGGGTGATCGGGCTCATTTGGGGCGCGTGCCTTGCGGGCGTGATCGCGACGATCACCCCCTTGATGAAGAGCGTGGAGATTCTCGGCCGGTACGACCAGGGGATGTCCTGGTCCACGGTCCTCCCGCTGGTCTCCGTCGGTGTTGTAATGCTGCTTGTTCTGGCCCTGACCGCGGCGTTCATGCGCCTGGATGTCGAAGTCCGCGCCGATCACATCTTCATCGCGTTCGGTCCGGTCCACTTGATCCGCAAGCGCATCCATCTCTCCGAGATCGAGTCCGTGCGCGGCCTGACCTACCGCCCGCTAGTCGAGTTCGGCGGCTGGGGAATCAGGTGGCGGCCCAATCGAACCGCCTGGACGATCAGGGGAAACCAGGCGGCGGCGGTCACGCTGCGCAGCGGCAGGCAGATCTACGTGGGATCGGAGCATCCGCAGAGGCTGGCGGGAGCGATCCATACGGCGATGCGGACGGCGGGGGCGGGCGAGTAGGGCCCGCCGAGGAAGGCCGACAACGATGTCGATGCTCTCGATGCGCTTTGGATGTCCGACGAAGAGAGGCCTCCTCACCGTCATTCCCGGCCTCTGGCTACTTGCCTGCGCGGGCGACGCCGCGCCACCCGCCTCGGCGGGCCCGTCCTTCGACACACTCGCGAACGGGTCCGTTCTCGTGACCAATCCGGCGGAGGGGTTATGGGACGCAAACCCGGAGGAGCGGTGGCGAGTGGTGGAGGGACTGCGGATCGGGACCGTGTCGGGGGAGGGGCCGGAGAGTTTCGGTAGCGTCGGATCGGTTGTGGTGACCGAAGCCGGCAGCCTCTGGATCGTGGACCGCTATGCGAACGAGATCCGGGTGTTCGATGCGGACGGCGAATTCGTACGCACTGTCGGACGGTCGGGCGAGGGCCCGGGCGAATTCGGGTCCATCGGCCAGGCACACATGGCGCCGAACGGAGAGATCTGGGTTGAGGACACCCAACTCGGTCGCTTCGAGGTATTCGACACGACGGGGACGAGGATCGGCGGGCACCGGGGCGTATCCATGAACCGCGGCGGATTCAGTGGGTGGACGGAGGACGGGCGCTTTCTCGTGTCGGAATACGACCGGGACAGTGAGCGTTTTTTCACCAGGGCCTTCCGCCTCGATTCCGAAGGGCTGCTCATTCCTGCCGGGGTGGTCGAACCGCCGCAGATGGAACTCCCTGAGAGGCAGTTGATCGTGTTCGAGTACCCCGGCAACGTCCGGATCGAGGAACTATTGCCGCTTGCTCGTTCATCGTGGTTTTCGCGCGGCCGGGGAACCGATTGGTGGCTGCTCTGTGGACACTGCGGCGAGAGCAGCTACGACATCATCCGGATGAGCACGGAGGGAGACACGCTCCTGACGATCCGGCGCCACTACGAGCCTGTCGCGATCCCCGATTCCGACCGCGCCGCCGCCCTCGAACCCCTTGAGATGTACGTCGAGGGAGCCAGCCGGATTACTCCGCGCCTCAGCGTGAATGATGTTCCCCGGGTGTACCCGCCCTTCGAGAGGGGATTCCGGATATCGGGCGACGGCACCCTCTGGTTGCGGAAATCCGGACCCGGCGGAGTGGCATTCGATGTCTTCGACCGGGAGGGAAGGTATCTCGGGCAGCCGGAGCTTCCGCCAGGCGTGGAAAGGATGTGGATCAGGTCGATCACCGACGCCGCGATCTACGCGACCGACGACGATGAACTGGACGTGGACTACGTGGTGCGCCTGGACATCGTTCGCCCGGGCTGAATCTCTTGCCAGGCAGGACCGGTAACCCTAACCTGTCATTCCCTCCAGGCCCCGAACCCAACGGGAAGTGAAATATGCAGGATAGCTCTTCTGTGCGCGCTTCCAAGCGCCTTGCCAACGGGACGATTCGCCGCTTTCTGTGCGCGCCGAAGTTCGTCCAGGGACCGTCGGCTCTGGCGGTTCTCCTCGCGGCGGTTTCCGGCGCCTGCGGAAACCCACTTACGCCCGACGGGAACCTCCTTCCGCCCGACGCGCACCCCCTTGCGCCCACATCGTGCGGCCCGGTTCCGGAGCAGACGGTCCCTGTTGGGGGGTCGGTGAGCGTGCGAGTGTGCTTCAGCGACGAGAACGGCGACCCGGTGTCTCTGTCGGCGAGTTCGTCCCGTGGCGCGGTGGCGGCCTTTGTGGCGGACGACAGCACGGTGACGTTGAAGGGTGTGTATCCCGGCACGACAACGGTGACGGTGATGGCCAGGGACCCGGGCGGGCTGTCGGGGACGGTGTCGTTCTCGGTGTGGGTTCCGAGAGTGGTGCCGTTGGCGGACGGCTACAATCCCGCGTGGTCCCCCGACGGATCCCGGATCGCCTTCATGTCCCGTCCCCCCGGGGCCGATGACGGCTCGATCTTCGTAATGAACGTGGACAGGGGCGGCGTGACGCGCCTGACGAATTCAATAGGTGACCAATACCCTGTGTGGTCCCCCGACGGCAGCCGAATCGCCTTCATGTCCGGCCAGCGCGACAGCTCGGATATCTACCTGGTGAACGCGGACGGGAGTGGCGCGACAAACCTGACCGACAACCCCGGATTCGATGGTAGGCCCGCGTGGTCTCCCGACGGCAGCCGAATCGCCTTCATGTCCCAGCGCGACGGCAACTACGAGATCTACGTGATGAACGCGGACGGGAGCGGCGCGACGAACCTGACGAACAACCCCGGTAACGAGATGAATCCCGCGTGGTCCCCCGCCGGCGCACGAATCGCCTACAATGCTTTCCCCGCCGGGAATAGCGACATCTACGTGATGAACGCGGACGGGAGCGGCGTGACACGCTTGACCAGCCACCCCCGTTCCGAAGCGTACCCTGCGTGGTCCCCCGACGGCAAGCGACTCGCCTTCGGCCCCCTCGCCGATACATACGGCGACATCTATGCGATGAACGCCGATGGGAGCGGCGCGAGCAGCCGCCTGACGAAAGACTTCGCCCAGGGTTTTGGTCCAGTGTGGTCCCCCGATGGCGCGCGAATCGCCTTCAGGTCTCTGCGCAGAAACGATTACCCCCGACTCTCCGTGTCAGTGGTGAACGCGGACGGAAGCGGCGAGGCAAGCCTGGCTCTTGGTGCAAATGGTCCTACGTGGTCTCCCGATGGTCAGAAGATTGTTTTCGACTGCAATTCAGGCATCTGCCTGGTGGACCTTTCCGAGAGAGGGCACCGGTAGTCAGCGCAACGTTGCGACTCGCTGAGAGTGTCTGCCGGGGGCCCCGGCCTCGCCTACCCCCGCTCCAGCACCATGGCGAACCCCATTCCGCCGGCCGCGCAGACGGTGACCAGACCGAACTGGCCGTCCCGCCGGTGCAGTTCGTTGAGGAGCGTCGTGGTCAAACGGCCCCCGGTGGCGCCGAACGGGTGCCCGATGGCGATCGAGCCGCCCATCACGTTGATCCGGTCCGGGTCCGGGTGGCCCAGCTTCCGGGCGCGGCCGAGTTCCTCGCGACAGAAGCGGTCGGAGTCCCACGCCTGCAGGTTGGACAGCACCTGGGCCGAAAAGGCCTCGTGCATTTCCAGCAAGTCGATGTCGGCCATGGTGAGGCCGGCGCGGTCAAGTGCGAGCGGTGCGGCGTAGGCCGGTCCCTGGAGGAGCTGGGCGGCAGGATCCAGGGCGGTGAGGGCGTAGGCGCGCACGTACCCCAGCGGTTCCATGCCGAGATCTTTCGCCCGCTCGGGCGACGCGAGCAGGACCGCCGAGGCGCCGTCGGTGAGTGGCGACGAGTTCCCCGCGGTCACCGAGCCGAACTTGCGGTCGAAGACGGGCCTCAACCCCGACAGCGCCTCCATCGATGTGTCGGGACGGATCCCGTTGTCCTTCTCGACTGTCGTCGTGTACTTCGGCGGCACGTAGAGCGGGGCGATCTCCGCCGTGAGACGCCCGTCTTCCGTTCCGGCGTGGGCCTTCAGGTGAGACCCGAGCGCCCAGCGGTCCTGTTCCTCGCGCCCGATCCCGTTCTCCTTCGCCATCCTCTCGGCCGCTTCGCCCATTGACTCGCCCGTCGAGTATTCGGCGATCGCCGGGGCCACCGGCACCAGGTCGCGCGGGCGGGTGCGGGCGAAGGTGCGGAGCCGCGCGCCCAGGGTCTTCGCCCGCGATGCCGCGACCAGGGTTCGGGAAAGCCGGTCGGAGACGAGGATGGGGATGCGCGAGAGGCATTCGGCCCCGCCCGCGACCACGACATCGGCCTGGCCGCTCTCGATGAGGTTCACGCCATCGGAGATGGCCTGGTTGGCCGACGCGCAGGCGCGCGACACGGTCACCGCGGGGACGTCCTTCGGCAGCGTGGCGAGCCCGACTTCGCGGGCGATATTTGGCGCCTGTGGGTCGTGCACGACGGTCCCGTAGACGATCTGATCGACCTCGCCGGGAGGGATCTCCGACCTGGCCATCAGTTCGGTGACCGCGTGGCGGCCGAGGTCGATCGCCGTCAGGCGGCTGAAGTGGGTGCCGGACCTGACGAAGGGCGTTCGGCAGCCGGCGATGATGGCAGTCTTCATTCGGGAAACTCGTGTCTGGGGCCTGGATTGGGTGGGCGGGCGACGCTCGGCGAGCCCGGCCGGACAGTCGGGGGGTGTCGGCAGCGCTGGGTGGGCCGCGCGCGGCATCGAGAACGGCCCTACCTTCCCGCCCGCGTCCCGTCACGCCACTTTACCACGTTGCGCCGCGTGCCGCACCAGAACGGACCCGCCATGAAAGCCGCACACGCCATTGAAAGCAGTTGAATTCAACGTAACGATCCCGGGGTATCTCCTGGCGAGGAGCATGGGACGTCTCAGCGACGCCTTCGTGTATGGCCGGCCCTCCCGGCTGGGCCTGGTAGACCGGGCGCCGCCCGCGCTTCCGGGTGACGATTGGGTGCGGATCGAAATCCTGCTGTGCGGGATCTGTGGCAGCGACCTGGGGAATGTCGCCTACCGGTCCAGCCCGGCGATGGAGCCGTTCGGGTCATTCCCGGCGGTTCTGGGTCACGAGATCCTGGGCCGGGTGGTCGAGGCGGGCCCGGGGGTGACTCACGTGAAGGCCGGCGACCGCGTGGTAGTCGACCCGATGCTCCATTGCGAGGCCCGGGGTTGGGGGGTGGATTCCTGGTGTCGTTCCTGCGTGGGCGGGACGCATGCCACCTGCGAGCTGGCCGGGGAGCGGGGGCCGGACGGTGGCCCGTGGGATGGCGGATTGTCCCCCGGGAGCACAATCGGATACCACAAGGACCTGCCAGGGGGCTGGGGGGAGCAGATGGTGGCCCACCGGCGCCAGGTGTTTGCGGTGCCGAAGGGGGTCCCGGACCGGGTGGCCGTGCTCGCGGAGCCGCTCTCGATCGGGGTTCACGGAGTGCTGCGGAGCGGCGCGCTGCGGGCCCGGGGGCCGGTCCTGGTGATCGGGAGCGGAGCGATTGCGTTCGGGACGATCTGGGCGCTGCGCACGCTGGGTTACACCGGTCGCGTGGTGGCACAAATGAAGCGTGCGCACGAGGCGGCGCTGGCGGCGGCTCTGGGCGCGGATGAGACGGTCGCGCCGGGAGCGGAAGCGCGCAAGGTGCTGATCGGGACGGGCGCCCGCGCCTACATCCCCGTGGTCGGCGAAGAGGTGTACGCCGGTGGCGGGTTCGAGGTCGTCTTCGACTGCGTGGGGAGCCAGGGCAGCATGTCCCAGGCGCTGCGGTACACGTCCCCGCGCGGCCGGGTGCTGCTGCTGGGCTGCGCCGGAGAGATGCGCAAGCTGGACCTTACCTTTGTGTGGGCACGTGAGCTGCAGGTCCAGGGCCATGTGGGGTACGGGGCCGAAGAGTGGGGCGGGGGCGGGCTGCACACCTTCGCAATCACGCTCCAACGGATGGCGGCCGATCCCCGCGCCCTGGGTGACCTGGTGACGCATGTCTTCCCGCTGAAGCAGTACCGCGACGCGCTCCGCGCCGCGGACGACCACCGGCGAAGCGGTGCGGTCAAGGTGGCGTTGCGGCCCGGCGGGGACTAGCCCGTGGACAAAATCCCCCCGGCATTCGAGAGGCGATGCATCCGCGCTGGACGCGTCGCTTCACCTGTTCACGATGTAAAGACAACATCACATAATGTCATGTTGACGATACATTTCGTCACTCCAAGGCTCCGCTCTGCGTTGCTCCTCGGGCGAACAGCTCTGCTATTCCCCTCTCGTCGCGCCCTGCCAGCCTGGCAGGTGGTTGCATGCTCGCAATCCGTTGCGGGTATTGAACTTGGGAGTCTGACAGGCCCGATTCCCGCCAATTGACTCCCGCCGATTGGCGGCCTCAGCCGCGAGACCGCCGACGAGCTTCCAGAGCCGTCCGAAGCTGTCCCGCATCGGGGCGCTGGTAGCATTCGAGAACCGTCTTGGCGGTCTTCCAGCCTCCCAGAGCGCAAAGCACCTTCAGCGGCTGGTCCATCAGGTCGCTCGCGAACTTCCGCCTCAGCGAATGCCAGCCTCTTCCGGGCATCGGATCCAGCCCCGCAAGAATCTGGGCCTTGCTCCACCAAGCGTGCAACCGGGCAGCCCCGAGACACGCCAGCGGATTCCTGGGCGCGGGCAGCACCGGTGTTTCTCCGATTCCGGGGTTCCTTCTCCGTGCCTCATCGAGAGCGGCGAGCGCGTCGCCAGTGACGGGCGTGGCGTGTTCGTGGCCCGACTTGTCGTGCTCGGCACGCCAGAGGATCGTCCCGCCCTCGAAGTCGATGTCGCACCACCGAAGCTGGCGTATGGCTCCGATCCGGTGGCCCGTCTCATGCGCGAGCACGAGTGCGACGCCAAACCGCCAGTCCAACCGGCCCGCCACCTTCAGGAGCGCCCGGTACTCGTCCTCGGTGAGCACCACCCGGGTCGGGTTCTTCTCTGTGGGCTTTCTGAAGCCCTTGAGCGGGTTCCTGTCGAGAAGCGGGCGGCCCCGCTCGTCCCTCGACCTCGCGGCTCAATTCAGAACCGCGATCAGGAACTTGAGGTCGTATTCGACCGTCCGGTCGGATACCGGCCTTCCGCTCGGTCCGATCCTTCCCGCCCGACGCTCGCGGATGAAGCGGTCCCAGTCCCGTTGGGACAGGGTCGCCGGGTCGCGGTTCCGTCCGAAGAAGCGGAGGAACATCGCCATCGTGGTCCGGTCGTGCTGCCGGGTGTGCTCGCCCTTGGTGGGCGTCACCTCCTCACCGTAAATGTCAAACAGCCCCCCCAGCGTGAGCGGCTCGGGCTCGGCTTCCGCCTTGCCGTTCAGGTCCGGGCTGGCGAATCCGGCGGCGAACTCGTCCGCCTGCTTCTTCGCCCTCACCCATTCGCGGTGTCCCAGCGACCGGGTGAGCCTGCGCCCGTCCTCGCGCCACTCCATCTGGTAAAGGCCGGTTTTCGGGTCGGGAAACACCCGGACCCTGTTCCGGCCCCACTCGCCGGCGCCGTAGCTCCGCCGGCTTCGTTTCGTGCGTACCATCGTTCGATTCCTCTCTCGATCGATGGACTGCACGATCTGCGCGCCCGAAACCTCGCGGTGGGCGAGCGTCTCCACCAGACCTTGCCCCTCGACTCGGCGGCATGTTCGGATCCGTTGCTTCCCGCCACATCGGAAACTCCCCCGATTCTTGGCGGCAGAATCGTGAATGTAGACGCGCTCGTCGTCGGGAGGCTGCGATTCATTTCTTGGTGGAATCGACCGGCGGGTCGCCGACCGCGACCCGCCAGGTTCTGAGCACTAACGCACCGAGCCAGGTCAAGGCCGCGTAGCGTACCAAAGTGAGAAGCCTTTCCAGAGCTTGTCCGGTAACTGTGGTGGGCGAGAAGTCAACCGGAATCCCAAGGAAGGGAAGGACCTGGTTGGTCACCCAACCCATACGCTGAGCGTGGTCAGCATCCTGCTCTACTATCCCGAGCGTGATGTCACCAGCCAACATGGAGAGCAGTACCAGGGTAACCATGTTGCCCAAGCTCTTCTTGTTCTGGGTGACTACCAGCTTGACGGCATCAAGGACTTCCTGGACGGCCTCCACAAAAAACTGCGTACTTGCCGCCATCAGGAATCTGCCTAAATGTCTGAGCGCCTCGATTGGAGCGACGGCTGTTGGAGGAAGCGCTGCCAGGAAACAGAAGATGCCCTTGGCACTGAAGACGTACGAACGCCATGGCTTGATAGCTCCCGCGCGGACACAGAACTCGAGGAGAAACCACGCACTCAGCCCAGGGTCAAGGCGCTGCAGGATGCGAAACCAAGGCATTTCGGCCATCACCTCGGGTGGCATCGTAAACGACAGAGCCAGCATCGCACCAGCCGCTCTAGCTCTAGCAATCACTGAGGGGCCATCGAGGAGAATCCGGAACCATCGGGGTGGTCCTGGTCTCGGCCCGGCAACCTTCGCCTTCGGTGTCGGGGCAGTCTCCGCCGGGGTCTTGGATTTCGGCGATGAGCGCTTCCGTCGCCGCCGGGCCTTCCGTGCTCTTCGACTCGCCACCTTATTTATCGGTCCCCATCTTCCGAGTCACCTCAGATGTCAACAGCGTCTTCAGGGCCAGCCCTTCGTTTCGTGCGTGCCACCATTCGATTCCTCTCTCGATCGACGGACTGCACGATCTGCGCGAACAAAACCTCGCCCTGGGAGGGTGATTCTGCCAGTCGCAGTCGATGGCGCGTCTCTGTCGGTGCCGGGCGATCCGAGGTCATGCGGGACACCGCTCCATAGGCGCGTTTCGGGTGCTGGGCATCCCGAGCGATTCGGATGACCCCTTCACGAATTCCGGGCGATGGCGCGCTCGACTCTGGACGAGGTGGGCTGGGCCTCCGGGCCGACCGCATAGAGCACCAATTGGACGGGTGGCGGCGGATGCGCCGCTGGCGGAGGCCGGTTCCCCTTCGGGACGGCTCTGGAACCCGTTGGACATCGCCGTTTCGGCGGTTATTGACACCGCCCGAAACAGTTCCCTGACTGTACGTCATGGCGATTCAGACGACCCGGATTCTGCGCGTCGGGCTTCCGTGCCGAGTGCGCGATCATGGCGTCCGGGGCAGCCGCCCTCGCTGCCCACGGAGTGGCGCGAAACCGTCTTCCCGGCGCGTGCGTACAGATGACTCGGGCGGTCCGCAGGATCTTGGCCCGCTCCGCGCGCCGAGTGCGCGATCATGGCTCCCGGGGCAGCCGCCGTCGCCGCCTCGGGCGGTGAGCGGCCGGTCGCAGCTCGCTAGCCCGCAGTTTGCGGGTTTCAGGGGAGCCAGATGTGTTTTCGCTTCACGAAAACCTCTGGCCGGGGGATAGATGCTAACGGATTCACATCTCGTTGTGAATGCTGAACTTAGGAGGTTCGCCGGACGGGTTCCCGTTGTTCGGTTCCCGCCGAATCGACTTGGGACTCAGCCGCGGACCCTCGGGCGGTTGTCCAAGGCCTTCCTGAGTTGCACCGTGTCGGCACGCTGATAGCAGCGCAGCACGGTCTTGATGTCCCGCCAGCCGCCAAGCTCGCAGAGCACCTTGAGCGGCTGATCCATCAGGTCGCTGGCG
>JAJDVT010000061.1 GCA_022826005.1 Gemmatimonadota bacterium | reverse complement strand
GCCTGGACCCGTCGCGGCCGGTGGAGGTGGCGACATTCACCACGGCCAGCGGGGCGGTGCTCTATCGCTCGATCCTCACCAACGAGAACATGCCGTACACCTTCATTCCGATCATGGCGTCTGCCGACTACTACGGGATCGAGGAAGATGACGTCTGCATCCTGGAGGACTCGCGGGATCTGCCGACGGACATGGGTGGGGCTGGGGCGCCTGCTGATCAACATCTTCCATTCCCGAAACAAAGAGATACGCGCCTTCGTTGAGTGCGCCCAGGCGAAGTTGGAGGGCATCGAGGAGGGGAGCGGCTGCGGGCTGTTCATGACGGAGATTCGGAACGAGGAGACCGGCGTGCTCGACCTTCACGCTACGGTTCTCTGCCCCGACTGAGCCACCGGAGGTCCCCCTTCAGTTTCGATCCGCTGCCGTGCCCGTCGCCCCGGCAAGCTGCGACCCCGACGCCCGCCACATCCCGAGACACCGGCCAGCATCTGGAGGAATCGAAGAGAGAGCCCGGCCCCTTTTCGGAATCCCGTAGAGTAAGGGGTTCGGGGGGGTCGGGCTTATTCTCGTGGCCCGATCTTGACACGCCGGATGCCTGTCCCACACGTTGCTCTCACCACCTCCCCTCACGAAAAGGAGCGGTCAGCCCAATGAAGTTCGTTGGCGCGCGTTGGGTAGTCGCCTGCATGGTCGGAGCCGGGGCTTCCGCCAGCCTGGCGGACTCCGCGATCCGGACTGCGAGCGAGTTCGCCGGGATGTCCTTCGGGTTGGTGGCATTGATGGTGGCGCTCGGCGCGGCGGGTTTCGGCGGAGTCGCGGCCGGTGTAGCGGTGGCGCAAGTGGCCCTCCTGCGACCGAAAAGTCAGTGGCTCGAGGGGGTGGATGGCTGTATCGGTAAACTGGTTGCTGGAGCTGCAAGTGGCGCCGCCGGACTCGGCGTGCTCGCCGCCCTGGGCGAAGACGCCAGCTCTGCCGGAGCGATCGCCATCGTTGTCGGGATAGCTGTGTTCCCGGTGGTGGAGTGGCTCGTCCTGCGCGGCCGCGTCCAGAGAGCGTACTCCATCGTGGCTTTCAGCCTTGCCGGGCTCGTGAGCGGGAACCTCGCGACCATCGTGGCCGAGTCTCTCCGGGATGGGTTCGCCACGAGCTGGACGGGATGGGCTCTCTTCGGAGCAATCTACGCCGCAGTGACATGCGTGCCACTGCGCGATGCCGGGTAGGGGCGCATGCCGACATCCCCGACAGCCGCGACACGCCTTCGTCTCATCGTGCTGGCACTCAACTTCGCTGGCACTGATCGGGTGCGGAGGAATCACCGCGCCGGAGGACCGGATGACCGAAGCCGAAGCCGCCGCGCTGGTTCGGGGCTTGTACGCAGGGGAGCTACTGGTGCACGGCGAAGTCTTCCACCTCGGTCCCTATCCGAGCCCTGTCGCATTGCCGGGCCGGGCATCGGCCATCAACGCGACGATCGCTTGCGGCGGCGGCGGCCACGCCACGTTCGAGGGGTGGCGACCGCCGAGGTGCACGCGGGACAGATTACCGCGCGGAAGCGTCGGGTTCGCTGGCCGCCAGGAACTGCGCGTTCCAAAGCGACGGGTTGGGGATGGTGGTGGACGGCGACGGCTTGGCGCAGTCGATCCGAATCACATGGGTGTCCGACAGCATCCTGCTGGAAGCGCAGTCCTCGGGCAGGGCTGAGTTGGGCGGTCGGGCGGCGCGGTGGTCGTTGCGAGCTGGCGAACACGGTGACGAGCGGGATCTCGCTGGAAGCCTTGTGGGGTGGCACTGCTCCGGTGGCGCGGGTTTCGGGAACGGTGTGCGGGCGCAGGATCAACCGTGAGTTCCATCTGTTCACGGGACCCGCACCCATCCGCGCGAGTCCCTCCACACACCCCCACCATTAGCCAGGCAGAAACCAACCCTCCGATGCGGAACCCGATGTTTGCGATCACACCGCCACTCGCAATGCTCGCGCTCGCAACCGTGCCCGCGACGACCCAGGAGGTGATCGAACTCCCAGTCGAGGACCGCCCACTGGAGGCCGACTTCGCTCAGGTATTCCGTCTGGGCTCGCTGGACGCACCGGCGTGGCAGCAGTTCGGCATGCTCGATGCCTCGGCCTTCGACGCCGCGGGCAGCCTCTACCTGCTGGACGCTGACGCGCGGACGATCATCGTGGTGGACCGTGCGGGAGGGTTAGTGCGGACGATCGGCCAGCCCGGAGACGGTCCGGGCGAGTTCGACTTTCCTCGGGATCTGGTGATCCTGCCGAACGGGCGTATCGTGGTCACCGACATTCCCCGGCACCGGACCTTTCAGATCTTCAACAGCGACGGCAGCTTCGACCGTGGGGTGCGAGTGGGGAACGACCTGTTGGGCGTGGCGGGGCCAATTCTCGCCGACCGCGGTTCGCGCATCGGCGTGCTTGTGGCCTCGGGGAGCCTCGTTCGGTATCTCCCCATGCGGCCGGATGACCAGGAGGATCTGCCGGGCAGACGCTCGGTCCTCCGGCTCGACCTGGCGAGTGACGAGCTGGTGCATGAAGTCTTCGCCTACGGCTGGGCACCGCCGTCCGACGGACCGGTAGAGTTCCGCATTGGTGGCCGCACCATCAGCACCGGAGAGACGACGCCTCCGCCGCGCATCTTCGATCCGGGACTGTTCGTAGGCCCGCTACCCGAAGGGGGCGTCGCGTTCTCGGACTCATCGGCTTACCGGATCAAGGTCACGGATCCCGAGGGGGGGATTGCGCACATCATTTCGCGCCCCTTCAGCCCGGAGCCGGTCACGGACCGGATTCTCGAACGCGAGATCGAGCGCCAGCTTGACGAGGTGGCCCGAACGGCGGTTGAAGCGTCGCGCGGGAGAAGGACCGTGGATGCCAGCGGCAATCCCATTCAGGGACGGATTCCGGACGACATGATTCGGGAAGGAGCCGTGCGGTCGCGACGGATGTTCCTCGAGGCTCAGACCGCTGCCGAATGGGTCCCGGTCGTTCGCGACCTGCGCACCACTTGGGACGGCGAGATCTGGGTCCGGCGCCGCGGCGACGAGCCCGGCAGCGACGGTCCCATCGACGTGCTGACCTCCGACGGCCGCTACTTGGGAAGCTATCCGGCGGGAACACCCATGCCGGACGCCTTCGGTCCGGACCGGCTCGTGGCGTTTATCGAGACCGGAGATTTCGATCAGTACACGGTGCGAGTCAGCAGGGTGCCGCCAGCCGAGGAGCGTCAGAGGTGACCGAGACGTGACGACTACCAAGCATTCCGTGTGGCTGTGCGCTGCGGTGCTCTTCGTCGCCCCACCCGGTCGGGCCGATGCTCAGAGCGGAACGATCACGTACACGCGCGTCACAACCGTCGATGTCGATGTGCCCCGCGAAATGGCGGCGGTGCGAGATAGGTTCATGGAGGCGAGGCAGAAGTCCTTCCTACTCCATTTCGATCCGTCATCGTCGCTCATGCTTCCGGCGCCGGAGGAAGAGGGGGAGGCATCCCCTCCCGCACTGTTTTCCATGACACACAACAACCTCGACGCGCTGGCTGACATGTTTCAGCATGAGGCGGCGAGCCCGGAGAATCTTCTCACCCACGCCTATTCCGGTTCCGAAGAGGGCACTGCGGTGAGGGTGTTCGAGGCGTTCCAGACCGTGTTCCGCATGGCTCCCGTACCCATCGACGCCGAGTGGCAGCTTTCCGATGAGCAACGCATGCACCTGGGGCATCGAGTGACGAGAGCGACGGCTCGGTTCGGTGGCCGCGAGGTCGTCGCGTGGTTTGCGCCCGATGTCCCCGTGCAGGGTGGCCCCGCCCTCTACGGCGGCCTGCCCGGGATGATTCTGGTGCTCTCCCTGAATGGCGGAAGCACCGTGTACGCTGCGACCGCCATATCGCTGGATGGAGCGGAAGGCGTGATCGTTCCGCCCGCAGACGAAGGACGGGTGATGGCGCGCGAGGAATACAAGCCGTTCGTCAGCGATGGGGTCCGGGATATGCGGCGCGACTTCCGCCGATTGCGTAACCAGGCGCGTCACCTCCAGCAATGTGCTCTCGGGATGAGTAGTGGACGCTTGGCGCTGTCCTGTTACGATCCGCGAGGCGGGTTCTGACGGGCATGACTGCCCCGAGCTAATGCGCCAACCGGCGGCAACCTTGCAACTGTCCGGCAATCCACGGGACGATCTGACTCGACCTGCCCCCCCGATCCCGCCTCTACCCGCGCGGCACCTCACCGGAGCGGATGGCTCGTGGTCATGACGGTATCGATTTTCGCTTGTCTTCCACGCGCTCGTATGGATTGCGATGCGAAACGCGGCTGGTCGGTACGAGGGCTGGCGGGCTTGGGAGTGTGCTCGCTCGCGTTACGTCGCGCTTGGGCTGTTTCCGTTGTCATGCTCGCCGGTCGGGTGCTGGGGCTCAACCGTTTTGATGTTCTGGGGCTGGACAGGGGGGGAGATCCGCAGACTGTCGGAGGAATCCGGTTCGGCCAGCAGGCCACCGCGCGGATTTGACGGGAAATGCCCGTCATGGCCGTACCGGGCATCTCCCGTCGGAGTCACCGGGGTTTCCCTCTGACGCTACTGTGATGTGGCGCTGTACTCTAGAGGTTACTGCTGCGAAGGTTGGCGGGGCCTGACGTGGCAACCTTTGCGGAATCCGGAAGTATCACACCAAGGTGAAGGACCGCAAAGCTCTCACCAAAGGGGGTAGACATGAATCCGTTGAAGCTGCTCGCCATTCTCACCGTCGCCGTCGCGATGGGGTGCGGCCAGGCGACGACAGAACCCGAAGCCATTCCGTACGAAGCGGAGTTGCTGGCGTTCCTCGCCAGCGAAGTGACGGATGAGAACATCGTCCAGGTGGCCGCCGCGCCTCTGCGAAGCCTGGACCCGTCGCGGCCGGTGGAGGTGGCGACATTCACCACGGCCAGCGGGGCGGTGCTCTATCGCTCGATCCTCACCAACGAGAACATGCCGTACACCTTCATTCCGATCATGGCGTCT
>JAJDVT010000051.1 GCA_022826005.1 Gemmatimonadota bacterium | reverse complement strand
AGGCCTTGGACAACCGCCCGAGGGTCCGGGGCTGAGTCCCAAGTCGATTCGGCGGGAACCGAACAACGGGAACCCGTCCGGCGAACCTCCTAAGTTCGGCATTCACAACGAGATGTGAATCCGTTAGCATCTATCCCCCGGAATGTAGTGCAGGTACCCGAGTGCTTCGTCCCAGACGAGGCGCACATACTCGCCCTCGATGATCCCCGGCCCGTTCGCGTCGCCCAGCCGGACCAGTTCGGTGACCTCCAGTTCGCAGTCTTCGCAAAGGTCGAAGTCGTGCCAGTTGAGGACTTCCTGGGCGGGTAGGGCGCGGGCCTGGCCATCTACGCTGGCGCATCATGGGGTCTGGACGAGTTCACGGCATTCACCGTGGACGAGTTCCTGATCTCGCCGCACTGGACGCGCCTGGTGCTGATCACGCTGCTGCTGATGCTGCCGAGTGTTGTCATGCTTTCCTGGTTTTCACGGCAGACCCGGAAAGGAGAGGGACTCTCTGGCACGACGGAGAAGATCGGTATTCCCGCCAATCTTGTGCTGTGCGTGGTCGGCCTGGCGGCACTCTTCGCGGGAGAGGACCTGGGCTCGGTCACGGCAGCCGAGAGTGGTTGTTCTCTCAGGCCGGACTTCGAGCGGCTGGCGTGATTCGTGCTCGGACGACGTAGTTCACATCCAACTCGTCCGTCACGACCAGCCACGCCAGTTCGCCGCGGACGACCGGGTCAACCCGGTCAAAGAGGTTGAGGCCGGGCCCCAGGCTGGCCGTTCCGAGGTGGGCGCCGTCCCGCGAGTAGACATCGAACAGGACTCCGCCGTCCGCTGCGGGAGTGCGAACCCACAGGTTGCCGTCGTCCGACTCGAAGATGTCCTCGACGGCGGGTCTGACGTTCGGGACCCGGGACCAGTCCCATTCGCCCACGCCCATGCTTGAGGTCATCTGCCTCATCATATCGATGACGGAGTCACGCTCGACGGTGGGAACGGCGACGGGAGGTCGTCGCGTATCAACGAGGAGGGTCGTGTCACCGCCCGGTTGCCAGCGCTGGAAACGGTACGCCGGGTCTCCGTCCCGGCTGGACCAGTAGACACCTCGCCGATCGATGTGGCGCACCTCGGACGCGTAGAACGGGATCGAATAGGCCATGTAGCCGCCGCCCATCTCCTGGTAGAAGGCACCAGGCTGGCTTGCGGGATCGAACTCTTCGTCTTCCGGGCCATCCCCTGGCAGCGGCAGTGAATCGACCAGCGTCATGGTCAAGTCGAAGATGCGAAGCATCCCTCGGTTCCCCGTCCGCCAAGGCCGATAGATGCGCCCGCCGTCCACCATGGCGCCGTTCCAAGTCGCGTTGAAGTTGTTGTCGGCGAACGGAAAGGATTCGATGAAGCCGTCTTCGGGATCGAAGACCGACATGCGTCCGTTGCGCGTATCCGGGACCCACAGACGCCCGCTGCGGTCGAGCATGAGACCGTTCGCATCCACGAACTCGCCGGGTCCCTGGCCCTTGCCGCCATGGGTCGCGATGTGAGTACCATCGGGGCCGAAGACGCGCAGTTCCTGTGCTTGGGAATCGAGGACGGCGAAGCCTCCGCCGTCCACCGCCACGAGGCCCTTCAGTCGCGCGAACGCGTCCGGTCCGGTGCCTTCGAGGGAGCCGACGCGGAGTTCCTCGACCAGAGTCCAGGTGGGCGATACGCTCGCTCCCGGGATGTTCGTGACGTGGACCGTGCCGGAATCCAGGGTGTCCCGTAGCGTGGTCCAGCCGCTTCGAGACCCGGTGTCGCCGCAGCCGGCGAGGGCGATGCACGCCACGACGAGCAGCGTCCGACTCCGTTTCATGATCAACGCCTCGATTCGGTTGCGCGGATCAGGCGCCGCAATGCGGCGATATCGCCTTGGATCGACCGCTCGATTCTCTCGGCACGACGGTCGGCGTCCCACTCCTCGATCTGCGCTTCGAGATCTCTGATCCTTCCGTCCAGATCGTATTCCTCTATCCGGGTCTCGATGTTCCGGATCTTCCCGTCCAGGTCGTACCGCTCGATCCGGGCTTCGATGTCTCGGACCTTCCGGTCGAGGTCGTACCGCTCGATCTCCTGTCTGATCTCGCCCACCTGTCGGTCCAGATCGTATTCGCCGATGGCCTGGCGCGTGGATCGCAACTCGCCCTCGGCACGTACTATCTCGACTTGGGTGTTGGTCAATTGTCTGACGACTTCATTCCGGGTTTCTTCCCGAAGCCGCAACGCGTCTTCTACGATTCGCCGAACGTCTTCGTCCAATGCGCGAAGCCGGACCTCGTCCAACTCTTCAACCAGGGCTTGCGCCACCGCTTCCAGTTCTCGCAGGTCGAGTTGCTCCAAAGCCCTTGCCGTTTCCCGCAACGCCTCTTCCAATCCAGCGGAGGTCATCCGGGCCATCTCCCGTCGCAGGCCAGCGACCCTCATTTCGTGGCCCCCGATTTCGCGGCGGAAACCCGCGACGTGTCGCTCGTGGGACGCGATCCGGCGGTGCAGACTCGCGTCGTGCCGTTCGTGCGACCCGATTTCGCGGCGGAGACTTGCGACATGCCGTTCGTGGGACGCGATCTCTCGACGCAGACCGGCGACGTGCCGTTCGTGGGATCCTATCTCCCTGCGCAGGCTCCCCTCCCTGGCGCGCACGTCCCACGCCTCGCGGGAGCGCGCCAACACGGTCAGCATCAGGTCACGCCATTCGCGAGCCTCGTCGTCGAAGGCTTGGGAGCGGCCATCGATGCTCCACTCATGCTCCAAGCCGCTTGGGCCGGAAGAGATCACCATCCGATGAAACCTCTCTTCGGCCCGCGAAGCGAGAACCAGCCGACTGCCGGCAGCCATGCTCGCGACCGCCGTACCGTCTGCGGTCATCACGACATCTCCGCTCGTCCGCATGCAGAGCGACATCCCGTCTACGGATACCTGTATCGTCGTCGACTCACGGTCCCGCATGATGCCGGTGAATCTCCCCGGCTCGCACTCGATCTCCTGTAATGCGAGGGCTTCCGACTCCAGCGGGGAAGGCGCGCTTGGAGCCGTCGCGAGGCGCTCGGCTGGCATCCTGTCGGGTGTCTGCGCCGACGCTGGTGCCGGATTCCCAGGAGGTGCCGGGTCCCCGGCCGGACGTTCGGGGAGACGCTCGATCTCAACCGGCGGCGTGGAGCCCGCGGCTGGATCCATGCGGACGGGTCTGGCGCAGGCTGCAACCACGCCCACCAAACCGACTATCGCCAGCGCGGCATAGGTGCGGATTCTTGAAAAGTGCGGTCGCTTCAGCTTGAGAATTGACATGATTCGGCTCTCCAAATGCGGGTGTTGTACCACAGGTAGCGAGAGGACGGGCGGACCAGGGCTGATCTCCGACGCCAGTGAGAAGAGGTGGCGGGCGTATGCTGAGGGGCGTACGCCAAGGGCCAGGACTTCCTCGTCGCACGAGCGCTCCCTCGCGCTGCCCGCGAGGCGTGATGCGAGCCAGGTCAGCGGATGGAACCAGTAGAGCGCACCCGCGGCACAGGCCACGAGTCGCCACAGCGCATCCCGTCGACGCACATGCACCAGTTCATGCGACACGACCATCTCGCGCCGGCCGGGCGTCCAGCTCTTGGCGGACGCGGGGAGTAGAATCACGGGCCTCAGCGGACCGCCCGTCATCGGTGTCGAGACCTGGGCACTGGACAGGATGCGAGCGTCGCCGCGCACGCGCGCCCGTTGTCGGAGCACATCAATCGACCGTACCCAGTCCGGATCACGGATCGGGGTCGCCCCCCGTACGAGCTTGCGGAAACGAAGGGTGGCAACGCCGAGGGAGGTGAGCCCAACCCCGCAGCCGAGCGCCCAGATGAGGAACAGGCCTAAGGCGGAAGTCAGCGGGATCGAACCGTCGGCCCGCGGGGAGAAGGGCATGTAACCAGTCGGGACTGGAGCCGCGGGATTCGGTTGGCGACCCGAGGTGGGACGATTGGCCGTCGCCGATGGCTCGCTCGCTGTCTCGTCTGCGAGATCGTACTCGATTGCTGTGGTCCGCGCGGGAAGAATGGGAAGGTCCCATGACGGGGCCAGCAGGCTCGGCACCGGCAACACGAGCAGCACTGCGAGGGTCGTCGTCCACAACAGATGCAGCGTCTTCGCGGAACCGCGTCTCGCGAACCACGCAAGCACGAGGGCGACCGACAGGACCACCGTGGCCTTGGCAACCAGACCGATGGCTCCGGCGGCGGTGATGGCCAGGCCGGTCATCGTCCATCCTCCTCGGCGTCATCGATCATCCTCTTGATGCGCTCGCGCTCGTCTGGAGCAAGGTCGCCTTCGCCGAGCTCGAGCAGCATGGCGACCGCTCGACGCTGCCTCCGAAGAACGTCCGCAGGACGCGATGCATTGCGGAGCGTCGCGCACGCACCACGGGCATCGTCGGAGAATAGACGTAGCGGTGGCCCTCCGGGGTCCGTTCCAGATGTCGCTTGCTGACGAGGATGCGCAGGATCGAGCGGACGGCCGAGTCCGTTGGCGGGTCGGCCATGCGTTCCCGAATCTGGACCGCTGTGCCTCCGCCCAACTCGTACAGGACGTCCATTACATCGCGTTCGCGTCTGCTCAGCGGGGGAAGTTGGCTCACGATGCTGCCCTCCATTCGGCGGTGTCTCGTCCGGTCTTCACGACTCGGACTCACGGTCGAATGGAATCGTAACACAAAAGTGTTTAGAACTCAACAGTTGGGGCGTCACGCAGTGAAAGAGAGCGCATCATGGAGGGCAATGAGGTCTTCGTCGGAAAGATCTTGCAGGTCTGCCCACGACCGCTCACTCCTTGCTTCTAGGAGTATGTCCATCGGATCAGCTCTTTCTGTTCGCACCGGGCCGGTGTGCTGGACCCGAGGTTGTCGCCGACCCAGACGGTCCGGTTGGCGAAGTTCGGTTCGTGCATGGCAGGCGGGGGCGCGCGGCCCTTCTTTCGGGTGAATCGGGGCGGCCGGATTAGGCTCGACAACCCGCCCCTCCACCCTTTCTCCCAGAACACTAGTTGACATTCCGGTGAGCATCGCCTACCTTCAACTAGAGTTCTGGGAGATAAGTGCCGTACCACGGCCCGAGGCCGACCAAGCGGCGAAGCCGAACGCCACCGGGGAGAGCGGGCCACGGACCCGCAGGGAGAGCCCATTGATACATCCACCAACCGCGCGTGAGATGGACATCCTGTCGATCCTGTGGGACCTGGAGTCCGCCACGGTCTCCGAGGTTCGGGAGCGCCTCGCCGACGACCGCGCCTACAACACGGTTCTTTCGATGCTCAGGATCCTCGAGGCGAAGGGCCTGGTGGGCCACAGCAAGGAGGGTCGCGCTCACCGGTACCATGCGCTCGTCGAGAGGGAAGAGGCCGGGCGGGTGGCCCTCGGTCGCCTGCGGGACAAGCTCTTCAAGGGTTCGGCGGAGATGCTCGTGACCCAGTTCGTTGCGGATGAACCGTTGTCGCCGGGCGCCGTCAGGAGGCTCCGCAAGCAACTGGACCGACTGTTGCAGAAAGAGGGAAAACGATGATCGCCGCATGGATGCTCTGGTCGACGGGCGCGGGGCTGCTGCTGCTGATCGCGGCCCTGGCCGCCGAAGGACTCGTTGACGGACGCCGCAGGTGGGTGTGGGGCGCGGCTTGCCTGGGAACGGTCGCGCTCACCGCAGTGCGCGTATTCACAAGCGGGGGACCGGGGCCGGCTGAGATCCCGGGCGAACCGGTCGTAGCACAGGCCCAGACCGCGGTTGGGACGAATCCAGCGGGTGGCTCCGACGTCGCTACCGGCATTGTGACGGGTTCACCTTCTCCCGGGGCCTTCCCGGTGACGATCCCGCAGGGTTCGGTTCTGCACACGCTCGACGGGATTCTGCTGACCGCCTGGCTGGCCCTGTCGGCCGGCCTTGCTCTGTGGGCTCTGATCGGGGCGTGCAGGCTCCATTATCGCCGGCGTTCCTGGGAGCCGGGAATGCTGCTGGGCGAGCCGGTCCTGTGGTCACAGGACATGGGACCCGCCATCGTGGGCCTGTTTCGGCCGCGAGTGGTGCTGCCGTCCTGGGTGGGCGAGGTCGAGCCAGCGGGTCAGAGGCTGATTCTGGCGCACGAGGAGGAACATCGGCGGGGCGGCGACGGCATTCTGAGGTTCGCCATGGCAAGCCTGCTCGTCGCCTTCCCCTGGAATCCGTCACTGTGGCTCCACTACCGCCGCATGTGCGTCGCCATGGAGCTCGACTGCGATCGTCGGGTGATGCGGAGCTTTCCGCACCGCCGCTGGCTCTATGGAGATCTGCTCGTGCGGTTCGGGGTCCGCGGTGGCATGCGTCTCGGGCTCGGGCTGACGACATTCGCCGAGCGTCGTTCCTTCCTGGAGAAGCGGATCGGCAAGCTGCTCTCCCATGCCCCGGAGCCAGGGATGGCGAAGGTCGCGTTCCTGGCGTTCGCCGCGCTCCTGGTCGTCGGCATGGCCCTGTGGTTACCCGGACTCGCCGAAGAGGCGGAGGTGACCGAAGAGGCGGGCGTCCGCGAAGTGGTGGTCATTGAAATGGCTGTCCCCATGATTCCGCTGCCTCCGGTTGAAGAACCGTTGGCGGTAGTGGAGTTCGAGTCCGGCGTCCCTCTGCCCCCCGTGCCAATGCCCGGCGTCCCCCTCCCAGCCGTACCCTTGCCGGTCGTATCGTTCCGCCAGCCGAACGAAACGCCGCCGCCGTCGGACGAGAGCCTGATGGAGAGGCCGCAGTTCGTCTACCACACGACGCCACCCATCCTGCTGGATTCCGAGAGCGTCGAGAGGACCCTGGAAGTCGAGTATCCGGCGGAGCTTCGAGATGCCGGAATCGGCGGCACCGTGGTCGCCTACCTGTTTGTAACCACGGACGGGAGGGTCTCCAGAATTGTCATGAAGAGCAGTTCAGGCCATTGGGGGCTGGACAGGGTCGCATTTCGCGTGGCGCAGTTGTCGCGGTTCCGCCCCGCCACGAACGAGGGTGTGCCCGTGGGTGTGTGGATTGAGATAAGTGTACCCTTCGCGCCGTAATGACCCTGCCAATCCACAGTCACAAGAGGTGCAAATCGTGTTGACAGTTTCCTTCTGCCAAACCGTTGTCCGCATCACCGACAAATCGAAGGCCGGAATCACCCTCGCCTGCGGCGTTCTGTCGCTTGGAACCGCTTCCGCGGCTTCCGCCAGCGCACAATCGTCGCCCGACGACGTTGCCACCTGCCCTGATTGCGTGGTCGCTTTCGACCTGGTGACGACCGTCGGAGCATTGGACGGTCCGGGCTGGATCCCGGGACGACCCCGAGCCGCTGCGCGTGACAGCCGCGGGCGGCTGTTTCTGACTTTCTCCAGAACGGACCATGTGCTCGTCTTCGATTCGGCGGGCCGGCCGCTAACGCCCGTCGGCCGTAGCGGGGAAGGGCCGGGCGAGTACCAGTCGGCATATCTGGTTGAGGTCGGCAGGTCGGATACCGTGATGGTATTCGACTTCACGCAGCAACTGTCGCTTGTCGCGCCGTCCGGTCAGTTCGTGCGCCGCTCGCGGGCACCGGTGTACGCAGTCGACCTCGCCCTGACCGGAGACGGTAGCGTCGTGTTCAGCGCGACGCCTCCGGCTGCGGTCGGGGATGCCGATGTCACGATCCTCCACGTATTCAACACCGACGAAGACGAGGTCACGAGATCCTTTCATACGTACGAGATAAGGGGTGGCGGTTTCGCGCCGCGATTCTACGTCGCGGCGGCGCAGGAGCCCGATCGATTCTGGACCGCGTTCCGCCCTGGCGATCACTATGAGATTATCCAATACACGACCGAGGGAACTGCGACGCGGCAGTTCACCAGGAGTCCCTCCTGGATCCGACCCCTTCCGTCCGAGGATGGCTTCCCGGCCCCCAACGCCAACCTCTACGGGATTTCCGATACGGACGGTCGCCTGTGGATCGTCGGCCAACACCCCGCAGAGGACTGGAACCGATACTGGAACCGAGAGATAAACCGCGAGCTCGAGGCCGGCACCCGGCAACTCGACGAAGCCAGGCTGTACCGCAGCGTGGTCGAAGTCGTGGACATCGAGACCGGACGGCTGATCTCGGCCGCGAGAATGCCTGGCCTGGTGGTGACCCTGCTGCCCGATCAACATGTCGTGACCTACCGGGAGGATGAGGTCGGCGTTCCCTTCGTGGACGTTTACCGAATGACCCTGTCGGGACTGTCCGGCGGGTCTTGAATTGAATTGAAAGGAACGGTGTGTGACCTTCGAAGTCGGGTGACGGACCCAAGTGCGCCGCGATGGCGACCATGACTCCGCGTCCCGGTGACAGACCAAGTCTTCAGACGTAATCGTGCAAGCTCGGACTGGGGCAGGCATGGCCACATGGTCAATGTCAAGCCCCAAACCGGAACGCCACTGCGGTACGGTCGCAATCTGATCGCTGAGCGACGGCGGCCTCATCACGCATCTTCGCGTAATCCGGGGACCGCCGAGGTCTCGGCAAACGGGCTTTCCATCGCGATCTCGCGCGTCTGTACACCCAGTGGCCTCCGGTGGGCAGTCCTGTCTACAGGGGTCCGTAAGCAGCCGACCCAGACGATGCGCTTCGCACGTTCATGCCCCCGGCTCGGGGTCTGTCGGTGGAGGGATCACGTGTCCCACATGGGTTCGGGCACCATTGGCAGCCCGAGGCAGGAGAGCTGAGATTGCGAGCCGCAACCATCGTACTTATCCTACTCAACCTCGCACTGGGGATTGCTCTGCTGGAGCTGTCCCAGAGTGTGGCCACTATCGTCGATGGCCCGGCGCGCTGCTGTCGCGGCGAAGGCCCGGAAGCCTACTGTTGCCGTAGCTGTTGCTGGCTGGGCCCATACTGTAGATGGGATTCTAACTGTCGTGAAACCTCCATCGAGTAAGGGTCGGGAGTGTCGCGTCTAGCCCGCATATCTCACACTGAGGCCGAGTGACCGTCTGAGGGCAGGGTCAGGGGCGTTATTGCGGCAGGGCGCCGTGACCTGGGTAGTGAAGTGGCTGGCGGATGTACCGGTGGAGCCTTTTTGTACCGGCGATTCAG
>JAJDVT010000100.1 GCA_022826005.1 Gemmatimonadota bacterium | reverse complement strand
CCCCGGGTCGAACTCGGAATCCTCGAGTACCGGTACGGCGACCGCGATGCCGCCCGCGCCATCTTCGACGGCTTCATCGACTATTACAACACCCGGTCGGACCTCGGCGCGGCCGAACTCACGGCGGTGGGCCGGGCGATGTTCGAGCTCTCGCGCTGGCACTACGAATACGCCCACGACGCCCTGATGGCGCTGGACGAGGCGCTGGCTGCCGGGCCGCTCGACCACTCGGCCCAGCTCGCGATCGGTGAGCTCTTCCTGCAGCGTTACGACGCCCGCGGGGCAGCGGCGGCCTTCGGGAGCATCCTGGAAGAGAACCCCGACCACCCCGGTGCACACTACGGCCTGGCCCGCGTCTCCCGCCTCGAGGGCGGCGGCGATCCCGAAATCCTCCTGGACGTCGCGGTTGCTGTGAACCCGGCTTTCGCCGCCGCACGCACCCTCCTCGCCCGGCTGCGTCTCAGGAACGGCGACCGCGACGCCGCGCTGGAGCAGATCGAGAGCGCGCTCGAGACCAATCCCACCGACCTGGAGGCGCTCGGCACCCGCGCCGCGATCCTCCACCTGTCCGGCGACGACGACGGCTACCGTGGCGTCATGGAGGAGGTCGGGCGCCTCACGCCCACGCCGGCCCCGTCGCTGCTGGTCGTCTCCGACCTCGCCGCCGACCACCGCAAGTACGCCGACGCGCTGTCCTTCGCCCGGACGGCGGCCGAATCCGACCCCGGCAGCTGGACGGCGTGGGGCCTGATGGGGCTGAACCAGGTCCGATTGGGCCGGGTCGAGGAGGGGAGGGTGAACCTCGAGAAGGCGTTCGAGGGCGATCCCTTCAACCTCTGGTTCAAGAACACGCTGGATCTGCTCGACACCTTCTCGGAATACCGGATCGTCGAGACGCCGCACTTCGAGCTGGTGCTGCATGAATCGGAGGCCGATCTGCTCGAACCCTACATGGTGCCCGTGGCCGAACGCGCCTGGGAGGAAATGTCGCAGCGCTACGGAGTGACCCCCGACGCTCCCATCCGCGTCGAGGTCTACCCCCACCACGCCGACTTCTCCGTGCGGACGGTCGGCCTGGTGGGGATCGGCGCGCTGGGCGTGAGCTTCGGACCCGCGCTAGCCATCGACTCGCCGGCCGCGCGGGACCGGGGCGACTTCAACTGGGCCTCGACGCTCTGGCACGAAATCGCCCACTCCTTCCACCTGGCCGCGTCGGACAGCGAGGTGCCGCGGTGGTTCTCCGAGGGGCTGGCCGTGCACGAGCAGCGCAAGGCGGACCCCGGGTGGGGACACCAGGCCAGCGTCGGCTTCATCCGCGCGCTCGCGTCGGGCGAAATGCGGCCGGTGAGCGAGCTTGACCACGGGTTTTCGAGCCCGCGCCACCCCGGCGAGGTGGGGCAGAGCTACTACCAGTCGTCGCTGGTCTTCGAGTTGATCGAGGACCGCCACGGATTTCCGGCGATCGTCGAGATGCTGAAGGCCTACCGGGACGGTGCGACGAACGAGGAGGCGTTCGAAAGGGCTCTGGGGGTGCGCCTGGAGGACTTCGACGGGGACTTCGAGGACTTCCTGAAGGACCGCTTCGCGGCCGCGCTGTCCTCGGTGGAGGGGGAAATGCCGGAGATGAGCGCGCTCCCCGGGCTGCCCGAACTGCAGGCCGCCGCGGCGACCAACCCGCGCAACTTCGTCGCACGCATGGCCGTCGGACAGGTGCTCTTCGCCGAGGGGCGGCTGAACGAAGCGGCGGCGCACCTGGAGGCAGCGCTCGACCTCTTCCCCCAATACGGCGGCGGCGACGGCGCCCACTGGTTCCTTGGCCGAATCCGGGAGCAACAGGGCGACACGGCCGCCGCCATCTCCCACTACCGCACACTGCTGCTCCTCAACGAAAGCCACTACGACGGTCGCGCCGCCCTCGGCGAACTCCTCGCGAGCACGGGAGACGACGCCGGCGCGGCCGAGGCCCTGCGCCACCTGGCCCACATCCATCCCTACGAGATCGAGGATCACGAACGCCTTGCGGCGCTATCGGAGTCCGCCGGCGACCTCGACGGCGCGGCCGCCGCACGGCGCGCGGTACTCACGCTCGGCCCCGTCGACCTCGCCGCAGCCCACTACCAGCTGGCGCGCGTGCTGCACCTGGCCGGCGACCGGTCCGCGGCGCGCAGAGCGGTACTCGCGGCGCTGGAACTCGCGCCCAACTACGAAGAGGCCCTCGACCTCCTGCTGGAGCTGCGGCGAGGGGGACCGGGAAGATGAGGCGTCGCGCGGCCCGGGCAGTCCGGCGGGCGTGGCCTGGCACGGCGTGCGCCCGGATACCCGCCACCCGCCGCTTTTCCCGGTGCCGCACACGGGGTCGTGCGGCTCTCATCGCCCTGGTCGCAACAGCGGGAGCGGTGGCGCTCACGACCGCGGGCCTTCCACAAAGGGATCCGGCCCCCACCGACCGCGGCACCGACGGATCCGGCGATCCCGGACACGCGGCCTTCGCCCACGCGGCGATCCCGGACCCGTCTCCCCCGGCGGCGTCTGTCGCCCTGACGACGGGCACCCCGGCTCCCACCACCCCGGCAACCCTCCAGGACCTGGCCGCCGTCCCCTACGACGGCCGCTTCGCCTTCGTTCGGGTGCGCTTCAACTCCCGGGGCAGGGGGTTCTCCAGCGGCTTCGGGCGCGGGCGCAATCCCGGATGGGCGCACGACTACCCCTACGCGGACGAGAATTTCATCAAGATTCTGGACGAAATATCGCTGATCGACGTCAATACCGACGCCACCAACGTGATCGACGCCGACGACCCGGAGCTCCACCGGTACCCCATCGCCTATGTGTCGGAACCGGGCGAGTGGACGCCGACGCAGCCGGAGATCGACAATCTCTCCGACTACCTGCTCAAGGGCGGCTTCCTGATCCTTGACGACTTCCGCAGCGACTTCGAGTGGCGCACGGTGGAGGATATCTTCGAGCTGATCGTCCCCGGCCTCCGGTTTCGGGTCCTGGACATCGACGAACCGATCTTCGATTCCTTCTTCGAGATCGAGACGCTGGACCTGCCGCCGCCGACCTTCCAACAGTTCCGGCCCGTCTTCCTGGGTCTCCACGAAAACAACGATCCGACCGGCCGCCTGATGGTCATTGCGAACTTCAACAACGACATCGGCGACTACTGGGAGTACTCCGATCTCGGCTACGTTCCGATCGAGCTTTCTAACGAAGCCTACAAGTTCGGTGTCAATTACGTGA
This sequence comes from Gemmatimonadota bacterium, assembly GCA_022826005.1. Lineage (GTDB taxonomy): Bacteria > Gemmatimonadota > Gemmatimonadetes > Longimicrobiales > Gaopeijiaceae > Bin94. The sequence continues at coordinate 71,124 of JAJDVT010000100.1, read as the reverse complement.
TCTATGCGATGAACCGATAGCGGGCCCGCGGAGCCGCCGTGGCAACCCGGCGGCCTCGCGGACCCCTCCACATTCACACATGCCTTCAACCGACAGCCTTCCGAGGTGGACCCGTTGCCGACAGAGACCCTGACCCCCCCAGCAGCCGAACCCATGGCCGACGTGGCCCTCGCCAAGCGCATCCAGGAGGGACGCGAGAAGATTCTCTCCGAGGTGCGCAAGATCATCGTCGGGCAGGAGGAGGCCGTCGAACACGTCCTCCTGACACTCCTCGTGGGCGGCAACAGCCTGCTCGTCGGCGTGCCCGGCCTGGCCAAGACCCTGCTCATCCACTCGATCGCGCAGGTGCTCGACCTCAAGTTCTCGCGCATCCAGTTCACGCCGGACCTGATGCCTTCCGACATCACGGGCACCGACATCATTCAACAGCACGAGGACGGTACGCGCGGCCTGGAGTTCACGCCCGGACCGATCTTCGCGAACGTGGTGCTCGCCGACGAGATCAACCGCACCCCGCCGAAGACGCAGGCGGCGCTCCTCGAGGCGATGCAGGAGCACCGGGTCACCGTGCAGGCGAACACCTACATCCTCGACCCGCCCTTCTACGTCTTCGCAACCCAGAACCCGATCGAGCTGGAGGGGACCTACCCGCTCCCCGAGGCGCAGCTGGACCGCTTCATGTTCCACATCGTCATGGATCACCTGGAGGAGGACGAGGAGATGCAGGTCGTGCGGGAGACGACCGACGAGGTGGAGCCGGAACTCAGCGCCGTCGTCTCCCAGCAGGACATGATCGCGTTTCAGGATCTGGTGCGGCGCGTGCCGGTCTCCGAGCCGGTGATGCGCTACGCCGTCAACCTGGTGCGCTCCAGCCGGCCGAGCCCCAACGGGAGCCACGACTTCGTCAAGAAGTGGATCAGCTACGGCGCGAGCGTCCGCGCCGCCCAGTACCTGATCCTCGGCGGGAAGGCCCGCGCGCTGACCCAGGGCCGCCTGACCGTGAGTTTCGACGACATCCGCGCGCTGGCGCTGCCGGTGATGCGCCACCGCATCATCACCAACTTCCACGCGGAGTCCGAGGGGCGCACCACCGACGAGCTGATCGAGATGCTCCTGAAGGCCGTGCCGCTGCCGAAGTCGGGGATGTAGGGGTGACCGCTACCCGAACCTCCAGCGCGGACCGCTAGCCGCCCATGGCCACCCGATCGCCCGCGGGCCACACCTCGTTCCTCGACCCCACCGTCCTGGCGCGGATCGACAACCTGCTGCTGCTCGCGCGCACGGTGGTGGACGGGTTCCTGCAGGGGATTCACCGCTCTCCCTACCTGGGGGTGAGCATGGACTTCGCCGAGCACCGCCAGTACATGCCGGGCGACGACATCCGCCGGATCGACTGGCGGCTCTTCGCCCGCACCGACCGCTTCTACATCAAGCAGTTCGAGGCCGAGACCAACGCGGACGTCGCGTTTCTCCTGGATACGTCGGCGTCGATGGGGTACGGCTCCGGCGAGGTCACCAAGCTCGACTACGGCCGGTTCCTGACCGCGAGCCTGGCGTATTTCTCGGCGGACCAGAAGGACCGGGTGGGACTCTACGCCTTCGACTCCGACGTGGTCGAACACGTGCGTCCGTCGGGTGCGCACCTGGAGAAGGTCCTTCACGCCATCGCACGCGTGACGGCGAAGCGCGAGGGCGCCTGGGACCGGCCGCTTGCCCGGGTCGCCAACACCTTCCGCCGCCGCGGCATCCTGGTGTTCGTGTCGGACTTCTACCACGACGCCGACGACATCACCTCCTCTCTGGGCCGCTTCCGCGCCCAGGGGAACGACGTCGTCGCCTTCCACATCCTCGACCCCGCGGAGATCGACTTTCCCTTCGAGCAGGCGGCCAACTTCCAGGACCTGGAGACGCGGGAGCTGCTACCGGTCGTTCCCGAGAAGTATGCCAGCGCATACCGGGAGGGAGTGAGCGCCCACATCGACGCGCTCGGCAAGGGATTCACCCGGCAGGGGGTCGACTACGTCCTCCTCAACACCGCCAAGCCGCTGGACGACGCCCTCTACGCCTACCTGACCTTCCGCCAGAAGACGCTGAGAACCCCATCGGGCCGCCCGGGAGCCGGGAGGTAGGCGGTGGGGTTCCTGACCCCCCTCTTCCTGATCGGCCTGGCCGGGCTGGCCATCCCCGTACTGATTCACCTGACGCGTCACGAGCGGGGCAAGCCGATCCGCTTTCCGTCGCTCATGTTCCTGGAGAAAATCCCCTTCCGGGAGACCTCCAGGCGCCGCATCCGGCACTGGGTGCTGCTGCTCATGCGCCTGGCCGCGCTGGGACTGCTGGTCGCGGCCTTCGCCCGTCCGTTCTTCCGCGAGGGACGGCTGGCGGCGGTGGGCGGACCCGGGCCCGAGGAGGTCGTCGTCCTGCTGGACAACTCCTATTCCATGGAGATGGGGGACAGCTGGGACCGCGCGGTGTCGGAGGCCCGCTCGGTGGTAGGCGCGCTACGGCCGCGCGACCGGGCTTCGCTGATCGTCTTCTCGGAGACTCCGCAGCTCGTGCATCGCTCGATGGCGGAGCTGCCCCGCGTTCTCACCACCCTCGACACCCTCGGCACGACCGCCCTCGCAACGCGCCTCGCGCCCGCGGTGAAGCTGGCCGCCTCCACCCTCGCCGCCTCCACCCTGGCCCGGCAGCGCGTCGTGGTGATCAGCGACTTCCAGCGCACGGCGTGGAGCCCCGACCCGGACGCGAAGCTCGCCGAGGGTGTGTTGGTCGAGACGGTGGTGATCGAGGCCGACGAGAACGAGAATCTCGCGTTGACCGACCTGGAGCTGAAGCGCCAGAGCGCGGGCGGCAGGGACCGGGTGACGGTCGAGGCGCGGCTTGTCAACACGGGGGAGGCCGCCGCGAGCGCCGAGGTGACGGTGGCGGTGGACGAGACGGATCTGGAGACGGTCGCGGTGAGGGTCGCCGCGGGGGGCGCGGAGCCGGTGGCCTTCGCGCCGTTTACGCTGACCGCGCCGTTCACGCGCGGGGAGGTGCGGCTGGGGGCGACGGGCAGCGACGGGCTCGTGCAGGACAACACTCTCAGCTTCGTGGCTTCTCCCGGGGGCGACCTGCAGGTGGTGGTCGCCGATCCTCTCGGGCCGGGCGACTCTAACCTGTACCTGCGCGGGGCGCTCGACATTGCCGAGGGCGCGGGGTTCGAGACGAGCGTGAACCGGGGGTTGCCGGGCGATGACGAGCTCTCCCGGACCGAAGTGGTGATCCTCAACGCCGGCCCCTTCCCCGGGGGAAGCGAGGGGGACCGGCTGCGCGCGTTCGTGGAGGAGGGCGGCGGCCTGCTCATGGCGCTCGGGCAGCGGTCGAGCGTACCCCCTGTTCACCAGGAGTTCCTCCCGGCGACCGTCGGGTCGGTGTCGGAAGGGGGCGGGGAGCGCCGCGTCGGCTTCGTCGACTACGACCATGCCGTCTTCGAGGCCTTCCGCGGCCCGCGCTCGGGGGACTTCTCGCAGGCCGTCTTCTACCGCACCCGCCTCCTGACCGAGACCGACGGCCAGGTGCTCGCGCGCTTCGACGATGGCACTCCGGCGCTGGTGGAGGCGCAGCGGGGACGGGGCCGCGTCCTGGTGTGGGCGTCCGGCCTCGACCGCTTCTGGAACAATCTGCCGCTGCAGCCCATCTACCTTCCCTTCGTGCACCGGCTCACGCGGCACCTGGGAGGGCGGGGCGAAGTCCTGACGTGGCACCTGGCCGGCTCGACCGTCAACCTCGCCGGTCTCGCCGAGACATCGGGGTCGTGGGAGATCCCGGAAGGGGCCGTGGCAATGGAGCCCGGGGGCGGTTCGGTCCCGCTGGATCCCGACAGACCTCTGCTGGACCTCGACCGCCGGGGAATCTGGGAGATCAGGCCGCCCGGGCAGCGGCCGGATCACCCCGTGGCGCTTGCGGTCAACGTGGATGTTTCCGAGTCCGACCTGTCGCAGATGGATGTCCAGGAGTTCGCCCTTTCGATCGGGGGCGCGGCGGACGCGTCGCAAGACGACCCCGACGCCGCAGGCGCGACCGGGACGACCGTGGACATCCGCGAGGAGGACTACGAAAAAAGCCAGTCCTTCTGGCGCTACCTGCTGGCGGCGGTATTCCTGCTGATGGCGTCGGAGACCATGCTGTCCAACGGATTGTCCCGCCACCGGGTCAAAGAAAGAGAGGGGGTGACGGCCGCGGAGTGAGGGGCCCGCCAGGGACGGACACGTTCCGGACGCTGGCGGATTCCCGCCGCGCGGTCAATGTTACCATGGCCGACCGGTTGTATCCTGTCCGGGCAGGCTCCCGGGGAGGGCCGTCCGGAAGCCAGGCGGGCGGACGACAGGTGGGACCGTGACAGTTTCTGTGACAGATAAGGGGGGGAATATGTCAATCTGGCGCAACGCGAGGAGCCGCGAGGACCTGCTGCGCATCGTAAGCCGGGTTCGCCGTCGCTGGCGGATGAAGCTCCTCCTGCGCGGGCTCGCCCTGACGCTGGCCGGAGCCCTGCTGACCTTCCTCATCTCCGCATCCACGCTGGAGGCGCTGCGCTTCCAGCCGGAGGCCATCCTGGCGCTGCGGGTGCTGCTCTGGCTGGTGATCGGTTTCTTCATGGTCCGGACGGTCTTCTGGCCGCTGGTGCGGCGAGTCTCCGACGAACGAGTGGCTCTGTACCTCGAGGAGAACGAACCCTCGCTCAAGTCCCAGGTCATGACGGCCGTGGAGACGGCGGGCGACGGGCAGTTCGAGAAATCGCAGCTGCTCCAGGAGGTGGTTAGGCGGGCGGCGCGGCAGTGCCGCCGGATCAACTACGGCCGGCGCATCGAGGAAAAGGCGATTCGGCGTTCCGCCGTGGTGCTCGGAGGCCTGGCGCTCGCGGCGGTCCTGCTCCTTTCCTTCGGCCCCCCGTTCCTGCGGCACGGCATGAACGCGCTCTTCTTCCCGGTCCGCACGGCCGAGTCGGTCAACCCCTACAGCGTCGCCCTCGAGCCAGGCGACACGATCATCTCACGCTATTCCGACCTCATGGTCCGGGCCGTCCCGCACGGCTTCGACCCCGATGACGTCGTCCTGTACACCCGCGCGGAGGGAGAGAGCGGCTACACGGCCCTGCCGATGATCGAGGACGGCACCGGCGGCCACGAGGGCCTCCTCCTCAACGTCGCGGAGGAGACCAGCTACTACGTCGAGGCCAACGGCGTCCGTTCGGGCACCTTCACTCTCGGCGTCGCGGACCTGCCCGCGGTCGACCGGATCGAAATGGTCTACCACTTCCCGAGCTACACCGGGCTGGCGCCCCGGCGTTTCGAGTACGGGGGCGACGTGGCCGCGCTCGCCGGGACCCGGGTCGAGTTGACCGTGACCCCCACCATTCCCGTGACCTCTTCCCGCCTGGTGATGGACCCGGGGGACACGATCCAGCTGGAACCCGGTCCGGAGGGGACCTTCCTCGGATCCTTCACCGTCCGCGAAGACGGCTTCTACGGGGTGAAGTTCCCCGCCCTGGGCGGTGTCTGGGTGGCGGGCGCCCCCGACTACCGGATCGACGTGCTCCACGACCAGGGACCGTCCATCTCCTTCCGCAGGCCCGGGCGCGACATCGAGGTGAGCGCCATCGAGGAGGTGTTCATCGAGGCCCGCGCCGACGACGACCTCGGCGTCTCCGAAATCCTGCTCGTCTACAGCATCAACGGCGGTCCGTCGGACACGCTGCGGGTTCACTCGTCGGGGGGCGAACCGCTCCCGGAGGTCACCGCCGGGCACACCTTCTTCCTGGAGGAATACGAGCTCGAGGTCGGGGATCTGGTCGCGTACCACGGGGTCGCGCGCGACAATGCGCCGGTGCCCGGCGAGGCGATGAGCGACATCTACTTCCTCCAGATCCGGCCCTACGGCCGCGACTACCGTGAGAACGAGGGCGGCGGGGGCGGCGGTGGTGGTGGCGGCGGCGGCGCAGGCGGTGATGGCATGGATCAGGATCTGTCCAACCTGCAGCGGCAGATCATTGCGGCCAGCTTCAACCTCGTGCGCGACCGGGACAGCTACGCGCCGGACAACTGGGAGGAAAACGTCGTCAGCATTGCGAACAGCCAGGAGCGGCTGCGCGAGCAGGTGGAAACCCTGGCACAGCGGATCGTGAACCGCGGAATCGCCGGCGCCGACGAGGCATTCGAGCGGATCGCCGAGGCGCTGCCGGTGGCTGTGGAGGCAATGAATGAAGCCGTGGATTCGCTCCGCGCCGTGAGTCCGAGTGGTGCCATCCCGGCCGAGCAGCGGGCGTTGCGCCAGCTCCAGAAGGCCGAGGAGACCTACGAGCGTTTCGTCTCGCTGCAGCGCGAGCAACAGCAGCAGGGCGGGGGTGGGGGCGGCCGCCAGCAGGGGCCCAGCGCGGAAGACCTGGCCGACCTCTTCGAACTCGAGACCGACGCGCTGCGCAACCAGTACGAAACCGTGCAGCGGAGCCAGCAGCAGACCACCGACCAGGAGGTCGATGAAGCGCTCGAGAGGCTGCGCGAACTGGCCCGCCGCCAGGAGCAGGAGCTGGAGCGCCAGCGCCGCCGGGCCGCGGCCCAGCAGGGTGGACAGGGGGGTGGCAGCGACGCCGCGCGAGGTCTCGCCGAGGAGACCGAGGAGGCCGCGCGGGAGTTGGAGCGTCTGGCGCGAGAGACCGGCAACCGCGACCTCGAGGACATCTCACGGCAGCTGCAACAGGCCTCTGATGCGATGCGCCGCTCCGCTGCGAACAGAGGGACTGCGGGAGTCGCCGAAAGCCAATCCGCTTTGAGGCGGCTGCGAGACGCCCGCGACGAGCTGGAGGGCGTGCAGGACGACCGGCTTCAGCGCGACCTGCAGGACGCCCGGCGAAGGACCGATGAGCTGGCCCGGCAGCAGGACGATGTGCAGGAGCGCATGCAGAGGCTGGCCGAGGAGACCGGAAGCACCGCGGAAGAGCGGTGGAGCGTCATCGAGGACAAGGAGGAGATGGCGGAAGAGGTGGACGACCTGATGTCGCAACTGGACCAGATGGCGAGAACCGCCCGGCGCGATGGCCGGCCGGGGGCCGACGAACTGGAAGAGGCTACCGAAACCATCCGCGACACCCAGCTCAGCCCGCTGCTCCAGTGGTCCCGCGGCCTGGTGGGCCGCCGCGACTACGAGGAATACGCGAAGGGGTTCGAGGACCAGATCGCGCAGGCTCTCCGCTCACTCGGGAACCGGCTCGACGAGGCGGAGGAGGCGATGCGGGACGGCGCCGACCGTGATGTTCGCACCGAAGCGCTCGAGGCAACGCAGGACATGGTCCGCAGCCTGGAGTCGATGCAGCGCCGCCTGATGGAGGGGGCGCAGAACCCCGGGGAGCAGCAACAGGGCCAGCAGGGCCAGCAAGGGCAACAGGGTCAGCAGGGGCAACAGGGCCAACAGGGGCAACAGGGTCAGCAGGGGCAACAGGGTCAGCAAGGGCAACAGGGCCAACAAGGGCAACAGGGTCAGCAAGGGCAACAGGGTCAGCAGGGGCAACAGGGTCAGCAAGGGCAACAGGGCCAACAGGGGCAACAGGGGCAACAGGGCCAACAGGGGCAACAGGGTCAGCAGGGCGGTAGCCAGCAGGGCGGCGACAATCGGGTGGGCGGTGGCGACTACCGGGGAGGCTACCTCGGCGGTAGCTACCGCGACGGCTACTGGCGCTTCGGCGGACCCTGGAACCTTGATCCGGAAGCGATTCGCCAGATGCGCCGCGAGGTCCGCGAGAGGACCGGCGAACTGCGGAACCTGGCGACGCTGATCGAGCAGAGCGGCGCCGACCCGCGCGAGCTGCAGACGATGCTCGACGCCATGCGTGCGCTCGATCAGGAAGGCACGTACGCCGATCCCGAAGAGGTCCTGCGGCTCCAGAGCCAGCTGGTTGAGGGGGCGAAGCAGCTCGAGTACCGTCTCCGGCGCGAGTACGCTCTGGAAGAAGAGCAGGACATCCTTCTGTTCCGGTCCGGTGATATTCCGGAGGAGTACCGGCTCCTCGTGGAAGAGTACTACCGCGTGCTGTCGCGGACCGGAAGGGACGGTCGGTGACGGAAGACGCGGCGGGGACTACCGAGCCGCCCGCAGCAGCGGATTCGTCCCCGGCAACGGAGTCCCCGCGCACCACTCGCGACATCGTCGCTTCCGTCGTGGTCGCCGTGCCGGTGGAAGCTGTGTGGCATGCGATCACCGAAGGCGAGCAGGTCGCCAACTGGTTCGCACCCGTCGCATCCGCCCGGCCGGGCCAGGGCGGCCACCTGACCGTATCCTGGGGCGGGGGTGCGGAGTGGACGAGCTGGATCACCGCGTGGGACCCCTGCCGGCACCTGCGGCTGGTCGACCGGCTCCCGGAGGACGCGGCGCACGGGGCCGCGGTCATGGCACTCGACTACCGTCTCACAGACCTCGGCGGCACCACCCGGCTCGACCTCGTCAACTCGGGGCTCTCCGCCGAGCCCGCCTGGGACGACACCTTCCACATGATGCACAACGGCTGGCGTTTCTTCCTCTGGAACCTGCGGCACTACCTGGAGCGGCATCCCGGCACGCGGCGCACGATGATCAGCGAGCGGCCCTGGGTGACGGGTTCGCGCGAAGAGGTGTGGGACCGGGTTTTCGGCGAAGCGGGGCTGGACGTCGCTGCATCCGGTGGACACCCGGCCTCCCTCGCAGAGGGTGACGCCTTCCGCCTGCCCCTCGACGGCGGGGTGTCGCTCGAAGGGACTGCGGTGCTGTGCGACCGGCCGTGGGCCTTCGCGGGCGTGGTATCTTCGCTCAACGACGGCGTCATCCATGTGGAGATGGAGGGGTCGGGCGACCGTTGGAAGGCTGGTGTGTGGCTTTCATGCTATGGAGTAGAGAAGAAGCAATGCCAGGGGATCGCCGCGGCCCTTGCAGGGACGGTATCCAGGGTGTTTCCCGGGGACGGATGACGGAGGCCGCGCAAGCAGGCGGCCCGGCGTGCACGGCTTCGCGACACCGCGCGATCCTGCCGCTGCAAGCCCGGCCGACTGTATTCCCCAGCGTTCTCGTCCTCGTTGCCGAGGAGTGCGGGCCGTGACCGGCTCTGTCTGCCCCGGTCTCGACCGGCTCGTCGCGGAGACCGGGGCAGATGCGGCGGGGCTGCGCAATCGACCGCTGGGCCTCATTGCCCACCCCGCTTCGGTCACTTCAGATCTGACCCATGACGTGGACGCCATCCTGCAGGCCGGCTACGACCTCCGCGCCCTCTTCGGCCCCCAGCACGGCGCCCGCGGCGAGAAGCAGGACAACATGATCGAGTCGTACCCCTACACCGACCCGGTCACCGGCCTGCCCGTCCACTCCCTCTACGGCGAAGTCCGCAAGCCGACCCCCGAAATACTCGACGGCCTCGACACGCTCCTCTTCGACCTGCAGGACGTGGGGGTACGCGTCTACACCTTCGTGTGGACGATGGCCCTGGCCATGGAGGCGTGCGCCGAGGCGGGCGTCCGCTTCGTCGTCCTGGACCGCCCCAACCCCATCGGCGGCCTGAAGCGCGAGGGACCCGTGCTCCGGGAAGGCTACGAGTCCTTCGTGGGCCTCCACCCCCTTCCCCTCCGACACGGCCTCACCTGCGGCGAAGTGGCCCGCTGGCTGCAGCGGGAGCGCGGCATCGGCTGCGACCTCGACGTCATCCGCGCCGACGGCTGGGAGCGCCACATGTCCTGGACCGACACCGGGCTGCCCTGGGTAATGCCCAGCCCGAACCTGCCCACACCCGAATCCTGCCTGGTCTATCCGGGCATGGTCCTCCTGGAAGGCACCAACCTCTCGGAAGGGCGCGGCACCACCCGTCCCTTCGAGCTCTTCGGCGCCCCCTGGCTCGACCCCGCCGCCCTCGCGGCCCGGCTCGCCGACGCCCGCCTCCCCGGCGTCACATTCCGCCCCTGCCACTTTGAGACGACCTTCCAGAAGCACGCGGGCACGCTCTGCGGCGGTGCCCAGCTGCACGTCACCGACCCGGGCACATTCGAGCCGGTCCGCACCGCCGTCGAGATCCTGGTCGCGGCCCGCGCACTCGCCCCGCAAGACTTCGCCTGGCGCCAACCCCCCTACGAGTACGAGGAGACCCTGCCCCCCATCGACATCCTGTGGGGGAACGCCGGGTTGCGGGAGGGTGTACAATGCGGCGAGACCACCGATGAAGTCCTGTCAGGGGTGGAAGCCGAACTGGAGGGCTTTGCCACAACGGTGAAGCGCCATCTGCTATACTGACCTCACTGAATCAATCTACCGAGGGGCGAGCGTCACACCGACGGTCGCCGACAGCCACAACTCCGGGCCCGCACCGGCCTGCACCACGGAAGGCAGATTGACGATGGGGTCGTTCATTCGCTCGCTGGCCATCACGGCAATCGCCGCGACCACCACTACTCTCCCGCCCACCCGCGCGACTGCTCAACTCATCGTCGAAGCCGAACTCAGGGAGGCGTGCGAAGTTCTCCGCCTCGGTGACGCACTCGATGTGCCGGAGTGGCTCGCCTTCTCGCGCACTCCCTCGATCAAGCTCGATCGCTCCGGCAGACTCTTCCTGAAGGGCCAGGATCCGCAGGTCACCGTGCTCGAACCGGATGGCAGTTTCGTGCGATACATCGGCGGCGAGGGCGAGGGACCCGGCGAGTTTACCCTCCTCGGCAGCTTCGGCTTCGTGGCCGACACGGTGTGGTTGCAGCACTTGACGCTGCTCCACATATCCTACTTCGACTCTGCCGGCGCGCACATCCGGACCGAGACCGACCGGGGCCCGCCAAGCTCCGCGCCCTCGCTGTGGAGGACGTCGCTTCCGCTCGCCCGAGGTTACGGGTTCTACGTTCCGCCCATCGGGGACGTGGATCCGGAGACCGGAGCCCGGCCGGAATTCAAGCGAGTCGAGCTGCCGATGCTGGTGGGCATTCGTCCGGAGGCAGCGCGTGACACACTGGCCTTCAAGTACAACTTCACCCGCATGCACATCAAGGGCGTCGGCACGTTCGGCCATGAACCCTTCGTCACGCCCCCGCTCTACCGGATCCACCCGAATGGTGAAGGAGTCGTTACGGTCGATTGGGAACCGAACCAGCCGGACGAGGTCATTTTGCGCCGCTATGGTCTGGACGGCCGCTCGGCGCGCGAAACCACGATCGAAGCCCGCTTGCGAAGTGTATCTCGTGAAGCGCGCAATGACTTCATCGCAGAAGGCATGGAAGCTGCCGAGCGGGGGGTGGCAATGGCCCGGCAACTTGGCGGAGGCGCCCCGGCCGGCCTGCGAACCGCCGTAACGGATGGCCTCCTCCTCTACGACTACTTCGAGCCGGTTTCATCCTTCTTCCTGACGCATGACGAACGCGTGTGGCTGCGCGATGCGGTCACACCGGAGGGTTACGAAGCCCTCTGGCTTGTTCTCGGCCCGGACGGCGAACCCGAGTTCCGTGTGCATGCCCCGGCCGGCATAGCCTTCAGGGACGCCCTCGGCGACCGGGTCTGGGCCGTCGGCCGCACCGAAATGGACGTGCCGTTCATCGCGCAATACGAATTGGTCGTGCCGGGGGAGTGTGAATAGGGAGCCCGACCCATTCCCGACTTGGCGTCCACACTTCACCGCAACCGAAAGTCCACCACCAGCGGCAGGTGATCGGAGTGATCGGTGTCCGAGCCCCGGATCCCCAGTTCGCGCAGGGCGTCGGCAGTCATGTCCGCCGCGTCGAAGACGAACGCCCGCTGCGCCCGGAGCACCGCTCCCCGGTAGAGGACGAAGTCCAGCCTGCCGGGCGAGAACGGGTCATCGCCCCAGGTTCTGCGCCAGGTTGACAGGGAACGGTCCCGCAGACGTTCCAGGCGGGCAACCGCCAGGTCGTCCCCGGCGATTCCCAGGCCGCTTCGCAACTCGTCCAGCGGGCGGGCGGATCCCACCAGGTTGAGGTCGCCACCGATGACAAGGCCGGTGCCGGGTCGCTCGGCCAGTGCTGCCGCAACCGCACGGTTGAGGGTCCGGGCCTGGAGTTCCCGCAGCCGGTCGCGAGGGGATCCGTCGTACCCGGCGCTCTGAAGGTCGACGGGCACGAACAGCACATCGCGCCCGTCCAGCGTCACCCAGGCGCCGGTCGCCGAGAGCCCGCCTTCCTCTTCCGCCATCGCCAGTTCCGCTGGCGGAGCCATCCCGGGCGACTCGGGATCGTCGCCCGCCTCCCCCACCCACCCCTCCAGCGCGCCCGGCGCGTGGTCGATCCTGGCCAAACCACCCGCCCCCCGCACCTCGAGTCCCCGCGCACCCACCACGGTGCGCTGGCGGCCTCCACCCGAGGCCAGCCACCACGTCCACGCTTCCGGCGCCACGGCCGGGCGTTGGTCTCCCGGCGCCGCGGCCCCGAGTCCCCCTTCCCCCACGCCCCGGCCCCCACGCGCACCCTGCACCACCGCGCCCACACGCATCCCCTCCCCAAACAGCACCAGCTCCTCCATCGTCACATCGGCGTGGACCTCGTCGATCAGGAGCACATCGGCCGCGAGGCCCGCGAGCACGCGCTGAAAGGCGCGCCGATTCGCCTGGAAGCTCCGCGACGACACGTTCCAGACCACCACCCGGTGCGTGCCCGGCGCCCTGGCCACGTCATCGGCACCGCGAAGGGGTGGATCACCACCCGGCTCGGTGACCAGCGCATGCGTGAAGACCGGCGTTTCGTCCACCACGTCGCCGCCACGCGTGTACCGCAACCGCCCAGCCACCCCGCTCCCCATCCCCACACCCGCCCCCCGCTCCACCCGCAATTCGAACCGGTCCGACGAATGCGTGGGAGACACCAGCAACCCCACAACCCCCGACCCCTCCACCTCGCCGGGGCCATGGGGGCCAATGCGCCGAACCCCCACGCCGGCCCCGTGCACATCGCTGCCCGCGGCAACTTCCCGGGACAGCACAATGGCCAGATCGGCGCCCTCCACCCCACCGTACGGCCCCCCCGTGGCGGGATCGCCATCGGCGTCGAGCACGACCTCCACCGAGCCGCGCATCCCCTGCACGGTAACCGTGGCGCCCAGGTTGATCAGGATGTGCAAAAAGCGCGCATCATCCTGCACGGCCACTGACCGGAGATCGACCGGCGATCCCCGCCCGGCGTCACCCATCGGGTCCACCGCGACGGGTGCGATGTCCTCCCAGTCCTCGAAGTCCCCGTCCGTCCAGACCGGGGCGCGAGGGTCGCTGCACGCGGCCGCGCCGGCCAGGGCCACAACACCCGCAAAGCGGGCCAGGACATGACAACTGCGCATTACACTATGTACAGTATGCATTACATGCATCATGCGTCTCAATCCCATGACTGAGGGTAAGGTCATACCCTGGCGGGTCTGCGCGCCCAGTCCGCGGCTCCCGAATCACCCGCCTATCCCCGAACGATAACGCCTTCACCGACGAAAAAAGGGGGCGCCCCAACCGGGACGCCCCCTTGGTCTACCCCGCGGCCGCTACCTGGCTTCTACCTCCCGCGTCCCCGGCCTCCCCAGTCGCCCCCGCGCCCGCCGCGCGTGAACTGCGTCCCCAGCCGGTAGTTGATCTGCAGCATGAAGTACCGGCCGAGCGAATCCGTGCGCGACTCCTGGATGAAGTTGGAGTTGTTGCTGATGCTGATCCCCCGGTTCTGATTCAGGAGATCGCGGGCGCGGAACTCGATCTCGACCCGGTTGTCAAGCATCCGGCGCATGATCGACGCGTTCCAGCGCGCCACATTCTCCACGTCGCCGAACTGGTTCGGGGTCGAGCCGTAGAGGTTGTCGTCGTAGACCTGGTACCTCAGGTCCGTCTCGATCACCCACGCGCTGGTCGGATAGATGTTCGCTTCCAGGCGGTAGGTGCTGTTGACATAGTCGCGGTTGAGTTCCTCGTTGAGCGAATAGCGGGCGTTGTTGAAGTTGAAGGTGGCCCCGACCTCCACATCGACCCGCTCCCTGTTCCGGTTCTCGATGTTGAACTCCACCGTGTTGCGGATCGACTGGTTGTCGTTCGCGACCAGGTTGATCAGTTCGGTCCCCTCCGAATAGCTGAGGCGGTACTCGAGGTCCACATCCACGCCGAGGCGCCGGATCGGCGTGCCGTAGTTGGCACCGACGTTCCCCGACCACGACGCCGCCGTGTTGATCGGCGAACGGGTCTGGACCCCCCGGTCGTCGTACAGGCGCGACTGCGCGATCGTGTTGTGGGTGTAGGTGTAGTTGAAGAAGGTGAAGAAGTTCCGGAAGCTGAACTGGTCGAAGAACCTGTACTCCCCGTTGAGCCGGTGCGTATACTCGGGCACCAGGTCGGGGTTCCCGGTATAGATGTTCAGCGGGTTGGTGTTGTTCACGAACGGCTGCAGCTGGGTGAGCGACGGTTCCCGGGTCGAGGTGTTGTACCGGAAGTTGACGTTGTGGTTCTCCTTGACCTCGATCCGGAAGTTCATGTTCGGCAGAACGTGGGTGTAGCTGTTCGCGATCCGCTCGTCCCGGTTCTGGATGAGCCCGTCCAGGTTCGAACGCCGGACCTCCAGGCCGCTCACGAACCGGTAGCGCTCGTTGTTGCGGTTGAAGCGCGTGCCGGCGTTGTAGTAGGTGTAGGCACGCTCGAATCCGTTGCTCCGGGGCGCGTTGAGCACGCGGGAGCCGTCCACGATGTCGTAGACCGGATTGTCCCTGTCTTCGCCCGTCGCGTTCGCCCGGCCGAAGACCTCCAGGATCTGACCCTGGCCCAGAGGCTGGGTCAGCGAGAACCGGGCGCTGTTGTTCCAGCTGCGGCTGTCACGGAGCTGTTCCTCCAGAGTGTATTCCGGTTCCATCGACCCACCGGATCCCCCATCTCCCCCGCGCCCCCCTCCACGGCTGACTCCAACCAGTTCCGAGGAGAGTTCCGTGAGCTGGTCGGAGTCCGAGATCCGGCTCTGGAATTCGGCTACGAGCGCACGGCCGGAGGTGCCCAGCCGCTTGCGCCAGGTCAACTGGGCGTCGCCGCCCAGGTCGTCGCTGTCCACCAGTTGGTCCGTCTTCGCCGAGTTCAGAAGGCCACCCGAGGTGTTGTGCGTCTCCTGATTGCTGAAGCTTGAGCTGCCCGAAGTCGTGAGATTGCCGTTGACCCGCAGGCGCAGCTGGTTGCCCTCCGCGAGCTGGATCTGCCCGTTCAGGTTGACCCTGTGATTCCGGTTGTTGGACTCCGAGCCGCTCAGCCGGTCGACGAGTGACGAGAGATCGGAGCCGAACAGCGTCTGCTGCTGAACCGTGCTGTTCCGCTCGTTGTCCGATTCATTGAAGGTGTAGGAGGAACGCAGCCAATCGTCGTCGGTGAAGTCGTTGCTGGCATTGACGGCCACGCTCATGGTCTCCGTGAAACCGCCGCCGCCACCGCCGCCGCCCCTGCCGCCTCTGCGCTGGTTGACGTTGTTCGCGTTCAGGATCAGCGCGTACTGCCCCGAAGGCGAAAAGCGGTTCAGGTTGAGGAAGCCGTCGTAGCGTGCATCGTCCGCAGCCGTTCCCCCAATCCGGGGCTGGGTGTTCACGTCGCTGCCCAGGGCTCCGTTGGTCCTGCCGAAGTACCCCACCTTGGCTTCCTCGCGGAGCTTGAGGTCCAAAGTACGCTCCTCGTTGCCGTCGGCGATGCCCGTGAACTCGGCCATGTCCGACTCCTTGTCATAGACATCGACCTGCCGGATCGCGTCGGCCGGGAGGTTGCGCGTCGCGATCGTGCCGTCGCCGCCGAAGAACTCCCTGCCGTCCACCAGGACATTCTGCACCGCCTCGCCCTGCGCCGTGATCGAGCCGTCGTCGTCGACCTCGATCCCCGGAAGACGCTTGAGCAGGTCTTCCACCGTGGCGTTCGGCGGCGTCTCGAAGGCGGCCGCGTTGTAGCTGAGCGTGTCGCGATTGTTGATGAACGGCACGTGCTCGATGCTCACGACCAGCGGGTCGACTTCGACCGCCAGCACCTCCATCGCGACCTTGCCGGCGTCGATATCGCCGTCGGTGACGTCGAAGTCGCGGCGGATGGTTTCGTAGCCGATCAGCGTGACCTGCAGGATGTACTCGCCGGCCGGCAGCCTGGTGATCGTGAAGTTCCCGTCCCCGTTCGTGAGGGAGAACTTGACGAGCACCGAGTCTTCCCGGGCCAGGGCGACCACCATGGCGTTCGGCAGCGCCGTGCCGGACGAATCCGTGACCGCGCCCTTCACCTCGTACTGTTGTTGCGCCTGCGCGGGCGGGGCGAACGCCAGCAAGGCCGCCGCGCAGCCCAAGGTCGCGAGGACCGGCATCCATGCGCCCACCCGCTTCGCCGGCCGACCGCCCGAATTCGGGTTCCATGTATTCACTGTCTGTGCTCCCTTATCGCCTTCCGTCCCCACCAGGGGGCCGTCTCATCCTTGCCATCTCTTCCAGCCGCTCCTTGACGATTCGCTCGAACTCCTCCTGCGAGATCTCGTCGCCTTCGTCGGGCGGGGTAATCAGTCCTTCCTCCAGTTCGCCCAGCAACACCTCGGTGGCCTGGTACTGGATCTGTCCGTCGTTCACGGACAGCACCAGGATCATCCCGGGAAGTCCGCCGTAGGAGGCGGGGCCACCGAAGACCGGGATCTGCGGCGTGAACCACGCCTCGATCGTCGTTGCGCTGTCCTGCCGGGCGGTGGCCTTGATCACCATGTATCCCAGGTGCTCGGCCTGTTCGGAGGTCAGCTGCCACTCCAGCGAGGGCCTTTCCCGGGTCACCCGAAAGGTGCGGCCCAGGAACCTGCGCGCCTCGACCATGGTGCCCGCCTCGGGGTCCACGAACGCCGCCCTCAGTTCGGTCGCGGCATACGGATCGGACCCGGTGGCACCCCAACCGAACCCGCCCCTGCCCCAGCGCCCGAAGCCGCCGCCACCACCGTCCCCACGCGGACGGTCGGCATCGCCTCCTGCGCGGACTCGCTGGCCCCCTCCTTCGCCCCGGCCCGGACCGCGCTGCGGTGGAACCATCAGCCAATGCGAAGGGCTGAAGTGGACCGCCACCGTGGCGGTGCGGGGGGGTGGAGCGAACTGCTGCCCGCCGCGGAAGCCCGGAGGACCCCCCCGTTGGCCACCGCCGCCTGCCGGCATTTCACGCTTCACAACGTGCGTGTAGGTGATGGTGCCCTCCTGCGCGGTCACGGCCGCGGGAGTCAGGAGGAGCGCGAAACCGACGGCGGCGGAAAGGGCAGCGGTCCCGCGATCGGGCTTGCCGCCTGCGCGAGCGCGACCCCGCGTGGCTGCCGACCGGGACGGGCGAATCAGTGGCATGTCTCCGCGTCTCTCCCTCCTTGAGTGCCTCAGTCGTCAGGACCCACCGAGTGCCGGCCTCGTTCACCGGCCCGCTGGTGCGCCCACGTTATCTAGGACACCTCAAGTGCCCTGAGCGTTAGGCGAGCGGAAACGCAGGCGACGGACTCGCTATCCCACTGCAGCCGGTGAAGCCCCCGGCCGACCGGGCTTCAGCCGATAAACCCCCCGATGAACCCCCGTCCCCCCAGCCTGTAGGATGCCCGCAACATGAACAACTGGCCCAGCGACTCGGTCCGCGATTCCTGGATGAAGTTGGGGCGGTTGGAGATGGTGACACCCTGATTCTGGTTGAGGAGATCGTTGGCGCGCAGTTCGATCTCGACTCGGTTGTCGAGCAGCCGCCGCATCACCGAGGCGTCCCAGCGCGCGATGTTCTCCGGCTGGCCGAAGCGGGACTGCGAGGAGCCGTAGAGGTCCCGGTCGAAAACCTGGTAGCTGAAAGTAGACCGGATCGTCCAGGCACCGGGCGCGTAGAGCGTGCCGTTCGCGAAGTAACGGCTGTTCACGTACGTCCGGTTGAGTTCCTGGTTCAGCGAGTAGCGGGCGTCGTTGAAGCTGAAGCTGGCTCCCGCGCGCACGTCGAACCGGTCCCTGACCCGGTTGTTCAGGCTGAGCTGGACCGTGTTGGTCGTGGACCGGTTGTCGTTCGCGACGAGGTTCACCAGCTCGGTGCCCTCGGTATAGGCGACCCTGTACTCCAGATCCACGTCCACCCCGAGCCTGCGGACCGGCGTGCCGAAATTGGCCCCCACGCTGGCCGACCAGGACCCGTCGGTGTTGATCGGGAAGCGGGTCTGCACCCCGCGCTCGTCGTAGGACCGGGACTGGGCGATCGTGTTGTCGGTGTAGGTGAAGCCGCCGAATGTGAAAAAATTCACAAAGCTGAACTGGTCGAAGAACCGGTAGTCGGCCTTCAGGCTGTGGGTGTATTCCGGTTCCAGATCCGGGTTGCCCGTGTAGATGTTCAGCGGGTCGGTGTTGTTCACGAAGGGCTGCAGCTGGGTCAGCGACGGTTCCCGGCTGGAGGTGCTGTACCCGACGCTGAGGTTGTGGCCTTCCTTGACCTCCGTCTTCAGGTCCACGTTCGCGAGCAGGTGGGTGTAGCCGTTTTCGATCCTCTGGTCACGGTCGCTGATCACCCCGTCGAGGTTGGAGCGCTGCACCCTCAGTCCGGTCGAGATCCAGTAGCCTTCGCCGATTCGGCTGAAGCGGGCCCCGGCGCGGTAGTAGGTGTAGGCGCGCTCGAAACCCGTGCTGCGCGCCCGGTTGAACACGCGCGCATCGTCGACGATGTCGTACACCGGATTGTCCCGGTCTTCGCTCGTCGAGTTTCTCTGGCCGAACACCTCCAGGGAGTGGCCTTCACCCAGGGGCTGGGTCAGCGACAGGCGCGCACTGTTGTCCCACGTCCTTCCAACCCGGTTCTGTTCCTGGAGCGTCTCCTCCACGCGGCCGGACTCTCCGGGCCCGCGACGGAGACCGCTCACCCGCGAGGAGAGTTCCCCGCCGTAGTCGTAGTCCGAGATCCCGGTGCGGAACTCGGCCACCAGCGAACGGCCGGACTCGTCCAGCCGCTTGCGCCAGGTAAGCTGCGCATCGCCGCCCAGGTCGTCTCCGTCGGTGAAGTGGTCGGTGACTGCCGAATTCAGCATGCCGCCGGCGGCGTTGTGCGTCTCCTGGGTGGTGAACTGCGACGTCAGCGAGGATCGCAGGTTCGCATTGACCCTGACCCGGAGCTGGTGCCCCGGGGAAAGGGCGAGCTGTCCGTTCAGGTTCAGACGGTGGCCCCCGCTGTTCGATTCGCTGCTGGAGGACTGGTCGAGCACGGAGGCGACATCCGATCCGAAGAGGGCCTGCTGCTGCACCGTGCTGTTCCGGACGTTGTCCAGCTCATTGTAGAAGTAACTCGACCGCAGCCAGTTGTTGTTGCCGAACTCATGGCTGGCGTTGACCCCGCCGCTCATGGATTCGCTGAAGCCGCCGCCACCCCCGCCCAGCATCCCGGACAGCATATCCACGCCGCCGCCGAACATCATGAGATCGCCGATGACCATTTCGCCGATGCCGGCCGACGAGAATCCGGCATTGCCCACGTTGTTCGCGTTCAGGATCACCGCGTACTGCCCCGTGGGGGAAAAACGATTCAGGTTCAGCGCGCCATCGTAGCGCGCGTCGTTCGCGGCCGTGCCTCCGAGCCGCCCCCGATTGTTGATGTCGCTGCCGAACCCCCCGCTCGCCCGTCCGAAGTATCCGACCCTGGCCTCCTCCTTCAGCCTGAGGTCGACGGTACGCTCGTCTTCCCCGTCGGGGATGCCGGTGAACTCCGCCATGTCCGATTGCTTGTCGTAGACATCGACCTGCCGGATGGCGGCAGCCGGGAGATTGCGCGTCGCGATGGTCGGATCCCGGCCGAAGAACTCCCTGCCGTCGACCAGGACGTTCTGCACGTCCTCGCCCTGGGCCTTGATCGAGCCGTCGGCCGCGACCTCGATCCCGGGCAGCCGGCGCAGCAGGTCCTCGACCGTGGCGTTCGGCGGCGTCTGGAACGCGGCCGGATTGTAGCTGAGCGTGTCCCGGCGGTTGATGAAGGGGACGTGCTCGATGCTCACCACCAGGTCCTCCACCTCGACCGCCATCACCTCCATGACCACCCGGCCCGCGTCGAAGTCCGCGTCGGTGACGTCGAAATCGCGGCGCACGGCCCGGTAGCCCAACTGGGTGACCTGCAGGATGTACTCCCCACCCGCCAGCCTCGGGATGCTGAAGTGTCCGTCGCGGTTGGTCATGGAGTATTTCACGAGCACCGAATCCTCGCGCGACAGCGCCACCACCATGGCGTTCGCCAGTCCCACGCCGGCCGTGTCCACGACCGTGCCCGTCACCTCGAACTCTGGCGCCGCCTGCCCGGCCCGCTCCTGGGCCTGTGCGCCCGGAACCGCCGCCAGGAGGGTCATCGCCGACCCCAGCGCCAAACCCCTCCAACCGGTCATGGCTCCATCTCCCCGTTGCCGATAATGCGGATCCCGCGGCCTCGCGTCTTGCTGATCTCGTCCAGCTTGTCGGCAACGATCCTGTCGAATTCCTCCCGCGTGACCTCCTGGCCCTTGTCGGGCGGGCGAATCAGGTCTTCGTCAAGTGCCTCCAGCACCACCTCCGTCGCCTGGTACTGGGTGTGCCCGTCGTTGATGGAAAGGACGAGGATCATCCCCGGGAGTCCCCCGTAGGAGGCCGGCCCGCCCTGGACCGGGATCTGCGGGGTGAACCATGCCTCCACGGTGGTGCTGTCGTGCTCCGTCGTGGCCTTCATCACAGGGTAGCCGAGGTGCATCGCCTGTTCTGTGGTCAGCTGCCAGTTGTACGAGGGCCGTTCCGCGGCGACCCGGAAGGTGCGGCCGAGGAACTCGTGGGTCTCGACCAGGGTTCCCGCTTCGTAGTCCTCGTAGACGTTCTGCGCGGCATTCAGGCCCCGGGCGGAGCCCCCGAACACGTTCATCGAGACGACCATGTCCGACATGAATGCGGCCGGAACCTCCTTGACCACACCGCCGGCCAACCCCTTGACCGAGATTGCCATGTTCCCGGCCCGTCCCTCCCCGGGCATATCCTCGGCCGGGATCATCAGTGAGCCGGAAGGGCTGAAGTGCATGACGCGCGTGCTCGTCGTCGCCTTCGGCATCTGCGCTTTCATCTGGGCCCGCATCTGCGCCAACTCGGGGGGAAGCTCGAATTCGAGTTTCACCGAGTGGGTGTAGGTGATGATGCCCTCCTGCGCGGCGAGGGTGGCCGGCGCCGCGACGGCGGCGAGGGCGAGGGCGGCCAGCGCGAGGCCGGGCAGGGCGGCCGTTGCAGGGCCGGACGAAGCGGCCGGGGCAAGGCCGGGCTCGTGTGCACGGGAGTTCGGAAGGATGCGGGATTCGCCCGGATCGATTCGGCGGAACATGCTTGTCTCCGTTCTATCGGCGGCGGTGCTGTCTCTTGCAAGGTCGGTCGCGGGAAGGCCGGCCAACAGTCGGCCGGTCGACGCCGATCCCAATCCTGAAGTTACGTCGGTTTCCCATTCTGTGATTCATCGGCGCGGGCCGCGGTTGCCTTCCTCGCACTCTTCCGGCGCCTCCCGGATCCGGTTTCGGCGGTCACCTGGGGAGTTGGACGATACCCGATGCGACCGACGGGATGCAACGGCGTCCCGGCCGTTGTCCGACTGCCAGTGGCCTGCTCCCCCGTCGGCCGTCCCACCGGATCCGCTTCTTGACATCTATATGGTTACCATATACCATATATCCCATGAAGACGACCAAGACCACGGTGTATCTGAACGCGGCGGATTATCGCAAGCTGAAGTCCCTCGCAGCTGACCGGGGGCGTTCGGCGGCCGAGCTGGTCCGGGAGGCGGTGGCCGAGTACACGGCGCGGGAAACGGAGCGTCCGTGGCCGAGGTCCATCGGGATGGGGAACAGCGGCGATCCACATTTCGCCGAACGTTACGAAGACTACATGGACGGTTTCGGAGAAGAAGGACTTGAGGACTACTACCGGACGGCCGGCTCGTCGACCCCGGCACAGATCCGTGCCGACCGAAAACCGGCAGGCGGGGTCTAGTGATCGTAGCGGATACGGGTGCCATGCTGGCGCTTCTCGATACGGAAAGCGCTGCACACAGAGTGTTGCTGGGGGCGTTTCGATCCTGTCGCGACGAATGGGTCTTGCCATGGGCCATTCTGCCCGAACTGGACCACATGGTTCCCGGAAGGGTCGGTCCAGCAGTCGCCGAGGCCTTCCGCGTCGACCTTGCCGAAGAGCTCTACACCATCGAATGGGGAGGCCGATCCGACCTGCAGCGGGCTTTGGAGCTACACCACACCTACCGCAATCTGTCACTCGGCCTGGTCGACGGAGTCGTAATGGCAGTGGCGGAACGGCTGGAGGCCCGGGCGATCGCAACGCTTGACTTGCGTGATTTCGGGGCGGTCACGCTGAACGGCAACCCCGAGATCTGGCCCCGGGACCTGTAACTACGCCCCCACGATCGGCCAGGGCGCCCAGTCCCTCCACTTCCCGCGCGTAAAGTCCGGGAACTCCACAGGCGCGCTGCCGTTGGCCACGCTGATCTCGGACAGCTCGCACACCGCGCTGAGCGCTGCCGCGTCGTAGACGTTCATGTCGAGCGGGAGCCCTTCGCGGAGGCACTTGATGAGGCGGTAGTCCTCCATGAAGTCCATGCCTCCGTGCCCGGCACCAATCGCCTCCTCGTCCAGCGCTTCCCACAACGGGTGCTGGAACTCCTCGTAGTAGGCCGCGGTCTCCTCCCACCGGTGTCCCGGGCTGCGCCCCTCGATGTAGACGCGTTCGGGGTAGCCCTGGAAGATCCCGCGCGTGCCCTGGACCTTGTTGATGCGGTCGTACGGGCGGGGGAGGTTGGTGTCGTGCACCACGTAGATGGTCTTGCCGAGGGCGGTCTGGATGAGGCTGCCGTTCACGTCGCCGAGCGCGAAGGTCTCGGCGCGCTTGGGGTGTCCCTCGGGGTAGTTGGCGATGGCGTACTCCTGAAGGCCGCGCGAGGGGCTGCTCATCGAGACCAGGTGGGCGAACCGGTCGCCGCGGTTGATGTCCATGCAGTTGGAGACGGGGCCGAGGCCGTGCATGGGGTAGAGGTTGCCGTTGCGGGTCCAGGAGTGGTTGCGGCGCCAGAGCCCCTCGTTCCCGTCCTCGAACTTGATGCCGCGGAGGTCGTGGAGGTAGCCGCACTCGGCGTGCAGGATCTCGCCCAGGAGTCCCTGCCGCACCAGGTTCAGGCACAGAAGCTCGGCGCGGCCGTAGTTGACGTTCTCCATCATGGAG
The DNA here is from genome assembly GCA_022826005.1 of Gemmatimonadota bacterium. Taxonomy (GTDB): domain Bacteria; phylum Gemmatimonadota; class Gemmatimonadetes; order Longimicrobiales; family Gaopeijiaceae; genus Bin94. The sequence goes on along the minus strand of JAJDVT010000100.1, from coordinate 47,931 downwards.
CAGTGGCGGCCGGTTCGCTCGGCGGTCTCGACGAGCTGCCAGCAGCCCTCCAGCGTGTAGGCGGCGGGGATCTCAGTGGCCGCGTGCTTCCCGTTCTCCATGGCCGCGACGCAGACGGGGACATGCCAGCGCCAGGGGGTGGCCGTGTAGACGAGGTCGAGGTCCTCCTCGGCGCAGAGTCGCTCGAAGTCGGTCTCGCCGGCGGTGTAGAGGGTAGGGCGGGGGTGGCCGGCCTCCTCGATGATGTCCGCGGCGCGGATGGCGTGCGGTTCGCGGATGTCGCAGACCGCGGTGATCACGCAGCCGTCGATGCGCACGAGGTTGCGGACGTGCGCCGTGCCCTGCAACCCGACGCCCACGAACCCGACCCGCACCCGTTCGATGGGCGGGGCGGCGAAGGGGTCCTGCGGTGGGGAGCCGACGCTGCGTGGCACACGTGGGGCAGCCGCGACGGCAGGGGCCGCGCCGGGGTCGCCGCATCCGTGCAGGGTGGTAGCCGCGACGCCGAGGGCCCCGGCCTTGAGGAAGTCCCTCCGGTCGAGTCCGCGGGAGCCTGCCGGATCCCTGGGGCTGGTGCTCATCGTCCTGGCCTCCGTCTTCATTCGCTTGTCGACTGTACTCGTGGGCCGTGGCGCACCCGTCGGGGCACGGGGTTTCGCCCCCAGGCAGGGGACAGAATCGCGCCCCCGACAGCGCGCCAGAATCCCGGGTCAACTCATATCGTACTTCAGCGCCGGGTGCAAAGCCAACAGCGCGGCGAGACCCGCGGCGGGCATCGACACCAGCGCGGCCGTTTGCGGTCCGGTGAAGTCCGCCAGCGCGCCGGTCCCCATCACTCCGACCGCCCCCACCGTCCACGCCAGCCCCATCACGATCCCGGAGCTCGCCCCGGGGGCCCGCGGGAGCATCTCCTGAGCCATCACGACGATCGGAGGCAGCGTCGCCATGCCGAGGAAGCCGGCCGCAGCGGTCGCGATCAGCCCGGGCGCGGCCCAGGGTCCCAGCCAGATCGCCAGCAGGTGGACGGGCAGTGCGAGCACGCACAGGCCGAAGAGCAACTGACGGCGGTCCATGCGGTCGGCGAGCACTCCGCCCGCCAGGGTGCCGAACGCCTGCGCGCCCAGGTAGAGCGAAAGGGCCGCTGCTCCCAGCGCCTCGGAACCGCCTGCCTCGGCCACGATGATCGGCTCCATGGTGAGGAAGACGCGCTGCACGAAGGCCATGGCCGAGCTCACGCCGAAGATGATGCCGAGCGGTCCGGCAAGACGGCGCAGAACCGTGGACGGCGGCGGGGCGGGCGGGGCGCCCCGGGTCTCGCCGCGCCCGCTGGGCAGGCCCCGGAAGAAGAGGGGCGCGAGCAGGATCGCCGGGATCATCGCCACCCAGAGCTGCTGCATCCCGCCCCACGCGACCAGGCCCACGGCGACGAGGGGTCCCGCGGCGTATCCCAGCGCACCTCCGAACGAGAACACGGAATAGCGCTTTCCCCCACCCCTACCGGCGCCAACGCGCACCGCATACGAAGCTCCCGGCGGGTGGAAGGCTGCGCCCCCCAGGCCCCCCAGAACCAGCATGAAGAAGAGGATCCAGAAGGAAGGCGCGAACCCGATCAGCGAGACGAAGACCGCACCGGTCACCACGCCCCCCACCGCGAATGCCCTCCGCCCGAAGCGGTCGGCGAAGTACCCGAAGAAGGGCTGGGGCAGCGCGGTGGCGATCGCGAACGCCGAGCTGAGAGCGGCCGCAGCGGCGATCGTCAGCCCGAGACTGTCCATGATGCGCGGGAGCAGCGGGGGGACGAATGAGGCATAGGCATCGTTGATGCCGTGCGCGAGGGCCACCATGATCGCGATGCGGGTGGCGGAGGTGGTCGGGGCAGCGGGCCCGGCCGGGCTCGCCCCCGCCGATGAACCGTCGGCAGTATTGATCGAAGTCGTCCTTGTCGATCCGCCTGATCTCATCTCGCCCCGTCTGGATTAAGCCGCACCGCTCGGCGGTTCCACAGCCGCCCGGCGTTCAGCTGAGCTGAGCCCCATCCGGCCTGCGATTCAGGAAAGCCGCCTATGAATTCTGGAAAGTCGCCCCTCCGGGCTCTAGTATAGTCGGGCTCCGATTCCCGATTCCGAAGCCCCGTGCCAGATTGAAGACCCCGCGCACCGGCTCGAACCATCAGTGTGCGGATCCACCTCACGTCAGGACTGTAACGATGAGACCGATCGCCAACGCGAAGCCGTCCCGCGCCGCTCCGGCGCAACTCACCGCGGTGCTCACCTTCTCCATCACCTTCCTCGCCGCCGCCAGCTGCTCGGGCCCCTCCTACGCGAACCCGCCCGGCCTCCAGGTCAATCCCCCCACCCCCGATCCCCGGGTCGGCCTCGCCGCCGGGATGTTCGACGCGGGAGAGGCGAGCTGGAACCTGGAGCTGCTGTCGACGACGCCCCCGCCGGAGGAATTCCTGGGAAGCTTCAACTCGGATCTGGCCTTCACCGGCAACTATGCGATCCAGGGGAACTTCAACGGGGTGCAGGTGTGGGACATCTCCGATCCCGCCGGCCCGGTGCCGGTCGTCACCTACTACTGCCCGGCTTCGCAGAGCGACGTGTCGGTGTACGGCAACCTCCTATTCGTTTCCGGTGAGGACAACAGCGCCCGGCTGGACTGCGGCGACGAAGGGGTGCGAGAGGCGGTCAGCCACGAGCGGCTCCGCGGGATCCGCATCTTCGACATCTCCGATATCGCCGATCCGCAGTACGTGGCAAACGTGCAGACCTGCCGCGGCTCGCACACGCACACCGTGCTGGAGCACCCGGGCGACGACGAGAACGTCTACATCTACGTGTCGGGCTCGTCGACGGTGCGGCCTTCCGAGGAACTTCCCGGGTGTTCGGCGTTCTCTCCGGAAGAGGATCCCAATTCGGCGCTCTTCCGCATCGAGGTGATCCGCGTGCCGCTGGACAATCCGGAGGCGGCCGCGGTGGTGAGTTCGCCCAGGATCTTCCAGGATCTGGTCGCGCCGCCGAGGCACGGTCCCGCGCCGGGCGATATCCGGGCGAGGGAGGAAGCGGAGGCCAGGATGGAAGAGAGACGGCTGGCCCGCGCGGAGGAGCGGAGGGCGCGCGCCGCCGAGGCACGGGAGCGGGGTGACTTCGTGGTGGAGGTCGAGGACCGGCTGAGCGTTCTGCCCGCGGCGGAGGCGGCCGAGAAGCTGGACAGCATCGTTGCCGCGCGGGGGGGTGACGGCCCGCACACCACAGCCGACAGCGCCGCGCTGAGCGAGGCCCTGGACGAGGCTACGCGGGCATCGATGCCCGCCATGATGATGCCCATGGGCGGCCGCCGCCCTGCCGCCGGCGACGAGCCGCGCCCCGGCCCGAACCAGTGCCACGACATCACCGTGTACCCGGCAATCGGCCTCGCCGGCGGCGCGTGCCTGGGCTACGGCCTGCTCCTGGACATCACGGACCCCATCAATCCCGTCCGCCTGCAGGCGGTGGCGGACTCCAACTTCTCCATCTGGCATTCGGCCACCTTCAGCAACGACGGCAGCAAGATCATGTTCACCGACGAGTGGGGCGGCGGGCTGGCGCCGAAGTGCCGCGTTGACGACCCCGTGGAGTGGGGCGCCAACGCCGTCTTCACGATCGACGACGGAGAGATGGTCTTCCGGAGCTACTACAAGCTTCCGGCGGCCCAGACGGACCAGGAGAACTGCGTCGCACACAACGGCTCGCTGATCCCGGTGCCCGGGCGCGACATCATGATTCAGGGGTGGTACCAGGGCGGCATCTCGCTGATCGACTGGACCGACCCGGCCAATCCCGTCGAAATCGGATACCACGACCGCGGTCCGCTCAACGCCGAGCGCATGGAGCCCGGCGGCAGCTGGTCCGTCTACTGGTACAACGGGGTGATCGTGAACTCCGAGATCGCCCGCGGGCTCGACATCTTCGAACTCGTCCCCAACGAGGCCCTGACCCGGAACGAAATCGACGCGGCCAATTCGGTGCGGCTGACCGAGCTGAATTCACAGGGGCAGCCCATCTTCGAGTGGCCTGCGACCTTCGCGCTGGCGCGGGCCTATCTTGACCAGATCGAGCGCTGGCACGGCCTGCCGGCGGAGGACGTCGAGGCGGCGCGCAGTGGGCTGGCCGACGCCGAGCGTGCTTCCGGAGCGGCGCGGCGCGATGGGTTGCAGGCGCTGGCGGCGTCGCTCCGCGAGCAGGCGGCCGGAGCGGGGGACCCGGACAAGGTCGAGAAACTTGCCGACGCCGTGGAGCGTCTGGCCGGGTGAACACCGGTCGAGTGATACTATCAAAACGAACACTGACAAGGAACAGACAACATGACGCCGACACGCAACGTGGCTGACTATTCACCAAATCGAATTCGCCTCGCGGGCCTACTCGCGTTCGGGGCTCTGCTGCTCTCGATCCCCGGCTGCGCGACGCAGGCTTCGGTGAGCGTACCCGGGCTGAACACGGGCCCCCAGCAGCCTGGCGTCATCGATATCGGGTACCTCTACCCGCCCGGCCTGCAGGTGAACCCGCCCACCCCGGATCCCCGCGTCGGCCTGGCGCCCGGAATGTTCGACGCGGGCGAAGCGATCTGGAACCTGCGCATGCTGTCCACGACGCCGCCCCCGGACGCATTCGTCGGGGGGATCAACTCCGACCTCGCGTTTACCGGGGATTACGCCATCCAGGGCAACTTCAACGGGATCCAGGTGTGGGACATCTCCGACCCGGCCAATCCGGTCTCCGTGGTGAGCTACGTCTGCCCGGCCTCCCAGAGCGACGTGTCGGTGTACGAGCACCTCCTCTTCGTCTCCGGCGAGGACAACAGCGCCCGGCTCGATTGCGGCACCGAGGGGGTCCAGGGGGCTGTCAGTCACGAGCGGATCCGGGGCATTCGCATCTTCGACATCTCGGACATCACGGCTCCGCAGTATGTCGGGAACGTGCAAACCTGCCGGGGATCGCACACCCACACGGTGCTGAAGCACCCCGGCGACGACGAGAACGTCTACATCTATGTCTCAGGGTCGGCTCCCGTGCGGCCTGCGGAGGAACTCCCCGGCTGCTCGGCACTTTCCCCCCAGGAAGACCCCAATACGGCCCTGTTCCGTATCGAAGTGATCCGCGTGCCTCTAGCCGATCCCGCGTCGGCGGCAATCGTGAGTTCACCGCGGATCTTCGAGGACCTGGTCGCGCCGCCGCAACACGGTGCTTCCCCGGCCGACCTGAAGGCGGTCGAGGAAGCCCGCGCCCAGGGGCAGTTCGTCATCGAGATCATGGGACAGGTCCAGGTGCTTCCTCCCCAGTTCACCACGCCGATGTTGGACAGCATCGTCGACGCGCGTGGAGGGGAGGGTCCGCCAAACGCGGCCGACAGCACCGCCCTGCGCGACTATTTCGACGAAATGGTCGCGGAGATGATGGCCGGTATCTCTCCGGGCGGCGGCGATGGCCCCGCACCCGGCCCGAACCAGTGCCACGACATCACCGTCTATCCCGCGATCGGGCTGGCCGGCGGTGCGTGCGAGGGCTACGGCTTGCTCCTCGACATCACCGATCCCGCCAATCCGCGCCGACTCGCTGCCGTGGCCGATTCCAATTTCGCGTACTGGCACTCGGCCACGTTCAGCAACGACGGCAGCAAGATCATGTTCACCGACGAGTGGGGCGGCGGCATGGGACCGAAGTGCCGCGCCGACGACCCGATGGAGTGGGGCGCCAACGCCATCTTCACGGTCGAGGACGGGGAGATGGTCTTCCAGAGCTACTTCAAGATGCCCGCGGCGCAGACGGACTTCGAGAACTGCGTCGCCCACAACGGCTCGCTCATCCCGGTGCCGGGACGCGACATCATGATCCAGGGGTGGTACCAGGGCGGCATCTCGCTGATCGACTGGACGGACCCGCAGAACCCCGTCGAGATCGGCTACCACGACCGCGGTCCGTTCATGGCCGACCAGCCGTCCATGGCCGGCAGCTGGTCCGTCTACTGGTACAACGGTGTGATCGTGAACTCGGAGATTCAGCGTGGACTGGACATCTTCGAGCTCGTGCCTAGCAGCGCGCTGACGCAGAACGAGATCGACGCAGCGAACTCGGTTCAGCTGACGCACCTGAATTCCCAGGGCCAGCCGATCTTCGAGTGGGCGGCGACCTTCGCGCTGGCGCGGGCATACCTGGACCAGCTGGAGCGCTGGCACGGCATGCCGGCAGGTCAGGTCAGTTCCGCCCGAAGCGCACTGCGCACGGCGGAACGCGCTTCGGTCGCCGGGCGCCGGGCCACCCTGAACGCACTCGCAGCCACTCTCGCCGCGCAGACGGCAGACGCGGCCGACCCGGACAAGGTCGCGAAGCTCGCCGACGCGGTCCGGCGGCTGGCGGATGGAGGATAGCGCCAGCGATCAGTCGGCAGCCGGCCCACGAAGTGCCAGCCCTCCGGCCGCGCTGTGCCGCCGGGGGGCTGGCGTGCGACCACCGGGCCACCGTATGATTCACCAATCCGCTTGACTCGCCCGGGGGGCGAGCAAGGCCCCACGGCCCAGCCTCGATATGCCCATGATCAGCCGGACGCTTTTCACCACGATTCTTGTCGCCGCGATCCAGGCCTGCCCCGGCGGATCGGGCGGCACGCCCGCGCCTCCCGCCGAGCCCGACGCCGCCGAGACCCCCTCCACCGAACCCGGCCCCGGCGTCACCCGGCCGGACGCGGCCACCGCCGCGCGCCTGGAGGCCATCTACCGGGCCCGTGCGGACAGCGCCCTCATGTACTACCACGAGGCCGATGTCCACTTCATGACCGGGATGATCAACCACCATGCACAGGCGCTGGCCATGTGCGGGATCGCGCCGGACAACGGCGCCAGCGAAACCATCCAGACCCTCTGCGCCCGGATCATCAACGCGCAGCGCGACGAAATCAACATCATGCAGATCTGGCTGCGCGACCGTGAACTCGAAGTGCCCGAGATCCACGTCGAGGCGGGCCACCTGACGATTCACGGTCCCGCGCACGCGATGCACATGCCGGGCATGCTGACCGACGAAGAGATGGAGGAACTGCGGCAGGCACGCGGCGGCGACTACGACCGCGTGTTCCTGCGGTATATGATCAAGCACCACAAGGGGGCGGTAACCATGGTGCTCGAGCTGTTCGCCACGGACGGCGCCGCCCAGGACGACTTCATATTCAAGCTCGCCTCCGACATTCAGGCCGATCAGGGCTCCGAGATCGACCGGATGGAGCAGATGCTGGAGGCGCTCGGTGGAGCGAATCAGTAACCAGTCAGGAAGAGTACCATGAGACCGACCGACCTCCCCAGCGGCCACCGTCGCACGGCGACGCGCCTCCCCGCCCTCCTTTCCTTCGCGGCCCTGCTGGTGGCCGCTCTGCACGGCTGCGAATCGCGGCCCGGCGGCCTCCAGCTCAACCCGCCCACCCCCGACCCGCGCGTCGGCCTCGAGGCCGGCATGTTCGACGCGGGCGAGGCGATCTGGAACATGCGCATGCTGTCGACCACGCCGCCGGAGGAGCCGTTCGTCGGAAGCACCAACTCCGACCTCGCCTTCACCGGCAACTACGCCATCCAGGGCAACTACGACGGCATCCAGGTGTGGGACGTCTCCGATCCGGCGAACCCGACCTCGGTGATCACCTACGTCTGCCCGGCTTCGCAGAGCGACGTTTCCGTGTACGGCGACCTCCTCTTCGTGTCGGGTGAGGGGCGTGGAGGACGGCTCGACTGCGGCGACCAGGGCGTGCCGGAGGCGATCAGCCACGAGCGCCTGCGCGGCATTCGCATCTTCGACATCTCCGACATTTCCAATCCGGAGTACGTCGCGAACGTGCAGACCTGCCGGGGTTCGCACACCCACACCGTGCTGAAGCACCCCGGCGACGACGAGAACGTCTACATCTACGTCTCCGGATCGTCGTCGGTGCGGCCGCCCGAGGAGCTCGCCGGGTGTTCCGGCCTGTCGCCCGAGGAGGATCCGAACTCGGCGCTGTTCCGCATCGAGGTGATCCGGGTTCCGCTGGACGATCCAACGGCCGCCGCGATCGTGACCTCGCCGCGGATCTTCCAGGACCTGGTCGCTCCGCCGCGGCACGGCCTCTCGCCCGCGGACTACCGCGAAATCGAGGAGGCGCGCGCGGCGGGGGCCTTCATCATGACGCGCCGTGGCCAGGACCGGGTCATGCCCGACCGCCTGGCCGCACTCATGCTGGACAGCATCGTGGAGGCGCGGGGCGGCGAAGGAGATCCGACCGCTGCCGACAGCGCGGCGCTGCGCGCGCAGCTTGAAGAACAGGCGCAGGCGGACGCCGACGAGATGGCTGCGGCAGAGGAGGAAGAGGACGAGGGCCCACCCGAGCCGCGGCCCGGGCCGACCCAGTGCCACGACATCACCGTCTATCCCGCGATCGGCCTTGCGGGCGGCGCCTGCGGCGGCTACGGACTGCTCCTCGACATTACCGACCCGGCCAACCCCTTCCGGCTCGCGGCGGTTGCCGACTCCAACTTCTCGTACTGGCACTCCGCCACCTTCAGCAACGACGGCAGCAAGGTCATGTTTACGGACGAGTGGGGCGGAGGCGGCGCGCCGAAGTGCCGCTTCGACGACCCCATGGAGTGGGGCGCCAACGCCATCTTCACCATCGAAGACGGCGAAATGGTCTTCCAGAGCTACTACAAGATGCCCGCGGCGCAGACCAACCTGGAGAACTGCGTCGCCCACAACGGCTCCCTCATCCCGATCCCGGGCCGCGACATCATGATCCAGGGCTGGTACCAGGGCGGCATTTCGCTCATCGACTGGACCGATCCGACCAACCCGGTCGAGATCGCCTACCACGACCGCGGCCCGCTCAACCCGGAGCGGATGCAGAGTGCGGGCAGCTGGTCGGTCTACTGGTACAACGGCGTGATCGTGAACTCCGAGATCGCACGGGGGCTCGACATCTTCGAGCTGGTGCCGAGCGAGGCTCTGACCCAGAACGAGATCGATGCCGCCAACTCGGTGGTGCTCAGCGAGCTCAACTCCCAGGGTCAGCCGATCTTCGAATGGCCGGCGACCTTCGCGCTGGCGCGCGCCTACCTGGACCAGCTGGAGCGCTGGGGCGGGCTGTCCTCCCGGCGGATCGCGTCTGCGAGAGGTGATCTGGATTCCGCGGAGGAGGCGATGGGCGCCGAGCGGACCGACATGCTGACCGAACTCGCGACCTCACTCGCGGACCAGCAGGACGGCGCGGCCGACCCGGACAAGGTCGGCAAGCTCGTCGACGCGGTGCAACGCCTGGCCGCGGAGGGGTAGGCGGCCGCCGCCATCACCAGCCGGGACCGATCGTAATCCCTACTCGGTAGGTGATGAGGTTGGCGTTGCTCGCGATGGGGTCCGCCACCCAGCGGCCGCCGCGAAGCTCCCGCAGTCCGCCTTCGGCAAGGTATTCCGCCAGTCCGTTGTGGTTGTAGACGGCAGACAGGTCGAGATTGACCGACACGTCGCCCTCATGGACCCTCACAGAGAACCCGCCGCCGCCGCTCAGCGACAGGTTGAGGTCGTCGAAGTTTGTCGTGCTGGCGATGGGCTCGTCGTCATGGTCACCCTTTACGGACGTCTGGGTGACGAAATAGGACAGCCCCACGGTGCCGTAGATGTAGGGCCTGATCGGTCCGTTGGCGAGGAAGACCTGCGGTCCGACGCCCGCCGCCAGGATCGAGTTGGTGGTCTCGACGTCCACGTCCACGAACGGGACCGTCGGGCTCAGCGGACGTCTCACGGTCTCGGAGCCGTAGATGACGAAGCTGCCTTCGGCGCGAAGGGCCGCGTAGCGCTGGTCGCCCAGATACAGGAGCCCTCCGAGGCCACCGCCGCCGCCGAGCCCCACGTTGTCGTGGAACTCGCCCAGCGGAACCGCCAACTGCCCCCAGAGGAACCCTTCGCCGGCGATGCGGTTGGTCCCTGACTGCGCAGTGCCTATCACGGGCGTCCATAGCAGCGCCGCGACCAGCACGGCCGCGGCCAGCAACCCACCAAGCTGTTTCTTCACGTTCCGGATCATCATTAGCTTACTCCTTTGGCCTTGGCGTCTCTCTCCCGCCGGTCCAGGACCACCCCGGGCAGAGTGCCGGTGAGCCGGCCGTCGTCCACGGTGAACTGGCCGTTGACGATCACGTGTTCTATACCGGTCGGATACAGGTCAGGTTCCATGATCGTCGCGGGCGCGGATAGTTCGTCGTAGTCGAAGACGACCAGATCGGCCTTGTAGCCCTCGCGCAGAACGCCCCGGTCGCGCAGCCCGATGATCTGCGCGGGGAGCCCCGTGGAGGACCGCACCGCGAAGGGAAGGGTGATCACCTCCCGCTCCTTCACGTAGTGAGAGATCTTGCGCACGAAGGCGCCGTAGGAGCGCGGGTGCTGGCCCGGCCGCGTCTGCAGTGAAACGAAGCCGTCGGTCGAGGTCGCCGTGTACTCCTGCCGCATGTAGTTCTCGACGTCGAAGCGGTGGCCCGCGACCGGGCGAAAGCGGATACCCGCGGGCGGAAGTCGGGCCGACTCCAGCGCGAAGTACACGAGTTGCTCAAAGGGGGTGCGGCCGGCCTCCTCCGCGATCTCGGCCAGGTTCCGGCCAACCGTCTCCGGGAAGTCGGGGGCCGCGACGACGATGTGCCGGTCCGCCCCGCCCTGCAGCCTGAGGAGGTACTCGGTGTCGCGCTCCAGTTCGGCCGCCAGGACGGGATCGGAGAGGTTGGCGCGCAGGTTGTCCAGCGGGCGGCTCATCAGCTCTTCGTCGCGCCAGAGCGGCGAGTCGGTGCCGCCGGAGCGGTCGGTCCCCGGCGGCGCGTAGGCCCAGTCGGGGATCACGTCGACGGGGCCGCCGCCGAAGGTCTCGTACGGGTACTGGTCGAGGTAGACGTCCACCCCCTCGCGCCGGGCGGCCTCGATCATGAGGATGTCGGTGGTCGAGTGGCCCCAGGTGTCGGTCCCCTTGGCCTTGATGTGCGTGCCGACCACCCGGATCCCCGCCGCCCTCCCGATCTCGATCGTCTCGCGCATGCCCTCGGTGCCGGTGAGCGGCTGGGCGTCCACCATCGAGGGGAGCTGCCAGAGCGGCAACGGCGACTGGCTGCGCTGGTGCGAATAGTAGAAGCCGTCGTACGGCGCCACTTCGCGGGCCAGCGCGATCAGTTCCGCGGTGGTGCTGAACCGGCCCGGGCGGTACTCGGGACCGGCGCCCATCCCCCACGCCCCGTCCTCCATCGCGCTGCGCACGAGCGCGGCCATCTCGGCGATCTCCGCCTCCGTCGCCGGACGCTCGTAGTCGTCGCCCATGACAATCCCGCGCACGGTCCCGTGCCCCACCATCGGCACCACGTTGGTGGCGACCCCGGGCGTGCGGTACAGCTCCATCTCGGCGGACATCGGCCATGTGGGATTGCGCCCGTCGGGACCGAAGACCGAGGTGGTGATCCCCTGCATCACCAGGTTGTGCGCGCGCCGCCCCTCGATGTTGTCCGACGCGAAGATGCGGTCCGCGTGAGAATGCATGTCGATGAAGCCGGGCACGACGTACTTGCCGGCAGCGTCGATCACGCGGGTAGCGGCGGCGCCGGGGAGCCTACCGATCGCGACTATCTCGTCCCCGACGATGCCGATGTCGGCGTTGAAGGCGGCGCTCCCCGTGCCGTCCAGCACCATCCCGCCCCGGATGAGGAGGTCGAACTGCTGGGCGGTGGCGGGGGCGGGGAGCAGGGCGAGGAGGCCGAGGAGGGGGGCTATTCTTACCATGGGATCGGTGCCGGGTAGCAGGCGATCGCTTCGTCCGGGGTTACGATGGTCATTCCGTTCAGGATTGCCTGCGATACCAGGCCGCGGTCGAAGGGATCGGCGTGGAGCGGCGACAGGCGGGTGTCCAGCGCCGCTGCGGATTCATCGAAGGGAAGGGGCTCGAGTCCGAGCCACTCACGTCGGCTGCTCACATATTGGCGTGGTGAGAGGGGCGGCGGCAACCGGACGAGCCGATGCTTGATCGCGATTCCCCAGGCCGACACCGCGCTCAGGTAGACCGCGTTCCCCGGATCCGCCCCAGCGCCCAATCGGCGTGTTCCCGTACCAGGGCGGACTGATCGCGCGCCGCCCGCTCCAGCACCGGGACCGCCTCCCGGGCACCCCAGTTGCCGAGGGCCACGCAGACGTTGCGCAACAGGCCGTTGCGCCGTGCCCGCGAGACGGGCGAGTCGGCGAATTCCCGTATGAACGCCTTGCCGGACATCTCGAGGAGCCGCGCGGCCAGGCCGATCAGCGTAGGGCCGTCGAGGTCGGGGTGGGGGGCATAGGCGGGTTCGGCAGTCGGAGCCGCGAACTTCTCGTTCCAGGGGCAGACCTCCTGGCAGATGTCGCAGCCGAACACGCGGTTGCCGATGGCGGGCCGCAGTTCCTCCGGGATGGCGCCCTTCAGCTCGATGGTGAGGTAGGAGATGCAGCGCGTCGCATCCATCACGGGAGCGCCGGAGTCGTCGCGCCCGAGGAGAGCCCCGGTGGGGCAGGCGTCGAGGCAGCGTCGGCACGTGCCGCAATGGTCTTCGCGAAATGGGGCGGAGGGTGCGAACGGCAGGTCGGTAAGGAGGACGCCGATGAAGAAATACGACCCGCGCCGCGGGTGGATCAGCATGGTGTTCTTGCCGAACCAGCCCAGGCCCGCGAGCGCGGCCAGCTCCCGTTCGAGGATGGGACCCGTGTCGACGTAGGCGCGGCGCTCGACGGCGCGCCCCGCCGCGCGTTCGAGGCCGCACCCGAGCTCCTCCAGTCGCTCGGCGATCACGTGGTGGTAATCGCGGCCGCGCGCGTAGCGGGCGATGATTGCGCGGGACGGGTCGCCGGGCGGAGTGGCGGGGTGGGGGCCGGCGTAGGAGTGGGCGACGACAAGAGCGCTTCGGAATGCCGGCAGCGTGAGGTCGAGGCTTCCGCGCCGCCGCACGGCGTCCGGGCGTTCCAGGTAGGCCATCGTGCCGTGCAGGCCGGATTGAAGCCACTTGCGGAAGTGCGGCAGATGAGCGCTGTCGCGACGCGTCACCACCCCGGCCATCTCGAAGCCGAGCGCGCGGGCAGCCGCGATGGCGCGTTCGCCGTCCAGCGACTTGATGTGGACCATGGGTACCCTGCCTGCACGATGCTCGCCGCCTGCCCGACGGTTCGCCCATCGTGACGGCACAGATTGACAGACGAGCGTTGTACAGCAATATGACCATCGCCCCGAGAAGACTCCACTCGCGACGAACCGTCCCCATGAACATCGACCGCATCCGCAGCGCCTTCCCCATCCTGCAGCGCCGCAACTACCTCAACTCGTGTTCCCTCGGTGCGCTCTCCGACCGCGCAGAGGAGCGATTGCGTATTTTTGTCGCCAACTGGAACGACTATGGCGCATCAGCATGGTACGACCACTGGTGGGGGCTGCTCGGCGAGCTGCGCGGACGCGTCGAGACGCTCTTCGCGGCCCCTGCGGGAACGGTCGCGCTGATGCCTTCCACCTCCGCCTGTCTGGCCGCCATCTCCTCGAGCCTCGACTGGACGAAGCGCAACCGCATCGTCACGACCGAACTGGACTTCCCCACCCTGCTATACCAGTGGAAGGTCCACCCGGACGCCGAGATGGTGGTGCTGCGGAGCCCGGACGGCGTACACATCGACCCGCAGCAGTTTGCCGGCACGGTGGACGACCGCACCCTGGCGATCGCCACAAGTCACGTCTTCTTCACGACCGGCGCCATCCAGGACCTGGCGGCCATCGCCGGCATCGCGCGGCAGGCCGGTGCGTACAGTCTCATCGACGGCTACCAGGGGGCGGGCCAGATCCCCGTCGACCTCCCCACTACCGGCGTCGACTTCTACACGGCCGGCCCGCTCAAATGGCTATGCGGCGGCCCGGGCCTCGCCTACCTCTACGTTCGCGACGCGTTGATCCCCACCCTGGAACCCACCCTCACCAGCTGGTTTGCCAGCCAGGACCAGTTCGACTTCAACCCCGGGGAATTCCGCTATCACACCGACGCCCGCCGCTTCGAGCTGGGCACCCCCGCGCTCGCCACCGTCCACACAGCGCTCGGCGGCCAGGAAATAGTCGACGAGGTCGGGATGGAAGCGATCCGGACGCGCAACGTGATGCTGACGGACCGGCTGGTTGACGGGTGCCGGGCGGCCGGATTTTCGCCACGCGTCAGCGACGTCCCGTCAGCCCGCTCGGCCGTGATCACGATACGTCACCGCGATCCCGCGCCCGCCGTCGCCCACCTCGCGCAGCGCAGCATCATCGTGGACAACCGCCCGGGCGTGGTACGCGCCAGCCCGCATTTCTACAACACGCCCAACGAGATCGACGAGTTCCTGGAGGTGCTCGGCGAAACGGTGCCGTAGGCCACCGCGTCCGTTGCCGGTCTGCTTCCGGCGGGCCCTGGCTGCACTTATTCGAAGGCGTACCGGAAGTTTTCCCGATCGGGAAAACTATTGCAGCGGGAACGCAGTTGAGCAGATTATATGCCACATTGCTGCGGAATTCGGTCAAGATTCTCCCGATCGGGAAAATTCTCGACACGTCGGCCCCGAGGGAGGAAGCACACCGGCCCGCCGGGATCACACCTCCCAGCCCGGCCGGTACTCCCGTGTCAGGAAGGAGTTCGCCTCCTCGACGTTGGTGACGCGCATGTTTTCAGCGTCGTAGCGGATCCTCCGCCCCTGGCCGGTGCGCAGCGCAACGACCCCGAGAAGCATGACTTCGGTAAGGCGCGACGCGTAGTCGAAGGGGCACGACGCCTGCCCGCCCTCCTTGCAAGCCTGCACCCAGTTTGCCTGGTGGGTCCCGTCGACGCGCGGGTAGCTCCGGGGCACAGCCTCGGCCGCCGCGGTGAGCGACTCGGGGAAGAGCCGCGGGTTGCCGCCGTACGTGTCGTGCATGAGGATCCCCCGGTCGCCCAGGAACATGACGCCGCCCGTGCGATTGAGCCGGACCTCGTCGGGGAGGGTCGGCGGGCGCGGCGGCATCAGGCCGCCATCGTACCAGTGCAGGTCGACGGCGGGCATGCCGGGCCGGGCCGGGAACTCGTAGTGCGCGCGCATGGCCAGCGGGTAGGAGGCCGGATCCTGCGACGGGCCGCCCCAGGGGGTCGAGGTGGCCTCGATGGTGGTGGGGTAGGTCAGCCCGAGGGCCCAGTAGGGATGGTCAACGAGGTGGGCGCCCATGTCTCCCAGCGCGCTCACCCCGAAATCGACCCAGCCGCGCCAGTTGAAGGGGTGGTAGACGGGATGGTAGGGGATCTCCTTCGTGGTCGGACCGAGGTACAGGTCCCAGTCCATCCCGACCGGCTTGTCGATCCCCGTGTCCATCAGATCCGCCGCGAGCGACAGGATCGCGCCCTGGTGCCACTGCTGGTACCACCCGGGGTTGAGTCCTTCAGTCCAGGGTCCGGGGCGCTGGATCCCCTGTGGCCAGATCGGTCGGTTGGTCCAGATGTGGACTTCCGTGACGTCGCCGATCACCCCGGCCTGTATCCACTCGTTGATCAAGGGCGCGCCATCGCCGGAATGGCCCTGGTTCCCCATCTGGGTCACCACGCCGGTGCTCTCGGCCACGTCGGCCAGCACGCGGCACTCGTGGGGGGTGAAGGCCAGCGGCTTTTCCACGTAGACGTGCTTCCCCGCCAGCATGGCCGCCTTCGCGATCGGGGCGTGGAGATGATCGGGCGTGGCGACCAGGACCGCGTCGAGGTCGTCCTCCTGGTCGAGCAGCTCGCGGTAGTCCGTGTACTTGCGGGTCTGAAGGAACTGTTCCTGCCACCGGTGGCCCTTCTCGCGCGGGTTCCCCCGGTTGTCGACCAGCCGTTCCTTGACCCGGCGGTAGACGATGCCGAAGTCCACGTCACAGATCGCCGCGATGTGCTCGTCGCCGAACTCCTGCGCGTTCTCGGTCCCCTGCCCCCCGACCCCGATGATCGCCAGGTTGAGAATGTCCGAGGGCGCCTTGTATCCCGGCCCGCCCAGCACATGGCGCGGAACGATCATTGCGCCGGCCGCGAGTGTCGACGTGCGGCCCACGAATTCTCTGCGGTTCAGTTGGTCAGACACTGTGACTCTCCATAAGTTGCCAGGAACTCAAACACTGGAGCCTATCATGACCCGTTTCGCCTT
This sequence comes from Gemmatimonadota bacterium, assembly GCA_022826005.1. Classification (GTDB taxonomy): domain Bacteria; phylum Gemmatimonadota; class Gemmatimonadetes; order Longimicrobiales; family Gaopeijiaceae; genus Bin94. The sequence goes on along the minus strand of JAJDVT010000100.1, from coordinate 31,741 downwards.
CGGTCGGCAAGCCCGCCGACTGCTGGTCCCTGTGCTGCTGCTCGTCATCTCCCCCTTGGGCCTGTCGGCAACCTGGTCGGTGATCGCGATCGACACGCGGACGGGACAGGTCATCATCGCGTCCGCGACATGCGTGGCGCAGGGGCGTTTTGCAGGTTTCCCCGCGAAGGGCCTCATGGACATCCAGGCCATCGTGGTACCCGGCGTGGGAGTCGCCGCCGCGCAGGCCCGGGTGGACGGAACGCGTGCGAACCAGAGGCTCATCTACGCCGAGCTCAAGAACGGGACGCCGCCCGACCGCATCATCGAGATGCTCTCGGAGGATCCCCGCTTCGACGGGCGCCAATTCGGGATCGTGGACATGCAGGGTCGCTGCGCGGGGCATTCGGGGGGCGGCAACGGGGCAGCTTCGCTGGCGGTGGCGGACAGCATTCCCGCCGACGGAATCTACTTATCGGTGCAGGGCAACCTCCTGGCGTCCGACGACGTGGTGCACCTCGCGGTCGAGGCCTTCAAGGCCGAGGGCGGGACAATGGCCGACCGGGTCATGGCGGCGATGGAGGCGGCCGACGCGGAGGGGGGTGACCGGCGCTGCACCTGCGAATCGGAGCCGATTCCCGACGCGCCGTGCGACGGGAAGACCTCCCATGTAGCGTACCTGCTGGTGGCGAACGCCGACGATCCGGAGGGCGAGTCCTTCAACGACGGCGAGTACTCGCTGTTCATCGACGTTACCGACGAGAACATTCGGCCGGACGAGAATGCCAACCCGGTGATCACCCTCAGGATGCGCTACGATCGCTGGAAAGCGGGGGCGCGCCAGGAAACCCAAACCCGGAGACTGTGAGCCGAATGTCCATAGCTCGTCGTGCCTTCCTCAGACAGTTCGCGACCGCCGGCGGCGGAGCCATCCTCACGCCGTCCCTCGCCGGACTGAGCGCCTGGAGTGTGCCCTCCAGCCAGGGCCGGCCCGAGACCCACCCGCGGGATCTCCTCATCAAGCCCTACGGCGAGCTTGTGCCCGGCGCCGACTGCCCCGAGATCGAGATTCCGGAGGATTTCCGCTGCGTGCGGCTCAGCTCCGGCGGCGTGCCATCCACTGTGCGCCCGGGCCTGACCGTCCCCAACGCCTTCGACGGGATGGCCTCGTTCCCCCTCCCTAACGGCAACGTTCGCCTGATTCGCAACCACGAGATGATCGACGAAGCGGACGAGGCGCGCCCGATCGGCCAGCCGGCCTACGATGCCAGGGGGAGCGGCGGGACGACGTCGCTCGAGGTGCGCGTGTCGGGCTCTGGCGTGGACCTCACTGTTGAGCTGATCGACGAATTCGTGTCGCTGGCGGGCACCCGCGTCAACTGCGCCGGCGGGCCGACGCCCTGGGACAGCTGGCTCTCCTGCGAGGAGATCACGTCGGGGGTGGAGTCGGGATTCGACCAGCCGCACGGATACATCTTCGAGGTGCCCGCGGACGCAACCGGCCCGGTGGACCCGGTGCCGCTGCAAGCCATGGGACGGTTCATCCACGAGGCCGTCGCTGTCGATCCCGACACCGGAATCGTCTACGAGACGGAGGACACCTGGTACGTGCCGGGCCGGCTCCCGGGGGCGGGCCTCTATCGCTTCATCCCCAACCAGCCGGGCGTCCTCGCGGCAGGCGGACGGCTTCAGATGATGGCGGTGACCGGGCATCCCGGCTATCTGACCGCCCGCGGCCAGTCTCCGGAGCTGGTGCACCAGGTGCACTGGGTGGACATCGACGACCCCGATCCACCGGAGACCGGGGACAATCAACTGGCCGTCTTTCAACAGGGTCTGCGCGAGGGTGGGGCGCGTTTCGCACGGCTGGAGGGCGCCTTTTACGGCGACGACGGGATCTACGTCGTGTCGACCAACGGGGGCAATGCGTTGGCCGGACAGGTCTTCCACTACCGGCCCGTGTCCGACGAGAGGGGCGAGCTGCGGCTCGTCTTCGAGTCTCCGTCGAGCGAAGTGCTCGATGCTCCGGACAACATCTGCCTGAGCCCGAGGGGCGGCCTGGTGATGTGCGAGGACGGGTCGGGGGAGCAGTATGTGCGAGGGCTCGACCGCGCGGGACGGATCGTGAACCTAGTGAGGGCGCCGCTGGTAGAGGGTGAGGACGGTCCCGGTGAATTCGCGGGCTCGTGCTTCAGCCCGGACGGGCGCGTGCTATTCTTCAATGTGCAGGGGTCCCGCGAAGCCGGGGGTGAGGTGCCCAGTGCGACCTACGCGCTGTGGGGACCATGGGAAGAGGGACCGATCTAGGAGCTCGCAATGGGCGATGACAAGCTGCCGAAGATTCCGTCGTTCGAGGACCTGGGTATCACCGAGGACGAAATCGAGGGGCTGGAGCGGGAGATCGCCGAGGAGGCGGCCGCGCGGAAGGAGAAGGGTGGGGCGGCTGGGGCGACGGAGGGTCCGGTGGGCAGGGCGCCCTCTGTGGCCGGCGGTGGGCCGGCGGGCGGGGGTGACGCAGGGGCGGGAGCGGCGGCGCCGAAGCGCGGGTCCGAGCGCCCGAAACGGAAGCCGGGCCGGAAAGCGAAGCGCGCCGAGAAGCGTGAAGCCCGGAAGCGGGCGGCCGCGGATGCCGCAGCGGTGCGCGGTGCCGCGGCCGCCGCTGCGCAGCCCGCCACTCCCGTCCCCTGGGGCGGCCTGCGCGGCCCGGCTACCCTGCTCCTCCTCCTCGTCACGGCCTGGCTCTCGAGCTCGTACCGGACCATCCCCGCTCCGGTCCCGGCCACCGCCCCCGATTCGGTGTTCTCCTCGGCGCGGGCCATGTCCCACCTCGCGCGGATCGCGTCCGAAGCGCGGCCCCCCGGTTCTCCCAATCACGCCCGCGCCCGCGACTACCTCATCGACCGGCTCGCCGCCCTAGGCCACGCCCCCACCGTCCAGACCGCCACCTCCTTCGACACGGGGTACGGCGGCGCCATGACCGTAGCGACCGTTCGCAACATCCTGGCGCGGATCCCCGGGACGGAGCCCGGCGGCCCGGCCGTCCTCGTCACCGCCCACTACGACAGCCGCGAGATCTCGCTCGGCGCGGCCGACGACGGCTCCGGTGTGGTTGCCATCCTGGAGACGGTGCGCGCCCTGGGCGCACGGGCGCCCCTCCGCAACGACCTCATCGTGCTCATCACGGACGCCGAGGAGGTCGGCCTGCTGGGCGCCCGCGCCTTTGTGGACGAGCATCCCTGGTTCGCCGACGTGGCGGTGCTGATATCGATCGAGATGCGGGGCGGCGGCGGCCCTTCGATGATGTTCGAGACCGGGGCCAACAACGGCTGGGTCATCGACGCGCTGCGGCGCGCCGACCCCTACCCCGCCGCGAACTCGGTCAGCCATGAGATCTACCGGCGCATGCCCAACGATACCGACTTCACCCCCTTCAAGGAGGCCAGCAAGCAGGGACTGAACTTCGCGGCCGTGGGCAAAGCGCACGTCTACCACCAATACTACGATTCGCCCGGCAACCTCTCGGAAGGCACGCTCCAGCACCACGGCGAGCATGCCCTGGCCATGCTGGAATACTTCGGCAACGCGGATCTGTCGAACGTCAACGCGCCGGACGTCAGCTACATCTCGGTTCCGTTCGTGGGACTGGTGACCTATGGGCCGCTGTGGATCCGGGTCCTGGGCGGCGCGGCCGTGGCGGCCTGGCTGCTTGCGTTCGTTGTGGGGAGAAAGGGGGGCGCGCGGGTCGTAGGCGTGCTCGTCGGGGTGGGGGCGTCGGCCGTCTACCTGGGCCTGGTCTTCCTCGTTGCCGACGCGTTGTACAACTGGCGAGAGGGTGCCCACCCCGAACTTGGAGCGCTGCACGCGGGCAGCTTCCACTCGGAGGGATGGTATCTGCTCGCGATCCTGTGCGCGGCGTTCGCGCTGGCCACGGCAATCGCGGGTGTGCTGAGGCGGTGGTTCTCGCTGGCCGAACTGGCCGTGGGCGCGCTGCTGGTGCCGGTTGGGCTGGCCGCGGCGGCGACGCTCATGTTCCCGTTTGCCGCGATGAACCTCCAGTGGCCGGCGCTGGCGGGGTGCGTGGGGGCGCTGGCGGTGTGCGGGTTGGCACACGGACAGCGAATGGGGCTGGTGCGATGGATTGTTGTGGCATTGGCCGCAGTTCCCGTGGTTGTCGTGCTCACACCCCTGACCGAAGGGGTGTGGCTGGCGATGGGACTCGAATTGAGCGAGGGGTTGGCGCTGCTGCTGGGTCTGGCCCTCCTTATGCTGCTGCCCGCCCTCGACGCGGCACGCGAGCCGAACGGATGGTGGGCTCCCGTCGCGGGGCTGCTCGCGGCCGGCGCCTTCCTCGCGGTGGGGATGTCCACCGCCACCCCCTCCTCCGAGCGGCCCGCGCCCTCAACCCTCGTCTACATGCTGGACCACGAAACCGGCACCGCCTGGTGGGGAACCGACCGCAACCGGGACGCCTCCGACCCGGGCGTCGCGTGGGCCACCGCGGCCGCCGGCCCCTTCGCGGCCCCCGACGCCGATCCACCGGCCCCCTTCATCGGTGAACGCCTGCGGTACACCTTCGCGTCCGCCGACCCGGCCGATATCCCGCCTCCCACCGTCACGGTCGTCGAGGACGAGAACCTGCCGGGCGACGTGCTGCGCGTTTCGGTGACATCGGCGATCGTCGCCGAGCGGATGTCCTTCACGATCCCGGAAGACGGTCCGCGCCTCGCGGCGGTCAACGGCCTGCTGCTTCCGGCGGGCAACGGGTCGCCCGACCGGCTGGCGCACTGGGGCGCGCCCCCGGAGGGCGGCCTCATCCTCGACTTCATCCGTCCTCCCGGCGACCCCCGGCTGAGCTTCACCCTGGTGGAGCACCACCTCCGGCCCGGCGAACTCGTCGGTGCCCACTACTTTACCCGCCCGCCCGAACTGGCTCCCAACACCCGTACGCTCTCGGACAGGGCAATCATTCGGAGTCAGGTAAGCCTCGGGGGCGACGACGGTGCGGCGCCCGAGGACGGGGAGCCGACGGATTCGGCAGGAGCGCAACCGGCACCTGCAGACACCCTGGTGGCGGACACGCTGCCACCGACGCAGGATGCATCCCGCTGGCCGCCGGCAGGAACCTTCTCGATCGTCGGCTACGACCCCGAAACGGGTGAAGTGGGGATCGCCGTGCAGTCACGCGTGTTCTCCGTGGGCAACGGGGTCATCTGGGGCGAGGCCGGGGTCGGCGTGGTGGCCACGCAGGCCATCGTCGATGTCAGCTACGGCCCGCAGGCGCTGGCGCTGCTGCGCGAGGGGTACTCCCCCGAGGACGCAGTGCGGGAGATCCTCGCCCGCGACCCCGATCCGGACCCGGAGCGCTGGACCAGGGAAGGCCGCCAGTTCTCGATCATGAACGCCCGCGGCGAGGTAGCGACCCACACCGGCCCCCGCGCCAGCGACTGGGCGGGCCACCGCATCGGCGAGTACTGCTCGGCCCAGGGCAACATCCTGGCCGGCCCGGCGGTGGTCGACGGCATGGTCGAGGCGTTCGAGTCGACCGAGGGACACCTCTCGCTGCGGCTGCAGGCCGCGCTCGAAGCGGGACAGGCGGCGGGCGGCGACAGGCGCGGCATGCAATCGGCGGCGATGCTCATCGTCCAGGAAGGCGGGGGCGTCTGGCTCAACAACGATGTCGTGTTGCGCCTCCAGGTCGACGACCACGAGGAGCCGATCGCCGAGTTGCGGCGTTTGGTGGAGATCGCGGCGGGCCGGCTGGAAAGGCGGCGTTCGCGAGGCGGGTTGAACTGACGGGGCTTGCCGCGGCCAAGCGCGTGCCCGCAAGCGGCCTAAGCCGCCGGAAACGGGATCGCGGGAAGATCGTTGACGATGATTCCGACGCCCAGGGCGTGCACCTCCTGCGCACGCCGGTCCAAAGTCACCGCGGTCCGCATTCCTCTGGCCTCGAACAGCAGCAGGTCGCGGGACAGCGACCGCGTCTCGCCCGAGCTCAGCTCTGCGAAGCGAATTGCATTCACGGCGGCAAGGCCGATGGACTCCAGCAGGTGCCGCACCATCGCGAAATGAGCTTCGCACCGGGTCTCCCGTTCCGCCACGGCCGTTAGCATCTGTGCGGTATCGCCGGCAGCCTGGTCGAAATCCAGGGCCTTGGCGCGGCCTGCAAGGCTTCGCTTGTAATCGTTCAGCCGCGCACCCAGATCCGCGAATTCATCCCGCCCTGCACGATTCGTGTACGTGGGCGGATCATGAGGGTCACGAATCCCTTCCATGGACACGAAATCGTCCAGGACAACAGGGATCCCCGCCTCGTTGAATTTCCTGGCGCGGCGATCGAAAACCAGAGCAAAGGGCAGGCAGAGATACTCCGTGCGGATCAGCAGGTCCGACGCTCTCCGTGCCGGTCCGCCAGCCATGGCACCGTATATCGGCCGGCGTTGTGTGTTGATGCGAATGGCGTCTCGGATGTGCCGATGGAATCCGGGCATTACGGTCGAGACTTGTGCCGCACTTCCGGGCTACGCAAGCCTCACCGCGGTCCCGTACGCCAGCAGTTCGGCGGCCCCGGCCATGACCTGGGACGTGGTGAAGCGCAGATTCACCACCGCGTCGGCCCCGAGCGCTTCCGCCTCCTGCTTCATCCGGTGGAGGCTCTCGTTCCTCGTCTCGATCAGCATGTCGGTGTACTCCTTCACCTCCCCACCGACGAGGTTGCGCAGGCTGGCCATGATGTCCGTGCCGATGTGCTTCGCGCGGATGGTGCTTCCGCGAACGACGCCGAGCGATTCCACGATCCGGTGACCCGGGACGGTCTCGGTGTTGACAACGATCATTCTTCCACTCCTTGGGCTGTATGTGATTGGTTTCCGGGACTGCGACTACTCCGAACGAGGGGACTTGGGGCGATCCTCCAGGAGCCTTCGGTCCGCCTCCCGATCCTCGATTCTCTCCGCGATCAGCGACCCCATGACTACGACCAGACCCAGCGCGGCCACTCCCATCCCGATCTGGATGGCAAGGGGCAGTCCGATGAGCCACGGCCAGACAGCGCGAAGCGGCCGAATCGCCCAGGTAAGCAGGACCACGGCACCTGCGCCGATGAGCAGGAAGCCTGTGATGCGCAGCAGGCGGGTCATTCTTCGTAGCTCCTTGCGATACGGGCGTCTTCGATCTGTTCCCGGACGACGGAAGCCAGGACGAAGAAGCCGCCGGCGAGAACAAGAGCGACGCCGACTTCGAGCATGGGGTCGGCAATGCGCAGGATCACGCGTAGCGTCAGGAAGAGGAGATAGCCGCCTGCGATGAGGATCCCGGCCCTCCAGAGGACGAGGCCGAGGAACTGGGTTTTCCTCATGGTCGCTGGCTCCCTCGGAAGATCCCCTTCGACATGTGCATGCTGACCAACATGTGCGGTACGTCCACCGTCTCCGAGATCTTCAGATCGCCCGCGAGCGAGCACAGCACGTAGGCCTCGTTGCGCGACAGGCCGTGCTCCGCGACCAGGTGGTCGATCATGTAGCGGGTCGCCTTGCGGGCCGCTTCGTCGATCGTCGTGCCGAAGCCGGTGACCGCGTAGTAGTCGTCGGTCTCGTACTGGGGCTCGGTCATGCCGCGCGGATTGTCCATCACCTCGACGGTGAAGACGATCCGCACGGGCGCTTCGATGGCGGTACCGGACACTTCGCCGTCCCCCTGGACAGCGTGCGCGTCCCCGATCGAGAAGTTGGCGCCCTCGACCTGCACCGGGAAGTACACGGTCGTGCCGGGACCGAGGTAGCGGTTGTCCATGTTGCCGCCGTTCTCGCGCGGGGGAATCGTGACGAGCATGGAATCGGTGGCGGGCGCGACGCCCATTACGCCGGGGAAGGGATCGAGCGGGATCGTGATGTCGTCGTTGAAGGCGACTTCGGTTGCGCCGGCCTCCATCTCGAAGCCGCGGATCCACGGCTCGGTGAACTCGTCGGCGAGGAAGCCGAAGCCGGGCAGGATTGTAGCCCATCCCCAGCCGGTGACCTCGACTTCGTGGATGGTCACCGCGAGGATGTCGCCGGGGCTGGCGCCTTCAACGGCGATCGGGCCCGTCAATGGATGGATGAGACCGAAGTCGACGTTCGCGAGGTCGGCCTCGAGGGTCGCAGGGGTAATCTGCCCGTCGGATGCCTCCTTGGTGAGGACTTCCACCACGGCCCCGGAGGGGACGGTCAGCACCGGCGGGATGGCGGCGCTCCAGCGCGCGTGGGTGTTCTCGGCACCGAGCGTGTATTCGGCCATGGGCGGCGGGGGCGCGCCGGTCGTGTCCGGCATCGGTTCGATCCGGCAAGCGGTGGCAGAGAGGGCCAGGCCGGCGATCGGGAGCAGGATGGTATTGAATCTGCGATTGGGTGACATTGCGCCTGTCTCTCCTTGGCTTGATGGGCGATTCGCTGGATGCCAGCGAACTGTTGTACTGTAAACATTACATGAAGTCATGTTTCCTTTACGTTCGGGACGCCAAAGCACGCTCCGGCCAAGCAAGCTAAGGGCGCAGTCCGTCCAGTTCCTCCACCACCCGGTCGACCTCGGCGACCGCGTTGTAGACGTGGGTCGAAATGCGAATGGCGTTGTGGCCGTCACGCTGGTGTTCGTCGATGTGGATCTTCGCGCGTTCGGCCAGGGCGGCTACCGCCTCGACCGCGTCGACGCCTTCCAGCTCGAAGATCGTGGAGCCGGGGCAGGAGGTGGCGTGGTCCGGGCCGCTCAGCGGGGTCATGCCCCGGACGCCCGCAAGCCGCTCCTTGAGGTAGTCCGACAGGAACCGCGTCCTCGCGCCGACGTTGTCGATCCCGAGCGCTTCCGCGAAGTCGAGCGAGGCGCCCAGCCCCGCACGGAGCGGCAGTGCCGCCGTCCCCGGCGGGCCGTAGTTGGGCGCTTCCGGCGTGGCGTCGTGCGCGAAGGCGGAGTCCACCCGGTCCCGCGCCCCCTCGCGCAAGTAGAAGACCCCCGTACCCATCGGGCCCAGCAGCCACTTGTGCAGGCTCGCCGAGTAGGTGTCGCAGCCGAGCGCGTGCAGGTCGACCGGGAACATGCCGACCGCCTGCGCGCCGTCCACGTGGCTCACGATCCCGCGCTCCCGCGCCAGGGCGCAAAGCCGCGCGACGGGATAGAGGTGGCCGCCGCGGGTCACATGGCAGAAGGCGAGGGCGCGCGTCGCAGGGGTGAGCGCCGCCTCGATGAGGTCGACGACTTGCGCCCCGCTCGCGAAGGGGCTCGGGATGAAGACGGTGTTGACCTTGACGCCGTGCCGCGTCGCCCGGTACTCCCAGGGCCGCCGCCCCGCGGGGTGTTCCTGGCTCGTGATCAGCACCTCGTCGCCGGGATCGAGCCGCGTCCCGATCGCGGCGGCGTGCAGGGCTTCGGTGGCGTTGCGCGTGAGGACGATCTCGCCGGGACCGGCGCCCAGGAAGGCGGCCAATCGGGGGACGACCCGGGTCGCTATCGCATCGCCCAGGACGTGTTTGGCGCGGATCGGTTCCCGGGACAGGGCCTCGTAGCCGGCCGCCACCGCAGCGGCCACCGAGGCCGGGGGCATCCCCAGGCTCGCGTTGTTCATGTAGGTGGTGCCGGGCTCCAGGATGAAGTGGTTGCGCACGTCGGCCCACGCCGCGTGGTCGGGGGCGGTGGGGCGGGCGGGGGGTGGGAGGGGGGCCGTGGGGGCGGGGGTGGGGATGGGCGGGGTGGGGTCGCCGGGGGTGGTTGCCGGGGTGGCCGGGTCACCGGTTGCGCCACCTTCCGGGGCGCCGTCAGGCGCGCCGCTGCAGGCCGCGAGAGACGCGCCCGCCAGTCCCGTGGCGCTCGTGGCCAGGAAGCCGCGCCGGGAGAGGTGGTGGCGGGAGCCGGGAGCGCCCGGGTCGCCGGGGGTGCGGGCGTGGTCGACGCGGTGGGCTTTGTTCTCCACTTCTCTAGTCATTTGCAGGACCCTTGGCCCGCCGTTTTCGAGGCTCGCCGGCGGATTGGACCGGGGAGTATTGCCGCGGGGTGCAGCGCCGGTGCAACGTTACTCCATGTCTTCATTCAGCCAGGAGGTTAGCGCTTCGCGGGCTCTGGCCGCCAGCCGGGGCAGCCTGGCGATCTCGCCCAAGATGACGGTGCACGGAGGGTCGGCCCGCCGATGAGGTTCGTCCTCGCGGGCTTCGGCGGTTCCGGCAAGACCACCCTCTTCAACGCCATGACCGGCCTCGACGTGCCGGTCGGGTACGGTGGCGAGGTGCGCGTTGGCACGGTGCGGGTGCCCGATCCCCGCGTTGATTCCCTTTCGCGCATCTATTCGCCCAAACGGACCACGCACGCGACGATCAACCTGCGCGACGTCCCCGGAGAGCATGGCGCCTCCCGGCAGGTGCTCTCGCCCGGCACGCTGCATCAGTTCCGGGATCGGGAGGCGATCTGCCTGGTGCTGCGCGATTTCCTGAACCCGGCCATGGAAGGGTCTCCGGATCCGCTGGCCGATCTGGGGGCATTTCACGCCGAGTGTGTGCTCGCGGATCTCGGCGTGGTGGAGCGTCGGCTGGACCGGTTGCGCAAGGAACGTGCACATGTGCAAGAGCTTGGTGCATTCGAGACGGCCGTCGCGACGCTGGAGGACGGAAAGGCGCTGCGGCTGCTGTCCCCCGATCAGCTGCACCGGGCGTTCCTGAAGGGCTACGGGCTCCTCACCGACCTTCCGCTGCTCGTCGCGGTGAATGTGGACGAGGATCGCGGAGGCGAACCGGTCGACCCGGAGCTGGCAGCCGAGGTTTGCGAGATGGGGGGCGCCGCAATGGTGCTATCGGCCCAGGTCGAGGCGGAGATCGCGACCCTCGACCCCGGTGACCAGGTCGATTTCCTGGAGGAGATGGGGCTGGCCGAGCCGACGCTGGATCGCTTCATCCGTGCCACCTACGAGCTGATGGACCTGATCTCGTTCTTTACCGCGAACCCGGAAGAGGTGCGGGCGTGGCCGATTCGGCGGGGCACGGTGGCGCGCGCCGCCGCGGGGCGCGTTCACAGCGACATGGAGCGCGGGTTCATCCGCGCGGAGGTCATCCCGTATGAGGTGTTCGCCGAGTACGGAACCGAGCAGGCGGTGAAGGAGGCGGGGCGGTTCCGGGTGGAAGGGCAGGGCTACGTGGTGGCCGACGGGGACATCGTGTACGTGCGGTTCAACGTGTAGGTTCATTACCTCCAACGGGGACTCGCGCTGTAGTGTCTGCTTTACGAAGTGTCGTGTTCTCCTTACATCTCACATCCTCAAGACTCGGCTCTTCGTTGCCTTTCGGACGAATAGCGCTGCTATTCGCCTCTCAAGGCGCCTCGCCAACGCGGCGCTTAGCCGCTCTCGGTGCTCACGCGGGTTTATCCACGGACTGCTGGGGCTCGCTCCGCTCCTTTCCGGCGTCCCGCTCCTTGCCGCCGCCGGGCAATCGATCTCCGTCGTGTCCTGGGGCGGCTGCCTCCCGGACCCGACGGGACTCCCGCGGCCGACGACTTCGCGGCCGAGAGCCAGACCGAGTGCGGTGGTGTGGTCCGCACCCTGGTTGGAGGCATCCCCGACCACAGTCCCGTCCTCCAGCATCAGTACCCGGTCCCCGCTCAGTCCCCGGATCACCGGTTGCGCAACCGATGGACCCATCCCGGTGGAGGCCAGCCCCGGCATTGACGCCAGGGTCCCCGCTACGGTCGCCGTCATCTGGCGCTGCAAGACATCGCCGGTCATGACGCTCACCGGCCGGAGCGCCTCGGCTGCGGCGCGCTCGCTGATCGTGGCCGTCACGACCAGGTCTTCCAGCGCAATGGGAGACGGTGACAACTCGATCACGACCTCTGCCGACTCCGCCACCGCTCGGCGCGCGCGCACCGTCCTGGACAAGCGCCGGCGGACTCCGACAGATTCCGACGACAACCGCACGAAACCGTCATGGGAAGGGACCCCATGGATGGGAAGGGTGCAGGCGGGGCAGGCCGCTGTACGACACGCGTGGAAGATGGGTAGCCACGGCGCCGGGAATCAACCGCAGCCGGGTTACACTCGCCATTGACGCGCCGCTGCCCTCGTGCGATTTTCGTTCGCCGCAGTTGCAATCCCGCGTAGCTCAGCTGGTAGAGCAGACGGCTGTTAACCGTCGGGTCGCAGGTTCGAGTCCTGCCGCGGGAGCTGGGCTATCACAACGCCGGGCCCCGGAGGTGATTCCTTCGGGGCCTTGGCGCATCCGGCTTCCAGGCTCCCGGTCAGACCTCCCTTCGAATTGGAGGGCCGTGCACGGTTGCGCGCACCCCGTCCGCGGCGCTACGCTCGGACAAGAGGTCAATCGCCAACCGAAGGAGAATCCGATGAATCGCGTCCCTCTCGCCCGCATGTTCACCGCCCTGGCCGCTCTTGCCCTTTACGCTGCCACCACTGCACCGCTGACCGCCCAGTCCGGCGCTTTCGGCCACTCCGTGGTCATCGAAGACGGTGAAATCCTGATCACCGAGCCCACGACCAGCTTCCGCCCGGGCGCTGTCTACATCTACCGCAAGGCCGGCGGCGAGTGGCGCGAATCCGCCGTGTTGCGGGCTCCCGATCCCGAGCGCGCGGACGGCTTCGGCACGTTATTGGCCAAGTCCGGCAACACGCTGTTCATCGGCCAGCGGGGCGGTCCGATTCACGTTTTCGAGCGCACCGGCGGCAGATGGGGGGCCACGGGGATCGTGGAGGGGGACGATATTGCCGGACTGTCGCCGGGATGCGGATACGACGGATACTGCGGCACCGACTTCGGCCTCGGCCTGGCCGCGGATGGCGACTGGCTGCTCGTCGGAGTTACCGGCGCCGCCCCGGCCCCCCGCCGCAGGCCCGGAGCGCAGCAGGAAGAGCCGCCCCACGGAGTCGTCCACGCCTACCAGCGCGACGCAAACGGGCAGTGGATGCGCACCGGCCAGCTTCAACCCGGCGACGGCACGGCCGGCGACGGCTTCGGCGCGGCGATGGCCTTCACCCAGCACGGCCTGCTGATCAGCGCGCCCAACTGGAACGGCGGCGGCGACGGCCAGGAACGGACCGGCCGCGTGTATCACTACACCCTGGTCGACGGCGGCTGGGAGATGGCGGGCACTCTCGAATCGGCCAGCGAATCGAACGCCAACTTCGGGACGGCCCTCGCGGCCTCCGGCGACCGCCTCCTCGTGGGCGCCCCGGGCGCAAACAGCTCACGCGGGGCCGTCTACGCGCATACCTGGAACGCCGGCCTCATGCGGTACGTCCCCGCCGGCGACCCGCTCACATTCGCAAACGCCGGCCAGGGCGACCGCTTCGGCACGACCGTTGCCTTCGCCGGGGACGACGTGTGGGTCGGCGCGCCCACCACGCGCGGCTACGAACTCGGCTCGGCCTTCGTGTACGCGGCCCGGGCCGACGGTTCCCTGTCCACCGAGCCGCGCCGCATCCAGCTCCCCCGGGAGATGACGGTCGAGAGCGACCGTTTCGGCGGCCTCGTCGTCGCGGACGCCTCGGTCGCCGCCGTCACCGCGCCCGGCATGCACCACCAGGCGGGCTCGGTCCACCTCTTCGAGCGCGGGGACGCCGGCTGGCAGGACATGGGCATGCTCGTCACGGACCCGGACATGCTCGCGCCGATCGTCGGCGAGGAGCACCGCTGCCCTGAGGAGGGCCAGGTCGGGCCCTTCGACTGCAGCGAAGTCGAGCTGCTGGCGTACATTCCCCCTTCGCTGCTCCGGGCGGAGGGCCGCACTCGCGGCGTGCGCGCCAACGACAACTGGGGCTGGACCGACCCGGTGACGGGTCGCGAGTATGCTCTGGTGGGACGCAACGACGGCACCTCCTTCGTCGACATCACCGACCCCACGAATCCGGTGCTGGTCGGCGACCTGCCCAAGCCGTGGGGCACCCCGCCGTCACAGCTCTGGCGCGACATCAAGACGTACAAGGACCACGCCTTCGTGGTGGCCGACGGCGCGGGCGAGCACGGCCTGCAGATCCTCGACCTCACCCGCCTGCGCGACATTTCCCCGGGGGACATGCCCGTCCTCTTCGAGCCCGACGTGCACTACACCCGCATCGGCAGCTCGCACAACATCGCGATCAACGAGGAGACCGGGATCGCCTACACGATCGGCGGCGGTGGCGCCGGCGACACCTGCGGCGGCGGCCTTCACATGATCAACATCGACGATCCGAAGAATCCCGAGTTCATCGGCTGCTCCGCCGTTCAGGAGCGAGTCATCCATGACACCCAGTGCGTCATCTACCGGGGCCCGGACGAACGGTACCAGGGGCGGGAGATCTGCTTCAACTCGCGCGGCCGGAACTTCCAGATCGAGGACGTGACCGACAAGGACAACCCGGTCAACGTGGCGAGTCCCTCCTCGCCGAACCCGGCGTACATCCACCAGGGCTGGCTCACCGAGGACCACCGCTACTTCTTCCAGGATGACGAGGCGGACGTGATCGCCGGGAACGCGGAGACCACGCGCACCCTCATCTGGGACGTCAGCGATCTCGAGGACCCCGTGCTGGTCAGGGAATTCATGGGCTCCATGCCCGCCAGCGCGCACAACCTCTACATCAGGGACGACCTGATGTACCAGGCCAACTACCTCTACGGGCTGCACGTGCTCGACATCTCCGACCCCGAGAACCCGCGCGAGGTCGGATACTTCGACACCGCGCCGTACAAGGAGGGATCGGGGTTCGGCGGCGCCTGGAGCAACTACCCGTTCTTTCCGAGCGGCACCGTGATCGTGACCAGCATGCAGGAGGGGCTCTTCGTGCTGAAGAAGCGCGTGCGCCCGATCAGCTGAGCCGGCGGCGCGTTACAGCTACCGGAACCATTGGCGGGAACCGGATGACGTACCTTCAGAACAGACGCGACTTTCTCAAGACGACCGCGGCGGCGGCCGGCGCCTTCGGTCTTGGCCTCACCGGCACGTCGGCGTGCGCCGGGAGCGGCGGCCAACCCGCCCCCATGACCATCCTCGTGCTGGGCGGCACCGGGTTCATCGGCCCCCACACGGTGCGTTACGCCCGGTCACGCGGCCACACGGTCACCCTCTTCAACCGGGGGCGCACCAACACCCACCTCTTCCCGGAGCTCGAGAAGCTCGTCGGCGACCGGGACGGCGACCTCGCCGCGCTGGAGGGCCGCCGCTGGGACGCGGTCATCGACAACTCCGGCTACGTGCCCCGTCACGTCCGTGATTCCGCCGAACTCCTGGCCGATTCGGGCCGCTACCTCTTCGTCTCCTCGATCTCCGCCTACAAGGACCTCACCCCCGACGGCATCAGCGAGGACTACGAAGTCGGCCGGCTCGACGACCCCACCGTGGAACAGGTGACCGGACGCACCTACGGCCCCCTCAAGGCGCTCTGCGAAGAGGCGGTGCAGGAGGTCTTCGGCGACCGCGCCAACATCGTGCGCCCCGGCTACATCGTCGGGCCCGGCGACACCACCGACCGGCTGACCTACTGGCCCGTGCGCGTGTCGATGGGCGGCGACGTGGCGGCCCCCGGCACCCCGGAGGACCCGATCCAGTTCATCGACGCCCGCGACCTGGGGGGCTGGATCGTACGCATGCTCGAAAACGAAATCGGCGGCGTCTTCAACGGCCTCGGTCCGACCGAACCGCTGAACATGGGGACCATGCTGGAGGTCTGCCGCGAGGTGAGCGGCAGCGATGCCGTCTTCCACTGGATCGACGCCGAGTTCCTCGCCGGGCAGGGGGTCTTCTTCCCGATCTGGGGTCCCCGCACCGGCCCCTCGGCCGGCGCCAACATGCTGGACATCTCCCGGGCCATCGCGGCCGGGTACACCAGCCGCCCCGTCGCCGACACCATGCGCGACACCCTGGAGTGGTGGGCTACGCTCACCGAGGAGGATCGGCCGGGGGGGATGCCGCGTGCCGGGCTGCGGAGGCGGGGAACGGGTGGCGGGCAGGGTCCACCGACGCTGGAAAGCATGCTCCAGATCGAGGCGGAACTGATCGAAGCGTGGGGGGCGCGGAACGCCTGATCAACCGGACTGGCACGCGACCAACGCCGGGGTCCCTACGCTTCGGCCCCCCGTCAAACACCTGGTCGCGGCTTGATCCGACCCCGCAGCCAATCGGCGACCGCTTCCTCATCCAGCCTGCCTGACGCCAACGCCTGCATCCGCTCAACCACTTCGTCCTCCGGCGCGATCAAATCGAATCCGTTGAGTCCCAGAAAGACAACTGCGGCCAGAAACGAAATCCTCTTGTTGCCGTCCCGGAACGGGTGCCCGGCCCCGATTCCGAAGGCGTACGCAGCGGCGAGACGCGCCAGATCCGACTCCGGCTCATAAGCCCACCTCTGCCTCGGCCGCGCCAGGGTCGTTTCAAGGGCGTTCTCGTCACGGATGCCGATCAGTCCGCCGTGTTCGCGGATCTGGTCGAGATGAACAGCCTCAATGACCAGCCGGGGGACCCACCTCGGCTCGGGACACGTCACTTCGCGAGTTCTCTAAGGGCCCCGCGATAGCGCTTCTGAGCCTCGCCGGCGACGGCCAGGGCTTCCTCCACATCCGGACCATAGGGGGTCAACAGGATGCCGTTTGCCGTTTCGATGGCCAGCACTTCATCGCCCGCGTCCAGGCGGAGGCGTTCGGCCATGTCCTTCGGCAGGGTCGTCCCGACGGATCCTCCCATGCGCCGCAATCTTACACTTCGGACCATCAGGTTTCCCCCGTCTACGTGCGTGTAGACTGCGCTCTCTGCACCAATAGAATAGCATTATAATGCTACACGATTCAATGCACCTGCGTCAACCCAAGAGGGGGTTTTTCACACACACCATCAATATCCTATGGTGTATATTCCGTCTCCGAATATATCGAATACTATATCTATTCCTCACATCGGATCCCCATAAAACCTCCACAACGCCCGGAAATCCCTCCCCGGCGCCTCGCCCAGCAGCCGCGCCCGCACCATCTCGATCGGCATGCTGCCGCCCTGCAGGATCGTGTCGTGGAACTCGCGGTCGGTCATCCGCCCGCCGCCCACCAGCTCCTCGTGCAGTGAGCGGATCTGCAGGCCGCCGAGCATGTACGCGGCCTGGTAGAGCGGCGAATAGCTGCCGTTGAAGGACCGGCGCACCTCGGCGGTGGCGTTGGCGGGCTCGTGCCCGACCCGGTCGACCAGGAAGGCGATCGCTTCGTCCGGCGTCATCTCCTCCAGGTGGAAGCTCAGCGAGAAGATGATCCGCGCGGCCCGGTGCATCCGCCAGAAAAGCATCCCGACGCGGTCCTCGGGCGTGGTCGGGAAGCCCAGGTCCCAGAGCAGCATCTCCCAGTAGAGCGCCCAGCCTTCGGTCCAGAAGGGCGTGCCGAAGAGGTCGCGATGTGAATTGTAGCGGTCGGTCATGAAGCCCTGCAGGTGGTGCCCCGGGATGAGCTCGTGGTGCACCGTCGCGCGCGAAAAGTGGGTGTTGTTCCCGCGCATGCTCATCCGCTTCTCGTCGTGGGTCATCTCGTCGGTCGGGAAGGACACGCGGATCACCTCGCCGCCCAGGAAGAACGGGCTCACCCGCTGGCGCGCCGGCGACATCATCTCCAGACGCCAGACCTCCTTCGCGAGCGGCGGCACCGTGACCAGCCCCCGCTCCTCGATGAAGTCAATGGCCTCGTGGGCCAGCATCATGACGATTCGGGGCTGCCCACCGGGCTCCGCGTGCAGCGTCTTGACGTGCTCCAGCGCCGCCTTCCAGTCCTCCCCGAACCCCAGTTCGCGCGACGCCTTCAGCATCTCCTCCTCGCACCACGCGAACTCCTCGTTGGCAAGCGCGATCAGCTCCGCGGGCGTATACGGCATCATCTCGCGGGCCAGATCCGCGGCCATCCCGTCCGCCCCGATCGGATCGCCGACGATCGGCTCCTCGCCGCCCTCCGGCCACCCGACCACGCGCACCCGCAGCGTCGACAGGTAGCGCCCGAGCGCGCCGTCCGCTTCCTCGAACGGCTGGCTCGCCCACCAGGTGAAAAGCGGGTCATAGCCGGCGTAGTGCCGGTACCAGCTGCCGAGTGCGTTTCTGTAGGACTGAAGAACCCTCACGGCGCGCAGACCGGCGATCGGCGTCGGGGCCGGCTGCCCCCCGCCACCCACGCCAGCCCCCCCGGCGGCTGCGCCCGACCTCAGCGCGGCGTCGGCCTCACGCACCGCCACCGCCAGCCCCGCCAGCGCGGCGGCCATCTCCTCGCCGTCGACCTCGGCGCCCGCATGCCGGATCTCGAGCAACTCGACGATCTCCCCCCCGAACGGCAGCAGCGGCGCGACCTCGTCCAGCAGGCGCCCCTCCCGCGCGAGCAGTTCCTGCCGGTAGCGGATCTCGGCGCTGAGGAGGGTGTGGTCGATGCTGCCTTCGACATCGTCCGCGGCCACGGGGAGCGCGGCGAGGGCGTCGGCCCACTCGGCGAGGAAGTCGCCCACGCGCTGCTGGCGCGCCGGCGAGTAGGGCAGGTCGGCCCATTTGCGCTGGAGGGCACCCCAGTCGGCACTGAAGCGGTCGACGACGGGGGCCAGGCTGGAGCCCTCGAAGGCGGCGACGGCGGCGAGGGACGGAACGGTGGATTGCCCGGCTTCGGGGGTCTGGGCGGCGGCGGGCCTGGTGGCGGCGGAAGTGGCCGCCAGTATGGCTGCGGCGAGCATGGGGACCGCGAGCATGGGGGCTGCGAGCGCGGTGGCCGGGAGCATCGCAGCCACTCGACCGGACCTGCCGGCAGCCACCCGGCCCTCGCTTCCCACGGCCGGACCCGGCTCCCGCGTCTCGCTCGATCCGGTGGCGCTTTTGCGACGAGTCTCCATCGTTAGCCTCCTGTTGCACGTACATTGAACGCTCCGATCCGGGCCGCCTGCCGCGCGCCCGGCGATTCTCTCTGGGAGACTGAGGCCATGCAGGTCTTCGGGCAACACGAGAAGCAGACGCTCGCCCAGCTTGAGCGGGTCGCCGAGCGGGCCGATCACGCCGCGCTCATGGCCGACGGCCACCTCGGCTACGTCATGCCGATCGGGGGCGTGGCGGCGTACCGCAACCAGGTGAGCGTGGCGGGGGTGGGGTTCGACATCGTGTGCGGGAACGCGGCGATCCGGACGGATCTGCGGCTGGGGGATCTGGGTGAACAGCGTGGCGGGCGTGAGCGCGGTGGGGGCCGCCGCGCGGGTGGTGCGAGCGGGCGGGCCGGGAGCGCCGGTGGCCGGACCGGTGGCGCCAGCGGGCGGACCGGTGGCACGAGCGGGTCCGGCCGCCGGGCGGGAGACGCGAGCGCGTCGGGCAGCCGTGCCGGAGGCGCCCACCGAGCGGGCCGCCACGCAGGCGGGCTCCGTCAGCGCCTCGAGAACATCGCCGACGAGATTCAGCATGAACTCGCGTTCGGCGTGGGCGGGGTCAACCGGTCGCCGGATGCCCCGTCCGACCACCCGCTCTTCGAGGACCCTGCCTGGGGTGCGGTGCCCCGCCGCCATCGCGCCGCGCTGCGGGACAAGGCGCGCAAGCAGCTCGGCACGGTCGGATCCGGTAACCACTACGTGGACGTCTTCGGCGACGAGCGTGACCGGATCTGGGTCGGCGTGCACTTCGGCTCGCGCGGGTTCGGGCATACCGTGGCGTCGTCGTTCCTGGCGATCGGGCAGGGCGCCGAGTGGGGGACGCGGGTGCGCGAAGCGGAGGTGATCCTGGATCTGGACGCGCCTATCGGCCACGACTATTGGGCGCTGATGAAGCTGGCGGGGCGATACGCCTACGCGGGGCGGGAATGGGCGGTGCGGAAGGCGGTGGAGATCGTCGGCGGGCGCGAGGTCGAGCTGGTGCACAACCACCACAACTTCGCCTGGGAGGAGAACCACTTCGGGCGCACCTTCGTGGTGGTGCGCAAAGGCGCGACACCGGCGTTCCCGGGACAGAAGGGCTTCGTCGGCGGGTCGATGGGGGACGACGCGGTGATCCTGGAGGGGACGGGAGCCGCGACGGCGGACCCGAACACGGCCGAGCTGCAGGCCCGCGCGCTCTACTCCACCGTGCACGGCGCAGGCCGGGTGATGAGCCGCACCGCCGCGCTGGGCAAGCGGCATCGCCGCACCGGGAAGGTGGTGAAGCGCGGGAAGGTGAGCCGCGCGATGATGCGGCGGTGGGTGGAGGGGCGGGGGGTGGTGCTGCGGGGTGGGGGGCCGGACGAGAGTCCCCACGTCTACCGGCGCCTCCCTGACGTCCTGGCCGCGCAGGGAGACACTGTCAGGGTGCTTCACACCCTGCGGCCGCTCGTGGTCGTCATGGCCGGGGCGAGGCGGTAGCTCCCCCCTAACCGCCGAGTCCCACTCGCGTCTGTCCGGAACAGAAATCACCGCACAAAGGCAGAAAATGACGTGTCTACATTACATTTCGTAATGTCTTCTTTACATCCTCACCCCGGCTGGCGCTCGATTGCGTGAATGCGGACCTCGTCCGGGCCGCCGTCCTCACTCGCTACCACGAGCACCTCTTCGTGGCCGAATTCGAGGACTCGCCACCCCAGTGGAACATCGAGCCTGGCCACCAGGTCCCCGGCCTGGGAGAAGACCAGCCACTCCGGACCGCGCACCGGTCCGTGATGATCCAGCACCGCCCAGCGCTCGACGTAGAGCAGACCGTCCGCCCCGAGCTGGAGTTCCGCGGCCGCCGGAAACCGTTCCGCTCCCTTCCAGTAGTCGGGTGGCGCCCCGGGCGGAACGGAGCGGTCCCCCGCATCCCACTCAACCATGAGCGGGACGCCTCCCGACCGGTGCACCGCGACGAGTTCGGGGCGCTCGGTGGGCAGAACCCAGATCGTGTCACCCGCCACGACCGTCACGTTCGCCGGGTGCGAGGTCCAGGACGCGCGGACTTCATGGCGATCGGGGTCCCTGGGGTTCGCGATCCTGAAGAGGACGTCAGCTTGCTGGCCCTCCGCAGCCCGGGACGAGACCTCCCTGGCCTGTGCCGCCACAATCCAGGTGACGATCGTCGTGTCAGCGGTCTCCGGGTAGGTCCACATCACCAATGATCCGTCCGCAAACGATCCAAGGGGCCCTCCATCCACGTCAACGTACGACGGAGGCCGCGTGAACCGCCCGTCACGGTCGGCAAACCACACATCCAGTCCTGTCCGTCTGATGCGCCGCCTGCCCTGCGCACGGCCAAAGTTGTCGCCTACGAGAACGAACCCGTGCTCAACCGCGACCATGCTGAAGGAGTTCCAATCCAGCGACTCGCCGGGCTCGCCCGAAGGGGCAGGGATCCTGGTCACCCGCCCACTCATCCTGTCAATCAGGTACAGCAGCGGAGATTCCGGCTGCGACGAACCGCCGGTACGAGTCAGGAGAGCAACTCTTCCGTCCGGCCGGAACGCGCCGTTCGCCACGAATCGCTGGACCCTGATCACGTGGCCTCCAATCCTCAGGTCCACCGAATCGAGAACCATCGAGTAGTCGGCCTCCTGGGCAACACGCCACCGGGGGGCCGCGTCCAGAGCCTCCCGCGCCCACCGCCGAACCTCGGCGGCGTTCACCGGCCCGCCCCAGCCCAGAGGCCCGTCCGCGACATCCGCCGCTTCCGTGTCCTCCTCCGGGCCGGGGCCCGAGCAACCGCAAGACGACAGGACCAACACGCATTGTCCCACCGCTACCACCCGAGCGGCTCCCCGTCTCACCTTGCTCCTTCCACTTGTGTCGGGCGCCCGCCGTTCATCTCGGCACCAGTTCCACCGTGACGATCTCGACGAAGGGGAGCCCGTCGTCGCCTTCCCTGTACCGGTATCCCGTCAATGATCCCCGGAAGAGTGCCCTGGGAACGAATTGCCGTGCTTCGGTCGCCGGATGCAGATCCGAGGCCAATAGCTCACCGGACCTCGTGTCGATCACCTCGAAGAGCACCTCAGTGAGACCGTCGCGCGCCTCCCTCGCAACGAACTCGCCCCTTCGGCTGGCTCGCTCGAACTCCCGGTGGTACTCCTCGGTCGGCCGGCGTACCAGTACGTACAACAGGCCGTCGTTCGTGACATGGAGTTGACTCACCGATGGAGATACCTCTCCGTCTCCAGCCCAGCGGTACCACGGTGCTTCGCGCCGCTGGGTTCGACGCAGTTCTCCGTCGACGCTCCACTCCTCGAGGACGTAGGCGTCCCCGCCTTCGACTGGAGGAGCTGCCCAGAACGTATCGCCACCGGCGTACGCCAATGGCCGCAACCCCCATTCGAACCCGTCGTCCTCCACCGGTGCAAAGGTTCGCCGGACTGCGCCGGTCGTATCCACGACGCGGAAGTAGCGGGACCGATCGCGCGCGGACTCGCTGGTCAGAATGTTCCCGTCGTCGAGCATGACCGTGC
The DNA here is from genome assembly GCA_022826005.1 of Gemmatimonadota bacterium. GTDB lineage: Bacteria > Gemmatimonadota > Gemmatimonadetes > Longimicrobiales > Gaopeijiaceae > Bin94. The sequence continues at coordinate 9,401 of JAJDVT010000100.1, read as the reverse complement.
CCACCTCGAAGCCCGTTATCGCATAGGCTGACGTGCTCCTCACGAACTCGTTCCGGGGGGTGAAGACGGACCAGATGAAGCCTCCGTCCACCACGTGCAGGTTGTCCCGGCGGTCGATGAAGAGGTTCATCATCCCGCGCACCGTGAACTCTCCGGGACCCTGGCCCACCCTTCCAAACGACGAAAGGTATCCGCCCCTCGAATCCCATACGCTGATGACGCCCACCCACCCGGGAGCATTTGCCGTGATGTAGCGCCCGTTGGAGTCCACGACGACCGTCCGGCCCGGATCCGGATGCGACCCGTCGGCCACCGCCCGCAGTCTGACTCCGGTCTCACGGAATTCGATCCGGCAAGGAGGCCTGACGTCGCTGATTCCGGTCTCGCCCCCGTTCGGGAAGGAACGAGCGGGTTGTCGCTGGCATTGGTGCAGACCGACGGCTCCGACATTGTCGGGGGCCAACCCCGGAAGGGATGACAGAACCATTGCGGCAAGCAGAGACCAATAGGACATGGGATACCCTCAATTCGCCCCGATCTTCGGACAATCGAGGTGGGTATGGTGGTCTCGCGTGTAGCCGCGCATGAGCGTGTGCGGATCGCGCTCCCTGAACGCTACGCCGCGGAGTATCCACTCCCCTCGCGGATCTTCCGTCTCGGCGGGATCCCCCCAGCCAATTCCATGATCATGCATGTGGTACCGCTGGAAGAAAATGATGTCCCAATCCCAATAGTCGATGAACATCAGGCACTCGCCCGCCGACCCGACTGTAACGGCCACCTCCTCGGCCGGACCCTCGGTGTCTCGATCGGCAGCAGTCGAAGTACCAGTGAATCCCGTTCCAACGACGATCAGGCAAGCGGTGGCAAAGGGCTTCGCAATGGCCAGGTGTATATGGTTGATCATGGTGTATCTCCTTTCGGACCGTCAGGTCCGTTGGCCGCCGGGACTGGCGGCGATCCCGCATGCCGGCCCCGCTATCGCATCTGATTGATTCAGGTCTACGGAGCCGGTCTTCGTCGCCGACTCCGAGTCATTGATAGTGTCTGACATGTCGGAGCGTCAAGGAAACAGTTGAAGCATCCGCACGGGGTCGAGAGTGGCACTAAATCCCAATAAGGACAGCGAATAGTGGCCTTATCGGGCTTGATGTGCGCGATTCAGAACTCTGGCACATCCTCAATCGACCGTTTGGTCTGTCAAGTGCACATCGGCCAGACCTGCACCTCACCCCCGCGAGAACTTCCGGCGGTAGTGGCGGCTCCACACGATGATCGCCGGCACTCCGATGATCGTGGGCAGAAGCCACGGCAGGATGGTGAGCGGCCTGGGCAACTCGTAGGCGATGAGGCGCTGGACCCCGAAGACGGCGAAAGCCGTGTGGAACGCGATTCCACCCCCGAGCATCGACCCCAGATGGCTGTACAGCCAGCCCATCGGCGGCGAGCCCGGATTCCGCATGATTCGGAGCATGTTGGAAGCGGTAATGAACCCGACCGGACTCAGCCCGAGCAGGATCGGCGAAGCGTCGGACCAGACCGCCACCGCCAGCACGACCACGAGGGTGCTGCACCCAATGCACGCCCAGCCAAGCCCCCAATGGAACGGGGTGTGGAGCGCTTCCGGAGTCCTGCGAGTGGCCAGGACCCGGATCCCGTGGCGGACGTTCGCGAAGGTGACCACCCCGAGGTAGCCGAGAAAGACCGCCATGCCGTAGAGATCGGGACGCTCCGCGAATCCCACGCCCTTATTGACGTAGGACCAGATCCGTCCGGCCGAAGCGACCACCGCCGACAGGGTCACGACGTATGCTGCGTACGCGTACACCCGCCCCGCCCGCACGTGCGCGCGCCCACCTTTCCGCGCAAGCACCGGTATCCAGAACGCGCCGAGCCCCACGAAACCGGCCACGACGTGGACCATGATCAAGCCATCGAGCAGCTGGGTGGAAAAGTTCATGACAAGGCCTCCCCTGGTTTGTCTGACCTCGTCGATCCGCGCGAGATGGGGCACTTGTCGCCTGTGTCGGGGACAGCCATCAGCGCCAGCCGCCGGTCGATCGCGGCCAGGGTTTCGTCGCACCACTTCACCTTCGATCCGATCGAGAGAATCCCCATCCGCAGCGTCGCGAACTGATGGAACCCGCCGTCGCTATACCGCTCCGGCGCATTCCCGTGAGCGGTCGTGACTGCGGTCTCGATCGCCTCGAGCCGGCCGAGCCACTCGTTCAGCCGGCCCTTCAGGGCGGTCATGAATGCGCGGGTTTCGTGGAGGTCGCCGAGCGCATCCATGAAGTAGAGCTGGGCCAGGTATCCGAAGCGCTCCGCCCCCACCGCCGGGCCGCTGCCCAGCCAGCGCAGGAGTTCCTGCCGACCTTCCCCTGTCAGCGTATAGACCCTGCGGTTCGGCCCCTTTTCCGACGGCTCGACGCGGCTCTCGAGCAGGCCGCGCTCCTCCAGCCGGTTGAGGGTCGGGTAGATCTGGCCGAACTCCGCGCTCCAGAAGTGCGAGATACGCTCATCGAAGACGGACTTCAGGTCGTACCCGGTGCCCGGCTCCCGCAGAAGTCCGAGGAGGATGTGTTTCAGGCTCATGGGGGTGTGGTCTGGTGACAGGTATATCAATATTGATATAGCAAGATATGGAGTGTGGCAGGTATGTCAAGGAGAGGGCCTGGTTCTATCTTTCAGCGAAGGGCCCTGGAAGAGCGCCGCACGAACCGGAGGATCACAGAGTGGGATGCCGCAGGTTGCTGGAAGGAGGCTTTGTCGTGCTGCTGGGCGGGCACCTGGTCGGCTGCGCGGAACCCGCCGCCGTGGTGAACCCGGACATCTCCGAAGGCGAAGCCGTCCTGGCGGCGCTGGAGCATGTCGCCGCGCTCAAGTGGGGTGGTGGCAGTACCCTCCTGGTCGAAGGGAAGCTTGCCGTGGCCCATGACGGAGAGGAGCCGCTGTCCGAGTCCACACGCGGATTCCTGGACGGTGTCTTTGAGGCGCGCGGCTGGCGGTGGTCCACGGGCGATCCGCTGGTACCCACCGGGAATTGTGCCTTCCCCCTCGGCGACTGCCGCTTGAAGGACCCAACGGAACTGCATCTGACCTTCTCCGTGAGGCCCTGGCCAGGACCGGAAGACCATGCGCCGGACACGGCGGGCTCGTCGTGGCTACATCCGTGGAGCCAGTTCGTAGTTGAGCCGGTTTCAGGGCAGGAGGGCTACAAGGTCCACGTCGAGTGGCTGAGCAGCCTCTATTCCGAGCGGCTCGGCCGCGACTGGGCAGAGTTGGGGGGCGAGGGACTTCTGGTCACGCCCGGGAGCGACGGATGGGTGGTCAATCGCGTGATGCGGTGGATCACGTGAGTTTTTTCGACCCGCTGAGCCTCCACCCCACCCCCCCACCGCCCCTACATTCGAATCTCCTCGTCGATTCCCTCTTCCCCTTCCCATTTTCCAACCACCGCCGCTGCACACGAGTCGCTGTAAACGTTGACAGCGGTGCGGCACATGTCGAGCGGCCGGTCGATGGAGAGCATCGCGGCCACGATCAGCATCGCCTGGGGATTGTCGCCGATGCCGATGGCGCCGAGGATGATGAAGATCACCACCAGCCCCGCGGATGGCACCGCCGCGGCGCCGATCGACGCCAGCAGGGCCGTAAGGACGACGATGATCTGCGTCCCGACCCCGATGTCGGCTCCCAGCGCCTGCGCGATGAAGAGCGCGCCCACGCACTCCATCACCGCCGTGCCGTCCATGTTCACCGTGGCGCCCATGGGCAGCGTGAACGACGACACGCGGCGCGACACCCCGACCCTTTCCCTCACCGTCTTCATGGTGACCGGCAGGGTGGCCGCCGAGGAACTGGTCGAGAACGCGACCAGCAGCGGCTCTCGCATGTTCATCACGTGCTTCCATGGAGACACGCGCGCCCAGAAGTACAGCAGGAGCGGCAGTGTGATGAAGAAGTGGATTGCGAGGCCCGAGCCGAGACCCGCGACGTACTTGGCAAGGTTCGGGAAGGATTCCAGACCCGTGGTGGTGACCGTGGTGAGCAACAGCGCGAAGACCCCGATCGGGAGCAGCTTGATGATGCCTGTCGTCAGCGCCATCATCGCCTTGAAGAGCGCGTCGACCAGACTCGTGATCTTCTCGCGGGGGCTCTCCGGCAGCGTCGTGACGGCCGCTCCGAAGACGATGCAGAAGAAGATGACCATCAGCATTTCGCCGCCCGACGCCGCGTTGAAGAAATTGTCGGGAACGATGGTATTGATCAGGTCTTCGATGGAGCTGGGCGTCGCAAGCTCAGGGGGTGGCGCTCCGGTGTCGGTAACCGGGTATCCACGGCCGGGGTTGATCAGGTTAAACAGGAGCAGGCCGGTGAGCGCGGCCAGAAGGCTCGACGCCATGTAGTAGCCCAGCGTCTTGCCGAACATCCGGCCCACGGTGCGCCCGCTTCCGGCCGATGCCACCCCCGAGACGATTGAGGTGATGACCAGCGGCAGGATGATCATTTTCAGGAGGCGCATGAACAGGCTGCCGACCCAGCCGACGTACGCCTCGACGACTTCCCCTCCCGGCAAGAGGCCGACGCCGATGCCGAGGGCCATTGCGATCAACACCTGCCAGTGAAGGCGCATGTACCATGGCCGGTCCGGGGCGTATTCCATGAGGTCTCTCCGTGGGGAAGGGATGGATGGGTCGGTTCAGGGAGCGTCGGGTTCCTCCCGAGCGGCAAGGTGGTAGCCGGGACCGTGTTTCGTCAAGTGAAGGGACGACTTCGGCTGCCTCTGGCGCTCGGTCCCCTCGCCGATGCCGGGGCTTCTCCGAATCGGCGTGCAGGTGTCCCGATGACCATTATAGACATCGTATTCGGGCGGGATTATGGTTACCGATGGCGCGACCCGGAAGACTGCGCGGGCGGATGGAGGTCCCGGGCGCCCTTCCGGGAGTGCGAGCGCCGCAGACAGCCTCGGAGCATCCACGAACCAGCACCGGAAAGAGACCTGCCATGCGATTCGTCAGATCCGTCGCCATCACTGCCACTCTGCTCTTCCTCGTCATCGCCGCGCCGTCTCCGCGGACGGTCCACGCCCAGGTGCCCAAGGTCACCGCCGGTGAAGTGATGGACAGGGAGACGCTGAAGGGATTCGTGACCTGGGCCACCTCCGAATTCGCGAAAATCACGGACATCGCGACGGGCTCGCAGATCCTCGAGGCGTTCAGGGTCGAGGGGAGCGACTGGAATGTGGGGAACATGTACCTGATCCTGTTCGCCACCACGGGACATGTGTTCATCCACGGCGAAGATCCGAACATCGACGGCAAGAACGCAGCCGACGTGATCGACGACAACGGAACGAAGATCGTCCAGCAATTCCTTGCCGCCGGGGCCAGGGAGGGAGGCGACTTCGTGGAGTGGTGCTGGGACGATCCCAACGATCTGACCGACACCCGGTGCAAGGACGCGTACGCCATCCAGTACCACTCCATTGTCGCGGGAACGGAATTCGTTGTCGTGGGCGGGTATTATCAGGATCTGAGCCACGCGGGGACGCCTCTCCCGAATGTTCCGCTCCCCGAGGTCTCCGCCGCCGATGTCGTGGACCGCGAGACCCTCAGACAGTTCGTGCACGGCTCGTTCGACTGGCTTCAGGAACTGATCGCGCTCGTCGGCTTCGAGCGCGCAAACGAATGGAAGGCCGTCCTGCGTGAGGAAGGCGGCCATTTCAGGTCCGGCCCCATCTATCTCTTCATGTTTACCGCCGACGGCTACGTGATCTTCCACGGCGCCAACGCGTGGCGCGAAGGCCGCTTCGCCGAGGACACCGAAGACATCAACGGGACGAAGTTCGTCGAACTCATCATTGCGGCGGCCCGCGCCGGAGGGGGATACGTCGAGTATTTCTGGGACGATCCGACGGTGGAGGGCGATGAGGACACGGGGTCGCCAAAGGTGAGCTACGCTCTATCCTTCACCAACAATCTCGATGTCTACGCCGGGCAGGAGTTCATCATCGGCGCGGGGTTCTACCGGAACTTCTCGACCGCCGAGGCGGAGACAGCCGCGGAAGAGTGGCTCCACCGGTTCGGCCGCTCGGTGGCGAGCCAGGCGATGGAGATGATCGGCAACCGGGTGTCGCACCCACATCGAATGGAGGACCATGTCACGGTCGGCGGAAGGGGGGTCGATTTCGGCTTCCTGAGTGGCTGGGACAACCCGTACGGCACCCTGAGGGCGGCTCCCTTCGGGTTCGCTCCGGGAGGCGTCGGCGCGGGCGGTGCCTCCGGGAACATCGGCCGTGCGGGACTGGCCGCCTTCCTCCCCATGTCGACCGGTGCACTGCTCGGCGGCAGTTCCTTCCAGGTAACGCCCGGGGCAGCCGACGGCGGCGGGGGCTATTCCCTGTGGGGTGGGGGCGAGATCATGCGCTTCAACAGCGGCGATGGAGAGGGGTTCGGAGAAGGCGAGGTCACGACGGCGGCACTCGGGGCCGACTACGGGTTCGGGTCGCTGGTGACCGGACTGGCGGTGACCTACAGCAACGGATCAGGCCGATTCGAACTCGGGCGTCCCGGTAGAGACGACTTCGGAGATGTTTCCACCACGCTCACGAGTGCCTTCCCGTACGCCCGGTTCTCGATCAGCGACCGCCTCTTCACCTGGGGCGTACTGGGGTACGGCACCGGCCAGCTGGGCATCGAGGGCGGAGGGGAGGTCGATCCTGACAGCGATATCACGTTGCAGATGGCCGGCTTGGGGGTGAAGGGGGAACTCATCCATTCCGAAGCGCCGACGGATCTCGAACTGGCGGTGCGCGCGGATGGATTCATCGCGCGGATGAACTCCGCCGAAGTCGAGGGGCGCAGGGAACTGAGCGCGGACGCCACCCGGATACGGGTGATGCTCGAGGCGAACAAGGGATTCGGAATGGGAGCCGGAACGCTCCAACCGCGATTGCGCGTCGGCATGCGTCAGGACGGCGGGGAAGTTGACAGCGGGTTGGGAATGGAGCTCGGCGGCGGGATGACCTACCAGCAGCACAACGGGACCCTGGCCATTCGCGTGCACGGCCGCAGACTGGTCCTGCATCAGGAGGAAGAGTACGAGGAGTGGGGGCTTGGCGGCTCCCTCTCCATCAACCCGGGTGGCGGTGGTCAGGGACTCTCGCTGGGAGTCAGACCGTCCTGGGGATCCGCGGCGAGCGGCGTCACTCGACTCTGGGCCCAGGGTGCGGCGGGGCTGAACCCGGGTGGCTACGGCTACGGCAGCCGCCGAATCGACACGGAAATCGGGTATGGGGTCAGAGCCTGGGAGGGCCGGGGACTCCTGACTCCCTATGCGAGGATCGTGCTGTCCGAACAGTTGGACGCGGCTTGCTTCCCGACGACCGGGATGGTCAACTCCGTCGCGTTCACGCCGTTCGAGCCCTCGAACCACGGGATCTACGGGTACCAGCTGGGAGGACGTCTGCGCCTGGGTCCGGACCTGGCGGCAAGCATCGAGGCCGGAAGGAGTGTTGGAGCACCCGGATCCGGGGCTGCCCACCTCGCGGCGGTGAGTCTGTCCATGCGCTGGTAGACCCCCGGGTGCCGGCAGTCTGGCGCGATGGCGGGACCGGCTGCCGGCAGTCCGTGGGGCGGCAGACCCGGCTGCCCGGTGGTGAGCATGACGGTGATTCGTCATGTTAGGGACACATCATGCACGACTTTGTCCCCAAACCCCGGAGAGCGCCCTGGCGCCTGATTGCAGCGGCCGGTCTGTGGGCCGTTGGCGCATGGGTGATCCTCGTGCCTCCCGGGGGCGCGACCTCGACAGTCGCCCAGGGGCCGGATCGCGCTCTCGCGAAGCCGTCCGGCGCGTCCCGATCCTACGATGCTCCCAGGGCCGCATCCCCCCCGGCAATCGACGGCGCGCTGGACGACGCTGCGTGGCAGGCCGCCCCCTGGACGGAGCCGTTCATCGACATCCGGGGCGAGGACTGGCCCGCGCCGGAGTGGGACACGCGCGTAAGGATCGTCTGGGACGACGACTGCCTTTACATCGCCGCCCAACTTGAGGAACCCCACCTGTGGGCCACCCTCGCCGACCGTGACGCCATCCTCTACCGCGAGCACGACTTCGAGGTCTTCATCGACCCCGACGGGGACGCGCTCGACTACTACGAGCTCGAGATCAACGCGCTGGGCACCGAGTTCGACCTCTTTCTGCCGCGGCCCTACAATCGCAGAGGCAGAGCCAACGTGGGGTGGGACATGGCAGGTCTCCGCACGGCGGTCGCCCTCGACGGCACCCTGAACGACCCCTCCGATGAGGACCGGGGGTGGACGGCTGAAATCGCGATTCCCTGGGCGGCGTTCAAGCCACCCGAAGGGGGTGCCGCCGCCGCCGATCCCAGGGAGACCGACCGTTACGCGACCGTCGAGGAGGGTCGGCACCTGCCGGGGATCGGACCGCGGGCCGGCGACGAGTGGCGGATCAACTTCTCACGGGTGCAGTGGCCGGTCGAGGTGGTCGAGGGAGGATACCGGAGGGCACAGCTCCCTTCGCGTGAGAATCGGCACCCCGAGCACAACTGGGTGTGGTCGCCGCAGGGCGAGATCAACATGCACATCCCGGAGATGTGGGGAATCGTGCGGTTCATCGACGGAGTGGGCCCGGCAGCCCGTGGACAATACCCGCAGGCGCTACCATGAAACGCAGGGATTTTCTGCGGACGGCCGCCGGGGCGGCCACGGCGCTGGGCGCCCTTCCCGGCCGAATCCAGGGCACCGCACAGGAACCGGCCTTCACCCTCTGGTCCTGGGTGAGCGGCAACCGCGACTACGACGCGGACGACTGGCGGCAGCAGTTCGCCCGGCTGCGAGAGGCCGGCTTCCACGCAGTGCTCTCCGGCGGCGGCAACCGGGAGATTGTGTCGGCGGCCGCGCACGCAGAAGGCCTTGAGTACCACCGCTGGTTCTGGACGATGAACCGCAACGGCGATTTCTGGGCAAAGGAGAACCACCCCGAATGGTTCACGGTCAGCCGCAACCTCGAATCGTCGCTCGAGAAGCCGCCGTATGTGAACTACTACCGGTGGGTCTGCCCTTCGCGCGCACCCGTGCGCGAGTATCTGAGTGGTCGCGTCGGCGAGCTGGCCGCGAACCCGGCCATCGACGGGGTCCACCTCGACTATGTGCGTCACTGCGACGTTATCCTGCCCCGTGGCCTGTGGGACCAGTACAACCTCGTGCAGGACGTGGAGCACCCCGAGTTCGACTTCTGCTACTGCGGCGGAAGCTATCGGGCTCACATCTTACTGTGACGATTGCGCTTACGGGACTCCTACCCCTAATTCCCGCTTTTCGATTCCCGCCGAACGCCTTGGGTCAGGCGCGAACTCTCGGGCGGCTCTCCAACGC
>JAJDVT010000139.1 GCA_022826005.1 Gemmatimonadota bacterium | reverse complement strand
GCTGAACGTGCCCTGCACCACCGTCGTGGGGACGTTCAACGATTGCACCCGGCTAAGCAGGGCGTCGGAACCCGCAAGGCGGATCGGGGTGATAAGGGGCTGCTCGCCAGGCCCCCTGAGGGTCGCCGTGGCCAGCAGTTGGCCCTCTGGGCCGAATTGTGTGATGCGGCCAAGCCGCCCGTCCACCGCGACGATGACGCCCTCCGCCGTGGGCCATGCGCCCGCGAGCGCCCGGAACTCGCCCGGCCCCTCACCGGAGTTGCCGAGGGTGCGGAGGTAGGTGCCGCCCGCGTCAAAGACGCGGATCTCCCCGGACTGACCGTCGGCGACGATGAAATTGCCCGCGCCGTCGCGCGCGGCGGAGGCGATGCGTCCGAAGAGCTCCTCGTCGGGGCCTTCGACGGCACCGATTGAGAGGATCGGTTCCGGGGCGACGGTGGCGTACACGGCGTAGCTGGGCGGATTGGTGACGATTGCGATGCCCGCGGAGTCGGCGACTTGGGCTTGTGTGGACAGGGTTTCCCCGCTGTCTCCGCAGGCTGCAAGGGGCAGCAGCACACCGAATACCCACGCAGTGCCGGTCGTATGCGCGAGCCGCCGGGGCCGGGGCAATCGCTCTCTTCTCACTCTGTGGTTCCTTCGCACTGGTAACTATGGACCGGGCGCGACGCTGTGTTTCAGGTCGGCTCGGGGAAGCCCTCGTGCGGCCGCTTCCATCATCCTTATCAACGTAGGCGTCGTCCCATCCGCGTCTCAAGTGGAGTCGAGGACCCGCCCGGCGGCGCGTCTTACAGCCCGTCAGCCGCCAGCGCGGACGGCGAACGACCATGATTTTGCGCTCGCACATGGGCACACTGGCCTTCGGGCTGTCGTTGGCCAAGCCGTCCGCTGCCCCTCGGCGGCAGCGCGAAATGCCGGGGGATCCGAAGGGGGGCGCAGCGTCCCCCCCGCCAGCCGCGATGTTCAACATCGCGTGGGCTGGCTGAGGCGCCGCAATGGGCCTCGCGCAGTCGCCTCGGCGAGGCTCCGGTCGCATGGCTGAGCCGCCCTCAACGGCCCAGCGGAATGCGGATGACGATCCCGCCCATGGTCTCGCCCAACTGGAAGTCGTCGCGCGGGCTGTCCGGGTGGGTGTTGTGGCAGGCGATGCATGCGGGCGAAACCGCGACATCCGCGTACACGGCCGTGTAGTACTCGATCCCTCCCAGGGTTTCCATACCGTAGAACGGCGTTGTCGGGTCGTCGGCAACGCCCTGGAGTCCGGCCGCTTCCATCTCGGTCCTTGGCGCGTTCTGACGATTGACCGGCCACATGGAGAGCAACGCATAGCTGAAAGCGTCCGTTTTCTCGGCGGTCAGCTGCGCGCCCATGCGAAACATCTGCGCGGGCAGCGGCAACGCCCTGTCGTCCTCCCACTGTTCGCTCGCAAGGATGACTCCTTCCTCATCCTGAAGACGATTGACCACGTGGCGGGCATAGACGGTGCGATCCGACTCGATAACATGGTGAAGGGCATCGGCCATCGTCCGGGGCGAGACCGCGGCCGCGCTTCCCCGGGGACCCGGGGCGTCCTCCCCGCAGCCGGTGAGACCGATGAGAAAAACCACGTAGGCGATGGCCGACAGGGGGCGCGTGAGAAACAGGTGCATCTCGACTCCTTCAGTTTCGGGGCGGAGGTTCCTCCGCCGTATTCCTTCTGGACGACGCCATGTCGATGCTCTCCACGTGGCGCGCGGGCAGCCCGGCGAAGTTGCGCCGGATCAGATCCGCATCGGCAAGTGCGTCAAGTGAGAATGAAAGCGAGTGGCAGTTCATGCACACTTCGCGAATCATCTTCTCCCTCGGCCTGAGGTTGTCGTTCTGATTGTGCTGAACCACGGTGCGTGCGTCTCCTCCCACACGCATGCTCGTTCGCGGCATGTGGCAGGTCGCGCAGCCGACTCCGCTTCCCGCTGGCGCATTGCCGGAGATCTCCGATTCCCAGGTTCGCGCGTGTGGTGAACCGGGATAGGCCTCGGAGTGCTCGTCGGCGTGGCATGACAGGCACGCGCCGACGGCGGCGGACCGCACATCGACATCATGAACATCGTGGCACGAGCCGCAGCCAAGGCTTCCGGACGGCGCGTCGGGGCGCATGGGTTGGCGCGCCATGGGGGGCGACACGGCGTCGAGAGCCACGGACAGGCGCATGCCGTGCCTGCCCGCGAGGAACCCTTGTGGCTCGGCCTGATGGCACGAAGCGCACACGTCGCGGGGGGGATCATCGACCCAGTCCGCTCCCTCGGCCCGGTGACAGTCGGAGCAGGCGACCCCGGAGGCCGCGTGCGCGGATCCTGCCCACGCGGCGACAACTTCGGGCGCGGAGCTTCCAGAGTCATCGGCATCCGCGGCGCCCAGAGGGGTGCGGTCACCCAGATCGCGGGCGATCCACGTTTCCCGCGGGGGCGCCAATCCCTGGAACGTCGGAGCATCGGGGCCGGCGTGCCGCAGGAGAAAGTCCTCGTGCAGAGCCCGGTTGTCGTGGTAGTTGTGGCATCCTGCCGAGGCACAGGTACCGGTGGAGAGACCCCGGTGGGTCGGTCGCTCCTCGGCGACTTCGGCATGGCAGAGGACACAGAAGCCCAGAGGAACGGTGACCCCCATCGAACCCGTGATCTCGGGACGGTGCTCGGTGTGACAGGTGATGCAGCGCCGCGCATCCAGCTTCGCGAGATCGACCGCGTAGCGTGGATTGCCGAAGATCGACGGGGCGTGCGAGTCCTGAGCCTGTTGGAGCTCCCCCGCGTGACAGTCGAGGCACGCCGCCTCCGGCACACCGTTGAAGGGCGTGTGGCAGTTCGCACAGGCGACCTCGATCTGGTGATGCCCGTCGGTGGCGGGGCCGGGCCGGAAAACCACCTTCCGCGGGCCTTGCAGGTTGAATGCCAGATACCCGCCGGCAACCAGGGTGAGCAGAAGCCAGATGTGGGTGGGACGTGGCGCGCGCACGGTCAGAAATAGTATGTGGAGAGAATGTGGAAAAAGAGAAGCACAGGTAGCGGCCAGACCGCCAATACATGGAGCCAGAACATCGTTCCGGCGGCTCGACGGTCCCAGCCGAGCGCCGCAGCCGCTCCGAAAACGGCTGCGCACAGGAAGGAGACCGCAAGCGCCCGGTTGAGGCCGGATCCGAGCCGTAGTCCCGTATGCGTCACGAAGGCGATCAGAGCGAGCCCCGCGATGGCGGCGTGCGTCACGCGCCAGAACCTCATCGTGGCGAAACGGATGAGCCGCCATCGCTTGCGCAGGGACAGGGCGAGGGTCGCCAGCGTACAGCCCAGCAGGGCGAAGCCCGAGATCTGCTTCCAGCCGGCGTCGCGGTGGAGAGTGTCCCCGAGTCCGCTCTCCGACAGGCTGGCGGCCGGCGGTATGGGCGGTGCCAAGGCGATCCCGAACGCCAGGAACAGGACGATGACGGCGGCGGCGATCTGTGCGGAGGGCGCTCCGTCCGTCCTCTTGGAAGATTCCTCCCCCATCAGTTCGGCCAGCAGTGGTCGGCAGGAACCGCAGACGGTGGACGCGCGGGTCCGCCGTGCAACGGCCTCCACGGAGGCGCATCCCTGCCGCTTGGCCGCGTCCAGGTCGGCCCGCGTGACGCCCACGCAGTTGCAGACGACTCTCGACGGTGGCCAGTCGGCCACCGAAACCGCGGCGCTACCCGGCAGCAGCCTGCCTTCGCTCCGGAAGCGTCGCAACTGCCACCACCAGACGGGACGGCGCCGATGAATGAGATCCTGGACGACGCTCAACTCGTCCCATGGACCAATGGACGTACCCGAAATGACCTGACCCGCCCGCAGCGTGATCTGACGATAGCGGCCGTTCCGGCGCCACGTCACACGCTCCCCCACAACGGTGGCATCGCCCACGGACCAGATATCGATGTCCAGGAGCCGCAGACGGCTTGCGGGTGTGTGCCTGCCGTGGAAGCTTCGGCGGCCAGCCATGATCTCGGCCAGAGTCCCGGCCATCCGATAGCTTGGGCCCGCCTGGCCCAGGACGACTCCCCGAAGAGAGGCGCACTCGCCAATCGCGTAGACCGAGGGATCGGAACTGCGAAGCCGATCGTTGACGACGATCCCGCCGGATCGGTAGGCCACGTTGATGCCGCTCTCCCGCGCAAGCTCATCGCGGGGCCTGACCCCGGCGGCGATCACGACCATGTCCGTCACCAACGGCATGTCCAGACCGCCGATCGTCAGCGCCAGCGTGGTGTCCCTCGCCTCGATCCGTCGCAGGTCGGCCGCCAGAATCGGCTGAATGCCGGCGCGGCGGACCCGGGTCTCCAGAAGCGTGCCCGCATCCGGGGCGAACTGCCGACTCAGCAGATGCGATGTCCTCTCCAAGACGGTCACATACAGGCCCAAGCCCCGCAGACCCTCGGCCAACTCGATGCCGAGCAGGCCGCCACCCACGACCACCACCCTCCTCGATTCCGTCGCCCGCGCGCGGATCCGCTCCAGATCTCCCAGAGTGCGGTAGACAAAGACACCCTCCTCGTGGACCCCCTCGATGCGGGGAACGAAGGGATACGAACCGGTGGCGAGTACGAGGTGGTCGTATGCGACGCGCTTGCCGCAAGCGGTGGCAACCGCACGAGCCTCCCGGTCGATCGAGCTCACCGCATTTCCGAGCTCGATGGAAATCCCACGGTCCCGATCCCAGTCCGAGGATGCGAGTGCGAGTTTTTCCGGATCGCGGTGGTCGAGCCATTCCGTGAGACGGACCCGGTTGTATGCCGGACATGGTTCCTCGCCCAGAACCGTAACGTCGTAGCGATCCAGTCCACCCAGCGCCCCAAGACGTTCGATGAACCTGTACGCGGCGATGCCGAAACCGACTACGACGAGGCGCTCGCGCAATGTCGGCAAAGGGGTGTCCTCAGCTCCTGAATTCCGCCACGATCATGTGCTCCCGTCTTCTCTCCGCCACGCCAACATACAATCGCACCCATTGCCCGGTCGCACTGGACCGGCGAACGAACCAGCGCGCCCGCCCGAGCCGGACGGACGTTCCGATGCGGTTGGCGGAGCCCGCGAAATCGGCGCAACGGTAGGTCTCGATCATGCCACACAGGGACACCGGCCCGGCGACCCGTCCCTTGATGCCGACGTAGCGTCCCGGACACGCGTCGCCGCTACCGCCGCCGACGCCCGCTTCGAGCATCATCCGTCCCGCCTTTTCCTACGCCTCGACCTGCACGGGCAGCAGCGCGAGCCCCAAGAGCAGGAGCTTCCTCATCGCGATCGTCCGATCCCTCGGGTGGAGAATGCACCGGCCCGTCAAAGCCCAGCCGGCGGTTCGGGTGCGTAACCGAAACGTTGGAGTCAACGTAACTCAAGGGGGAATGGATCGCCCTGTCGCGTCGGACCACGAAGACTCGTCGGCGAATCGAGTGGCGACGGTGACGCCCCCCGCTCCGGCAGACGGGTGAACGGGGAGCGCTTGCTCCGCCGCCTCGAAGCGGCGCTCGAACCGCCTTCCTGCGCAAGGGATCAATGGGCTGGGAGCGTGGATCGGCACCCTCGCTCCGCTGGCCGTGGCGCAACCGCCGGCGTGCCAGCGACATCGATGGCCGGGGCCGTGTCCGGCCGAACGGCGATTTTCGTGTCCGGCGACCTCCAAAGTGAGCCGGACACGCAGGACTTGCCACCTGCACCCTCAATCCGGCGGTCGCTACAGGGCTCGCGACGCCTATTCCGAGTCCCGGCGCCGTGAGGTCGAAGCGGAGCGGCGGTCCGCACCGTTCAACGTGGCGGAGGCGGGTGTCTCACCTTACCAGCGGTACCCCACGGACGCGGACCATTCCGACGGACGGCCGTACACCCGCTCGACATAGGCCGCCGACGTGTCGAAGGCGGAGTTCCCCGTGACGAGGTACCGGGTGTCCGTGAGGTTGCGGCCGGAGAGCAGGAGTTCCCAACGGCCGTCGGCCGTCTGCACGGACACCCGCGCGTTGAGGAGATGGTATCCCTCCTGAAAGATCCGGGACGTGTTGATCGCGTCGTGGTGCTGGGCGCCGGTGTACGTCCAGTTGACGCGGGGCGTGACGATGTACCCGCCGCGCAGCCTCGCGGCCTTGCCGACGGTGAGGCCGTGGGTGTATTCCGGTGTCTTGGCCAGCTTGTATCCGGGTAGAACGGGGGTTGCATTGTTGAGCACGCTCGGACTGAGGCTTTCGTAGCGGGCGTGCATGGCTCCCAGGTTGGCGCGAACATCCCATCCGTTGCCCGGGACCCAGGCCGCCTCCAGTTCCGCCCCCGCAATGTCGGCCCGCCCGCCGTTCAGGGTGATCGGGTTGAACGACTCGCGGATGATGACTTGGATGTCGTCGTAGTCGGCCCGGAAGAGGGCGACGTTCAAGCGCGCGCGCCCTCCGGCCCAGATCGACTTGAGCCCGGCCTCGTAGCTTGAGACGGTCTCCGGCTCGAACGTTCCCGGAGCAGCGGTGGGCGAGTTGGGCTCGTGCCCGCCGGGCGGCGCGGGATAGCGGGTGTCGAAGCCGCCGCTCTTGAAGCCGTTCGAGAATCCCCCGTACACTGTCACGCTGGCCGTGAGCCGGTAGGAGAGCATCGCCGTGACGGTCGGCGCCCCGAAGTCGAGGGAGAAGTCCCTGCGCGGGAGCATTCGGTCGCCGGGCCTGATCGGGCCGGCCGGCGACAGGTAGATCCCGGCGAGAGCCGGCCATGTCGGGTTGAAAATGCTGCCTTGGCCCTGAGAGGCGTCTCCGACCGCGTACAGGTCGGGCGTCAATCCCTTCTGGTCCCGCGTGTAGCGGCCGCCGAGGGTGAGCGACAGCGCCCCGGTGACTTCAGCGGTCACCTGCGCGAACCCCGCCCACGAGGTGTTGTCGTAGTCGCCGCCGCTGTGCAGGGCTCCCGGCGGCACGATGACTGCGGACCGCTGGTAACCCTCTTCGCGGAAGAGGTACAGGCCCGCCTGCCAGTGGACACGCTCGCCCTTGGCGAGACCGCTCAGTTGCAGCTCCTGGCTGATCTGGGCGTGATCCAGCCGGTCCTGCGTCGACAGTATGTTGGCCGGGGTGTTGTCGGCGTCGCGCGAGGTCTCCATGTTCAGCGCCCGGTAGCCGGTGAGCGCGCGCAGGGTCGCCCACCCGAGCCCGGACCAGGTCGCCTCGACGCTGCCTCCCCACACATCCAGATCGGCGAAGGCGGGGAACGTGCCCTCGGCCACGTACTCGCCCGCGAAGCTGTCCGGGCCGTAGCAGCCGGGCGCGCCTCCGGCGCCGACGCCCGGAGGCGGCAGGGACGGCGGCCCCACGGCGGGGAATGAGGGATTGATCGAGATCGCGGTACATCCCGGCAACAGCGCGTTGCCGAACGCGCCGAACGCCATTCGGTCGTTGACGCCGCCCGACACCGTGGGAGCGCCGTTCTCCCTTCGGCGCGAGTAGTCCGCAGCGGCGAACACCTCAAGGCTCGCGTCCGGTCGCCAGACGAGCGTGCCGCGTGCGGCCCGTCCGTCGTCATCTCCCAAGTCCAGACCGTCGTGGACCCGGGTCACGTAGCCGTCCCGCTTGCGCAAGGCCACCGTGAGGCCGGCGAAGAGTCCGTCCGCGACGGGACCGCTGAGGACGGTCGTCGCGTTGGTCATGCGATCGCTGCCGAACTCCGTGCGGACGCTGCGGCGGGGCCGGTCGTCGGGCCGCCGCGAGTGCAACACCACCGCCCCGCCCACGGCGTTCCGGCCGAACAGAGTGCCCTGCGGTCCGCGCAGGACCTCGACGCGCTCCAGGTCGAGCAGGTCCATCGCCGCCCCGACCGACCGGGCCATGTAGATGCCGTCGACGTACACGGCGACACCGGGGTCCGTACCGGGAAGGTAGTCCAACTGCCCCACGCCGCGGATGAAGATCTGCGCGGCGGATTTCGTGCCCGCGAAGGCGCCCGAGGAATTGAAGGAGAGGTTGGGGGTGATGTACCCCAACTGGTCCGTGGTGGCGATCCGATGAGCCTCCAGATCCCGGCCGGAGAACGCCGAGATGGCGAGCGGAACATCTTGGACCGACTCCCCCCGGTTTCGCGCCGTCACCACGATCTCGGGCAGGGGAGTCACGGAATCGGGAACCGGCGGCGGCGGGTCCTGGGCGGCGGCGGACGCGGGCACAAGGGCGGCCAACGCCATGAGGCGCTGCCGCGTAATCGCTGTCCATCTTCGGTGTCGAGTTCCACCGGGTCCCTTCCGCAAGGGCGGGTCTTCAGACAGCGCGGTCCGTGCCGCGACCGGCATGCCCATCAGCGCATCATCACCCCGTGCGAACGGCGTCCGTTCCGATCGATCAGCGCGGGTCAGCCCCAGCATTCGCTCAACCCCTGTTCCGTCCGGATGGACGGGACGCCCGGAACCGGCTCGTCCGTGACCAAGGCCACGTCCGTGTCGTGGAAGTCCAGACCGGGCGTGTTCCCGGGTGTCCTGCCCGTCCTTGCATACTCGACGACGGCCTCGACTCCAAGGGAAGCCATCCGCACGGGATACTGCATGGCCGTGGCCCCGATCTCGCCCGCCGCCACGCCCCTGACTCCCTCGCAACCGCCGTCGATGGTGACGACGAGAACATCGTCATCCACGCCCATCCCTAGAAGCGCCCCGTAGGCACCGGCCGCCGCCGGTTCGTTGATCGCGTACACCACGTTGATCCCCGGGTCATCCCGCATCAAGCGCTCCATCGCGGCCCGCCCGCCCTCCTCGGTGCCCATGGTCGCGGCGCTCCCCGCGATGCGGGGATCGTCCTCGTCGTACATCCTGTCCGGGTCCTTGATGTCGATGCCGAAGCCGTTGAGGAAGCCCTGATTGCGAAGCACCTCCACCGTGACCTGCGTTCCCGCACCGTCCAGCGTCGCGATCCTCGCGTCGGCGGCGGAGACGCCCATGCTGGCCCGCGCCCACATTCCAATCAATTCCCCGGCGCGGAAGTTGTCGGTGGCGAACGTTCCGTCCACCGCGCCCGGGGGGTCGAAGGGCGTGTCGAGCGCTATGACGAGCACGCCGGTCCGGCGCGCCCGCCCGACCGCGTCCAAGAGCGCTGCGGGATCCGACGGGGTGATCAGAATCCCTGTCGCGTCCGCGGCCAGGAGACTCTCGATGGCTCGCACCTGCGCGTCCGTGTCCCCGTCGAATCTCCCCGCGAAGGCGCGCAGTTCGACGCCGAGTTCCCGGGCTCGCTCGACTGCTCCCTCCCTCATCGCTACGAAGAACGGATTGTCCTCGGTCTTGGTGATCAGGCCGACAACCGGTTCGGCGTCTTCGGGTCCCGTGATGCACCCGGCAACGAGCGTCGCAAGCAGTCCGCAGATCAATCGCGCTCTTCCGAACACGCCGTGTGTGGGTTCCATGCGATTCTCACGATTGAGACTAAGGTCTGAGACGAACGTCGCGGCCCGATTGCCCGCCTCGGGGGACAGTCTCCAGAGCTGCCCGTTCGGCAGGCATCACGAATCATGGCTTGCAGGTCGGGAATCGGGAAGCGCCACCACTGGCCGACCAGACCCCGGAGTCCACACGAGGCCGGAACGAAATTGACGGCTGCTTCCTTGATCCTGCTTGTCAACGAGGCGGAGCGCGGCGACCATTTCTTGGCGGGCGGGAGCGAGAGGCCGGCCCGCCGGAGGGGCCAGCGGCCGCCTCCGCAGCCTGTGAACCCTGCGGAAGGAGATTCGAGATGCGAACGCTGCTGGCGGCTTGTCTGGCCCTGCTGCCTTCGCAGGTACAGGCGCAAGGAACGGATGAGGCGCGGGAGATGCCGGGCCGTTTCGTTCTCGAAGCCGGGATCGTGGGCGGCAACAGCGTCGCGTGTCCCGGACACTACGTCGGCCTCAGCGGGCGCGTCGCCGGGCCGGTGTCGCTGTACGGAATGGTGGAGAACTACCGGTGCGCCGACCTCGCCGGGTCGGCCAACCGGATCGGCGCGTCCGTCCTGCTCGGACGTTCCAGATGGCTCGTTCGCCCGGCGCTGCGCGCGGGCATCGAGTACGACGGGGGAGACGTTTCCCCTACCGCCGGTGCCAGCCTGACCGTCGGACGGCGCTACGGGGCGCGCTTCGTCCTCCACGTCGGAGACGGTTCCGGCGACACGAACATCGTGCTCTTCCAGATGGGCGGCTACATTTCGTTCTGAGTGCCGATGGTGCTCCCCGTCGCCCACGGGTTCGGCGGTCGGGCGCAGCCAAGCCCCGGAAGGGGACTGGACGCCCCTTCCCGTCAGGGATCGCTGGTCCGCTAGCGACCCAGGGGGCGGAGGCAAGGTGTGCGCAA
>JAJDVT010000078.1 GCA_022826005.1 Gemmatimonadota bacterium | reverse complement strand
ATCCTCCGGCTCGCCGGTTGCCTCTCTCCCACGTCCAAGGAGATAATCAAACTCCATCAACTGCCACCTGCTCCGGGCTCCGGCCTCACCTTCTCGCACCTCCCCCGGTTCAGGCTCATCTCCGTATTGGAAAAGACTGGGAGTCATGCGGACCTCACCGAAAGTGCCGACCTGGTGGTGTCGCTGGCTGGCGGGGACCGCGCCCTAACGCTCCACGCTCGCGCCGACCAGCTGCGCGATCGCGGCCAGCGTCGTCTGCGCCGCATTCAGTCCCAGCCGGAAGTCGTCATCCGAGTAGGTCGTCCACACGTCGGTGGGCTGGTGCCAGTTCGGGTTCCACCCCGCACCCACCTGCGCGCCGCGTTCGTTTTCGCGCAGGCTGATGGCCGCGACAAGGTTCATGAAGGGCGTCGAATCGGTGTTGGTCATGTGCGGCCCGACCGTGGCCGGGTAGTCGGTGGCGTAGCGCGCGTTCGCGAACTTGAAGTGGAACGCCAGGTTCATCGACTCGTCGACCATCTCCGAGTTCCACTGGAATTCGATGTTGACGTCGGCCTCCGGCCGCTGATCGCGGCTGACCCTCCCGTCGGGGCCCGGCGCTCCGTGGTCCCAGAGCATCATGTCGTGCTGGATCATCCCCAGCCAGCGGGGCTCGGGGTATTGGCCGGAGCCCGGTGGATCCTCGACGCCCTGCAGCTCCTGGCGCTGCTCCACGTACGCCCTCGCGCCGTTCAGCCCCGTCTCCTCGTTGTTCCAGAGGATGAAGCGGATCGAGCGCTCGGTCTCCACGTCCGGCGAACTGAAGATGCGGGCCAGCTCCATGACCAGCGCCGTGCCGGACCCGTCGTCGTCCACCGCCTCGTTCACGCCATGCCCGTCCATGTGCGCGCCCAGGATGTACATCTCGTCGGGGCGCGTCGTGCCGACCTTGGTGCAATAGACCTGGGAGCGATCGCCGTCGACCGGCTCCTCGCGGTTGAGCTCGCGGATGCGCTCGTCGGGCTGCGCCATGAGGCCGCGATTGACGCCGGTGCGGCCGCGGTAGCCGAAGATGGTGCTGCCGCCGGAGCCGCGTCCGCGGCGTCCCACGAGGCCTCCGGTCGCCGTCGTCAGGTCCTCGACCTGCTGGCGGGGAGGGGGGCGTTGGGCGGCGCCCTGGGCCGGAGCCGGTGCGCGGCGCGGCGGATCGGCGAATCGTCGCGGCGCGTACACGTAGTGGATGCGCTCGGTGTTCGTGCAGCCAAAGTCCTGCAGCCAGCCCTCGATCCAGTCGACCGCGTCGCGGTTGCGCTGCGTGCCCTGGCGGCGGTCGCCGAACTGCGTCAGCCCCTTCAGCGTCGCCTTGTACTCGTCGAGGGTGAGGCGCTCGACCAGCACGGCGACCGGATCGACCTCCTCCTGCTCCTGCAGGGCCGCGAGCGGCGAGGCGGCTGCTCCGGCGACCAGAAGCGCGAATAATGTAATGAGAACACGACATATCGTAATGTTCTCTTTACGGTTTCGGCGATTTCCATCGGTTTGGCGGGGTGCGCGCGGGTGGCTGGGCATGGGACCTCCTTGGGAAGGCGCGGACGGCGGCTCCGGCCGTCCGGCCGTGGATTGCAGATTCCCCAAGGGGGTACCGTAGAGCGGCGGCGGCGCAGCCGCAAGCGTCCCGGTGCTGGCGAGAGCCCCCTCCCCGAGCTCGCACGTAGCTCTCGGGTACGGGGTTCATCCGCGTCTGGCAGCCCTTTCCAGGAGCCTTGAAACAGGCCAGCACCGAGCGTTTGACGCGCTTGGTGATCTGGTCCGTGCGATCGGGTTCGACGAGTTCCGCCCGGTCCCACTCCGGGCGGCAGCCGCGGGCCGATGGGATTATCTTTCCCGGCGCGGCCATTCCCTGCGGAGCCGAGCGGTACCCACCGAAGAAGAGAGAGACGAAACGTGAAAGGAGACGCCGCAAGCCTATGACAGTGTTTCCGCTGATGGGCGAACACGACTACGAAAAGCTGGTTTTCTGCAACGACAACGACTCGGGACTCCGAGCGATCATCGCGATACATGACACGACCCTGGGCCCGGCACTGGGCGGGATCCGCATGCTCCCCTACGCCACCGAGGAAGAGGCGCTGAACGATGTGCTGCGCCTGGCCCGGGGCATGACCTACAAGGCCGCGATCAGCGGCGTGGACCTTGGCGGCGGCAAGTCCGTCGTCATCGGCGACGCCAGAACCGACAAGAACCCGGCGCTGCTCCGCGCCATGGGAAGATTCATCGACACAATGGCGGGCGAGTACATAGCGGGACAGGACATCGGCACCAATTCGCACGACATGGCCGTGATCCGGGGCGCGACCCGGCACGTGTCCTGCGTGAACGAGTCCGCCGGCGGCGCGGGAGACCCTTCGCGGACGACCGCATACGGGGTCAGCTGCGGAATCCGCGCAGTACTCAAGGCGACGAACGGGAGTGATTCGATCGGGGGGCGTCACATCGCGATCCAGGGGCTCGGCAACGTTGGCTTCGCGCTGGCCCGTTTCTGTCACGAGGCGGGCGCGCGGCTTACCGTGACCGACATCTACGAACCGGTCCTGGCGAAGGCGGCCAGCGAGCTGGGGGCCGAAGTGGTCGGTCCGGACGAGATCTACGACGTGGAGTGCGACGTGTTCTCGCCGAATTCGATCGGCGCCGTGATCAACGACGATACGATCCCGCGGCTGCGCTGTCCCGCAGTCGCCGGAGGCGCCAACAACGCCCTGGCCGAGGATCGCCACGGGGACGAGCTGAAGGCTGGGGGGATCGTCTACGGACCCGACTTCCTGGTCAATGCAGGCGGCCTGATCCGCTCCCAGGAAGAGGTGAACGGCCGCGCGACCGAGGACTTCACGGTCTACTCCAAGGTGGCCAACATCTACGATCAGACCCTGCAGGTGATCGCGATGGCGGATGAGCTGGGGATCAGCACGGCGCGCGCGGCCGACTGGATGGCCGAGGAGAGGATCGCGGCGGCGAAGGGGCGGTAGGACGCGGCCACCGCCTCGATGAGGGCTTGGCTGACGCGGGACGGCAAGCGCTGTCGGGAGCGGCTGCCGATGCCCCGGCGGCCGGCCTATCACCCCTCCTGGCCGTCCCCCGCTCCCGGATAGAGTCCGACCCGCACCTCCTGGGCGTACCGCGCGACCGCCTCGCGCACTTCTGCTCCCAGCTCGGCGTACCGCTTCGGGCCTGCGGCTCCATCCCCCGTGCTCAGCCCCAGCATGTCGGTCAGCACCAGCACCTGCCCGTCGCAGAGCGGGCCCGCGCCGAAGCCGATCGCGGGGATGGAAAGGACGTGAGTGACCTTCTGTGCGATCCGCCCCGGCATGGTCGACAGCACGACCGCGAAGGCGCCCGCCTTCTCGAGAGCGCGGGCGTCGCGGATGAGCCTTTCCAGGGCGCCGTGGTCCCGCGCCTGCTGCCGGGGACCGCCGAGCTGGTGGACCGACTGCGGCGTGAAGCCGAGGTGCCCCATGACCGGGACGCCCGCCGTCACCAGCGCCTCGACCGCGGGAGCGACCTCGGCCCCTCCCTCCAGCTTGACCGCGCCAGCCCCCGTCTCCTTGAGGATGCGCCCGCCGTTCCTTACGGCGTCCTCCGGCGACACCTGGTAGCTCATGAACGGCATGTCGACGACGACCAGCGCCCGCCGGGCACCGCGCCGCACCATGCGCCCGTGGTAGATCATCTGGTCGACGGTGGCGGAGAGGGTCGTCTCCTCGCCGCCGAGCGCGGTCGCCACCGAGTCACCCACCAGGACCGCGTCCACTCCTGCCGCGTCCACCAGCCGGGCGAAGAGCGCGTCGTAGGCGGTGATCATCACGATCGGCTCGCCGGCTTGCTTGCGTCGGGCGAAATCGAGGACGGTCACGGGGCGGTCGGGGGTCGAATCCGCCATGCGTCGGGTCAGCCGGCCAGCGGCTGGTGGAAGTAGTAGCACAGCCCGTCGGGAGCGACCACGAAAAACACCTGGTACTCCTGCCCATCTCGCTCGTCCACACGCCAATTCCCTGTCTCGACGCCCGCGGCCCGGAGTTCATCACGCGCGCGTTCGATGTCCGAAACAAGGACGGCAGCACCCTCCTGGTCCGGATCCCCGCCGTTGACCGCAAACCCTATGCGGACCCCGTCCCGTTCCATGACCACGCTCGCTGGTTCAGCATGGCGTTCGACCTCCGTCAGGCCGAAGGCTTTGGCGTAGTACGTGACTGTTGCGTCAATGTCCGTAACGGGGAGAGCAAGGACATCGTCCGCGAAGGGATATGCCGCGAGGTAAAGCCTGGGTTTCATCGGACCGCTTTCATCGGGCTGCGTTCATGGGGCGTCTACGGAAAGAGTTTTTCGCCGGTCACGGCGTCGCTGACGGTGATCGCCGAGGTGGGACAGTTGCCCGCCGCCTCGAGCACGTCTTCCAACGTGTCTCCCTCGGGGTCGACCACCTCGGATTGCCGCCAATGGTTGTGCGCGAAGACGCCGGGCGCCAGCTCCAGACACATGGCATTGCCGGCGCAGCGCATGTGGTCGACCTGGATGCGGAGCGGTGGGGGAGTCCTTGCGTCCTGACCCCGCGCGCGCGGCGTCTCGTTCATGCGGGCCACCTCACGGGCAACGACTTGACCGAGGGGAACTGAAGGCTGGGCTGGTACTCGGGCGGATCGCGAACAAGTTCGAAGCGCCGGAACCGTTCCGCCAGCCCGCGCAGGACCTCCTGCCCCTCGATCCGCGCCAGAGTCGCGCCCAGGCAGTAGTGGATGCCGGACCCGAACGAGAGGTGCGGGTTCGGCTGTCGGCCGATGTCGAAGATGTCGGGATCGGCGAGGACGCGCGGGTCCCGGTTCGCCGCCGCCATGATCCACCGCAGCCGGTCCCCTTTGGCTATTGTGCGGCTCGCGAAGAGGAGGAGCCCCGTGTTGACGAGCACCTGATGCCGCGTGAACACGCCCCGGCGCTCCCCCTCCGCGAGCACCGTGATGAAGTCAGAGCCGCCACGGCCGATCCGCTCGTCCACGAGTGGCGCCGCATACTCCACGATGTCCCGGACCGCCCGCACGAGCGGCCGCAGGCGGCCGGGCTCGCCGCGGTTGATGTAGAGGATGCCGTCGGCCATCGCCCGCAGGTCGTCGGTGGGGGTGTCCAGGCTATCCCTGTTCACGGGTGAACCGCAGATTCCTCACCCGCCCTGCATCAACCAGCATCGCCCGGTAGCGACCCTCGACGAGGTCCGAGAAACGCAGGGTCATCCCCCACTCGGTGGTCAGGACGCCGTCCGCAGCCGCGAGAAGACTCACCGGCTCGCTGCGGCCCACGTGCAGGGCAAGCCCGGAGGAGCCGTCTTCCACTATGCGGTAGGTGGCCGCCAGCTCCGGGCTGTAGAAGGACCCCGCGTACCGGGCGCCGGCGGGGATGGCGCTTTCGGGTTCAGGCCGTACCGGCTCTTCCGAGGGCTCCGGCGCCGCAGCGGACGGCCCTGACTCTTCCGCTGACGCTTCCGGCGCCTCCTCCTCCGCGGCGGCCTCTGCCCCCTCCGGCGCCTCCTCCTCCTCCGCAGACGCCATCCGTTCCTCCAGGTAGACCTCCGCGACCCTCTCGATGAGACGCCCGGGACTGATCCGGGAGCGGTTGCAGAACGCGACGAAGGAATGGCCGGTCTCGGGATACCGGGACATCGCCGTCCGGTAGCCGACCCAGGAGCCGGTGTGTCCGACCGTCGCGAGGCCGCCGTGCTCGCCGTGGGAGAGGCCGAACGCGTAGGGAATCGTGTCGCCCGAGTTCAGGACGCCGCGCTGGTGCATGAGCGCCACCCACTCGGGACCGCCGACCGTCCCTTCGGAGAGATTGCGGTCCCACGCGCCCCAGTCCTCGACCGATGTGAAGACGCCGCCGTCGCCGACCACGTCGAGGGTGGTCACGCTGATCTCGAAGGCGCCGCCCGAGTCGCCTGCCCCGGTGTCATCGGTTGGCGAGCGGTCGGAATCGGCCCGGCCCGGCCGCATCGGGGCATAGCCGGTCGCGCGGTTCGGCACGACCTCGTTGTGGTCGTCGTGGAAGTGGGTTTGGGTCATTCCCAGCGGGCCGAAGAAGTTCGCCTCGGCAAAGTCGCGCAGGCTCTGGCCGGAGATGCGGGCCACGATTTCGCCGAGGAGGATGTAGCCGGAGTTGCTGTACAGGTGCCGGTCGCCGGGCGGGAAGACGAGTTCATGCTGGCGGGTGATCGCGGCGAGGGCCTCGGGGTTGCCGTAGGAATCGTCGTCGCGGTACCCGGCCAGCGACACGATTGTCAGGTACTCCCGCACGCCGGAGGTGTGGTGGACCAGGTGCCGCACGGCGGGCGGGTCGGGGTAGTCGGGGAATTCGGGGATGTATCGCTGAACCGGGGCGTCGAGGTCCAGCTCGCCGCGCACCGCCAGCAGCGCGATCGCGCCGGCCGTGACCTGTTTGGAGACCGATGCGATGCGGAAGACGGTCGCCGGGCCGTTCGGGATGCCGTGGTCGAGGTCCGCGCTGCCGTAGCCGGTGGCCAGGACGAGTTCGCCGTCCCGGATCACGCCGAGGGAGCAGCCGGGGCCGGATGGGCTGGCGTAGTCGGCGAAGATGGCGTTGACGCGGGCGCGCGCTTCCGCCTCGGGGATCGGCGGACCGCAGGCGGTGATGGTTGCGAGGACCGCCGCCAGCCCTGCCGTCATCGGTGAAGTGCTTAGTTTCATCCATGCAACGTGAACGGAGCCGCACGGACGCGCCACCCGCAACCGTCTATGGGGAACGGGCTGAACGCTTCGATCGGGAAGCCGGCGCACAGCAGCGTACCGTTCGGCTCTACGGCCGCCTGCGACTGGCCCTCTTCACGGCTTCCACCCTGGGCGCATGGTGGCTTTTCGCCGCGGGACGCGGCATGCCGGCATGGCTGCTCCTGGCCGCGTCGGCGGCGCTCTTCGTGGTGTTCGTGGCGCGGCAGCAGGCGGCCCGGCTGCGCATGCAGCGCGCGGAGTTCATGGCCGCATTCAACCGCGAGGGTATCGCCCGCGTCGGGCGGTCGTGGCCGGAAATGCGGCCGTGGCCGAACGCGCCAACGGTGCCCGGCCTTGCGGCGCCGCGTGAACACGACTACGCCAGCGACCTCGACCTCTACGGCCACGCCTCCCTACTGCACCTCACCGGCGTGTGCGGGACGCCCCCTGGTTGGCGAACGCTGCAGGAGTGGCTGCTCGGGAGCGCGGACCCGGACACGATCGCCCTGCGCCAGGATGCGGTCAGCGAGATGGCCGGGGCGCTCGACTTCCGGGACCGCCTCGCGGCGGAGACGCGGCTGGCGGCCATTCCCGCTACGCGCCACGGGCCCCCTCCCACCGGGACCCGGCCCGCGCCCGTCACGCCAGAGACGTCCGAAGACTCCTTCCTCCGCTGGGCCGAAGGCGACGCGTGGCTGCCGGGGCACCGCTGGCTCCGCGCCGCCAGCCTGGTGCTCCCGCCGATCAACGCGGCCGCGATCACTCTCTATTCCCTGGGCCTGGTACCCATCCCGGTGCTGGTGTGGCCGCTTCTGATCTCGGCGCTGGTGCTCGTGCCCCGGTGGCGCGCGATCCACGCGGTCTTCGACGAGGCGGATGACGGCGAGTCCGGGGTGCGGCGCTACTCCCCCATTCTCGGCCATCTTCGCGACGCTCCGCTCGATTCGCGCTACCTGGCGGCCCTCCGCGAGCGTATCGGCGCTGGTCCGCCGGCCGACGCCGGGCCCGCGGGCGGCACCGGGCCACGTCCGGCCACCGAGCGACGCGCCGCACCCGAGGAGATCGCCGCTTTGCGCCGCCTGCTCGACATGGCCGAGGCCAGAAGGTCGCCGGTCGTCCACATCCCGCTCGCGTTGATGTTCTTCTGGGACGTGCGTGTGCTGGCCGGGCTGGAGCAGTGGAAGGCGCGGTCGGGCCGCCGTGTGAGGGGGTGGCTGGGGGCGGTGGGGGAGGCGGAGGCGCTGGCCGCCCTCGCCGCGCTGGCTGCCGACAATCCCGGCTGGACGATGCCAGCGCTCGACCCGGACGCCCGCACGCTCCGTGCCCGCGCCCTTGGCCATCCCCTCCTGCCACCGCAGGAGTGCATCCACAACGATGTCGAAATCGGCCCCGCCGGCTCCTTTCTGCTCGTCACCGGCTCCAACATGTCAGGCAAGTCGACCCTGCTCCGCGCAACCGGATTGAACGCGGTCCTGGCCCAGGCCGGCGGCCCCGTCTGTGCCGAGGAGCTGCGAATGCCCCCGCTCCGCGTCATGACCAGCATACACATCGAGGACTCGCTCGCCGACGGCGTCTCCTACTTCCTGGCCGGACTCCAGCGCCTGAAGCGCGTGGTGGACGCCGCCGCCGGCCCCCGGCCCCGCACCCTCTACCTCCTCGACGAGATCCTGCAGGGCACAAACAGCGCCGAACGCCGCATCGCGGCCCGCACGGTGCTGCGCAAGCTCCTCGCCACCGGCGCAATCGGCGCCGTGACCACGCACGACCTCACCCTCGCCGACGCCGAAGACCTCGCCACGCGGGCAACCGCCGTCCACTTCACCGAGTCTTTCGGGGTGACGGACAAGGAGCTCACCTTCGACTACCGGCTCCGCGACGGCATCACCACTTCGACGAATGCGCTGCGGCTGCTGGCCTTGGCCGGGCTGGGAGAAGGCGATGATCCCGGGGAATCGTAGCGCGGGTTTTCGTGCGTGTGCCGACCCTCGCGATGGAAACCGGCACGCCCGCGATTCCGGTTATCGGAGTGCGTCATCCTGGCGGCGGTCAGGCCCGGCCCTGTGTCAGGCACGCCTTACAGCAGGTCCCTGTAATCCAGGTGCCCGGCCGCGAGGAGCTGCTCGATGAATGAGCGCGCGGCGTCATGCGAAGAGGGATCCGCGAGCGCCGCCCGCAGGATTACCCGCGCCGATCGCACGTGTTTCGGTCCGCGGCGAAGTCCATCTGCGTTCACAAGCATTCTGAACACCTCGAGAGCCTCGGACGGGTGATTCCGCGACACGTCAACGAGGTAGTCCGTCACCCCGAAGCTCGGTTTGGCCCCTCCGGCAAGTTCAACCAGTCTTGCCAGGCGATCCAACGTCCACTCCGGATCGAAGCGACCGGACGCTATCCACCATCCGAGAGATGTGAAGTGCCCCATTCGCTCGCGCCCGTTTTCCTCGAGCATTCCCAGCAGGTCCTCCGCCAGCCGCCTGAACCGCTCCACCGCATCGTCGGAAAGATCCGTGTCGCCATCGGCGAGATCTCTCCCGACCAGCCATATGGCTCGGTCGGCGTCCCGGGGTGCGGCGTGCTCAAAGAACCGCCGGAGCAGTGCATCATCGTCCGACCAGGAAACCAGGCCACGACCCGCCAGGATGACGAGGTGCTCCCCGAGAGCCCCTCCAACTCTCTCTCTCCTCGGCAAGTCGCGCTCTTCCATCTCGTCAAGTCGATCCACGGCCTCGTGATACTGCTGGCGGAGAAGCTCGAAGGGCAGGTTGTACACGGGGCCACGGCGCAGATACGCCTCCCATGCGGCATCTCGCAGCTCCCGCTGATCTTCGGGAAAGATGCTCTTCACATGCTGCCGTGCCCACGCCTCGTCAAGCAACAGCAGGTGCGGAAACCACTGTCCGTATGCCGATCGGACAGTCGGCGACGGGTCGATAGCGGGATCGAGATGCCGCTCGAGCCTCACGCGAACCTCGGGAATCCTGTCCATGCCAAAGGCCCCTGGCTTCGCCTTCGCCGTCCCCATTTCGGATCGATAGACCCAAAGCGAATAGCCGACAACGGCGTGCAGAGCGTTGCCGCGGACCGTGTTGATGCAACGGTTCGACAGGTCACTCGCAGGCTGTGAATCGGTCTTGGGCGTGGGGTCCGTGTCGTCCGCCAACCCGTCGATGGTGGTCCACACGGCCTTCCGCAGGCGAATGTCGATCAGGTCGTCTCGTCACCGGCCAGGCGCTCGACCACGGCACCCAGCGCCTCATCCAGCGGATGCTCGATTCGCGGCTGTCGCGATATCCAGCGAGCCTCCCCTGTGGCCCATCGGGCCATCGACCCGGCGTCGAGATGTATCACCGCCCGTGCGAGGTCTTCGTGAACGCTGACGTTGTCCGTGCCGGGAATCCGACCGATCACGTCTGCCACCCGGGCCGGTGCAACCGGTGCCATCCTCGCCAAGTACCTGGATTCGGGCCAGCCAGGGTAGCTGACGAAGTCACCGTTGACTCGTCGCGGTGGCGGATCCTTGAAGAAGCCCGCTTCGGCCAAGGGTGCGATCCAATCGGGTGATTCCAGTTTGGAGAAGAAGTACCCCCGGTTGACTGGGTGCCTCTCAATGAGCGTCAAGGCTTGCTCGACCGCTTCCGGACTAGGCATTCCCGGGCTCCTTCAAGAGGGCATCGATCGCATTCAGGTCGTCGGAAGTCTTGAGGAGTTGCCGCGCCAAGAAGGTCTCCAAACGGGCGATTCCGTTCCTCAGTTCCTCAGTGCTCGTGGGCTTTCCGTGATGAGAAACCCCTTGGAAGTAGTCATTCATTTCACTCCAGGTCTCCCATTTTACTTCGAAGGACGGCTCAGGCAGGCCGAGGTCACTGCCCTCCCAGCGACTCAGTGCGCGTCGAAACCGGTCCTTCCTTCGTGGATACAGGGAGCGGAACCAGTCGAGGAAGTCCTCCAGCTTGTTGAGTATCTTGCGGAGAGGGGAGTCTACGGTTCCGTCCCAGCCACCCGACTCCGAGTGGCAATTCGTCCTGGCTTTCTTGTCTCGGAATACGTCCTCGACCTCGTGCACCTTAGCTGTCAGCCCCGGGGTCATCTGGGGTCTTCGGTGGGAGGAGGTTCGACTCAGAAACGAAAACCCGGCCGCCATCGGCAGCCGGGTACGGTCGCTCCGGCAGGGATGAGGCAATCCTCGTTCCCACACGCTGTGGAGGCGGTGGCCGGCAAGCTGTCGGGTACGTGGTGACCACGCGCCTCGGGCCACTCGTCCACCGGCAATATAGATGATCTGACGGCTGGTTCCAAGCAGCCTCGCCAACCCGTTCCCTGTTATTGTCGTTATGCCCCGGTAAGTACAGACCCCTGCAACCGCATCCAGCCCCCGGTGCCCCCACCCCTCACCCTCGTCATCCTCGCGGCTGGCCGCTCCACCCGCTTCGGCCGCCTGAAGCAGCTCGCGCCCGTCGGCCCGGGCGGCGCGGCCCTGCTCGACTACGCCCTCTACGATGGCGTGCTCGCCGGCTTCACCCGGTTCGTCCTCGTGATCCAGAAGGCGCTGCGGCCCGACTTCGACGCGCACCTGCGTCCCGCAATCGCGGCCGGCCTTGACATCCGCTTCGCCTACCAGCAGATCACGCATCCCGGCCTCGTGGACGACCCGCCACCCGACCGCACCCGCCCCTGGGGCACCGGCCACGCGGTCCTCACCGCCGGCGAGCACATCGACGGCCCCTTCGCGATCTGCAACGCCGACGACTTCTACGGGCGCGAGGCCTATGCCGCGCTGGCGCATGCGATGCGGAGCCCCCGGCCCCAGGAAGCCACGGGAAGTCAAGTAAGCATTACAGAACGTAAAGTGAACATGTCATTCACCGTCGGCTATCCCCTCTCGGCCACCCTCTCCGATAGCGGCGGCGTCTCGCGTGGGATCTGCGAAGTCGACGAGGCCGGCACCCTTCTGCGGCTGACCGAGGGTTTGGAGTTGCGGCGGGTGGACGCCCACGTCCACGGCCGCGACGTCGCCGGCCGCCCCATCGACGTGCCCGCCGACACCCCCGTCTGCACCAACCTGTGGGGCTTCACACCCGGAATCCTGCCCCCCCTCCGCGACCTCTTCACCCAATTCCTCGCCACCGGCCCCGGCCTGGACCGCGAGTTCTACCTCTCCGAGGCGATGAACGAGCTGATCGCCACCGGGCGCGCCCGCTGCAAGGTACTCCCTACCCCCGCCCTCTGGCTCGGCGTCACCTTCCCCGGCGACCACGCCGGAGTGGCCGAATCGCTGCAAAAGCTGGTAGAATCGAAGGTCTACCCCGTGCGACTCTGGGACGCTCCGCCCCAACCCTCGCCCCCCGACTGACGCCGATGCAACTCACCACACTCGACTGGATCGTCATCACCCTCTACGGCCTCACGGCCCTCGCCATCGGCCTCCGCTTCGCCCGGCGCGCGGGTTCGGGCGCCGACGAGTTCTTCCTCTCGGGCCGCAAGCTGCCCTGGTGGCTCCTGGGCACTTCGATGGTGGCCACGACTTTTTCCACGGACACGCCCAACCTGGTCGCGGACTTCGTGCGCACCGGAGGCGTCGCGCAGAACTGGTCCTGGTGGGCCTTCCTTGTCACCGGGATGCTCACGGTCTTCTTTTACGCCCGCCTGTGGCGCCGGTCGGGCGCGCTGACCGACATCGAGTTCTACGAGCTGCGCTACTCCGGACAGCCGGCGGCCTTTCTGCGGGGCTTCCGCGCGCTCTATCTCGGCGTCTTCTACAACGTGGTGATCATCGCCACGGTGACGCTGGCCGCGACCAAGATCGGCGGCGTGCTGCTAGGGCTCGACCCGCTCACGACCGTGCTCATCGCCGGGTCCGTGACCATGCTCTATTCGGCCACCTCGGGGCTCTGGGGGGTCGTCGCCACCGACTTGCTCCTCTTCGTCATCGCGATGATCGGATCCGTAGCGGCGGCGGTCTTCGCGCTCCAGCAGCCCGAGGTCGGCGGACTGGCGGGCCTCGTCTCCAATCCCGAGCTGCAGTCCGCGATGCGCTTCTTCCCCGACTTCTCGGACTGGAGCGTCGCGATGGGAATCTTCATCATCCCGATCGCAGTCCAGTGGTGGAGCGCGTGGTATCCGGGCGCCGAGCCCGGCGGCGGCGGGTACGTCGCCCAGCGCATGCTGGCCGCGAAGGACGAGCGGGAGGCGATGAAGGCCACGCTGTGGTTCAACATCGCGCACTACGGGCTGCGGCCGTGGCCGTGGATCATCGTGGCGCTCTGCTCGATGGTCATCTACCCGGAGCTCTCCGACATCCAGGCCCGCTTTCCGGAGCTCGACCCCTCGCTGGTGGGCAACGACCTGGCCTATCCGGCCATGCTGGTGTTCCTGCCGGCGGGTCTGCTGGGGCTGGTGGTCGCGTCGCTGGCGGCGGCCTACATGTCGACGATCAGCACGCAGCTGAACTGGGGGTCGTCGTACGTCGTCAACGACTTCTACCGGCGGTTCGTGAACCAGGGGGCCAGCGACCGGCAGCTCGTGGCGGTGGGACGCCTGTCGACGGTCGGGCTGATGGTGCTCGGCGCCTTCGTCGCGCTCCAGCTCGACACCGCCGGGCAGGGATTCCAGATCCTGCTGCAGATCGGGGCCGGGACGGGGCTGATCTTTCTACTGCGCTGGTTCTGGTACCGGGTGAACGTGTGGAGCGAACTCTCCGGGATGACGATCTCGTTCCTCGTGGCGTTCTACTTCGCCCTTGGCCACCAGCAGCTGCTGGGGTTCGATCCGTTGCCGGCGTCGATGCAGCTCGTGATCGGGGTCGCGGTGACGACGGTGGTGTGGGTCGGCGTGACCCTCGTGACGCCGCCGGCCAGCCGCGAGACGCTGCAGGCCTTCTACGACAGGATCCAGCCGATGGGCAAGGGGTGGGGACGGGTGGTCAGGGTCGGCGACGGGCCCAGGGATGCCGGGACGATCACCGCGTCCTTCCTCGCGTGGTTCCTGGGATGCGTTCTCGTCTACGCGGCGCTATTCGGGACGGGATACCTGCTCTACGGGCAGTTCCACTGGGCGGTGCTGGCGCTCGGGGTGTCGGCGTTGGCCGGCGTGTGGCTCTTCCGGCTGCTGCCGAGGATCGGCTACGCGGGCCGTGGATGAGATCGGCGTGCCGGACCGCGTGCCGGCTCGCCACCGACCAGGGCCCCCGCCAGCATTGCGAGTGCTCCGGGCGCGTAGCCGATCCCTATCGAGGCCGCTCCCAGAACGCAGAATCCCAGCATCACCACGGTGGCAATCCATAGCAGAGTGATCCTCATGGCTCGGCCGCCAGGATTCGATACGGCGACTGCCAGGAACACGCCGGAAACCACGATTGGCGCGAGCAGCGCCAGTACCGCCTGGACTCCGTTCATCTCAATGACGGAGGATGTCATCCCTGTCACAACGGTGGTGGTGGTCGTGCCGTCGGGATTCAAGGTTGTCCGGGTCGATGTTCCGCTGTAAGCGCCTGGATTGAAGACGTGGAACAATCCGACACCCCAGGTCCATGCGTGCGCCAGTGCGCTCAGTACCAGGACGGTCCTGCGATTCTTCATTGTCCATCCCCTGCCGGCAGTCGACTCCTGGAGAAGGATATCAGGGGCTGAGCGAGCAGGGCAAACCTGCCGGCGGGTGCCGGTGCCGATCGGTTGCACGCCTGGTGGAGCAAGGCTCAGATTATTGCGGGGCTGGAACCGACGCTCGGCAGAACCCGAAAAGTGAAGTAAACATGACAATTCGTAAAGTTCTCTTGACATTGCGAGTGCGTAAGTGCCGCAGTCTCGCCCGGATGCATCGCGTCCCGAAAGCAACGGGTACCTGTACCGCGGGCTACTCCAATTGACGGGGAGTAGCCGCGGCCGCTCGTATGACGCGCGGGTGCCTTCCGCGGGCTCCTGGACCGCGACCGCGCCCGGGCGCGTCAACCTGATCGGAGAGCACACCGACTACAACGGGTTGCCGGTGCTGCCGATCGCGATCGACCGGGCGATCCGGATCGAGTTTCGGGTCGTGGGCGAGCCGGTGGTGCGGTTGGACAGCGCCGGGGCGCGGTTTGCCCCCTTGACGTTTCAGCTGAAACGTCCCATCGAGCCAGCGGAGCAGGGAGACTGGTCGAACTATGTGCGGTCGGCGGCGCGAGGGCTGCTGGAGAGCGGGCTGCGGCTGGAGCGCGGCATCGAGGGCACGGTGAGCGGCGATGTGCCGATCGCTGCGGGGCTGTCGTCCTCGTCGGCGCTGGTGGTGGCGAGCGCGTTGGCGCTGCTGCGGGCGAATGGGGTGGGTGTGGGGGGGGCGGGGGCGGGCGCTGCGGGGGCGGGGGTGGGCGCTGAGGGGGCGGACGTGGCGCGGGCGAGCGCCGGGTGGGGCGAAGCGGGCGCCGGGCGCACCGAGGTGCCCCGCCTTGAGCTCGCCGCGCTGATGGCGCGGGCGGAGCGCTTCGTGGGGCTGGAAGGGGGAGGGATGGACCAGGCCGCGTGCCTGTTTGGGGAGGCGGGGCATGCCCTCCGCATCGAGTTCGAGCCGCTGCGGGTGACGAAGGTGGCCGTGCCGGAGGGGTGGCGGTGGGTGGTGGCGTCGTCGCTGGTGCGCGCGGAGAAGTCGGGGGGCGCGCGCGAGGCGTACAACGAGAGGGCGAGGCAGTGCCGGGAGGCGCTGGGGGTGGTGGTGGAGCACCTGTCGCGACCGGGAGGCGATGAAAGCCGCAAAGGCGACGAGCGCCGCGGCGAATCGCGGGACACGGGCATGTCGGATTGGGACGGCCACGACGAGCGCCGCGGCAAATCGCGGGACGCGGGCATGTCCGTTCGGGCGGAAGACGCGCCCACAAGCTACAGCGACCTGGTGGCCCGCGGCGGGCTCGAAGTGCTGATCGCAGGAGTGCGGCCGTTGCTCTCCCCCGTGCTGCTGCGCCGCTTCCGCCATGTCGTGACGGAGGGCCTCCGGGTCGCGCAGGCCGAGGACGCGATGCGGGCGGGCGAGATCGGGCGCTTCGGGGAACTGATGGTCGCATCGCACGAGAGTCTTCGCAGCGACTACGAGGTGAGCACGCCCGCGCTGGACGAGATCGTGGATATCGCGCTCGGCGCGGGAGCCGCCGGGGCCAGGCTGACCGGGGCGGGGTTCGGGGGGTGCGCGGTGGCGCTTTGCGATGAGCGTACCGTCCGCGCGGTGATGGATGCCCTCGCCGCGCGGTTCTACGCGCCGCGGCTGGGCGGGCCACCGGGGCGCGACGTCATGTTCGCCGTGCGGCCATCGGGGGGGGGCAGGGGTGGGGGGGGTGGACGCAGCGTCCTGAGGAGCTAGCGGGTGAGGTTCTCAGTTGCGCATGGCTACGACATCATGTCATAATTATACGATAAACGGTCGTAGGCGAATCGAAGGGGACATGGCCTTGGGAATCACCGCTCGCATCTCACTGGTCGCCGTCAGTGCGGCTGCAACGACCGCCGCCTGCAAAGCTCCCCCGCCAGGCGAACCCACAACGCCGAACCAGATCGAGGACAGCGCCGGCGTCATCATAGTCGAGAACGGCCGCCCGGCGTCCGGTTCACGCCTCGGCTGGCAGGTCGGCCCGGAGCCCGGCCTGTCGATCGGGACCGCGGGGGGCACCGATGAGTTCCAGCTTCACCGGGTCGACGACGCGCTCAAGCTGAACGACGGGCGGATCGTGGTCGCCAACGGGGGGTCGCACCAGCTTCTGGTCTTCGACGAGGCAGGCAACTACCTGACGGCGTGGGGGCAGCGCGGCGAGGGTCCCGGCGACTTCGGCGGCTCCTTCGGAACCGACGGAATGACCACGAATCTCTTCTGGATGGAACTCTGGCCAGGCGATTCGCTGGCGGTTTGTCACGCCGGATCATCCGTTGGGCCAAAGCAATTTGTCTCCATTCTGGACACGCAAGGACGCCTCGGCCGGAGACTGAACCTGGCCCGCGGCAGCGATGTCCCGACCTGTCGCGACGTGCTTGCCGGAGGAGCCATTCTGGCCAGCCGCCGGGTCGACGCTCCCGATCCGCTACCGGAGAAAGGCATGAACCGCGCCCACCACGACTTCGTTGTATTGGCAGGCGACGCCTCTCGCGATGGGATGCTCGGTCGCCATCCCGGTGCCGAGACCTTTTGGCACTGGGAAGACGCCATCTACGATGGCACCGCATTCACGATCATGCACCCGCCGTTTCAGAAGTCGCTGGTGTGGGCAGCCTGGGGCGAACTTGTCGTCGTCGCCCCGACGGAACGCTACGAACTCAGGGCCTACCGGCAGGACGGGTCCCTGGCGCGAATCGTGCGCCGCGAGAACGACGTGCGAAGTCCCACGCAGGCCGATCTGGACGGCTACCGGGCGGCCCAGGCACCCGAGGGGGAGCTGACCGACTTCTCCCGCAGCCGTCTGGCCGCCTGGAATGCGCTTCCACTTGCCGAATCCTTCCCCGCCATCTCCGCCATCGAGGTCGACCTCCTGGGCAACCTCTGGGTCCGCGAACACAACCTGCCCGGCGAGGAAGGCCGCGCCCTCTGGACCGTCTTCGACCCGAAGGGGCTCGTTCTCGGATTCGTCGAGACCCCTCCGGAACTGATCATCTACGAGATCGGCGAGGACTACATCCTGGGCAGGGTCAGGGATGAGCTGGGCGTGGAATACGTGCAGGTCTGGCGGCTGGATCGGTCCGGGTAGACGAAAAGTCGGATCCGCCTCCGGGGCGCTGCCGCGGCAATCCGCCGAATCGCTGGCGGGGCGCGTCGCCTATCATGAGCTGCCGGGTCTGGACGGGTTGGAAGTGGGCGGCGATCCGGGCCGTTCCCGGCTCCGTCCCACTCGCTGGGAGAGCCCTTCAACGCCGTGAGACTGGCGGGCATCGGCGGTGTCTCCTTCGACACGTGTTGGATCCGCCCGTCAGCGTGCACTGTCCGGCCGCCGTCCGCTCCTTCCTTCCGGCCCCGGCCCGCGGCCCCGCCCGCCTCTCGATTCCCGCCGCTCCCGCCACAGCTCTCCAATTCGCTGTTGGATCTCCCGGAATCGGGGATGCCGCCGCAGGGGGTCCCAGACGGGATTGGTCGAGAGGAAGGCCAGTGCGGGATCCCGTGCCTCGACAGCCGCCTCAAGGTGGTCGAGCGCACCGCTGAGATCGTCAAGGTGGATTGCCACGGTCGCGGCTTCGACCTGCGACACCCGCTCCCCCCGCTGCTGGCGATCCGCGATGCTACCGCGTCTCCACTCCCAATACGTCCGCGGATCGCTCGCGTCGAAAGTCGCATTCAACGCGTCGATCGCAGTCGCCGCGGCCGCTGCATCGCGCTGTGTGGCCCGGATCCACTCCTCGCGGATCCCCACCGCGCCTTCGTAGTCGCGCAGGTGAAGCCGGAGATCCTCCAGCGCCGCCCAGGCCGGACTCATCCTCGGGTTCTCCGCGAGCACTTCCCGAAGGACGACGGCCACGCTGTCGTACTGACCCTGTTCCCGATACCGATTCGCCCGCATGAGGGGAGATGGCCCACCGAACTGGCGCCCGATTCTGGTCCTCTCCACCAGGGTTCGCGTGAGCGAGTCCGTGTCCAGCGCCGGCTCCGCGACCCCTGCATCGAGGTCCCCTTCGACTGGAGCAAGAACGCCCGCCCCCCAACCCAGCCGCGGATCCGCTTGGCCGGCTGCCACCTGCAACGCCTCCACCTCTTCGTCCGCACCTCCAAGCTCCCTGGCCCGCTGCAGGTGCGCGACAGCCATCGCAAGCGTGTCCGCCGGCATCGCCCTCCCCTCCATCCGGGCGCCAAGCACGGCGGCGTACCACAAGACGCTGGGGAGCGCGAAGGTGGAGTCCTCTCCGATCGCCCGATCGAAAAGCGCCAGGGCATCGTCCCACCTCTCGGCCTCCAGTGCCTGCCGACCCTCCAGGGTCAGCCGATAGCCCTCCGGATCTATCTGCGCGAACTGTTGCGGGACCGCGGCGGCTTCGAGCTCCCCCACCACCGTCCTCGCGATGTCGACGGCAACCTCCGTCTGGAGGCGAAGGATGTCCCTCATCTCGCGCTGGTAGGTCATCGAGCGCAGGTGCGTGTCCGTGGGCGCGTCCAGGAGCTGGACCGAGATCCGCACGCTGTCGCTGCCCGCCGCCATCGCCACCGACCCCGTCACGATCCGCTGCACCCCCAGCTCCGCCGCAATCTCCGGGAGGAGCTTGTCCGTGGTGCGATACCGCTCCACCGAGGTCCGCGACACGACCCTCAGCGTGGTGAGTTCGCTCAGCAGCGTGATGATCTCCTCGTGCAGCTGGCGCGCGAAGAGGTCTTCACCGCCCGTTAGATCCGCGAGCGGAAGGACCGCGATCGCGGTGACGGTCGTGTCGATGTCCGCGATCGCCAGCACCTCGGCTTCCACCCCCGCCGGCGCCGGCTCCGCCCCCTCACCCCCCGCCCGCGCATTTCGCTGGAACCACAACGCTCCCACCCCTGCCACGATCAGCGTGACCACCAGCAGCGCGACCCGGGGCGCCAGGGTCACCCGCGTGACGCCCTGGTCGCTCGTCCGCTTGAGGCCGTGCGGGGTCAGGTCATAGACCCAGGCACAGGCCAGAACCACCGGCAGGCCCAGGAGCAGCACGACCACCAGCGACTGCATCACCCAATTCGGGGCATCGAATGTCGGAAGAACGATCTCCCCCAGCTGCAGGAGTACGAACGCCGCGACCACGTAGTAGCTCCCGGTGCGGACCACACGACGGCGTTCCACCTCTTTCCAGAACGCGCTCAGGCCCGCTTTTCGGTTCATGTGACCGGCTCCCCGCCAGCTTCGATGATCCCTCGTCCCATATGGTGGACCCTTGCGGGCTCGTTTTTGCTAGGGGGCCTCGCCCGCCGCCTCGCCAGCCGCCCGCTTGCCCCCGCTCCCTGTCCCGGTACTCTACACCCGCCGGATTTCGGCGCAACCCACCGCGATCAACGAGGTGCGAGAGGCCGGTGAACTTCCACCCGGGATCCGGTCCGCTTGCCTGGGCATCCGGTGCCCCCGCATCATTATGGCAGGGATCGGGGGCCGCGCCGCGCCCAGCGCGGGAATCGCACCGGCCCCCCGTGATCGCTCTTGAAGGAGGACCTGCTCATGCGCAGCTTGCGTGACCGCCCGAACCGTCCGTCCAACCCGTTCGCCGTCCTGGCGCTGGCCATCGCGGCGCCAGCCATTCTGGCGATGATGACCACCTCTTCCGGGGCGGCCCAGCAGGGCCCGGCTAGCGGCGGAGGCGTGGAGGCCAACGGCGGAGCCCGCGAGGCCGACGTAACCTTCAGCAAGGACATCGCCCCAATCCTCCAGGCCAACTGCCAGATCTGCCACCGCCCCGCTTCCGTTGGCCCGATGTCGCTTCTCACCTACCAGGAGGTCCGACGCTATGCATCGCGGGCGCGGGATCTGGTCTCGAAGCGCCTGATGCCTCCGTATCACCTCGACACCGGCGTCGGGATCCAGGAGATCAAGGATGACTGGCGGCTGAGCGACGAGGAGATCGAGACCTTCGTGGCGTGGGTGAACGCGGGGGCGCCGGAGGGGGATCCGGCTGATTTGCCCCCGCCGATCGAGTGGCCCGACAAGCAGATGTGGCAGCTCGAGGACTTCCTCGGCCCGCCCGACCACGTAATCAAGTCGAAGCCGTTCGACGTGCCCGCAGAGGGGGGCGACACCTGGTGGCGTCCGCGCGTGCCTACGGGGCTTGACAGGGACAGGTGGGTGATGGCGGCCGAGACGCGTCCCTCCTTCCCGGCCGGCCGGCAGGTCGTCCATCACGCAATCCCGCGCCTCCTGCGGCTCAACGAGGAGGGCGAATACCGGCGCATCCAGAGCCTGTCCGAGTACGCCATGGGCAAGGTCGGCGAGATCGTGCCACGCGACGCGGGCAGGCTTCTCAAGGCGACCGACCTGATCGAATGGGACGCCCACTACTACCCCATGGGATACGAGGTGCAAGGCGACCAGCTGGAGCTCGGGATCTGGTTCCACGAGGAAGGCTATGAGCCGGAGTTCCAGCAGGACCTGCGCCTCTACCCGCTTCGGGGCGACATCGCGCTCGCGCCCGGCGGGACGGCGATGACCCAGGGCTTCCACCGCTGGGACCATCCGGTGCGCATCGACAGCTACCAGCCGCATGGGCACGTGCACCTGCACGCGATGTCCATCCAGGCGGTGTATCCCGATGGCAATGTCCGGCTCATCAGCATGGTCACCGACTTCGACGCCCGCTGGCACCACAGCTACATCTATGAGGACGACGTGGCGCCGCTCCTTCCGACGGGGACGGTCGTCGTGCTGACCGGGTGGTACGACAACACCGCCGAGAACGAGCTCACTCCGGACCCCGAGATCTGGTATGCGCGCGGATCGCGGACG
This sequence comes from Gemmatimonadota bacterium, assembly GCA_022826005.1. Classification (GTDB taxonomy): domain Bacteria; phylum Gemmatimonadota; class Gemmatimonadetes; order Longimicrobiales; family Gaopeijiaceae; genus Bin94. The sequence continues at coordinate 17,147 of JAJDVT010000078.1, read as the reverse complement.
ATGGACGAGATGTCGCACGCGTGGATCGCCGTTACGCACCTCACCGAAGATGGCTACCAGCGGCTGGTGAAGGAGCGGGAGGAGAGGCTCGCAAGCGGCGGCAGCGGGGGCAACGGCAACTGATGCGTGACGGACAGGTGACGCGGGTCGTCGGCGCGGTGCGAGTCCCGGGCGTGGTGCGGGTCCTCGTCGCGGCAATGGTCCTGCTTGCGGTGCAGGCGGCCGCGGGCGGACCTCTGGAAGCGCAGCAACGGCGGCTGCCGCTCGCCCCGATCCTGCCCGCGGGGGACGAAGTGGCGCCGTTCTTCGAGGGCTGGTACCGGAACGACAACGGCACCTTCACGCTCTCGTTCGGGTTCTTCAACCTGAACAGCCGTCAGATCCTGGACATCCCGCTCGGGCCGGAGAACTTCATCGAGCCGGCGGAGTTCGACGGGATGCAGCCGACCCACTTCCCGGTGCGTCCGCGCCGGGACCGGGGCGTCTTCCACGTCACGGTGCCCGCTTCGTACGAGGACGGGGAGCAGGCGGTGGTGTGGACGATCACGGCGAACGGGTACACGAACGCGACCCCGGGGCGGGTGGGGGTACCGGCGCTGCAGCTGGACTACGGGCCGCGGGCGATGGGATCGGTGTCGCCGGTGGTGCGATTCAGCCCCGACGGGGAGGCGGGCCAGCACATCCAGGGCGTGTGGGGGGAGCCGCTGACCGCGAAGGTCGGGGAGCCGCTGACGCTGACGCTGTGGACGGAGGAGGTCTCGGTGCGCGCGCCCGAGGACATGGTCAACGTGGCGGTCCGCGTGGGGGTGAGCTGGTTCAAGCACCAGGGGCCCGCGGGCGCGGTCTCCGTGGATCCCAGGCGCGTCAGCGTTGTGGGCGGGACCGGTGAGGCCACGGCGACTGCCGTGTTCAGCGAGCCGGGCGAGTATGTGTTGCGGGCGCGCGTCGACAACTGGGCGGTGAACGACAGCACCGGCGGCGACCAGTGCTGCTGGACGAACGCGTATGTGCGGGTGACGGTCACGCGCTGAGCGTGCCGTGACGCGCTTGACTTTCACCTGTCGCGCTGGCCTTTCACGGGACGCCACGACCTCTTACTGTCACGCCCTGACCGGGTCTGTCACGCCCTGACCCATCACCGTCACGAGCTAACAAGGAAACGAGAATGGACACGAGTCGGCGGGATTTTCTGAAGACGACGGTTGCCGCGGGTGGGGCTGTTGCGGCGGGGGTCACTCCTGTGGGGCTCGCGGGCGGTGTGGCGGGTGATGGTGCGCGGCGCGCCACGCCGGAGCGTGCCAGGGCCGCGCAGTCGCTTCGCATCCTGATCCTGGGCGGGACGGGATTCATCGGGCCGCATCAGGTCGAGTATGCGCTGTCGCGCGGGCACGAAGTCACGCTCTTCAACCGCGGACGCACCAACGCGCATCTCTTCCCCGAAGTCGAGAAGCTGGTCGGCGACCGCGAGAGCGACCTTTCCGCGCTGGAGGGGCGGAGCTGGGACGTGGTGGTGGACAACTCGGCGACCAACGCCCCGCACTGGGTGGAGGCGAGCGCGAACCTTCTGAAGGACTCGTGCGAGCGCTACATCTTCGTTTCGACGCGGTCGGTCTACGCCGATACCAGCCGGGTGCCGATGTCGATCGACGCGCCGGTGTGGACCTACGAACGGGCGGGAGTGGAACCGGGCGCGGAAAGGCTCCCCTACGGTCTCGGCAAGGCGCTCTCCGAGCAGATCGCCCGGGACGTCTTCGGCGAGGAGCGTACCCTGGTCTTCCGGCCCGGCCTCATCATCGGCCCCGGCGACAACACCGACCGCTTCACCTACTGGCCCGTGCGCATCCACCATGGCGGCGAGGTCCTCTCCCCCGGAGACGGCACCGACCCGGTGCAGATCATCGACGTGCGCGATTTCGGCGACTGGCTGGTGCGCATGGCCGAGGCGGGCGAGCACGGCACCTACAACGTGGTCGGCCCGGCGACGCCCCGTCCCATGGCGGAGATGCTCTACGGCATCCGCGCGGTCACGACCGCCGAGACCTCCTTCACCTGGGTGGACGCGGACTTCCTCCGCGAGGCCGGGCTGCGCCCCTACGGGGAGATGCCGGTGTGGCGCCCCGCCCGTGACGGGTACGAGGGGTTCGCGCGGTTCGATCTCACGCCGGAGGTGGAGAAGGGCCTTACCTTCCGGTCGCTCGCCGACACGACTGCGGCGACGCTGGAGTTCCACTTCTCGCGTTCGGAGGAGCGGCAGGCCCGGGTGTTCAACCGGCTGAGTCCGGAGCGGGAGGCCGAGGTGCTGGCGGCGTGGCATGCGTCGCGGCGGGGGTAACGGCGCGCGGGCAACCCGGATGGCGGAAGTCAACGCGGGCGGCCCGCTCTACGACGACGACGCCTATCGGTAAAGAGGAGTTTACCTAATGACAAGTAGAGTTTGCAATTCATGCGCGCGGGCGCGGTGGGCATGGGTTGCCGCCGCAATCACCGTTGGCGTCGCGCTGGCGTTTGCGGGGTGTGCCGATGACGCTGCCGGGCCAGCCGCGCCCGCCGACCTGGTGCTGCGCGGCGGGGTCGTCGCCACCGTGGACGCCGACAACACGATGGCCGAGGCGGTGGCGATTACGGACGGGTGGATCGTGGCGGTGGGGAGCGACGAACTGGTCGCCGAGTTCATCGGCGCCGAAACCGAGGTGATCGAGCTGGGTGGCCGGTTCGCCGGGCCGGGGTTCATCGAGGGACACGGCCACTACATGAGCCTCGGCAACTCGAAGACGATCCTCGACCTGAACGACGCGCCCAACTGGGACGCGATCGTGGCGATGGTGGCCGAGGCGGTGGCCGATGCCGAGCCCGGGGAATGGATCCGTGGCCGCGGGTGGCACCAGGAGAAATGGGACCGGCCGCCGGAGCCGGTGGTGGAAGGCAACCCGACCCACGGGACGCTCACTGCGGCCAGCCCGGAGAACCCGGTGCTGCTGGGGCACGCGTCGGGGCACGCGGCCTTCGCCAACGCGCTGGCGCTGGAGCGGGGAGGCTACACGAGAGACTCGGAACCCCCGCCCGGGGGTGAGCTGGTTCGCGACGAGAACGGCGAACTGACCGGCCTCCTGCGCGAGACGGCCCAGGGACCGGTATCGGCGGCCTTTGCCGATTCGCAGCTGGGCCGCTCGCCGGAGGAGATCGAAGCCCAGTTCCGGCGCGAGGTGATGCTGGCCGCCGAAGAGGCGCTCTCCAAGGGCGTGACTTCGTTCCAGGATGCGGGAACCGGCTTCGGCACCATCGACCGCCTCAAGGAGCTGGAGGCCGAGGGTGCGCTCCCCGTCCGGCTCTACATCATGGTCCGCCGCCAGTCGAACGAGGAGATGGATGCGCGTCTGCCCGACTACTACATGCCGTCCGAGGGAGACGATTACCTCACCGTGCGGTCGATCAAGCGCCAGATCGACGGGGCGCTCGGGTCACACGGCGCTTGGCTGTTGGAGCCGTACGAGGACATGCCCGAATCGGTCGGGCTCGTGCTGGAAACGGTCGAGGACATCACCGGCACCGCGCACGTCGCGATCAAGCACGGCTTCCAGGTCAACACGCACGCGATCGGCGACCGCGCCAACCGCGAGGTCCTTGACATCTACGAGGCCGTCTTCGACTCGGCCGGCGCCGGCGACGATCTTCGCTGGCGCATCGAGCACGCGCAGCACGTGCACCCCGACGACATCGCGCGCTTCGCCCAACTCGGCGTCCTCGCCTCGATGCAGGGAGTGCACGCCACCTCCGACGCTCCCTGGATTCCCCTTCGCCTGGGCGACGACCGTGCGCGCGAGCGGACCTACCTCTGGCGCTCGTTCATGGATGCCGGCGTGCCGATCAACAACGGCACCGATGTCCCCGTCGAGGACATCGACCCGCTCGCCAGCTTCCACTCATCGGTCACCCGCCTGACCGTCGACGGGTCCATCTTCTACCCGGAGCAGAACATGTCCCGGATCGAGGCGCTGCGCAGCTACACGATCAACAACGCGTACGCCGCCTTCGAAGAGGAGTTCAAAGGCTCGCTCGAGGTCGGCAAGCTGGGCGACGTGGTGGTGATCGATCGCGACATTCTCACCGTGCCGGATGGGGAGCTGGCCGATGCGCGCGTGGACTTGACCATCGTGGGAGGGGTGGTGCGGTATGAGCGGTAGAGGACGACCGATTCTGCAAGTGCGTCGCCCATCCCCCGAATCGACCGCGTTTCGGCCCCAGGGCGCCTGCACGATGCTCTGCGTTGCCGCGCTGGCCGCGTTCGTCGCCTGCGGGGGTGCCCCTGGCACCGGTGAAGGCGCTCGGGAAGCGGACGGCTCAGCCCCCGGCGAAAGCGCACAACAGGAAGGCGGAGCAATGTCCGAGCCCACCCCCATCGAACACATAGTCCCGGAGGGCGTGGCGCGCCTGCCCGTCTTCACGCCGGCCGTCCGCGTCGGCGACCTCGTCTTCCTTTCCGGCGCGATCGGCACCCCGCCCACCGGCGAACTGCGCATCGTGGAGGGCGGCGTCGGACCCGAAACCCGTGCGACAATGGACAACATCGGGCGGGTCCTCGAAGCGGCGGGACTCGGCTTCGAGGACCTGGTGAAGTGCACGGTCTTCCTCGCCGACATCGCCGACTACGCGGCCATGAACGAGGTCTACGTCACGTATTTCGAGGGAATGGAGCCCCCCGCGCGCTCCGCGATGGCCGGGAGCGGGCTGGCACTGGGCGCCAAGGTGGAAATCGAGTGCATTGCGAGGGGGAAATAGCGGCGGCAGGGATCTCGGCCCTTCTGGCTGGTGGGCAGCGGTGGCGCCTGGGACCCGCGGCGGGATTGTGCTGGGCTTTGTCGAGACGCCCCACGGACTGGTGATCTACGAGATCGGGGCGGACTACCTCCTGGGCAAGGTGCGCGACGAACCGGGAGTCGAATACGTGCAGCTCTGGCCGCTCGACCGGTCGGGCGTTCAGGCGGTCGCCGGCAGGACGCCCGCCACCGGGTCGTCCACCAGCTCACCAACGGCCTCAACGCCAAGCGCGACCTGAAGCTGCCACGGCTCGAAGGCCGCAACGCCCAGGGTACCGGCCTCCGCCAGCAGTCCCCGATGGCCGGTGCACACCGCGCGGGAGAGTTCCATCAACGCCGAGCGCTCCAGACGCGAGAGGTCCTCGAAAACCCTGATCCGCAGACGGTGTTTCTCGCCGTGTCGCCAACCCGGGTGCCGCACGGCCCGGTCCCGCACGAGCCGCGCATCCAGCCCGCTACCGGCGGTGTCGACGAGGACAACACCCAGCGGCGTTTCGGCCATGATCGCATCACAGATCCGCGCCCACCACAGGACCTCGGCGCTCGAACCGTCTTCCATCATCGGCTGATCGGCCAGCCGGGTGGGCACCACCAGGACGTAGCCCCGCCGTATTCCCGCCTCGTGAAGACGCCGGAGGGCAGCCGCAAGCTCCAGCGGTCCGCAACGGCGCTGCGGACTGGGGACGGCCAGCCAGGAGATGACGTTGGATGGTTGCATCCATCAACGATTGCAGGCCGGAATAGCGGTTCGCGCAACGATTCGGTAACGAATGTGTCACGGCACTCGGCGCAACAGGCCGTGCCGGCCCGGCGAAGCCAGCCCCCGGCTACATCTCCGGACCGAGCTCCCTGTGCCAGACCCCATCCCTCCCGGCAAGCACCAACTCCAGCCGGCCCTCCATAAGATCCGCCAGAACGCGCGGCGAGAGCTCGACGCTGCCCGCCGACTCCACCTCCCCGGGACCACCCAGCCGCACCACCACCACCCCCTCCCCATCCTCCGCGACGCGACGCAGCACGGACCCGTACACGTCGGCCGGCTCCGCACCCAGGAATGCGATCCGGTAGGAGAGTAGCCCGCGCGGGAGGTCGACCTCCATCTCGACCGACGCGATGGCCGTCCCCCTCCGCACGGCTCTGCCAGCAGCATTGCTGCCGGTGGCAACGGCCCCGGCCTTGAACGCGATCGGCACCGGCGGCGGCGGCGCCCCGCCCACCAGCGGCGGCGTCCGCAACGGGGCCCGGCGCTTGGGCGCCGCCGACTCGAACGCGAACGCCAACCCGACCAGGCGGGCATCGTCCAGCGCCCGGCCCAGCAGTTCCAGCCCCACAGGCAGCCCGCTCTCGGTAAACCCGGCCGGGATGGAGAGCGCGGGCAATCCCGAATGCGCGCTGAGGGAGCAGGTCGCGCCGGCCGGGGCCGCGCCGATCAGCGCTGTCTCCTGCCGCATGGTCGGGTAGGCCAGCGCGTCAAGATCCTCCCGGTCCATGAGGTCGGTCACCGCCGCCGTGAGTGCCCGGCGGCGCTCCAGGGTCTCGGCGAGTTCGGGGGTGTCGCGCTCCTCGCGCGCGTTCCGTCGCCGGAAGGTGCGGTCCAGCGCCTCATGATGCAGTCCCGCTTCGATGATCTCGCCCAGCGAGGTCACCGGCGCATCCGGAATCCCGGCCAGATAGTCCGCCAGGTCGAACTTGAAGTCGAAGTCGATGAGGCCGGTATTCGACAACACGCCATCCGGAAGCGACACGTCCACCACGGTCGCCCCCAGCCCCTCCATCTCCTCCAGGGCGCCGCGGATCACCCGCACCACGCTCCCGGCGCTCCCCTCATCGATGTCCAGCGCCCCGATCCGCGCGCCCTCCAGCGCACCCGCATCGAGCGCGTCCCGGAAGACCGGCACCTCCCGCCCCTCAAGAATCACAGTCGCGGAGTCCGCAGAATCCATTCCAACCGTCGCGTCCAGCGCAATGGCCAGATCGGTCACCGTGCGCGCCAGCGGACCGCCCGTGTCCTGCGAGTGCGAGAGCGGCAGGATCCCGTCGATGCTCGACAGGCCCTTGGTGGGACGCAGCCCGAAGAGGTTGTGCACCGCGGACGGGATCCGGATCGAGCCGCAGGTGTCGGTGCCCCAGCCGACGGCCGCGAAGCTGGCCGCGACGGCCGCGCCGGTTCCACCCGAGCTTCCCCCCGGATTGCGGGCCGGATCATAGGGATTCCGGGTCTGCCCGCCCAGCGAACTGATCGTGGTGATCCCCGCCGCCAGTTCGTGGAGGTTGGTCTTGCCCAGAATGACCACGCCCGCCGCTCGCAGCCGGGCAACCTGAAAAGCATCGTCCGGCGGCTGGAGCCCGGCCAGCGCCAGGCTCGACCCCGTCGTGGGCATCCATGAGATGTCGTAGTTGTCCTTGATCAGCACCGGGATCCCGTGCAGCGGCCCGCGTACCGTCCCCACCGCCCGCTCCGCGTCGAGCGAGTCCGCCTGCGTCCGCGCCCTTGGATTGAGGCGGATGATGGTGTTGAGCGCGGGGCCCGCACGATCGTAGGCCCGGATCCGGTCCAGATACAGGTCGACGAGCTGCGCCGAGGTGATGCGGCCCTCCAGCATCGCGGCCTGCAGCTCCACGATGGAGGCCTCGGTCACCTCGAAGCCGGCATCCTCCGTCGGCGGCGCACAGGCCAGGAACAGAATGCAGGCGACGAGCGCGTGCTTCACAGCGTCAGCGCCACCGCGCCGATGAACGCCGGGATAAGCAGGCTCGAATACAGAACGAACGCGCAGATTCCCTTGATGATGGTCCATATCCATCCGTCCCGGTAGAAGTGCCGCATGGCCGCGAGCGTGTAGTACAGGATCCAGACGGTGGTGCCGAACCAGATCACGTTGGCGACGACGCCTGCGGGAAGCAGCAGGGGAATGGCGGACGCTAGCAGGCAGAACGTCTGAAGGTGAATCTGGAAGACCAGGTGCTCGACGAAGTAGCGCTTCTTCCCCAAATAGATGATCGCGAATACGAGGGCCTGGAAGGGCAGCAGACAGAGGAAGGAGACCGACAGGTTTCCCACAACCCGTTCCATGAAGAAGACGGGATCGTGGACAAAGTCGATCATCAGGCTCCAGAGTGCCCTTTCCAGCCAGCCCGTTTCGCCTGGGGCCCTTGGCTCCATGTCCCGGGCAAACGTGAGGATCGTCCCGACGCCGGCAGCTTCTTCGGGCCGGCTCAGGATATCGTCCAGCTTCTGCCGGTACCGCGGTTCCAATCGCGTCTTGAGGGCGTCCACCTGCGACTGGTCGGGAGCGAGGTCGTCCAGTACGGCGTCGGTTGCGTCGTCCACACCTGCGCTGTCGGCGGCCGGGCTATCGCGGGTCACATCGAACGAGACTGACGGATCGACGGCTCCCGCGTCCACGCCGCCGAAGAACGCACGCGCGAAGGCGAAGAAGTAAACGATGGTCGCAAACAGGTACATGCGCACCGGTGACATGAAGCTCGCGCGGTGGTTGCGCGAGAACTCGGCCGACAGGCGCCCCGGAAGCACCAGCAGCTTCATGGTCTTGAGCAGCTTCGAGTCCACCTCCAGCGTCTCCCGCACGAGGTCGCCCATGACGGACCACGCGGAGCGGATGTAGTTCCGGTCGTTCTGACCGCAGTAGCCGCAGAAGCGTTCTCCGCGGGAGCGGCCGCAGTTGAGACAGGCTGGGCTGGGCTCGGGGCTGGACTCAGACATGGGTCACCCCGTCAGGAACAACACGACCAGGAAGCCCGGGAGCAACACCCAGAAATAGAGCCATTCCACTATGAAGCCCTTGAACAGGGTCCGGATCCAGCCGTCCCCGTAGAAGCGGCGCAGGGCGATCACGTAGTAGAGCTCCGCAGCGATGATCAGGAACAGACGCGCCAGGTCTCCGAACGTACCCGCGGGCATCATGAGCGCCGTCCCCAGAGACAGGAAGATGAAAGTCTGGACGTGGATGGCAAACACCAGGTGCTCGATCAGGTACCGCCGTTTTCTCAAGTAGCAGATCTTCAGGGCCAGAGCCAGGAACGGCAGCAGGAAGAACATCGCGATCGGCATGTTCCCGATCATCCGCTGGAGGAAGACATCGGGATCGTGCAGGAGGTCGACCACACTCGTCACGAATGCCTTCAGCAGGAATCCGGGAGGATCCGTCCTCGGCACGGCGACGGGAGCCACCGAATCCTCCAGAGTCGCCAGATCCGGCCCAAACGGATCGCGATAGGCCACGAGCCGGGCGAGCATCGGAAGAAAACTCCGCGACGCGCTGCCCTCCGGACGGTGGAGAATGTCGTCCACCCGGTGGCCCTGTTCCGGCCGCAACGCCGCCTTGAGAGCACCGAGCTCGGCTTCGCTCACCAGCTGGGTCGAGTTCAGCTCCTCGGTGTTCGGTCCCACCAGCACCACCGAATCGTCGTACACGGTGTCCGGCAACTTCCACGACAGCACGAGGAAGAACACGAGGCTGGTGAAGAGATAGAGCCGAATCGGCGACATGTACCGGGCCCGCCGGTTGCGGGAGAACTCGATCGACAGGCTTCCGGGCTTGAACAGGAGAAGCTTCAGGGTCTGGAGGATCCTGGCGTCCACCTCGAAAGCCTCGCGGTTCAGTTCCCAGAGCATGGGGAGAAGCGACCGCATGTAGGTTCGGTCGTTCTGGCCGCACTGGGCGCAATAGCGGCCCGAGCGGGCGTCGCCGCAGTTGAGGCAGGTGGTGGGGGATGCCGGTTCGGGGCGGGTGGGAGTCTGAGCAGGTGAGTCGGGCACGTCGCTTTAACCGGTAGTCACTAGCAGCGAAATCACGAGAGCGGGCAACAGAACGATGGAATAGAGTTTGGACAGGTGGGGGTCTCGGCTACTGGAATTTACGTGTCCTACTCGGGAAGAGGTGCTCCCGGTTGGCCGTGAGTACAGTAGGAGACCCTGCGGCCACTCGGCAAACCGGTTCCTTGCGGGGGCCCGCGCACCACCGTCCATTCCCATCCAGTCAACGCGACGCTCTCTTCACGGCATCCGCCCACCCTGATGCAAGGCCCGACAATGCGCGAAGTCACCCCTCGAGTCCCGCCGACGCCCCCGGCGCCCCTGACGCTGACTGCCCTGTCGGCAGCGCTGGTCGCCAACGCCGCTGCTCCCACCCCCATCCAGGCCCAGCAAGCCGACCCCGCCATCGTCCACGAGGCCGCCCGGGGCCTCGCGCTGCGCGGGATCGGCCCGGCGCTGATGGGCGGGCGCATCGCCGACATCGCGGTGCACCCCGGCGACCCCACCACCTGGTACGTCGCGGTCGGCTCCGGGGGCGTCTGGAAGACCGCGAACGCGGGCATCTCGTGGACGCCCATATTCGACGATCAGCCGTCCTATTCCATCGGCGATGTCGCCATCGATCCGTCCGATCCGGACATCGTGTGGGTGGGTACCGGCGAGAACGTGAGCGGGCGGCACGTGGCGTGGGGGGACGGGGTGTACCGGAGCCGTGACGGGGGCCGCAGCTGGCAGCGCATGGGCCTGGCCGAATCCGAGCACATCGGCAAGATCCTGGTGGATCCGAGGGACGGGGACGTCGTGTTCGTGGCGGCGGAGGGGCCGCTCTGGTCGACGGGGGGCGAGCGCGGGCTGTACCGGACGGAGGACGGGGGGGAGACTTGGGAGGCCGTGCTGACGGTCGACGCGAACACCGGCGTGACGGACGTGGAGTTCGACCCCTTCGACCCCGACATCATGTATGCGGCGACGTACGAGCGGCGGCGGAGCGTGTGGGCGCTGCTCGCGGGCGGCCCCGGGTCGGGGATCCACAAGTCGACGGACGGGGGGCGGACGTGGCGGCGGGTGAACCGCGGGCTTCCGGATGCGGATATGGGAAAGATCGGGCTGGCCGTTTCGGGCGCCGACCGCAACGTGGTCTATGCGACCATCGAAGCCGGGCCCAGCGATCGCGGCTTCTACCGCTCCACCGACCGGGGCGAGAGCTGGGAGCGCCGCAATTCCTACATCTCCGGCGGCACCGGGCCGCACTACTACCAGGAGATCGAGGCGTCGCCGCACGATGTGGACCTGGTCTACCAGATGGACGTCTTCGTGCACGTGACGCGCGACGGCGGCGCCACCTTCGCAGAGCTGGGGACGGGCCGCGAGAAGCACAGCGACAACCACGCGTTCTGGATCGATCCCGCGAATGGACGCCACCTGCTGGCCGGAACCGACGCGGGCCTCTACGAGACCTTCGACGAGGGGACGACCTGGCGGCACTTCCCCAACATGCCCGTGTCCCAGTTCTACAAGCTCGCGCTCGACAACTCCGAGCCGTTCTACAACATCCTCGGGGGCGCGCAGGACCTGGGGACGCTGCACGGGCCGTCTCGCACGATGAACGCTGAAGGCGTGCGCAACCGCGACTGGTACGTGCCGCTGGGTGCCGACGGGTACGCCGCCGCCTTCGACATGGCCGATCCAGCTATTGCATTCATCCAGACTCAGCAAGGGAATCTGCAGCGGGTCAACCTGGTCAACCACGAGCTCATCAACATCCGCCCGCAGCCGGCTCCCGGCGACCCGCCCGAGCGCTGGAACTGGGACAGCCCGGTCATTGCGAGTCCCCACGCGGAGGGCCGGATCTACTACGCCTCCCAGCGGGTGTGGCGGAGCGACGATCGGGGCGGTTCGTGGCGGGCGATCAGCGGTGACCTCACCCGTAACAACAACCGCTACGAACTGCCGATGGCGGGGCGGGTGCGCAGCATCGACGCGCTGTATGGGAACACCGCAATGTCTTTGTATTCAACCATTTCGGCGATCTCGGAGTCGCCGGTGGCGGAGGGGGTCATCTTCGTCGGAACCGACGACGGGCTGGTTCAGGTGACGGAGGACGGGGGGGCGACGTGGCGGCAAGCGGCGGAGCTGCCGGGCGTGCCCGCGCGCGCGTTCATGAACGACATCAAGGCGTCGCAGCACGACGGCGCAACGGTCTTCGTCGCACCCGACAACCACAAGGAGGGCGACTACACGCCCTATCTCTTCGAGAGCAACGACGCGGGCCGCAGCTGGCGGTCGATCGCGGGGGACCTGCCGGACGGCATCGTGATCTGGTCGGTGGAGCAGGACCACGTGCGTCCCGATCTGCTATTCCTCGGCACCGAGCACGGCATCTATTTTACGACGAACGGGGGCGACCACTGGGTTCTGCTGGGCGACGGCGCCCCCACGATTTCGTTCCGCGACCTCGAGATCCAGCGCCGGGACGGTGATCTGGTGGGCGCGACCTTCGGCCGCGGCTTCTACATCCTGGACGACTACGCGCCCCTGAGGGAGATGGCCGCCGGTGCGCTGGCCGCCGACGCGACCCTGTTCCCCGTGCGGGACGCCTGGTGGTACGTCCCCAACACCCCATTGCAGGCGGCCGGCCAGCCCACCCTCGGCACGACCTCGTTCGTCGCGCCCAACCCGGACTTCGGCGCCACCTTCACCTACTGGCTGGCGGAAGCGCCCGAGACGATGCGCGAGGAACGGCGCCGCGAAGAGCGCGCGGCCGCGGGGCGCGGCGAGGACATCGCCTTCCCCGGCTACGACCGCCTCGCCGCCGAGGCCCAGGAGAGCGGCCCCCGCGTGGCGCTCCTGGTGCGGGACGCCGCGGGCAACCCCGTCCGGCGCGTCATGGGCCCCGCCGGTCGCGGCCTCCACCGTGTCACCTGGGACCTCCGCCGCCCCGCCCCCGACCCCGTCGACCTCACCACGCCGGGCTTCTCGCCCCCCTGGGCGGGCCAGTCGCGCGGCCCCCTTGCGCCGCCCGGCGACTACACGGTCAAGATGGCGCTCGTCACGGAGGCCGGCGTACAGCCGCTCGGCGACCCGCGGCCCTTCACGGTGAAGCCCGTGCCCAACATCGACATGAGCACCGACTTCGTCGCGGCGGCGGCCTTCGCCGAGGAGACGGCCGACCTGCAGCGCCGCGCGAGGGGTGCCGCCGCCGAGATCGGGCGGGCGCGCGACCGGTTGCGGCACATGCGCGCCGCCCTCGACGAGACCCCCGCAGCTGGCGACGAGCTCTACCAGCGCCTGGAGGCCATCGACGGGCGGCTCGCCGAGGTCGCGGCCGAGCTCCAGGGCGATCCCACCCCGGGCCGCTACAACGAGCCGACCGCCCCCTCGATCACGGGCCGCATCGGGCAGGTCGCCGGGGGGCACTGGGGTACGCGCCAGGAGCCCACCGGGACGCAGCGGGAGAGCCTCGCGATCGCGCGGGCGGGGTTTGACGAGGTGGTCGTGCGGCTCAGGTCGCTGCTGGAAGAGGATCTCGCCGGGCTGGAGCGGGACATGGAGGCGGCGGGGGCGCCGTGGACCCCAGGGAGGCGGATTGGGTGAGCAGCCGACCCGCGTCGATGACCGACTTCTCCGCCCGCTTTCGCGCCCTCAAACCCGCGGCCCGCATCGTCGCAATGGCCTACGGCGTCCTCCATCCGTGCCGCCGTACGCCGCTACAGATAAGCCAGCTGCTGAAGCAGGCCGGGTTCAAGCTCGACGGCCGGCCCGTACCCCAATACCGCTACAAGGTCTCATGCGACGAGGTCATCGACGCCGGAATCGTCCACAAGACAACCGACCGCGGCAAGCTGGTGGCCGACCCGCAGTGGACGGCGTGGCTCACCCTGGAGGCCCATCGCCAGCACAGGCTGTCCAGAATCGAACGTGCGTTTCGGACGGAGCGCCTGGACCGCTGGCACGCTGAAGCCCACTTGTTCTCCGCCATGGACCTGCGTTGCCATGTGGTCGCGGGCCGCTTCCAACGCCTCGAGCGGGAATTCGAGGAAACCGATCCCGGCGAATGGTGGTGGCTTGCGACTCCGGGAGCTGGCGGGCTGCTGGCCAATCTCCCGGCCCGGTACCTGAGCGACGCCCTCGACGGGAGCGTTGCCTACCTCACCCGGACCGCGGCCCATCCGGAGTCCCTCCTCGCTGCGTGGCACGAACGCATGGCCGACGCTCCCGCCGGGGCTTCCGATGTCGCGTTCATCCGCCTGCTGCAGGGGCGCCGGGACGATGCCCTCGCGGTCTTCGACGCACTCCCGGGTGAGTTGCCGCTAGCGAAAGCAGCCAGGACGGGACGTGCGGCCACCCGCGCGCTGGCCGCCACGATGCAGGGTGACGACGCTGGGGCGCTGCGCCACATCGAGGACGCAATCGCGTCGGAAAAGGCAGGCACCCGCAAGCGCAACGTCTTTCCTGTCAGTCGCCCGTTCACCCTGGCCCTGCTCGCGCTGGTTCGCGACCACGGCCCGGACCGGAAGGCAAGGCTGGGGCACCTCCTGCGCGTGGCCGGGAAGACCGACGCCGATCCGGGCCTGTTGCACTTCGTTTCACTTGCCGTGCACATGCGCGCGGGCGGCGGGGTCTCCTGGGCACAGGATTGCAGGAACCCGTCGATCAACAGATTGATCGAAGGATAGAGCGCCTGCTGGGGAGATGACTTTTCGCAATTCCACAGCGATTCCCCGCACGGTGACGACCGCTTCCAGGGCCTGAGCGGACTTGCCACCCTCGCCTCCGCAAACGGCTACCGCTGGTTGGCCACGGAGTGTCTGGAGGCGGTCGCGCGGATCGCGAAGGCGACGGGCCGGGAGGTGGACTGGGTCAAACTTGACGGAGCGCCGGCCACTCCGGCGGAAGTCGCGGCAGCGCTGCACCGGGACATGGGAACGACCACGCTGGCCTCCCTCATCCAGCCCGTGGCCGAGTGGGAATACGCGCTGCAGGAAATCGAGCAGTTCGCCTACGAGACGAGGAAGAAGACATCCGGGTCCGGCAAGGCGGGTTCGACTCCGAAGCTGCGGCTGGCCTGGGTACTGAGCGTCGACAGGTTCGGTGAGATCTCCGTCGCGCCGAAGGAACAGAGGGCGCTGAAAAGCGGCAAGTGGAGCAAGGGTCGCGCGGTGGCGCTGAAGAGGCTCCAGGCGCAGGCCGGCACGATGGACTTTCTCGTCGCCCAGGACCGTGCGGCAGCGGCGCGGATCAAGCAGAACACCTACCGATGGAGCCACGAGCCACCCTACTACCTTCCGCCCGGAGGGATCTGCGCGCTGGCGGGGCATCCCTACGTCTTCAACGAGGCCGGAGATCCGGTCGAGATCGTCCGCCGGGACCCCGAACTGGTGCTCTCGGAGCACGGCGGCGTCATGCGGGCGAAGGTCGAGCCGCACGTTGACGACTCGTACCTTCGGCACTACCGCATCGTCATGGCGAGCGACGTGCGCTGCGAGGTGACCCGGTTCACGAAGAGCCACAGGAAGCTCTGCGGAGTCGTCCCGGCGGGGGGTCTGGAGCTGCCCATCGACGCCAGGGACCGCCTTGTGGACGCGGTTTCGGCGCTGGCCGGAGAGATCCGCGTCCAGGGTGCCCTCGAAGACTCGGCGCGTGCGGCGGCCCGCGTGGATTCGGACCCGAAGCCGTGGGTGCGCCTGGAGCCCCACGGCCCCGGGCTGACGGCTTCGGCAGTGGTCGAACCCGTGCCGGACTCGGGCACGTACTTCCCGCCCGGGATCGGCGGCACCACGGTCTTCGCCACACTCGACGGCAAGAGCATTCAGGCAAGCCGCGATCTCGCTGCCGAAGCCCGGGGATTCCAGGAACTCCTGCGGGCGTGCCCCATGTTGGCCGGCATCGAGCCGGACGGTTCGCTCGCCTACCTCGAGCCGCACGACTGCCTTGAGCTGGTGGACCAACTTGAGGCCGCCGGAGCCCGTTGCCTGTGGCCCCAGGGCCAGCCGTTCAGGATCGTGGCCCGGGCCGACACCGCTTCGCTGCGTGTGTCCGTCAAGTCGGCGGCCGACTGGTTCCGCGCCTCCGGCGAGCTCGAGATCGACGGGGACCGCACCCTCGGTCTCCTGAGGCTCTTCGAGCTGATGGACCGCAGTCCGGCATCCCGCTTCGTGCCATTGGAAGACGGCGCCTTCGTCTCGCTGACGACGGCATTCCAGCGGCAGCTCGCGGACCTGCGCAGCCTCTCGGCACCTGCGGGCAAGAAGCAGATCCGCCTGCACCGCTCGGTGGCCGCGGCACTGCCGGACTTCTTCGACGACGTACAGCTCACCCCCGACGCCGGCTGGCGGGCCCACCGGAAGGCGATCCGAGAGGCCCGGGGCTTCGAGCCGCAGACGCCGGGCACCCTGCAGGCCGAGCTCCGTCCGTACCAGGAAGCCGGGTTCCGGTGGCTCGGCCGCCTCAGCCGGTGGGGCGCGGGCGCGTGCCTGGCCGACGACATGGGTCTGGGCAAGACGGTGCAGGCCCTTGCACTGCTGCTGGCTCGCGCACGGGAAGGTCCGGCCCTCGTTGTGGCCCCCACCTCCGTCGTCGCGAATTGGCTCGACGAGGCACGCCGTTTCGCGCCCACCCTCAGGACTCGCTCCTACACCGGTCCTGCCGGTGCCCGGGCCCGGCAGTTGGAAGATCTGGAACCCTTGGATGTCGTGGTAACGACCTACGGTCTGATGCACAACGACATCGACACGCTCGCCGGGACCGAGTGGAGCACCGTCGTGCTGGACGAGGCGCAGGCCATCAAGAACCCCTCCACCAAGCGCGCCCGCGCCGCCCGCAAGCTGAAGGCCGGGTTCCGCATGGTGACGACGGGCACCCCGATTCAGAACAATCTGATGGACCTGTACTCGCTCTTCGCCTTCATCAACCCCGGCATGCTGGGTTCGATGAAGAGGTTCCGCGAGAAACTAGCCTTTCCGATAGAGCGCGACGGCGACCCCGTGGCCCGTACGCGGCTCCGCCGCCTGATTTCGCCTTTCGTGCTCCGCAGGGTCAAGGCCGAGGTTCTCGACGACCTCCCTACCCGGACCGAAGTCGTGCTCAAGGTCGAAATGTCGCCGGAGGAGGAGGCGTTCTACGAAGCGGTCCGGAGGCGGGCCGTCGATGATCTGGAAGCGCTCGCGGAGGAAGGACCCGATACCGGAGGGAACCGTCTGCAGGTGCTGGCCCACCTGACCCGGCTGCGGCTTGCATCGTGCAACCCGCGGCTGGTGCGGCCGGAAGGCCCGCCGAGCTCCAAACTCAAGACATTCGCAACGATGCTCGGAGAACTGCGCGAAAGCCGGCACAAGGTCCTGGTCTTCTCGCAGTTCGTGCGTCACCTGAAGCTCGTCGAGAGCCACCTGATCGAGTCCGGTGTGCCTTATCAGTATCTAGTACACCGGTTCAGAAGTTCGGTGACGTATTCTCATGCGGCTTCGCGGAGTGGAGGATGGGCGGGTGTTGGCGAGCGGGCTAGGAGTCGGTTGAGATCGTGGCGGGTGAACTTCCATTCGAAGGGCGAGGCGATGTGC
>JAJDVT010000020.1 GCA_022826005.1 Gemmatimonadota bacterium | reverse complement strand
ATTTCACTCGCCGTCAGGCGTTCTTTTCACCTTTCCCTCACGGTACTCTTCACTATCGGTCACAGACTCGTATTTAGCCTTGGAAGATGGTCCTCCCGGATTCAGCCAGGGTTTCACGTGTCCCGGCCTACTCGGGGTCCGCATCAGCTCGCCTACTCGCATTTCGCATACGGGACTCTCACCCTCTGCGGTCGTACGTTCCAGTACCGTTCCGCTATGCTTTCGTCTCGCCTGATGATGCGGCCCCACAACCCCCGGTTGGGTCACCCCACCCGGGTTTGGGCTCTTCCCATTTCGCTCGCCGCTACTTTGGGAATCTCGATTGATTTCTTTTCCTCCAGGTACTTAGATGTTTCAGTTCCCTGGGTTGGCTCCCCTAAGGGTGACGGGATTTGCTCCCGCCGGGTTCCCCCATTCGGACACCCCCGGATCTGAGCTTGCTTGCAGCTCCCCGAGGCTTTTCGCAGCTTGCCACGTCCTTCATCGCCGGTCTGTGCCAAGGCATCCACCGTGCGCACTTTCTCGCTTGACCAGCCCTCTTCCTCGACTGAACCCGAGACGGCCGCGTCACCGCGCCGCCCGTGTCCACTCAATTCCCGTGGGCTCGTCCACCGTCGCCTCCAACACGTACACTCGGCCATCCCTGCGCACCGTGCCCCGCTCAGCGGGACCCGCTACGCCCGGACGGCCAGAGCGACCTAAGGCTCTAGTTTTTCCTTCCACCCTGATTTTCAAACAGCTGTGGCCGCGCCCGGACGGTCCTCCGCCCGTAAGGGGGCTGAGGGTCGAACGCGGACGCAGCACGGAAAGACTTAAAAGGTAGCCAAGCCGGACGGGAAGTCAATGGCGGTGGGGAGGGATGCCGCAGGCGGGGGAGATGGAGTGGCCGCGTCCGCCGGTTCAGCTGATCCCGCCGGCCCGCAGGAAGTCCTCGATGTCACTGTCGTTCACGAAGAAGTCCCCCAGCTTGCCGTCGCTGTCGCGGCCATGCCAGTCGGAACCACCTGTCGCGAAGAGCCCCGCCCGGCGTGTCTGGGCGGCCACCGCTTCGCGCACGCCCCGTGGCCAGGGCCGGTACACCTCGATGCCGCGCAACCCCGCATCAACGAGGCGTGGGAGAAGCTCCCCCATGTGGCGAAGGGGGGGATGGGCCCAGACGGCGACGCCACCCGCTGCCAGGATGGTATCGATGACCTCTTCCGCGGTCGGGGATTCGACCAGGACGTAGGCCGGGCAATCGGCGCCGATGTAGCGGTCGAAGGCATCGTTCACGCTCGTGGCGTGCCCTTCCCTCACCAGCGCCCGAGCCAGGTGGGGCCGGGTGTAGGGGACGCGTGCGGAGGCGCGCTGGTCGCCGACGTGATCGAGCTTCAGCCGCACGCCCTGGTCCGCGAGCCGCTCGACGATGCGGCTCATGCGCGTGTGGCGGCGCTCGAGCAGATTCCGGTGGTGGGCCGTCAGGGGCTCGGCACCGGGGTCGACGAAGTAGCCCAGGATGTGGATGGACTCGCCGCGCCAGCGCGTGCTCAGCTCCACCCCGGGGATGACCTGGATTCGGCCCCGGGCCGCGCGCATGGCCGGCGTCACCCCCAGGGTGTTGTCGTGGTCGGTGATCGCGATGACGTCGAGTCCGCCGGCGATGGCCAGCTCGACGACCTCTTCAGGCGGACGCGTGCCATCGGAGAAGGTGGTATGCATGTGCAGGTCCACCTTCATGGGATTGCCCTCCTCCCAGTGGGCGGCGGGGTCAGTCCGTCACAACCCGGTCGGCCAGCACGTCGACCCGGTTCGCTTCCACCTTCATCACGCCGCCGGAGAGGTGGAAGGTGCGGCGCTCGCCGGACCGGGGATCGACCTCGAGCGGGCCGTCGCCGAGCGCGGTCAGGTAGGGCGCGTGGCCCGGCAGCACTCCCGCAAGGCCGTCCCACGCGGGCGCGATGATCGAACGCACTGCGTCCTGGAAGACGACCGCGGCCGGGGTGACCACGCGCAGCTCCATGACCTTGGCCACGGGTCAGGCCTCCACGCCCATCTCGGCCGCCGCGGCGATCACCTCGTCGATGCCGCCCTTCATGTAGAAGGCCTGCTCGGGGAGGTGGTCGAACTCGCCGGCGGCGACCCGCTCGAAGGACTCGATGGTCTCTTCGAGGCGGACGTAGCAGCCGGGGATGTTGGTGAACGCCGTCGCCACGAAGAAGGGCTGGGACAGGAAGCGCTCTATGCGCCGCGCACGCCCCACGATGATCTTGTCCTCCTCGCTGAGTTCGTCCATGCCTAGGATCGCGATGATGTCCTGGAGGTCCTTGTAGCGCTGCAGAATCTCCTTGACGCGCCCGGCCACCTCGTAGTGCCGGTCTCCGATGAACTGCGGATCGAGGATGCGCGACGAGGAGTCGAGGGGATCGACGGCCGGGTAGATCCCCTTCTCGGAGATGGAGCGGGAGAGGACGGTCGTGGCGTCGAGGTGGGCGAAGGCGGCGGCGGGAGCCGGATCGGTGAGGTCGTCGGCGGGGACGTAGATGGCCTGGACGGAGGTGATCGAGCCTTCGCGGGTCGAGGTGATTCGCTCCTGCAGCTCGCCCATCTCGGTTTCGAGGGTCGGCTGGTAGCCGACCGCCGAGGGCATGCGCCCGAGCAGCGCCGACACCTCGGAGCCCGCCTGGGTGAAGCGGAAGATGTTGTCGATGAAGAGGAGCACGTCCTGCTTCTCGACATCGCGGAAGTATTCGGCGACCGTCAGGGCGGAGAGCCCCACCCGGAGGCGCGCGCCGGGGGGCTCGTTCATCTGGCCGTAGACCAGCGCCGTCGAATCGATGACGCCCGATTCCGTCATCTCGAGCCAGAGATCGTTGCCCTCGCGTGTGCGCTCGCCGACTCCGGCGAAAACCGAACGGCCGCCGTGCTCCATGGCGATGTTGTTGATCAGCTCCATGATGATGACGGTCTTGCCGACGCCGGCGCCGCCGAAGAGCCCCGTCTTGCCGCCCTTCACGTACGGTGCGAGCAGGTCGACGACCTTGATCCCGGTTTCGAAGATCTCGGTCTTGGGCTCGAGGTTCTCAAAGCGCGGCGCGAGGCGGTGGATCGGCCACCGCTCGATCGGCTCGCCGTCCTCGCTCACAACAGGGCCCTGCTCGTCCACCGGTTCGCCCAACACGTTGAGGATGCGGCCCAGCGCGGGCTTCCCCACCGGGACCGCGATCGCCTGGCCAGTGTCCACCACGTCCATTCCGCGCTGCACGCCGTCGGTCGAGCTCATCGACACGGCGCGCACCTGGGAGCGCCCGATGTGCTGCTGCACCTCGGCGACGAGGTCGATCTCGCGGCCCGATTCGGTCTCGGCGGTGAGCCTCAGCGCGCTGTGAATCTCTGGCAGGTGCCGCGGGTGGTACTCCACGTCCAGCACGGGTCCGATGACCTGAACGACTCGGCCGATGTTGTTCTCAGACATGTCTTCCGTCTTCTCCAGCCGCGCTCGCGCGGCGGTTCCTGTTCACTATGGTAACTGTCATTCCAGCGCCGCGGCGCCGCCCACGATCTCGGCGATCTCCTGGGTGATCTGCGCCTGGCGCGCCCGGTTGTAGGAGCGGGTGAGCGTCTCGATCATCTCGCCCGCGTTGTCGGTCGCGCTCTTCATGGCCGCGCGGCGGGCTCCCTGCTCCCCGGCGGCGTTCTCGACCAGCGCCCCGTAGACCACGCTGCGCAGATAGCGCGGCAGGATCCAGCCGACGAGCTTCTCCGGCGGTGGCGACACGATGAAGGCGTCCACGGAACGGGCGCCCTCGTCGGGTTGCACCGGCAGGATGCGCCGGGTGCGCGGAGGCGTGGACATGGCGGAGCGGAACTTCGAGCTCACCATGTAGACGGCGTCGAGATCGCCGGCGGCGAAGGCGTCCGCCAGAGGTTCGATCAGCGACTCCCCGTCCTCCGGGCGGGGCTCGTCGCCGATGTCGGTTGTACCCGACGCGATGGCGCGACCCCGGAAGCGGAAGAAGGTGATTCCCTTCTTTCCGGCGATGTGAAGTTCGGTCTCGACTCCCGCCGCCTCCAGCTCGTCGACCCTGGTCCGCGCCTCGCGGATGAGGTTGGCGTTGAAGGCGCCGCAGAAGCCGCGGTTGGCGGTAAGCAGGAGGACCGCCGCGCGCTTCGTCCCGGCGGGTTGCCGCAGCAGCGGATGGTCCTGCTCCAGTCCCGGCGCGCGCAGGCTGCGGAGCAACTCGTCGAGAGCTTCTCCGTAGGGGCGCGCCGCGAGCATGCGGTCCATGGCGCGCTTGAGCTTGGAGGTCGCCACGAGCTCCATGGTGCGCGTGATCTTGCGCGTGTTCCTGACGGACTTGATCCGCCGCAGGACGTCGCGGGCCTGCGCCACGCTACGCCGCTCCCGCCATCGCCGCCTCGTTCTCGGCGGCGAAGACCTCGTTGTACTCCTCGATGCAGGTGCGGAGCCGGCCTTCGATGTCCTCGGTGAGCTGGCCCTCCTGCCGGAGTCCGATCAGCACGTCGTCGAAGCGGCTCTCGATGAATTCGAGGAAGCCCCGCTCCCACTTGCGGCAGTCGTCGACTTCGATCCCGTCCAGGAAGCCGTTGGTGACCGCGTAGATCGAAACGATCTGGCGCTCGACCGGCACCGGCTGGTACTGGGGCTGCTTGAGGACCTCCACGGTGCGCTGGCCGCGCGCCAGCTGCTGCTGGGTGGCCGCGTCGAGATCGGAGGCGAACTGCGCGAAGGTCTCCATGGCGCGAAACTGGGCCAGGTCGAGGCGGAGACGTCCCGCGACCTTCTTCATGGCCTTGACCTGGGCCGCGCCGCCGACCCGCGACACCGAGATGCCCACGTTCACCGCGGGCCTGACGCCCGAGTTGAAGAGGTCGGGCTCGAGGTAGATCTGCCCGTCGGTGATCGAGATGACGTTGGTGGGGATGTAGGCCGATACATCGCCGGCCTGCGTCTCGATGATGGGGAGCGCGGTGAGGGAGCCACCGCCGAGCTCGTCGGAGAGCTTGGCCGCGCGCTCCAGCAGGCGCGAGTGCAGGTAGAAGACGTCGCCGGGGTAGGCTTCGCGCCCGGGAGGACGGCGGAGCACCAGCGAGAGCTGCCGGTAGGCCTGGGCCTGCTTGGAGAGGTCGTCGTAGATGACGAGGGTGTGCTTGCCCTGCCACATGAAGTGCTCGGCGAGGGCGGTCGCCGTGTACGGGGCGATGTACTGCATGGGGGCGGGGTCCGACGCGTTGGCGGTCACCACGATGGTGTAGTCCATCGCGTTGTGGTGCCGCAGCGTCTCGACGACGGCCGCCACCTTCCCCGCCCGCTGGCCGACTGCACAGTAGATGCAGATGACGTCGGTGTCGCGCTGGTTGATGATCGCGTCGACCGCCACGGCGGTCTTGCCGGTCTGGCGGTCGCCGATGATCAGTTCGCGCTGGCCGCGCCCGATCGGGATCATCGCGTCGATCGCCTTGATCCCGGTCTGGAGCGGCTCCTTGACGGGCTGGCGCTTCACGATCCCGGGCGCGACCACGTCGATCTGGCGCCGCGCCGAGGTCTCGATCGCGCCGGCTCCGTCGAGCGGAGCGCCCAGCGAATCGACCACGCGGCCCTGGTAGCCGTCGCCCACGGGCACGTCCAGGACGCGGCCGGTGCGCCGCACCTCGTCGCCCTCGTGCAGCCCGGCCCAATCGCCCAGGATGACCGCGCCGATGTTGTCCTCTTCCAGGTTGAGGGCGAGCGCCGTCACGGTGTCGCCGCTCTCGCTGGAGGAGATCTCGAGCATCTCGTTGGCCATCGCCTTCGTGAGCCCATAGATCCGCGCCACCCCGTCCTTCACCTCGAGGACCTCGCCGACCTCCTCGGCGTGGAGCGCCTCCTCGAAGCGCTCGATTTCGGCCAGGAGGACGCTCTTGATCTCGCCCGCCCGAAGCTGTGAATCGGCCATTTCGTTCTAGCTTTCCTGTTCTTGAAGCTCGGCCGCCATCAGCCTGCGCCGCATGGCGTCGAGTTGTCGTTTCAGCGATCCGTCGTAGAGGGTGTCCCCCTCGCGGATGACGATGCCCCCGATGATCTCGGGCCGGACCCGGACGGAAGGGATGACGGTCGCGCCGGTTGCCGCGGAGAGACGCCTCGCCAGAGCGTCCCCCTCTTCGCCGGAGAGCTCCCGCGCAACCGCAACCTCCATGTGGCGAATGCCCCGGTGCCGGTCGAGGAGCGCCTGGAAGTCCCGCATGATCGCAGGAATCAGCCGCTGGCGGCCCTTGTCGATCACAACCAGGAGAAACCGCACCAGCATCGCCGGAACCGACGGCCCCAGCGCGCTCCGCAGCGCCTCCTTCTTGCGTTCCACGGGAATCCGCGGCGTGGCGAAGAAGTCCAGGACCTTCCGGTCCTCCATCAGACCCGCGACCGCCGCCACCGGCTCCCCGTATCCCTCCACGCCGCCGTCACGCTCCGCGAGTTCGAAGAGCGTCTCGGCGTAGTTGCGGACGACGGTGTCCTCCCTCACGCCAGCGCACCCTCGGAGTCCGAAAGGTCTTCGATGTAGTCCATCGCCAGCTGCCGGTCGCGGTCCGCGTCCAGCCGTTCCGACAGAAGCCTTGACGCGACGGCGAGCGCCACGTCGACCGACTCCCTCCGCACGGCCCCGACCGCGGCCTCTCTCTCCCGCGCGATCTCCCGGCGAGCGTTGGCCAGCATTGCCTGGGTCTCCTCGCGGGCCTTCGCCTCCAGCTCCTTGCGGAGCGCGTCGGCGGCCTCCCGCCCCTCGGCGACCATCGCCTGCGCCTGGCGGCGTCCCTCGGCGAGTTGCTCCCGGTACTCGGCGAGCAGCTTCTCGGCCTCGTCACGCTGACGTTTGGCGTCGTCGATGTTGTCCTGGATGCCCTTTTCGCGCTTGTCGAGGGCGCCGAGGAGCGGTCCCCAGGCGTACTTGCCGAGGATGAACAGCAGAGTAAGGAACGTGAGGAGCGTCCAGATCCCCAGGCCGATGTCGGGCGCGAAGAGCTTGTCCCAGGCGACCTCTCCGTGTTCGGCTTCCTGCGCGGGCGACAGAGCCAGGGCGCCGGCGACCGCGTGTCGCCCGACAGCCGTACCGATCCCTTCCATGATCACGCGACGAAGAGGAAGAGCATCAGCGTGAGGATGATCCCGGCAAGCGCCGCCCCTTCGACCAGAATGGCGAGCGGCATGGCCAGGCTCCGGATCGCGCCCGTGGCCTCGGGCTGGCGAGCGATGCTCTGCGTGGCCCCGTCACCGATCCGGCCTATCCCGATTCCGGCGCCGATCACGGCCAGGCCGACACCGATTCCGGCGCCGAGGAGCGCCATGTTGTTCTTGGCGGCCTCTGGAGTGAGCGCCGCGTCCTGGAGGATTTCGACAGTTGATTCGAGCATTGTCGTTTCTTTCCCTTCTGTTGGGTTCGGTTCCGAATGGTTCAGAGTGACTAACTAGTGTGGATCCCGGATCAGGCCGACGAACGCGGCCGTCAGCATGGCGAAGACATACGCCTGGATGAGGGCGATCAGCACCTCAAGGAGGAGAATGGCCGACACGAGGCCGTAGGACCCGGCGGCAATCAGCCACCGGACGTAGGGGAGGTTTCCGAAGAGGAAGATGAAGCCGAGGACGGAGAAGATCAGGACATGGCCCGCCGTCATGTTCGCAAACAGCCGGATGGCGAGAGCGAACGGCTTGAGGAACTTCCCCATGAACTCGACCGGTGTCATCACCGCGAGCACAACGTACTTCATCGCCCCCGTCACACCCTGCGGGACGTGGAAGATGGTCTTCAGGTATCCCTTGGGGCCGAGCGTCAACAATCCCGAGACCTCGACGACCACGAAGGTGACCAGAGCCAGCGTAGCCGTGACGACGATATTGCCGGTAGCCGACCCGCCCCATGGCACGAGGCCAAGGAGGTTCATTGTGAGGATGAAGAAGAACATCGTGAGCACCAGCGGTACGAAGCGCTGAGAGCCGTGACCGATATAACCCTTGCAGAGGTCGTCACGGAAATAGACCACGACCGCTTCGATGGCGTTCGCCAGCCCGCTGGGTGCGCGGCCCGCCTCGGCTCGGGCCACCCGCTGACCGGCCAGGATAGCTAGCCCAGCCGTGATCAGGGCTGCGAGCAACAGCAGGATGACGTGCTTGGTAGGAGACACGTCGATCGTGAGTCCCCCCACGGCAAGTTCGGGCCAATGCGGAAGAGGGACGTAGCCGACGAACGGGAGCTCGTACTCGCGCGAGTTCAGGATGTGATGCCCCAACATTTCCGCGAGGTCGAATCCTCCCTCGTGCCCCGCCTGCGGCTCCTGCGCTGCGCCGTGCTGTTGGCTTGCCGTGATCATTTCGCTCAGGACCCGGCGGGAATTGCGTCGCGGAGCCGCCGCAGCTCAAGGACGGCTTCTGCGGCTAGCAAGGCGATCAGGAACGCACCCAGCGATAGCAGGAATGGAACGGGCTCGGCCCGGCGGGGCAGGGCGAAGACCAGTACGCCAACGATCACCGCCGCGACTCGCATCGCGAACCCCGCCAGGATCGCCGCCGGAAAACGGTCGTTGCGAGCCCGCCATGCCCTCAACAGGAAGTGCGTTGCCAACTGGGTTCCAAGGGCCAGGGCAGCCCCGCCAACAACTGCGCGGTGGGCGCCACCGTCCAGGAAGGGCCAGGCCGCGAGCGACCCCAGGCCGGCAATCGCCACGGCGACGGCCGGAAACGACTCGAACCGCCTCAACTCTGTTCTTCTCCGTTTTGCGACATATCCGATTCCCCACGCGTCGGCCGGGCCATCGCTCTCGTGTAGACCGTGACCATCCCCGCCGCGATCCCCGCGAGCGTGCAGAGCAGGACCATCGCGGGGCTGGTGCCAAGCCATTCGTCCAGCCTGATTCCCACCCAGGCGAGGAGAGCAACCGTCAGCGCCCATCCGAGTCCATACCCCGACATTTGCCCGACGTCGCCCATGAAGTGGCTCCTGCCCGCGCGCGGGCGGCGACCCTCCTTCACCTGATTCCTTTCACGACTTTCTTCCCCCGCCGTGCCTGCGGCAACTACTGGAGCCCCTCTCGGTTCGAACCCGTTCAGGAAGGAACATCCGACCGTGCAGACGCCGCTTTCGCGGGGAAAGCTAACGCTTGTGAAAATTTTCGCAAGCTCGAAAAGCCGACGGGTCTCGCCCTGTCTCGGGCACCGGATTGTATCCCTCCGGCCCGTTCCACGCATGGTGTCCGCTGGGGCCCCTCACGACCCACGGGCGGTCGCGATCGACGGGTCACCAAGCCACGCCCCGGCACCAGGCGACCATCGCCGCTCCTTGACCCGAAAAACACGCCCGTCCTATCTTCCGCGAATCCACAATCACCTACACTATCCGTTCCCGGACCGGGCATGACCCCCACCTCCTCCCCCCCGCTTCCGGCCCTCGAAGCCGACCGGGATGTCCAGCTCCTCAGCCGCGCCGGCGAGATCGCCGATCAGCTCCGCACCGCCGTGGAGCAGCGCATCGTCGGTCAGCAGCACATCGTCGACAGCATCCTGACGGCGATGATGGCCAATGGGCACGTGCTGCTCGTCGGCGTCCCCGGGCTGGCGAAGACGCTGATCATCTCGACGCTCGCCGAGGCGATGCACCTCAAGTTCAACCGCATCCAGTTCACCCCCGACCTGATGCCCACCGACATCACGGGGACGGAGGTGATTCAGGAGGACAAGCTCACGGGGGAGAGGGTCTTCCGCTTCGTCCCGGGGCCGATCTTCGCGAACATCGTGCTGGCCGACGAGATCAACCGCACCCCGCCCAAGACCCAGGCCGCGCTCCTCGAGGCGATGCAGGAGCGGGACGTCACCGCGGCAGGCACGACCTACCCGCTCGACCCGCCCTTCTTCGTCCTCGCCACCCAGAACCCGATCGAGCAGGAGGGCACGTACCCGCTGCCCGAGGCGCAGCTGGACCGCTTCATGTTCGACCTGCGGATCCACTACCCCGACCGCGTCGAGGAGGAGAAGATCGCCACCCTGACGCAGGAGGTGCAGGACATCCCGATAGAGCCGGTCGTGCACGGGTCCGAAATCATCGAGCTGCAGCAGTTGACGCGGCGCATCCCGGTTCCGCCCTCCATCGTGGGGTACGCGGTGCGGCTCGCGCGCTCGACGCGGCCCGGCGGCGAGGAACAGGCCGACGTGGCGAAGCGGTACATCAGCTGGGGCGCGGGGCCGCGCGCCTCGCAGTACCTCGTGCTGGGGGCCAAGGCGCGGGCGGCCTTCCGGGGCGCTCCCGTCCCGACCATGCAGGATATTCACGACATCGCTCCGTCGATCCTCGCGCACAGGATCGTGATCAACTTCGACGGAGAAGCCGAAGGGCTGAGCACCCGCGACGTCATCACTGAGCTGCTCAGCGAAAGCAGGAAATGGATATAGAGGCCGTACCCGACGACCAACCTCCGTCACCACAGGCTACAGTAGCCGGCGCGGCCCGCCGCGGGCTGGCGCAGGGGTCGCACTCGCGGCTCCGGGCCCCATTCCGCGCTGGCGACCGTCGGCCGGGCACACCCGGAGGCGCGCCATGCCGCTGATTCTGGGGCTCGCCGCGGCCTTCGTGGTGCTGCTGTTCATCGCGGCCGGTCTGACCGCGACGCTCTCGGCGGTCCTCAAGGTGACCGACTCGAAGGCGCGCATCCTGGTCGGCGAGGGGTTCGCGGGCGCGGATGCGCTGACTGCGCTGCGCTCGGGAGAGGCGGCCACATCGCCGCTGGTGATCCTGCGAGCAATCTGCAACCTGGCTGCGGCGGCTGCGGGCGTCGGCGCGGCGGCCGCCGCATGGGGACCGCGGGGAATGTGGATCGGCGGGCCCGTCGTGATCATCGTCGTGCTCCTCGCTGGGGAGCTGGGTCCGCGGGCGCTGGCCGCGAGGCGTCCCGTTCGGCTGGCGCTCGCGGCGGCACCCTTCCTGCGGTCTTCGTCGCGGCTGTTTTCCCGCGTGTTCTTTCCGCTGCTTGCGCTGGGACGGCTTTTTTCGCGAGGGTCGGGGACGAACGAGAGTTCGCCGGACGAGATGCAGGCCCGGGAGGCGCTGGAGATCGGGGCCGGGGCGGGGATCGTCGACTCGGACGAGCGCCGCCTGATCGAGCGTGCCTTCCAGCTCGACGAGCTGAACGCGTGGGACGCGATGACGCCCCGGGTCGACATCGTCGCCTGGAAGAACTCGCGCCGACTTGGGGACATCCTTCCCGAACTGGCGGAGGTGCCGCACTCGCGGGTTCCGGTTTATGGGGACACCATCGACGACGTGACCGGGATCCTCCATGTGCGGGACGCGTACCGCGCCTTTGTGGCGGGGCGGCGGGACGTGCCGCTCTCGGAACTGGCCCGAGAGGCCATGTTCGTGCCGGGTTCGCTGTCGCTGGCCCGGCTGCTGGCGGACTTCAAGGCCCGCCGCATGCACATGGGGATCGTCGCGGACGAGTTCGGCGGCACCGACGGGCTGATCACGCTGGAGGACGTGCTAGAGGAGCTCGTCGGCGAGATCGTGGACGAGACGGATGTGGACGAGGACCCGCTCACCCGGGTCTCGCCGAACGAGGTCGTGGCGTCCGGAGCCGCGGAGCTCCGGGAGATCAACGACCGCTTCGCCTTCGACCTGCCTGAGGGAGAGAACAGGTCGCTGAACGGGTTCATCCTCGAGGAACTGGGGCAGGTTCCGGTACCTGGGCGGGTGTTGACGGCCGGGGGGGTGCACATCGAGGTGCTGGAGGCGTCCGAGACGCAGGTGTTGCGGGCGCGGCTGCGCCGTGATGGGGGCCAAGATAGGGATCGCGGCTGATGGCGCGGCGAGCGCAAGACCGTGAGGGGGGGCGCGGTGGACATGTGATCGCGTTCGGCGGGCGGTGCCCCCGGATCGCGGAGACGGCCTTTGTTGCGCCCACCGCGGTGGTGATCGGCGACGTGGTGATCGGGGACGAGGCCAGCGTGTGGTTCGGCGCGGTGCTGCGCGGGGATCACCCCGAGAACGGGATCCGGGTGGGGGCCCGGGCGAACGTGCAGGAGAACGCGGTGATCCACACGAGCGAGCAGGGACCCACCGTGTTCGAGGAGGAGGCGACGATCGGCCACGGGGCCATCATGGAGAGCTGCCGCGTCGGGAGGGGGGCGGTGGTGGGGATGGGGGCGGTGGTGCTGCAGCGCGCCGAGGTGGGAGCCGGTTGTGTGGTCGCCGCGGGAGCGGTGGTGAAGGAGGGCGCGGTGATCCCTCCGCGCAGTCTGGTGGCGGGGGTACCGGGGAGGGTGAGGCCGCTCAGCGAGGCGGCGGCGTCATGGACGGAGCGTAGCGCGCGGCACTACGTGGAGCTGAGCCGGAAGTTCATGGCGGGCACGGTGTGCGAACTCTGCGGCGGCCCGGTGCTGGACCGCCACTGCAAGATCGTGTGCCTGAACTGCGGCTTTCAGCGCGACTGCAGCGATCCCTGATGCACCGGGCTTGCATGTTCTGCACCCGGCCGCTCGGCACCAACGAGGTCGTCGAGACGTTCCCGGTCGGCAGAAGGCTCGCCTTCGACGCGGCCAGGGGGCGGCTCTGGGTCGTGTGTCGCCGTTGCGAACGCTGGAACCTCACGCCTCTCGAAGAGCGCTGGGAGGCGGTCGAAGCCTGCGAGAAGATCTTCCGCGGTACGCGAGTGCGGACATCGTCGGAGAACATCGGCCTCGCCAGGCACCCCGAGGGACTGGAACTCGTGCGGATCGGGAAGCCGCTACGCCCGGAATTTGCCGCGTGGCGCTACGGGGACCAGTTCGGCAAGCGGCGCCGGCGCAAGATCGTGCGGTGGACGGCGGCGGGGGCAGCCGCGGTGGCAGGCGGAGTAATGGGCGGGGTGGTGTTGGGGGTAGCAGGAGTCCTTGGGGCTGTTTACGCAATTACGGTGATACCCGTCCTCAAAGATCGACCAATCCGCTTCAAGCCCGCTGACGGTCGGGTGAGGCAGATGAGCATCGGGCACTGTTGGCGTACCCGGATCGGGCCCGCGGAAGACGAGACCGGTTTCCGCGTCCAGATCGACTCGTGGGGCATCAAGGGGAGGGAGTGGTTCGAGGGAGAAGACGCGCAGCGCGCGATCAGTGTCATTCTGCCAAGAATGAACGCGTACGGCAGCACGGCGGCGACCGTGCAAAGAGCCGTGTCCGAAATCGAGTCGGAGGGGCATTCGCACGGATTCCTGAGACGTGTCGTCGATCGGCCACGCACCTATGGAGGCGGTCTCGACGGACATATCCACACGATGCGCAAGCCGGCCAGGATCGCCCTGGAGATGGCGTTGCACGAGGAGCAGGAGCGCCGCGCGCTCGAAGGCGAGTTGTGGCGGCTGGAGAGGGCGTGGGAAGAAGCCGAGGAGATCGCCGCCATCGCGGACAATCTTCTGTTGCCGAAGAGGGTGACCGGCTTCCTGACCCGCCATGGCGAGGACTCGGCGGCGGGCGCTGGCAGCTAGTACACCGGTTCAGAAGTTCGGTGACGTATTCTCATGCGGCTTCGCGGAGTGGAGGATGGGCGGGTGTTGGCGAGCGGGCTAGGAGTCGGTTGAGATCGTGGCGGGTGAACTTCCATTCGAAGGGCGAGGCGATGTGC
>JAJDVT010000129.1 GCA_022826005.1 Gemmatimonadota bacterium | reverse complement strand
CCATCCTCCGGCTCGCCGGTTGCCTCTCTCCCACGTCCAAGGAGATAATCAAACTCCATCAACTGCCACCTGCTCCGGGCTCCGGCCTCACCTTCTCGCACCTCCCCCGGTTCAGGCTCATCTCCGTATTGGAAAAGACTGGTTTCTCGTCACGTCACTTCAGGAGATGTCGCGCCCGGCGGGCCCCTTCCAGGCCCGGCCACCGCGCCTTCCCCGTCGCCGGCGGGTGCGCATCCGGTTCCTCCGGCGCGGCAGGGCCGCCTCCTCCTCCACCTGCTCCTTTTCGCGGCGGCGCTGGCCAGCGCCATCGTCGCGGGGACCTTCCTCGCCGGCATGGATCCGCTCAGGACCCGCTTCGCCGAGATCGGCGGCGGGCTCTATCCGGTCCCGACCCGCATCCGCTTCGACCAGTTCGGCGCCGGGCTGACCTTCGGCGTCACCTTCATCGGCATCCTGCTTGCCCACGAACTCGGGCACTACCTGCTGGCGCGCCGGCACCGGGTGCCCGTGTCGCTCCCGTACTTCATTCCCTTTCCGCCCTACTTCTCCATCGTAGGGACGCTCGGCGCCTTCATCCGCCTGCGGGGGCCGATGGCGAACCGCTCGGTCCTCTTCGACATCGGAGTGGCGGGCCCGCTGGTCAGCTTCGCGCTCTCCGTGCCGGTCCTGCTGGCGGGTCTTCACCTCTCCGGGGTCATGCCGGCGCTGGAGGGCGGAGCCTACCCGTTCGGAGTCCTGTTTCTCAGCGAGCCGATCTGGCTGGGCAGCAGCGTGCTCCTCCAAATCGCCACCTGGGCGACGGTGCCCGGGCTGGAGCCGGGCCAGGCCATCCTGCTCCACCCACTTGCGTTCGCGGGCTGGTTGGGGATCTTCGTTACAGCCCTGAATCTCATCCCGCTGGGACAGCTCGACGGCGGCCATGTCCTGTATGCCCTCGTCGGACCCCGCCAGCGATTCCTCGGGATGGTGTTCGTCGTTCTCCTCATTCCTCTGGGGCTGGTGTGGTGGGGCTGGTGGTTGTGGGCCGGGGTCGCGCTGGCCGTGGGCCGTGGCAGCGTGGGACACCCCCCCGTGCAGATGGAGGAAACCGGACCCGGACGGGGCCGCACAATCCTGGGATGGGTGGCTCTGGCCATCTTTCTGCTGAGCTTTTCCCCAGCACCACTGAGGCTTTGAAGAGTGTCGAGACACAATCGGCAGGGCGGCGGCACCGACCAGCGAGGTTTCCGTTATCACATCAGCTATCAGCCCGACTGGCTGGAC
Organism: Gemmatimonadota bacterium; assembly: GCA_022826005.1. Lineage (GTDB taxonomy): Bacteria > Gemmatimonadota > Gemmatimonadetes > Longimicrobiales > Gaopeijiaceae > Bin94. Next base: position 19,933 of record JAJDVT010000129.1, on the reverse strand, counting down.
CGGATCCGCGTGACCCGCAGGCTGCCCTCCGGCAGGCAGTCCACGAAGACACTCTTCAGGAATCCCTCGCGGCGTCCGGAGTCGGAGGCCGGGGGCCTGATCCGCACGATGATCGAGAGTCCGGAGCAGGATCTCCATGTCGAAGTGGCCCTGCGCGCGGATGCGGATCGGGTGGGCGAAGTCGAGGTGGTCTGGCGCTCGAACGGGGGGCCGGAACCGGCGATGGACCGGGTGAGCCTGATTCTGCAGTCCTTCCCGCCGCATCGCTCGCACCGGTCGGAGGCGGGTCATTCGCTATAATTGCAAATGGCTGAGCTGTTGCTGAGACCGTTTGCCGCGATCGGGAACCTGACGCTCGCCGGCCTGGAGTCGATGGGCCGGGCATGGAGACTCTTTGCGAGCGCCGCGGTGTCGATTCGCAATACGGACGTCTGGATGCCCCTCCTCCTCCCGCAGATGGCGAGGGTCGGTGTGGCCTCCGTTCCCATCGCGCTCTTCATCGCCACCTTTACGGGGATCGTGATGGCGCTGCAGGCGTCGTACTCCCTCACGGGAACGATCCCGTCCTACTTCGTCGGCACGCTCGTGGGCAAGACGATGATCCTGGAGCTGGGCCCCGTCCTCACCGGGCTGGTCCTGGCCGGCCGGGTCGGCGCCAACATCTCGGCCGAGCTGGGGACGATGCGGGTCACGGAACAGGTGGACGCGCTCGAGACGCTCGCGTACGACCCGTTGGCCTATCTGGTGGTCCCGAGACTGCTCGCGGGGATCGTCATGTTCCCGGTGGTGGTGCTTCTGGCCATCTCGATCGGCATCGCCGCCGGGTGGTTCACCGCGCTCCAGCTGCTGGAGATGTCCTCGGCGGAGTTCGTGAAGGGGCTGCGCATCTACTACGCGCCGTGGGACGTGTGGTTCGCGGTCATCAAGTCGCTTTCCTTCGGCGCGGTGGTGACCGGGACGGGCTGCTACTGCGGTCTGCAGACCGAGGGCGGGGCAGAGGGGGTGGGCCGGAGCGCCACGCGTGCGGTGGTCGCCGCGTGCATGATCATCCTCTGCCTGGACGCCTTCTGGGCAGCGGTGCTCCTCTGATGCGGACCTGGCAGACCGCCGCCCTCGATCCGCCGCGGGGATTGTCCACGGGCAGCCGCTAACGATGAGCATCCGGCTGCGGGAAGTGCACAAGGCGTTCGGGCCGAAGGAGGTGCTCAGGGGATTCACCCTCGAGGTCCGGGACGGGGAGACCCTGGCCATCGTCGGACCCTCGGGGAGCGGCAAGTCGGTACTGCTGAAACACGTGGCGGGGCTCCTGCGACCGGACTCGGGATCGATCTTCGTGGACACCCACTCGGTTCCCGACCTGAGCCGGAAGGAGCTGACCCGGCTGCGGCGCCGGATCGGGTACGTCTTCCAGTTCGCCGCGCTCTTCGACTCGATGACCGTCACGGAGAATGTGGGGATGGGACTCCGGCGCATGCCGGAATGGGACGCGAGGAGGATCGCTGCGCGGGTCGAGGAGTGTCTGGCGCTCGTGGACCTGCACGGCCTCGGGGACCGCTATCCGGCGCAGCTCAGCGGGGGACAGCGGAAACGTGCGGGGCTTGCCCGGGCGATCGCCCCGTCGCCCAAGTTCCTGCTCTACGACGAACCCACGACGGGGCTCGACCCGGTGACCACCACGGTGATCGACCGGCTCATTCTTCGCATGAGCGACGAAATGGGGGTGACGGGGCTGGTGGTGACGCACGACATGACCAGCGCCTACCGCGTGGCCGACCGGATCACGCTGCTGCACGACGGCAGGGCCCGGTTCACGGGGGCTCCGGACGAGGTGCAGGCCGCGGGCGACGAGGTGCTGAGGGGGTTTGTGGAGGGGGATCCGGATCTCTACTTCGGGAGGAACAACGATGGAACGTAGACGCGAAGTGCTGGTAGGCCTCGTGGTGGTGCTGGGCATCGCCGCGGGCGTGTTCGGCTCGATATGGCTCAAGGGGGGCTGGCGGGGTGGCCAGACCGAACTGCGCACCGCCGCCACGAGCGTGGGGGCGCTCGTGCGGGGTGCCGTGGTGAAGTTCCGCGGCGTGACGGTGGGAAGCGTCGGGAGCATTGAAGTGTTGCCCAGCGGGGAAGCCGTGATGGTCGAGATGAGGGTGTTGGAGGAGCTGGTCATTCCGGCGAACGCCGCCGTCCTGCTCGCGCCCGAGTCGATGTTCGGAGAATGGCAGGCGGAGATTCTGGACCGGGGGGAGTTCGGGCTGCCGCCCTTCCTCGACTACCCGGAGGAGGGAGTGCTTCCGGGCGCCGCGCTCCCGGACTTCTCGAGGCTGACGGCGACCTTCGACCAGATCGCGCGCAACCTGACCACCATATCGGACCGCGTCGAGGTTGCGTTCACCGAAGAGACGGCGATGAACCTCAAGGGCGTGATCGACAACGTGAGCGTGGTGAGTGACCTCCTTTCGGAGATCATCGCACAGCAGACGGAACGCTTCGAGGACCTGGCGGAGGGGGTGGACGAGTCCGCGCAGGAGCTCGGCGCCGCGGCTCGCGCGGCCCGCATCTCCTTCGAGCACTTCGATTCGCTGCTGCTTGGTGCGGATGCAGAGGCGATGATGGCGGACGCCAGCGCGGGCCTGCGAAACCTGCGTGAGCTGACGGAGGATGTCGGCTCCTCGCTGGGCGACATGCGGTCGGCGGCGCAAAGGGTCGACGCCACCTTCGCCCGCGTGGAGGGGCTTCTGACCGCGCTGGAGACCCCCGACGGCTCGTTCGGCCGCCTGCTGGGGGACCCGGCGCTGGCGGACGGAGCATTGGAGGTGCTGGCCGAGTTCCGGGCGCTGCTGGCGGACATCAAGGAGAACCCGGGCCGCTACGTAACCTTCTCGATCTTCTAGGAATGGGCGCTTCCGACGGCATGACCGCCATGGAAGACGCAGCCGCGGGCCGAACGGGCCATGGCTTCGCCCAGCCGGAGCGAATCGAGCGGAGTGCCGGCGGCGTGGTTGTGCGCTCACTGGCAGGCGTGTGGCACGCGCTCGTGATCCGGGACCCGTACGGGAACTGGAGCCTGCCGAAGGGGCATATCGAGGGCGGCGAGAGTCTGCGGGAGGCGGCGGCCCGGGAGGTGGAGGAGGAGACCGGCCTGGCTCCGGAGGAGGTGGGCCCGAAGATCGCCACCGTGGACTGGACCTTCCGCTACGGGAGCGAGTTCGTTCACAAGTACTGTACCTTCTTTCTCATGCGAAGCCGCTTCGGAGATGCCGTGCCCCAGCTCGACGAGGGGATCAGCGTATGCCGGTGGCTGCCGGTCCCCGATGCCGCGGCCAGGATCGTGTACGACAACACGCGTGCCGTAGTGTTGCGCGCGCATGACATGATCGAAGAGGTGGGATGGTGAGTGCGCGAAGCAGGCAGGGGGGGCAGGCTTCCGGCCAGGGAGGCCGGGCGTCCGGCGAGGGTGCGGGCAGCGGCCCGGATGGCCCGGGCACCACTCCCGCGACCTGGCGGGTCATCCAGGGGGCCGTGGTGATCCTGGCGGCGGGATTCTTTCTGTTCAGCCTCAGGGAGATGCTCAATCCCTTCCTGATCTACTGCGCCTTCATCGCGCTGCTCATCCCCTTCCGCGGGATCCGCGGCCACGCCCACATGGTGACGGTCGCGACCGTGCTGGTCGCCCTGTGGGTCCTCCGGACGGCCGGCTCCCTCCTCGGGCCGTTCTTCCTGGCTTTCGTCCTCGCCTACATCCTCGATCCCGTGGTCGACAGGGTCTCGGCGCACCCGAGGCTCGGCCGCACGGCGTCGATCCTTGTGATCCTGGTACCGTTCCTGGCTCTCGCCGTGCTCGTCTTCGCCGTGGGCGTGCCGCAGTTCGTCGGACAGGCGCAGGCGCTTATCGGCCGTGCACCCGACTTCGTGGCCAAACTGCATGAATGGGTGGCCGGGCTCACGCCGGAGTCGCTCGGGTTCGACCTGCCGCTGGTGGACGAGGGGGCGCTCATCGACCAGATCCAGAACCTCGACGCGAATTCAGTGCGGGCACTGCTGGAAACCTGGGGGACCGAGCTTGCGCAGCGGGCCTGGACCGCCGTCCTGGGGCTCGGCCGCGGATTCGGCACGCTGATCAACGTGGGCGGCTACCTCGTGCTCACGCCCGTGCTGATGTTCTACCTGCTGCGTGACTTCGACCTCATCATCGCGCGCGCCGGCGAGCTCGTCCCCGGCAGATTCAAGTCCGGCGCGAACAGCTTCGCCCGCAACTACGACAAGCTGCTGTCCAGCTATCTGCGCGGGCAGGTGCTGACCTCGGTGATCGTCGGCGCAATCACCTGGGTGGGACTTCTGATCGTGGGGTTCCCGTATGCGTTCCTGCTGGGCGTGACGGTGGCCGTGCTCGGAGTGGTCCCCTATCTGGGGCTGGTGGTGTCGCTCATTCCCGCCGTCATCCTCGCGCTGATCAGCGATAGCGTCGGCATCTCGCTGCTCAAGGTCGCGATCGTGTACGGCGTGGCCCAGGGACTCGAAGGCGCGGTGATAAGCCCGCGGATCGTAGGCGGATCGGTGGGCCTGCACCCGGTCTGGATCCTGCTCGCGCTCGCGCTGGGCGGATTCTACTTCGGCTTCGTGGGGCTGCTGATCGGCGTGCCGGTTGCGGTCGCGATCAAGCTGCTGCTGAAGCGGGGGGTGGAACGCTACCGGCGGTCGGCGCTGTACAAGGAGGAGTCGACGCTGTCGCGGTAGGTGCGGCAGGCGGCGGCCGCGTCCAGGCTTCACACATTCGACTTGCAACCCAGCGACTCCCATGTCTGACAACCATATCGAGAATCTGGTGATCGTCGGCTCCGGCCCCGCCGGCTGGACCGCGGCGATCTACGGCGCGCGCGCGAACCTGAACCCGCTTGTATACGAAGGGGCGGGCAGCCGCACGATGATCCCGGGCGGCCAGCTCATGTTCACCACCGACGTCGAGAACTACCCGGGCTTCGCCGACGGGATCGGCGGCATCGAGATGATGATGGAGTTCAAGAAGCAGGCGATGCGCTTCGACACGCGGGTGGTGACCGAGGATATCGTTCGGGTGAACTTCGAGGAGCATCCGTTTGAACTGATTTCCTCGGGCGGGACGGTGGTGCGCGCGCGGACCGTGGTGCTCGCGACGGGGGCGAACGCGCGCTGGCTGGGTGTGCCGGGCGAGGAGCGGCTGGCGCAGAGCGGGGGCGGCGTCTCGGCGTGCGCGGTGTGCGACGGGGCGCTGCCGTTCTTCCGCGGCAAGGTGATCGCGGTGGTGGGGGGCGGCGACAGCGCGATGGAGGAGGCGCTCTACATGACCAGGTTCGCCGGCGAAGTGCTGCTGATCCACCGGCGGGACGAGCTCAGGGCCTCGCAGATCATGCAGGAGCGCGCGCTGGCCAGCGAGAAGATCCGCTTCCTGTGGAACAGCGTGGTAGAGGAGGTGCTGGGGGACGAGGTGATCACCGCGCTGCGGCTGCGCGACACGGTGACGGGTGAGCGGTCGGAGATCGAGGTCGGCGGGATGTTCGTTGCGATCGGCCACGATCCCAACACCGCCTTCCTGCGCGGCCACATCGACCTGAAGGACAACGGATACGTGTGGCTGCCGACGCCGTGGCGGACGGAGACGAACGTGCCGGGGGTGTTCGCGGCCGGCGACGTGATGGACGACTTCTACCGGCAGGCGGTGTCGGCGGCGGGTACGGGGTGCATGGCGGCGCTGGAGGCGGAGAGGTTCCTGGCGCACGGGGAGTGAGGGGGGCGGGGGGCGGCCGGTGGCTGCATCACCCGTTACGCTACTGAGTAGTTTTACTCAAGACATGTAGGGCGGGTATTCGCCAGTCGTCTCGGTTTGCCGTTGGCCGGACGAATCAGTTGCGGGGGCCTCGGCCGGGCGCCTTCTTCGACACATCAATGACGCAAACCGCGATCTTGCGGCGTTCCGCAGCGGAGAGGGTATCGAGCAAGGCCCGCTCGAGTTCCTGAGCCGACCTTGGCTTCGGCCCTCGTCGAGGGGTCGGCCTGCATTCCTCCGTCTCACCGAACCAGAAGACCAGATAGATCCCGCGGCCGTCGGCACCGGGATCCCGCGTGTACTTGGCCATCAGCTGGGTGCGCATCGCGCTCCAGAGTTTGCGATGGCAGCTTCGTTTGATCTCGATGGGGAGACTGAAGCCGCCCGGGCTGGAGGAAACGCGGATGTCGGAGCGCGTGTCGTCGGCGTGCCGGGCTTCGGACTGCGCCTCAAGGCCAAGCGTAGCCAGCTCGGGGCCGAGCATATCGACAAGCGCGTCGCGGCAACGGTTCTCGGGTCTCGGGTCCGTGACTCGGCCGTGCGAATCCACGTTCCAGAACTGGCGCCAGCCGGAATTCGCACCGTGCCGTATTCTCTTGGCGGAAGAGCGCAGCAGATGAACGGCAAGCGCCCACAGATCGCCCGCAGTGGCAGGCCGGCCGTTGTCCAGGACTTCAGCGACCCGTTCCAGGCCTGGGTGTGCGTAGGTGGCTTCACGGCGAAGGCCCGTCTGCGTATGGAGTCCATCGAGCAGTTTGGACTGCCACTTCGCGAGCCGATCGTCTGCGGCAAGGGACTCGAGGGCCACGGTGGCGTCCGGTGAAGCATCCTGGGCGAGCTTGTCGATGAACTGAGCGATGCTCGTTGTGGCTTCCATGAGCAATGTCGGAACGTACGCGCTGAACGTTGTAGGACGTGCAGCGGAATACGGACCAATAAGACGAATCAGCCGTTCCAGAACAGTGGGATCCCACATGTCCCTCAGGGCCGGCGGAACCGAGTCCGCGTCGACGGTCATCTCCGCCAGTCGCCGAATTCGTCGGCCGTTTCCCGAAACAAACGATTCCATCCGATCGCCGTAGGCGTCCGGTCGGATGCAGAAACCCATGGTGAGCCAGTAGACCCGCTGACCCGTGTTCATGCTCTTGCGGGTCAGCTTGGTCTCGATCAGTTCCAGGAAGTGTGTCCTGTCCCCGAACAGACAGGCGGCCTGCAGCAGGGATCGCAATACCGGAAGCTGTCCAGCCGTACAACGAACCGGGAATGCCTTCAGAAGTGGAACAGACGCCACCCGTGCCAATTCCGCGTATGCGGGCCCGTGGGCCAAGCGATGGGTTTCCAACAACGACTGCGCACCGTTACGCAGTTGGGTCCCGGCGCAACGGGCCCAAACCTCCGCAACCGTATCCGGTCTACGCACCAGGCAACCCCGCAGCCAGTTCGGCAGGCCCTTCGAGCTGTCCCAGCGAAGTCCTCTTGGAACTGTGAAATGGATGGCCAGGGCCAGCCGGGTCTGCGAGTCGCCGAGCTGCAAGTCGCCGGTTTCCCCGGCCCGGGAAAGTTCCTCCAGGCCCACCATGAAGGGATGTGCCAGGTAGTGGATCCGACCTTCGGCGGCCAGCTTCGAGACCTCGGTCCAAGTGGGGAGGTCCGCCCGGTGAATGGATCCGCGCAACCCAGCCATTGCCGCGCTGAGAAGATCGTCATCGTCGCCGAGCAGGAATCGCACGCGCTCCGCTGGTGTCTCGCCGTGGACATCCGCGTAGCCGTTCAAATACGCTGTGGCCAGCGTGTGGAGCACGTCCGGTCGACATTCGTTGCCGTTTAGCGCTGGGGCGTTGGCTTTGACCCAACCTCGCAGTTCGTCGAAGCGACCATCGGTCGGCGGTGGAGGAGACCGGCGCCTTCCTCGCGTCACCTGCTGAAGGCGGCTCTGCTTGTGCAGGGCGTCCAGGCTACGTTCGAACACTGCGCCGAGGCGGTCGGCTCCGCACAGCTTTGCCACGATCTCCTTGCTCCGGCGAGCCCCGGTTTCTCTCGCGCCGTGGACGAACTCCGCCGCCTGCCCAAGGAACCAGGAGGCCACGTCATCATCACTTGCACCGAGCGCCCGATCCGCGCACCAATCACCGTAATCCCCCGGTGGAGTGGCCCGGAAGAGGCTTCGTTTCACATCGCGCATGCATACAAGGAAGTCACGTTCGCAGAGGCACTTGCTCACGCCGTCCTCGATGATCGCCTTCTGAACCTCGGGATGCTCGCCGAGCCAGGCCCGAAAGAACTCGGCGTCGCTGATCACATCCCCAAAGCTGAATTGCAACTCCCTACCGAGCCAACCGGCGAAGTCAAGCCAGTGGGAGAGCTGGCGCCGCGAAACGCTCTCAGGCGAATGCTCGAGGAGGTGCCGCAGTAGCACGATGGGTGGCCGAACCACCAAGTCGACGCTCCCTGGTGAGTCCCCTGATTCCGATCGCACCCGCTCCACCGGACCTTTCAACAGATCAAGCAACTGGACCATCTGCTCGATGGTGGACTTCTCTCTCAGGTCATCCGTCCAGAATGCCCAATAGCGGGTCAACAGATTGCGCCGAACCGGTTCTCTCAGGTAGCCGACCAGGTCGGAAACCGGAAGGTCATCCGGATACAATTCGGTCAACAAGGTCCCCAGCAGGTCGTCGTCCTGGGTTGGTACGGTGCCAGCGTAGATCTCGTTGAGCAGCTCTCTGAGCTTGACGGAGACGCGGTTGTCGCCCTCACCGGCGCGCATGTAGGCTTCCAGAGCCGCGCATCGGGTGGTTGGCCTCCAGGAATCGTCCCGAACAACAGTCATCAGCGGATCCGCCAGTTCTGGAAGAGCGGTTGCATCCCGGATGGCTTCGACCATCAGGAGGACGAAGGACTGACGCGGTCCGTCTCGCGCCGGATCGGTCAGCGTCCGCCGGATGTCATCGTCCAGGTCGGGGCCGACAAGGTACCGTAGTGGCGAGTCCGAACCGGTGTAGGCCACCAGCCTGGGATTCCGGTCGGTTTCCGCCTCAACTGCCCGTAAGAGGTGGCGCTTCTCGCGAAGGGTGAACCGCTGCACGTCGCCGTAGAGCACGACTGCCAAGGGATCCCGCTCGATGGTGTCCGGACGTGCCACCTTGCATTGTGCGGCCAGCCAGGCAGCCAGACCCCGAAACTCCGATATGATGCCGCCATCGAACCCGGTCATCACCGAGAGCACACGGCCCACCGGAAGGCCGTTGTCGATCAGGTCGGCGATGCGGCGGGCTGCCAGGAACTCGGCCAGCTGTCGGTGTGTGGGCACCAGGCGTCCCTCGGCGGACAATGCGAACAGACCGGTATCCAGCACACGGGGAAGCAGTTGCTGGTCCACTCGGGGCACATGCTCCAATCGCGGATGATCCGGGTCGGGATCGGTTCCGGGGAGCGTGACCCCCGCCTTCCCGGCCAGGAGCAGGACGGCGCATAGGTCGCCGGCAGCATCCAGTAACGCAGTGGTGTCCGCAGTACCTTTCCGCGCAATCTGGTGCTCGGGGTTCTCCTCGGACACGAGCTGGCGGCAGGCCATGTCGAACGTCTCGGTCCTCGTCCGCGGCCATGGGTTGTCCGCGACCGCAGCCGCGAGCATCTCCAGGTCGAGCGGATTGTGGAGCAAGCCGTCGACCCCGCGTAGCCGAGCCGCGTCAACGAAGCCCTGGGGGTCGTCATGCCCGAGGTTCTTTTCCAGAAAGTCGTGAATCCCCTGATCCGAGAGCGGATCAAGCCGCAAGATCCGCACCTCACCGTTGGGAGCAACCGCCTTGAGGCGATCCCTGTCGTTGGCGCCGAACCAGTCCGCCTCGCGGCAGGACAGGCGGAACCGGGGGCGTCCCAGCGCCTGAAGCTTCGCGCGTATCTTATCGAACGGCGTGCGGCCGTTGGCCGATCCGGCGCGCGTCTCGTCGAGGCCGTCGATGAAAAGGGTCTTGCCTTCCCAGTCCGGCTCCGGTTCGAAGGTCAGGAAGTCTCGTGCGGTGATGTAGTGTCCGCATTCCGCCGCTTCGTGCTCGCACGCCACCGTCTTGCCGGACCCCGGTGGCCCGAGCAGAACGTAGGCCGGAGTGTCCCGTGACGCCTCAAGGGGCCGCGACTCGGGTTCGTGTGAAAAGTCCGATGCGGTCTCCAGCCCCGGCTCCTCGCTCCGCTCGCGAACCACCGTGCACGTGCGCTCCACGAAGTACTTCATGATCCCTCGAACCATTCGCGGGCGGGAGTCAGCAGAAACTCCGACACCGGAATCCCGCCGCGCCCAACGACATGGGATGCCTTCACCGGAAAGCTCTTCCGAAACTCCTCAAGCCCGCTCACATTGCCCCGCCGCTTGCCGCTCTTCACCTCGAACAGCACCAGCTTTCGTCCGTGCTCCAGAACGAAATCCACGTCCCGCCCCTTCTTGTCGCGCCAATAGTAGACACGGTACTCGGTGCCTCCGGTGTTGACCAGGTGCGCGCCGACCGCACTCTCCACGAGGTGCCCCCAGAACGTCCGATCCACCCGCGCCTGCTCGAACGTGTATTCCGAGTGGACCGACATGAGCGCGGTGTTCAGCACGTTGAGCTTGGGCTTCGAGGCCCTGCGCCGATGGGGACGACTGGCGTATTTGGAAATCCCGGTGATCAACCCGGCGTTGGACAGCAGATCGAGATAGCGGGCCAGGGTGGTCGTATTGCCCGCTTCGTCCAGCTGGCCGAGCATCTTGTTGTAGGCAAGGATCTGGCCGGAGTACGCGGCGCCGAGGCCGAAGAGCTGCTTCAGCAGGATGGGCTTGTCCACGCGCTGCAGGGCGAGGATGTCGCGCTCGATGTTGGGTTCGATCAGGGAGTGGTGGATGAAACTGCGCCACCTGATCTCGTCGCGGATCATGGAGGCCGGGCCCGGGTAGCCGCCGAAGTAGACGAACCGGTCGAGATCGAAGTCGAACGCCACGGCCATCTCCGCGAAGGACCAGTGCTCCATGTCGATGACTTCGTACCGGCCGGCCAGGCTTTCGCTCATTCCCTGCTGCATGAGAAGGGGGGCGGAGCCGAGGAGGACTACGTGGAGCGGCAGGCCAGCCAGTCGGTCCGCGTCCCACAGCCCCTTCACCGTTTCGGACCAGTTCGGGATCTTCTGGATCTCGTCCAGCGCGAGGACGAACCCCCGGTCCGACGCTCTGGCTTCGAGCCGGGCCTCTTCCCAGGTGCGGACAAGCCACCGTGTGTCCCTCTGGTCGACAGGAGGAAGGGAGGTGCCGGTAGTGAGTGACGTGAGGCCACCCCGGAATCCGGTGGCGATCGGTGCCATGGCGGAATCGGGCGCGTCTACGGCAATATGGGAAGACGGCCGCTGGATCTGTCGCAGGACCTGGTCGACCAGTGTGGTCTTGCCGGTCTGGCGTGGACCGGTCACGATGATCAGCCAGCGCGGCGCTTCGTGCAGACGCGCAATGAGGGTCGAGCCCTGAGGGCGTTGGTAGGTGTGCATAGAGGCATATTACGCTACTGAGTAAAATTACTCAAGAGCGTAATGTACCCAGCCCCCCGTCCACCACCACCACCTCGCCCGTCACGTACTCCGCGCGCGCCAGGAACCTCACCGCGCCGGCGACATCTTCCGGCGCGCCCACGCGCCCCATCGGGATCCGCTGCCGGGTGCGCTCGATCTCGGCGGCGTCGTGGTGCGCGGGCGGCAGCACGTACCCCGGCGCGACCGCGTTCACCCGCACTTCGGGGGCGAGCCGCCGCGCCATCACCCGGGTCAGGTGCAGCAGGCCCGCCTTCGACACGGAGTGGTGCGGGTGCGTCGTCCAGGGGTGCAGCGCGGAGAGGTCCACGATGTTCACGACCGCTCCCCGCGCGGCGCGCAGCAGGCGAGCGGTGTCGCGCACGAGGAGGAAGGGCGCGCGCAGGTTCACCGCCATGACGGCGTCCCACTCCGCGGCGGTGACGTCGAGGAGGTCGCCGGGGGCGAAGGTTGACGCCGAATTGACGAGCAGGTCGAGTCGGCCGAAGTGGTCGCCGACGGCACCGGCAAGGCGCGCGATGTCCGCCCCGCGCGACAGGTCGGCTCGTACCGCGTGGGCGCGGCGGCCCGCCTCCCGGACCGCCCTCTCCACCTCGGAGGATTCCGCACGCGAGTCGTTGTAGCTGATCAGCAGGTCGTATCCGCCGCCTGCCAGCGACAGGGCGATCGCCCTTCCAACCCTGCGTCCTCCACCGGTGACCAGGGCGACGGGTTTCATGCGGGGGCGCTCCCGGGCCTGGGTCCCGGGCTCGGCGGACGGACGCTGGAGTTCCGATTGTAATGCATGGATTACACTATGTAAGGTTTAGATTACACAAATGGTAGGTTTGTGCGCGCAATCGACACTTAGGCGTGCAGGCGTTCGCGGGGCCCGGGGGCCACTTGGTTTCCCGAGCCGGCGTCGGTAGCTTCCGCTTGGCCCGGCCACCGGCGGGCCTGTCAACGATAACAACGGAACAACCGAGACGTGACCATGCCCGACTCCCATCGAATCGAACGCGACTCCCTCGGCGAGGTGCGCGTGCCCGCCGACGCCCTCTACGGCGCCCAGACGCAGCGCGCCGCCCAGAACTTTCCCATCAGCGGTCGGCGGTTCACCCGGCGGTTCATCGAGGCGCTGGGACGGCTGAAGCAGGCGGCCGTGGAGACGAACGCGGAGCTGGGTCTGGTCGCACACGAGTTGACCGGCGCGATCGCCGCCGCGTCGAATGCGGTCGCCGAGGGGCAGTGGGACGACCACTTCCCGCTCGACATCTACCAGACGGGGTCGGGGACGTCCACCAACATGAACGCGAACGAGGTGATCGCGGCGCTGGCCAACCGGGCGCTCGCGGGCGCGGCGCACGTTCACCCGAACGACCACGTCAACTACGGCCAGTCGTCCAACGACATCATCCCGACGGCGATCCATATCTCCTGCCGGGCCGCGATCCGCGACGAGCTGGTCCCGGCGCTGGCCCTCCTCCAGAACGCGCTCGGCGAGAAGGCGCGCGACTTCGACGGGATCGTGAAGTCCGGGCGCACCCACCTGATGGACGCGACGCCGGTTCGGCTCGGGCAGGAGTTCGGCGGGTACGCGCGTCAGGTGGCGAAGGGGATCGAGCGGGTGGAGCGGGCCAGCGAGGAGATGGCGGAGGTCGCATTGGGCGGCACCGCCACCGGGTCCGGGATCAACACACACCCCGAATTCGCGGCGCGGACGATCGCGCAGGTCGCGGCCCGCTACGGGATCGAGTTCCACGAGGCGGAGGACCACTTCGAGGCGCAGGGCGGCAAGGACGCCTGCGTGTCGCTGGCCGGCGCGCTCAACACCGTCGCCGCGAGCCTGATGAAGATCGCCGACGACATCCGCTGGCTGGCGAGCGGGCCGACGTCGGGGATCTCCGAGATCCAGCTGCCGGCGGTGCAGCCGGGGAGTTCGATCATGCCGGGGAAGGTCAACCCGGTGATCTGCGAGGCGATGATGATGGTGTGCGCGCGCGTGGCCGGGAACGCCACCACGGTCACGATCGCGGGGCAGCGGGGCAACTTCGAGCTGAACGTGATGATGCCGGTGATCGCCGACGCGCTGCTGGAGTCGATCACGCTGCTGGCGAATGCGTCGGGGGTGTTTACGGACCGGTGCGTGGCGGGGATCACGGCGCGGCCGGATCGCGCCCGGGAACTGCTGGAGCGCAACCCGTCAATCGCCACCGCGCTGAATGCGTACATCGGGTACGACAAGGCCGCTGTGGTGGCGAAGAAGGCGGCGGCCGAGGGGCGGTCGGTGCGGGACGTGGTGGAGGAGATGGGGCTGATCACGCCGGAGCAGATCGACGACGCACTGGATGTGCGCGGGATGACGGAGCCGGGGATTCCGGGGAAGGGGTAGGCCGGGGCGGCCAGGCGCACGGCAGCGGGTTCGCGGGCGTGGCATCGGCGGGCGCTGGCATTCCGCGATGGGACCACTTCGCCACGAAACTCTTGCGCCCGGCGCGTCCGCTCCACATTATTTGCCCGTGCTGGAGGGCTTCGTATTTGAGCCAACACTAGAAGAGCCGGGACTACCTCCCGCTGCGGACGTCACGCCTCGGCAACGGGGACTGCGAAACCAGAGGGGGAGTCACCAAGAGTTGAGCCCGGGCTTCAGCTTACACCCTCCGGCACGTTGAGGCCGGCGTTCCCTTCATTGGGACGCCGGCCTTTACTTTTGTGGGTGGGTTCGGCGCCGGGGTCCGGACCGCGGACCGGTGGCCGGGTCGCGTCGAAGCCCACCGGAGCCGGATTCCGAGTTCGCCAGGAGGAACACCATGCCAAAGGTCCGAATCACCCGTCGGCTTCACTTCAGCGCGGCGCACCGTCTGGCCCGCCCGGATCTGAGCGATGACGAGAACCGGCGCATATTCGGCGACTGCGCGAATCCGAACTGGCACGGCCACAACTACGAGCTGGAGGTGACGGTGGCGGGGCCGGTCGATCCGGAGACCGGGTACGTGATGGATCTCAAGGACCTCAAGGACCTGGTGAATGGCCGCGTCGTGGACGACCTGGACCACCGCAACCTGAACCTGGATGTCCCTTGGCTGAAGGGGGTGATGCCGACGACCGAGAACCTGGCGGTGCGGATCTGGGAGCGGCTGGCGGCGCACATTCCGGGGCCGGCGGCGCTCGAGCGGGTGGTGTTGTGGGAGACGCCGCGGCACTGGGTGGAGTATGGGGGGGAGTGAGGGGGTGTCGGGCGATTCCGGCTCTGCGCTGCGTCGGGCGGCCCTGGTGACCGGGGCCACCGGCGGGATCGGCGAGGCGATCGCGAGGCGGCTGGCGGAGGACGGGTTTCGGGTGTACCTGGGGGGGCGCCGGCGTGAGGTGCTGCGGCGGCTGGCAGGGGAGATCGGGGGAGTGGCGGTGCCGTTCGATGTGACGGACGAGCGGGAGGTGGAGCGGGCGCGGGGGGTGATGGGTGGCACGCTTGGCGAGAGCCGGATAAATGACGAAGGGGCCGCGAAGCGTCGGGCAGCTGTGGAACAGGCCGCCGGCGAGGCGTCGGCCCGCCTGGACGTCCTCGTCAATGCTGCCGGCGTCTTTGGGCTCGCGCCGGTGGCGGAGACGGGCGCGGAACTGCTGGCCCGCAACCTGGACGTGAATCTGGCGGGGACGATCCACGTGACCCGGGCGTTTCTGCCGGGGATGCTGGCCGCAGGATCGGGACTGGTGATCAATGTGGGGTCGGTGGCCGGGTGGCGGGCGTTTCCGGAGAACGCGGCGTATTCCGCCTCCAAGTTCGGCTTGCGGGGGTTTCACGATGTGCTGCTGGAAGAATTGCGCGGCACCGGCGTGAGGGCCTGCCTGCTGGAACCGGGGGCTGTCGACACCCCGATCTGGGATCCCCTCGACCCGGACGCGGCGCCGCACCTACCGGGTCGCGCCGAGATGCTGCGCCCGGAGGATGTGGCGCGCGCGGCGGCGTTCGTGGCTGGACTGCCGCGGGCGGTCGCGGTCCCTCTGATCAGGATTGAGCGGGCGTGAACATCGACCTGGTCGACCACCTTGTCTGTCCCCGGTGCGGGCCGCCGAACGGACTGCTGCTGCTGGCCCACGACGTGCGGGACCGGCGGGTGCGCGAGGGGGAGTTCGGGTGTCCGAATTGTCGCGACCGGTTCCCGGTGGTGGACGGGTTCGGGGATTTGAGGCCGCCGCCGCGGGGGGAGGGGGGAGCGGGAGACGATGGCGGTATCGCACCTGGTTCGGGCGTGAGTGAGCCCGAAGCGGGTGGGCACGCCGGAACCGGAGGGACCGATGTCGGCGGCGCTGAGCGCGCCTTGCGGATCGCCGCAGCGCTGGGCGTGACGGGGGGCCCCGGGCTGATCGTCGTGACGGATGCGCACCGGGCGGAGGCGGTCCATATTGCGCGGCTGGTTCGCGGGATCGAGGTGCTGGTGGTGGGGTGGAGGGGGCGGGGGATGGTTGCCGATACGACGGACGCCGGCGGTGTGAGCACTTTCGTCACCGGGCCGCGGCTGCCGCTCAGGGATGGTGCGGTGCGTGGGGTGGTCGCCGACGGAGACAGCGGTGGACGGTGGTGGGACGAGGGTCGCCGCGTCCTGATGGCGGGTGGCCGGATCGCGATCACGGAGGCCACGCGCGAGGCGCGCGAGTGGGTGCGGGGTGCGGGGCTGGTGACGGTCCTCGACGAGGAAGGGATGTTGGTGGGCGCGGTTCCCGTCCCGGGTGGGGGGCTGAAGCTGACTGGGCTGGGCCCTTGAAGCCGGGCCCGCCTGCTTCTAGCTTTTCTGGCCCTTTGGCGGGCCTGTAGCTCAGGTGGTTAGAGCGCACGCCTGATAAGCGTGAGGTCGGTGGTTCAAGTCCACCCAGGCCCATAAGGACTTACGAGATTTCGGGGGTCCGATGTTTGCAGATTATGTTTGCAAATTGGACGCGGAACCGACCCCCCGGTACTCCTCGAGAGCCTTCCTGAGTCGGTCCTCGTCGGGCCTCTGGTAGCACTGGAGCACCGTCTGGGCCGTCTTCCAGCCGCCCAGTTCGCAGAGCACCTTGAGCGGCAGGTCCATGAGGTCGCTGGCGAACTTCCGGCGAAGCGAATGCCAGCCTCGGCCGTGCTTGGGATCAAGGCTCGCGAGTTTCTCGGCCTTCTTCCACCAGTCGCGCGCCAGCGAACGGCTCATGGGCGAGAACGGGTCCTTCGGTGCGGGCATCACGGGCGCGTCCCCGATCCCGGGGTTATGCCTCCTCGCCTCGACCAGAACGGCCCGCGCCATGACAGTCATCGGCGTGCGGTGCCCGTACCCGGTTTTTTCGTGCTCCCCACGCCACCTGATGGTTCGGGCGTCCATGTCGATATCAGACCAGCGAAGCTGCCGGATCGACCCGATACGGTGCCCCGTCTCGTGGGCGAGCACGAGCGCCACCCTGAACCGCCAATCCACCTCCCCGGCCACCCGGAGCAACGCCTCGTACTCGGCCTGGGTGAGAACGACCCGGGTCGGGTTCTTCTCGGACGGTGCCTTGAGTCCCCGGAGTGGATTGGATTCGAGGAGGAGCCGTCCCTCCTCGTCCCGCGATTTCGCGGCCCAGTTGAGGATCGCGAGCAACAGCTTGAGGTCCTGCTGGATGGTCCGGTCGGCGGCGGGCTTGCCGCTTCGCCCGGTCCGGCCCGCACGGCGCGCTCGGATGAACCGGTCCCAATCACGTTGTGAGAGCGTCTTGGCCTTGCGACGCCTACCGAAGAACTGAAGGAACATCGTCATCGCTCTGCGATCGTACCTCCTCGTCCCTTTCGCCTTGGTGGGCGTCACCTCCTCACCGTAGATTTCAAAAAGCGTCCCCAGGGTGAGCGGCTCGGGCTCGGCGTCCGCCACCTTCGCGATCACCGACTCGGCGAGCCCGGCGGCGATCTCGTCGACCTGCCTCTTGGCTCGGTCCCAGTCGCGGTGCCTCAGCGACCGGGTCAGCCTGCGCCCATCTTCAAGCCACTGCACCTGCATGATTCCGGTCCTCGGATCGGGAAACACCCGGATCCGGTTCCGGCCCCACTCACCGGCGCTATAGGAGCGCCGGCCCTTCTTCGTGCGTGCCATCATTCAATTCCTTTCTCGATGATGGACCGCACGATCCCTCTGCCAGAAACCTGACGCCGACCTCGCTCCGGCGCCAGCCGGGGAGCGAACGGCGATTCCGGGTCCTGGCGTTTCCGGGGGAGGTCCCTGCGCGCGATTCTGGGCGCGCCTGGCCGTCCGGCGTTGGGGATCTTGCCGTCGCGGACGAGGCGCCCCAGGTGTTCGCGGGAGTAGCCGCTTTCGCGGGCGGCGTCGGTCAGCGAGTAGGTGGTGTCGTCGCGTTCCTGCAACGTGCCTTCGAGTTCGTCGGCGCAGCGTTCGAGCGCGGTGGCGAGTGCCTGGCCGCCGTACCTGCGGAGCGTCTTGGCCTGTCGTCGCCAAGCGGCGGGCAGGCTCCTGATGGAGGGTTGGCTCGTCCGGGTCATGAGCAGACTGGCTCGTTGGAGGCGGGATGGTGCGCGGCGTTCCGGACCGGGCGCACTGCGGGTGAGGCATGGGTGGGGACCGATCCGGCATGAATGGGTGAAGGCGGCGCGAAGGGGTCGCACGTACAACCGATAGCGACCGATACGACCCCTTCGTGGGTTTCCCTTGCGTACGCGCGCGCGCACGACACAACCCAACCGATCGGTTTTTTCGGTCGCATCGGTTGCATTCAGGCCTCCCTGCATCCGCGCCAGATCCTCGCTTTGGCGCTCGACGCGCGTTTGCAGCCACGTCTCCGCAGTTCCGCGGCGACCGCACGGGCGAAGGGCACGGTTCCCAATCCGTTGTTCTCGAAGTAGTCGGCCAGCATCTCCTGTATCCTCTTCGCCGGTACGGAGGCATAGGGGTCGCCGAAGGTGAACAGCGTGTTGAGGGCTTCGCCCAAGGGGTCCATGCTGTCGAAGAGGTCGGCGGTGGCGGCCTCGATGCCCTGGGGCAGCGTAGTTGCGATCCATGGCTTGCCCAACTGGTGCTGCTGCCATCCGGCGTTGGCTTCGGCGATCATGCGGGCCAGGATGCGCGGCGCCTCGTTCCAGAGCGTCTCGGGGAGTCGCTCGTCGGGTCGCCTGGCCGTCGTGCAGGGAATGACGACGAGCCGTCGCTTGAGTCCGGAGTCCCACCCCGGCAGCCGGGGCTCCGCGTTGCCGTAGAGCATGAGCTTGGCGGTGGGCCGGAAGGAGTAGCCGTCGGCACGCATCCGGTTGGCGCGGATCGTGTCGGCGCCGGTGAGCGCCTTGAACAGCCCGGCCTTCAGGCGGCCCGAGCTGGGGATCTCGGCGGCGGATGCGAACCGCGATCCGTCGAGCGCGGTCATCCATTCGGGGTGGCGGTCGGAGGTTCCCCGCGTGGAGACCAGCCCGTCGGGGGGAATGCGGGCGGCGTAGTCGCCCAGGATGCGTGTGAGCAGTTCAACGAGGGTGGACTTGCCGGCGGCGCCGCTTCCGTAGAGGAACACGGCCCGGTGGACGACGGTCTGGCCGGTCAGCAGGTAGCCGAACCAGCGCCAGAGCCAGCGGACGACATCCGCATCGCCGGCGCACATCTCGTGCAGGAACGCGTCGAACCGTTCGGTGTTCCCGCCCGAGGGCGTGCATCCGAGCGAGCGCGTTACACCGTCCTCCCTCCTGGCGGGCCGATCCTCGATCCGCTCGAGGTCCAGAACGGCTCTGCCGGGCAGGCCGCACAGCATGGGATCGGCGTCCGGGTACAGGTCGCGCGCGTGGGCGTAGAGCACATCGAGAGCGGCCCGCGCGACTTTCGTCCGGGCGCGCTTGCCGCCGATGTTCCAGACCCGTGCGACCGCTTTGCCCGGGCTGGCTTGGCCGGAGCCGCACACCCACACCGATCCCGTCCAGTAGAGGCGCGAGCGTCCGGGTCCCACCGCGAGGTCACCGAGCACGCTCTTGCGCACGCAAGCACGCACCAGCCGAACCTCGCCGCTCAACTCCTTCGGAGTCGCGCCCACGGCATCCGCGGCCAGGATCCTGTGTAGCTCGGCCGCCCGCGCGGCCTTTTCGGCATTGACTCTCGATTCCGCCAGGATGCGGTCGCGGTCCGGATCCTTCCGGCCAACGGGTCCGGTGGCGATGTCCTCGGTCACCGCCAGCTCCCAACACGCCCGCTCGGCCCGTGCCTCGTACCAATCGGAGGAAGGCTTGTCGAGCCGGTATCCGAGCGCCTCGCACATGGCCTTGAAATGCTGTGGATCGCCCGGATGCTTCCGGCAATGGAAGTGTCCCGAAGGCGCGACCCGGAACCGGTCGTCGCCTCCGCAGGCCGGGCAGGGTCCGCGCCATTCCCTGCCTCGGGTGTTGAGGCGTTTGCCAGTCGCGTGCAGGTAGTCCCGGGCCACCTGCGCCTGCGTCCGTTCGGAGCGTTTCATGGCTCGCCGCTGGCACCCGGCCGACCTTTGCGCTTACCCTCGTCGCACCGCCAGCACCGCCGCTGGTTGCCGGCGCGGACGAGATCGGCGACGCGGCCGCACGGGCAACGTCCCAGATCGCCGCACACCGGGCAGGCGGGCGCCCTCGGCGGGACCTTGGCGCCG
>JAJDVT010000060.1 GCA_022826005.1 Gemmatimonadota bacterium | reverse complement strand
GCGAAGGCGGCCGAGATCAGCGGCAGGGCGGGCAGGCGGCGGGCCACGCGGACCTTCTCGCGGGCGGGCCCCAGGGAGATGCCGGTGCGCCAGGAGAGCCAGTGGGCGCAGGAGCGGTGCCCGTGCCAGCGTTCCTCTGCGTCGAAGACCTGAAGCAGGGTGAGGAGCCGGAAGGTGGCGGCGCTGATGTGGGCGCAGAGCGCGGCGATCTCGTCGCCGAGCGGGTCGTCGGGGCAGGTCGGGGTGGGGGCGTGGGTGGCTATCATTGTCTGATCCCGGGGTCTGGAGGGCCGGTGGTCGAGGGCGAGCGGTTCGCTGCCCTACACTCTTATACCCCACAGTTCGGGAAAAGTTCGGGTCACGGGAAATCCCATTGGGATCGAGGGCGGAAAGGGCTCGGAATAGGAAGTGGGCCGTCTGGGCCGCGGCCAAAGCGTCGTGTTTGCTTTACAGATTGTCATGTTCTCTTGACGATTCAGGCGTGCTGGGGCTCCGGCGTCCACTCTCAACGCGCGTCGTCTGCGAGGCTGCTGCCCGCAACTCCCATTGCTCGCGCAGGATCACCGGCGGGCTGTTAAACCGCCGCGTCCTCGCCCCGCGCCCGCGCAACCTCGCGCGCGCTCGGATTCACCGACGGCCGGAACGGCACCTCGCACACCCTCGCCCGGTCCGGCTGGCCCGGCTCGCTCGCGTATTCGTCCGGCAGCCAGACCTTCAGTTCGGTCCCGACCGCCGACATCGCCACCGGGACGTAGCCCAGCGAGATGTTGCATCCCAGCTCCGGCGCGTGCCACGGCGAAGTCAGATACCCCACCGGATCCCCGCCATCCGCACCCGACACCAGCCAGAAGTCAGGCGCATAGTCGTCGATCGGCCTGCCGCCCATCTTCATCCCCACCAGGACCATGGCGAACGGCGGCTGCCCCGCCTCGATCTCCGCCCGCATCCGTTCGAGCGCGGCGCGCCCGATGTAGTCCCCCTTCTTCTCCCGGGGCACCTGGTACCCGAGGTTGCACTGGAACGGCACGGTCTCGTGATCCATGTCCTGTCCCCACGACAGAATCCCCGCCTGGATACGGCGCTGATGCCCCGGCGCGATCACCATCAGCTGGTGCGCCTCCCCGGCCTGCAGCACCGCCGCCCACAGCCGTTCGGCGTGAACGGTCGCGTCGCGAAGGTAGATCTCGTAACCCTTCTCGCCCGAAAAGCCCGACTGCGAAACGACCACCGAGCAGCCCGCGATCTCGGCCTCCATGAGTCCGTAGTACGGAATGTCGCGAATCGTATTACCCACCAGGTCGGCCATCAGCGCCAGGGACTTCGGCCCCTGGATCTGGAGCGGACACACGTCGATCTCGTCGATCTCGACATCCATCCCCATCCCGACGTTCACCCCCTGGAGCCAGAACAACAGGTCGGAATCGGCCAGGGAGAGCCAGAATTCGTCCGCCGACAGGCGCAGCAGCACCGGGTCGTTGAGGATGCCGCCGCGCTCATTGCAGAGGATGACGTACTTGCCGTGCATCGGCTCGATGCGGGTGGCGTCGCGGGTGATGACGTAATCCGTGAACCGCTCGGCGTCCGGTCCCCTCACACGGATCTGGCGCTCCACGGCGACATTCCACAGCGTGACGTGCCGGGTCAGCGCTTCGTGTTCCGCCGCCGCGCCGCCGTCCTCGGGCCGCACGTAGCCGCGCGGGTGGTAGATCCGGTTGTAGATGGTGGCTCGCCAGCAACCGGCCGCGTGGGAGAGGTGCCAGTACGGGGACTTCCGGACACGGGTGGAGATGAGCAGCTCGACGGGGGTGCGGCCGCTCTGGCGGAGGTTGATGGGGACGACGCGGTCCGATTGATCGACGGTGCGGGGCTGGTGGGACATGGTCTGTGCGCTTGCTGGGGCCGAAGATAAGTTGAGTCGGTCCGAAGACGGTGAACGCCGGGCCGACAAGACGCGACGGGGGAGAATAGCGGCGCACAGTGCAACAATCACGGCCCATCCTCGAAATCACGGACCTCACCCTCCGCTTCGGGGGCGTCACCGCGCTCTCGCAGCTCGGCATGGAGGTGCGCCGCGGCGAACTCCTCGCGCTGATCGGGCCGAACGGGGCGGGGAAGACCAGCGTGATCAACTGCGTGTCGGGGCTGTACCGGCCGCAGGAGGGGACGATCACGCTGGTGGGGCGGGATGGGGAGCGCCACACGCTGAACCGCCTGCCGCCGCACCGGATCGCGGCGCTGGGGGTGGCTCGCACCTTCCAGAACATCGAGCTCTTCAAGCACATGACCGTGCTGGAGAACCTCATGCTGGGCCGCCACGTGCACATGACGGGCGGCGTGCTGAGCGGCGGGCTCTACCTGGGCCGGCAGCGCCGGGTCGAGATCGAGCACCGCCGCCGGGTGGAGGAGATCATCGACTTCATGAACCTGGAGCCGCTGCGGAGCCGGGAGGTCGGGAACCTGGCCTACGGGAACCAGCGGCTGGTGGAGATGGCGCGGGCCCTGGCGCTCGAGCCGTCCATCCTGCTGCTGGACGAGCCGACCGCGGGGATGAACGCGGAGGAGAAGGAGTCGATGGCGCGTTTCATCCTCGACGTGCACGAGGAGCGCGGCGTCACGGTGGTGGTGGTCGATCACGACATCGACGTGATCATGGACATCTCGGACCGGGTGGTGGTGCTGGACTTCGGGCGGCGGATCGCGCAGGGAACGCCGGAGGAGGTGCGGCGCGACCCGGCGGTGATCGACGCCTATCTGGGGCACTCGCGGGAGGAGGTCGCGGCCGAGGGCGGCTGATGGTCCGTGAAGCGGCGCGCCTTCACGGGAAACCTCGGAAGCGTTCCCACCGGAACCGCACGGACATCGAAACGCACCCCCAGGGCCTCACGCAGATCGGCGGCCACACGCGACAATATGCGGTCCGCGTCTCCGCTCCCAAGCTCCAGGCGCAGCTCGATGTCATCGCGGTTTCCCCGCCGGCGAACGTCGACCGCGAATTCCCGCACTTCCCGGCGGCGTCGGATCACATTCTCCACGACGCTGGGAAAGAAGGTGACGCCCTGCACGGTGAGCCGCTGGTCGAGGCGGCCCCTGACGCCGCCATCGAGACGACGAAAGGCACTCCCGCAGGCACAGGGTCGAGGGTGCAGCCGTCCCCAGTCGCCCGTCCGGTAGCGAATGACCGGCATCCCCGCTCGGCCGAGATTGGTGATGACCAGCTCCCCCTCCGCCGCTGCGGCGCCCGTGTCCGGATCGAGGACCTCGAAGATGAACTCGCCCTCATGGAGGTGGAGGCCATCCCGGGCCTCGCATTCGAATCCCCACGCACCGACTTCCGTCGATCCGGCATGGTCGAACACCTGGGCGCCGAAGGCTTCCTGCAGGCGGGCCCGCGTCGACGGGATGCCGGCTCCCGGCTCCCCGGGATGAACGTTGACGCGCAGCGCGGAACCGGCGAGGTCCAGACCGGCGTCTTCGGCGACTTCAGCCAGGCGAAACGCGTAGGTGGGGGTGCAAACCAGCACGGTGGGCCGATGTTCGAGAATTGCCCTCACTCTCTCCAGAGAGGACAATCCGCCGGCGGGCAGGATCAGTGAACCAACACGGCGGGCTCCCGCCACGCCACTCCAGGTGCCCAGGTAGGGGCCGAACGAGAACGGGAAAAAGATGCGGTCGGCAGCGGTGACGCCGACGGCCCGAAAGACCCTGGCCCAGCACTTCGCGAGCCACGCCCAGCTCTCCGCCGTATCGAGCCAGCGCAGCGTTTGCCCCGTGGTGCCCGAGGTGTGGTGCTCCTGGATGTAGCGCTCCGGGGGATAGGTCGTGAAGGTGCCGAAGGGCGGGTTCCGGGCCTGGTCTTGCGTCAGCTCGCTCTTGGTGGTCATGGGAAGCTGCCGATAATCCTCCATGCTGCTCACGTCGGCAGGCGCGCGCACGCCGGCGCGGCCCAGCTTCGCACGGTAGAAGGCGTTTTCCCGGAGCACCGGCTCCAGCATGCCCTGCAGGCGGCGGATCTGTTCGCGTCGCACCGTCGCCGGATCGTCCAATTCCGGCCAGCCGGGACCGCGGCGAACGTTCGTCCCGCGGGATCGCCCGCCCGCGCGCGACGTGGCAGGATCTGCTGGAACCGTCGTCATGGCCCTCGTTAGTTTGCAGCGGGTTTCAAGGATGCTTCGCGATCAAGGTAACGGCGTGGAAAAGGGCCAACTCACGAACCTGGACGGACAGCCCGACACCCTCCCGGGCCTGCTCGCCCGCCGCGCCGAGGAGCACCCGGACGATATCGCGCTGCGCGAGAAGGAGTTCGGGATCTGGCAGGAGATCACCTGGGTGGGATACCTGGCGCGGGTGCGGTCGTTCTCGCTGGGGCTCGTCGAGCTCGGGATGGAGAAGGGGGACCGGATCGCGATCATCGGCGACAACCGGCCCGAGTGGGTGATCGCCGAGGTGGGCGCGCAGACCATCGGCGCCCTTCCGCTGGGCCTCTACCAGGACTCGATCCCGGCGGAGCTGGCCCGGATGCTGGAGGCCGCCGAGGCGCGGATCATCGTCGCCGAGGACCAGGAGCAGGTGGACAAGGTGCTCGAGGTGCGTGACCAGGTGCCGGGGCTGGAGCACATCATCTACTACGATTCGCGGGGGATGTACGGGTACCAAGCGCCCGGTCTGATGGCTTTTGAGGAGGTTGAGGCCCTCGGTGACAGATTCCTTGACAGATTCCCTATGGAATTTGTCAAAAGGGTCGCTGAAGTCCGCCCTGAGGACACCGCGCTGCTCTGCACGACCTCGGGCACGACGAGCGTGCCGAAGCTGGCGATGCTGTCGCATGCGAACCTCCTCGCCATGGCCACCCAGCTTTGCGGCGTGGACCCGATGCGGCCCGGCGACGAGTTCGTCTCCTTCCTGCCGCTGGCGTGGATCGGCGAGCAGATGGTCGGGGTGGCGAGCGCTCTGCAGGCGGGTTTCACGGTCAACTTCCCCGAGGAGACCGCGACCGTCCGGAACGACATCCGCGAGATCGGCCCGGCCTTCATGATGTCGCCGCCCCGCATCTGGGAGAACATGGTGTCGGACGTGCAGGTCATGGCGGAAGACACGAGCCAGCTGAAGCGCTGGATGTACCGCTGGGCGATGAAGGAGGGGATGAAGGCGGCCGAGGCGCGTTTCGAGGACGGGAAAGACGACGGGAAGCCGGATCGTGCGGCGCCAGTGGCCGGGGACTGGGCCGCAGGCCAGCGGAAACGGGGCGCGGGCCAGCGAAAACGGCGCACCGGCCTGCCCGCCCGTATGCGCCAGCGGCTCGCCGACTGGACCGTTCTCGCTCCGATCCGGGACCAGCTCGGGCTCAGCCGGGTGCGGCGTGCCTACACAGGCGGGGCTGCGCTGGGGCCGGACGTCTTCCGATTCTTCCACGCCATCGGGGTCAACCTGAAGCAGCTGTACGGCCAGACCGAGGTGTCCGGCATCTCCGTCGTCCACCGCGACGGCGACATCCGTTTCCACACGGTCGGACGGCCATTCCCACAGACCGATATCCGCATCTCGGAGGACGGCGAGATCCTCTGCCGCAGCCCGGCGGTCTTCCAGGGGTACTTCCGCAATCCGGACGCCACCGCCGAGGCGCTCGCGGACGGCTGGCTGCACTCCGGCGACGCCGGCTACTTCGAGGAGGACGGGCACCTGGTCGTCATCGACCGGCTCTCCGACGTGATGAAGCTCCCCGACGGGACGAACTTCTCGCCCCAGTTCGTCGAGAACAAGCTCAAGTTCAGCCCCTACATCCGTGAAGCGGTGGTCTTCGGGGGGACCAGCGGGACCGACTCGCCGGGCGACTGCGGCCCGTCCGGCGGGGCCGGCGTGACTGGCGAGAGCGGCGCGCCCTCCGTCACCTCGATGATCGCCATCGACATGGAGAACGCGGGGCAGTGGGCCGAGCGGCACCGAATCCCCTACACGACCTTCACCGATCTGGCGCGGCGGCCGGAGGTGTACGAACTCGTGCGCGGCCACGTGGCCGACATCAACCGGGACCTTCCCCCCGCCGCCCGCATCCGCCGCTTCCTGCTGCTGCACAAGGAGCTGCACGCCGACGACGCCGAGCTCACCCGCACCCGCAAGGTGCGCCGCCGCCACATAGGGGAGCGCTTCGGGGACATCATCGCGGCCCTGGCCGGCGACGGCGATTCGGTCACGGTCGCCACCGAGATCACCTACCAGGACGGGCGCACCGCCGAGGTCGCGCACGAACTGCGCATCGAGACGATGGATTGAGACGATGGCCCGCCCACGCCCGCGATCCGGCGGCCGGCCCGCCCACGCCCGCACGCACGCCGCTCACGGAGGCCGCTAGCCCATGGCCGACTTCCTGCAGCTGACCGTCTCCGGGCTGAGCACGGGGATGATCTATGCCCTGGCCGCCGCCGGGTTCGTGGTCATCTACAAGGCCAGCGACGTGATCAACTTCACCCAGGGAGACCTCCTCCTCCTCGGCACCTATCTGATCTTCTTCGCGGTGGCGCAGATCGGACTGCCCTGGAGCCTCGGGGTCCTCGTAACCGTCCTGCTGGCCGTCGCGGTGGCGCTGGCGATCGAGCGTCTGGTGCTGCGCCCCCTCATCGGCGAGCCCATCATCTCGATGATCATGGTCACGATCGGGCTCTCGTCGATTTTGCGCGGCCTGGTGAACGCGATCTGGGGGCCGGCCCCGCGCTCCTTCGAGTCGTTCCTGCCGGAGGGGAGCGTCGTCCTCGGCCCGGCGGTGCTGTCGACCGGGAGGCTCATCTCGATCCCGATCGCGCTCGCCGTCCTGGCCGCGCTCTGGCTCTTCTTCCGCCACACTCGCGACGGGATCGCCATGCGCGCCATCGCCGACGACCAGCAGGCCGCGCTCAGCATGGGGATCAGCATCCCGCGCGTC
Organism: Gemmatimonadota bacterium; assembly: GCA_022826005.1. Taxonomy (GTDB): domain Bacteria; phylum Gemmatimonadota; class Gemmatimonadetes; order Longimicrobiales; family Gaopeijiaceae; genus Bin94. Next base: position 47,778 of record JAJDVT010000060.1, on the reverse strand, counting down.
TTCGGCGTCGCGTGGGGGCTGGCGGCCGCCTCCGCGGCGATCGGGGGAATCATGCTCGGCAACATCGTGGGCGTGACCCCCAACGTGGCCGCGATCGGGCTGCACGTCTTCCCGGTGGTGATCCTGGGCGGGCTCGACTCGATCCGCGGAGCGGTGATCGGCGGTGCCGTCATCGGGCTGCTTGAGGCGTACACCGGAGGGTACGTCGGCCACGGGCTCAACCTGGTGATCCCCTACGCGGTACTGATTCTGGTGCTGATGGTCCGGCCGTACGGACTTTTCGGCAAGGAGATCATCGAGCGCGTATGAGCATGGGTGAACGGAGCGGCGAGCGGTCCATGGAGACTGGCGGGCGCGCCGCGGGCGTCGGAGGGCCATCCGTGTCTCCTGGCGGGCGCCCTGCGAGCGGGGGGATGCACGTATGAGCTTCGAGTGCGGCGTCTTCCACACGCGCTACAGGTCCGACATGGGGCTGCGGCCGAAGCCCGCCCAGCGGATCCGGCTCGCGCTCTTCGCGGCCGCCGTGCTCGTCTTCCCCTTCTTCGCCAGCCCCTACTGGCTCGACCTCGCCAACCAGGTCGCGATCGCCACCGTCGGCGCGATCGGGCTCAACATCCTGGTCGGCTACACGGGGCAGATCTCGCTGGGACAGGGTGCGTTCATGGCCGTGGGGGCGTACGCGGCGGGGCTCCTCACCCTCAACCTGGGCCTGCCGTGGGGCGTGAGCATCGTGCTGGCGTGCTTCATCACGGCGGCGGTGGGCACCTTCTTCGGGCTCCCCTCGCTGCGCCTCAAGGGCCTCTACCTGGCGATCGCCACCCTGGCCGCGCAGGAGATCGTGCAGTGGCTCATGGTCCACTGGACGGCGGTCACCGGGGGCACCGAGGCGATCGTCCTCCCCTCGCCGCGCCTCTTCGGCATCCGCCTCAACAGCGCCTTCAGCTTCTACTGGATCGCGGTGCTTGCCGCCGCGGGGACCGCCCTCTTCACCGCGAACCTCTTCCGCTCCCGCGCCGGCCGCGCCTTCGTCGCGGTGCGCGACCAGGACATCGCGGCCAGCGTGATCGGCGTGGACATCTTCCGCACCAAGCTGCTCGCCTTCGCCACCTCGTCGTTCTTCGCGGGGCTGGCCGGCGCGCTGATCGCCTTCTACCGCAGCATCGTCACCTGGGAGCGCTTCACGCTGGAGGTCAGCATCGTCTACCTGGCGATGATCATCGTCGGCGGCCTCGGCACGGTCCGCGGGTCGCTCTTCGGCGCCGCGCTGATCACGCTCCTGCCGGCGCTCATCACCAACGTCGGCCGCGCGCTCCAGGAGACCGCGCCCGCAGTCGCCACCCTCCTGCCGTACGCACAGCAGGGGGTCTTCGGCCTCGTGATCATTCTCTTCCTGATCTTCGAGCCCAAGGGGCTCTCCAAGCTGTGGGGGAACGTGAAGGACTACTTCCACGTGTGGCCCTTCGCGTACCGGCGGGGGTGAGGAGTTCAGAGGGGCAACCGTGTGACTGTCGGTGCGATCACAAGCATGAGGCCAACCGGATGATTGGCCATGAACCGGACCGGACCTTCGCACCGCAGGCACACAGGAGACAGGAAGATGTCGCCATTACGAAAGCTGATGCATATCGCCGCATTTCCCGTCGTTCTGACAGCCTGTGGAGACGATGTGGTGGAGCCCGGGAACGAACTCACGGAGTCGGAAGCTGTCGCCCTCCTGAAGAAGACCGGGGGGTTGCTCTTCGGTAGCAGGATTACTTTGGAGTCGGAGGACAGCCTCGTAGTTGCCTGTGCGCAGGGAGGGAGCGCAACGGCAGTAGGCAAGTTGCCCGACGAGGAGTTCGCCGGGGATACCCTCCGACTTGTGATCGATTACCAGATCACCCCGTCCGACTGCCGGGTGACGCATGACGGGTTGCAATTCACCATCAACGGCGGTCCGGATTTCCGCTTCTACTTTGGCGGCGAGTCCGTAGGATCCGACGGGGAAGTCGACATCGACGCCAGCGTTTCCGGTGGTGTGAAATGGCAACTGGAGGACCGCTCGGGTAGCTGTCCGATGAGAGTGACGCTCGTAGACCCCCGATTCAACGACGGACAGATAGAGGGCTCCTACAAGGGCATGTTCTGTAGCTACGACGTGGAGATCGACGCTACGGAATTCCTGCCCGCCGATTGGTAGCCGGACCCGGGTGATTCAGTCTGTGGCGCTGGCGATCGAACGTCTGCTGCTGCGTACTCTCATTCGCGAGCCCCTCTGAAATGTAAAGAGAACATTACATAATGTAATGATAACTATACAATCAGGATCGGCACCGGCAGGGCAAACATGCGCTTAGCCCCCCGGTGGAACGGCGCCACCTGGGCTCCGGTGTAAAAGAGGACTCCACGTAGCTGGACTCCACGGAGCTCTTTCCGAGGCCGGTCGCCAGTCCCTATCTTCAGGGCGTTCCCGATTCCCCCGGTTCTTCCACTCCAGGTGCGTCAATGACCAACCGAACGATCACGGCGGTGCTGGCCGCCCTTCTCATCTCCCCCGCTGCCGCAGCCGCGCAGGGGCTTTCCGAGCAAGACCTCGCGCCCCTTCTCGCGCGCGTGGAACAAGGCGTTGTGGACCGCGCCAAGCTCGCCCAGGTGATGGTCGACAAGATCTTCTCCTTCTCCGAACTCGGGCAGCAGGAGATCGAGACCTCGGCGTACGTCACGGGCATCCTGGAGGAGAACGGCTTCGCCATCGAGCGCGCACCCGTGGGCATCCCGACGGCCTGGTTCGCGCGCTGGGGGAGCGGCGAGCCGGTCATCTCCTTCGGTTCGGACATCGACGGGATTCCGAAGGCCAACCAGAAGCCGGGCGTGGCCTATCACGATCCGCTGGTGCCGGGCGCCCCCGGGCACGGCGAGGGCCACAACTCGGGGCAGGCCGTGAACGTGGTGGCGGCGCTGGCGCTGAAGGAAGTCATGGAGGCCGAGGGGATCCAGGGGACGCTGGTGCTCTGGCCCGGCGTCGCCGAGGAGCAGCTGGGCTCGAAGGCCTGGTACGTGCGGGACGGGTACCTGGAGGACATCGACGTCACCCTGTTCACCCACGTCAGCAGCAACCTGTCGGTGAGCTGGGGCCAGGGCGGCGGAACCGGGCTCGTATCCGTGGAGTTCACCTTCGAAGGCGAGGCGGCGCACGGAGCGGGCTCCCCCTGGCGCGGCCGCAGCGCGCTGGACGCGGTCGAGCTCATGAACGTCGCGTGGAACTTCCGCCGCGAGCACCTGCACCCCAATCAGCGCTCCCACTACGTGATCAGCGACGGCGGCGACCAGCCGAACGTCGTGCCGCCGAGCGCCTCGGTCTGGTATTTCATTCGCGAGATGGACTACGAGGACATCAAGCGCAACTTCGACACCGCCGTCCGCATCGCCGAGGGCGCGGCAATGATGACCGACACCGAGATGTCCTACCGGATCATCGGGGCCGCCTGGCCGCGGCACTTCAACAGGGTCGTGGCCGAGACGATGTACGAGCACATCCAGGACGTCGGGCTCCCGGAGTGGACCGACGACGACCACGCCTTCGCCAGCGCGGTGCAGCAGTCGGTGGGGAGCGTCCCGTCGGGGATGCCGACCTCGCTCTCGCAACTGGGCACGCCGGGCCCGCGCCGCAGCGGCGGCTCCGACGACATCGGCGATATCTCCTGGAACGTGCCCACCGTCACCCTCCGCTTCCCGTCGAACGTCCCGGGGCTTCCCGGCCACCACTGGTCGAGCGCCATGGCGATGGCGACCCCGATTGCGCACAAGGGGGCGGTCGCGGGCGCCCGGGTGATGGCCCGCACCGCACTGCAGCTCTTCGCCCAGCCGGAGCTGGTCGATCAGGCCTGGACCTACTTCAGGGATGAACAGACCGCGGGCGTGGAGTACATCCCCTTCATCGGCCCCGACGACCCGCCGCCCATCGACCTCAACCGGGGGATCATGGACACCTATCGTCCGCTCCTGAAGCAGTACTATTATGATGAGACCCGCTTCGACACCTATCTGGAACAGCTGGGGATCAAGTATCCCACGATCACGCGGCCGATTTCGGAGGACGACCGGGGATCGCGGCAGAACTTCGGTGACAGGAATCTCGAATGACTAAAGCCAGCCACAGGATTCTCTACACAGCCGCCGCCATGGTGCTGGTGGCAACCCTTTCCGGCGCGGTCCGACATCCCGGGGGCGCCGCGAAGTTCCCGGTCGATATGCTTCCGGTCGACGAGTTCCCCGCTGCGTCGGTCCAGGATACCACCGAGGTGGGCTGGCGGCTGCTTGCCGAACTCAACTACCGGACCGGCGAAAAGACGGATTCGCTGGCCGCTCTGGAAGGGAAGCTGGTCAAGATCCCCGGTTTCACCGTACCGCTCGAGGACTGGGCATCTTCCGCGACGGAATTCCTCCTCGTGCCGTACGTTGGCGCCTGCATCCACACTCCCCCGCCGCCGCCGAACCAGCTCGTCTACATCGAGATGGACGAGGGGAAGCGCGCGAAGATGGACGGTTGGAACCCGGTGTGGGTCGAGGGCGTGCTTACGATCGAGATGACAAAGAGCGTCTACGGCGATGTCGGCTACACCATCACCGGCCACCGGGTCTACCCATACGAGTTCTGAACCGGGAAACGACCGCCCGAATGCAGCGGAGGCCAGTTCCACGGCCTGTTGTCCGCGCCGGGGGCCATCGATGAGCCCCGCAATTGATGTTCAGCGCCTCCGCTTCCGCTACGGACGGGGCCCGTGGGTGCTGGACATTCCCGAGCTGACCCTGGAACGGGGGGCGCGCGCGTTCCTCTTCGGCCCCAGCGGGAGCGGCAAGACCACGCTGCTCGGTGTGCTGGCGGGCGTGCTCAGGCCCGAGGAGGGCGAGGTCAAGGTGCTCGGCCGCGACCTCGCCTGCCTTTCGGGAGCGCAGCGGGACGCCTTCCGGGCGGAGCACATCGGCTACGTCTTCCAGATGTTCAACCTCATCCCCTACCTGTCGGTTTTGGACAACATCGCGCTCCCGGCACGGATGAATGCTGCACGGCGCGCCCGCCTGGACGGTGCCGGCGTCAAGGAGGCCGCCGCGCATCTCGCCGACCAACTCCACATCCGCGATCTGCTGAAAAAGCCGGTGACGGAGCTCTCCGTGGGGCAGCAGCAGCGGGTGGCCGCCTGCCGTGCGCTGATTGGCGGGCCGGAGCTCATCGTCGCCGATGAACCGACCTCGTCGCTGGACTTCGACCGCCGGGAGGCCTTCCTCGAGCTGCTCTTCCGGGAGTGCGAGCGGGCCGGCGCCACGCTGGTGTTCGTCAGCCACGACCGCACTCTGGAAGACATGTTCTCCCGCAGGATCTCCCTTCCGGACATCAACAGGGGGGCGCTCTGATGCTCGTACTCGACCTCGCGCTCAAGTCCCTGCGTAACCGCGCGTTCAGCACCTCGCTCACGGTTGGCTCGATCGGGCTCAGCGTCGCCCTTCTGGTCGGCGTCGAGAACGTGCGCGTCGGCATGCGCGACAGCTTCTCCAACACCATCAGCCAGACGGACCTGATCGTGGGCGCCAAGGGGGGCACCATCCAGCTGCTGCTGTACTCGGTCTTCGGCATGGGATCGCCGACCAACAACCTCTCCTGGGACACCTACCGCGAGTGGGCCGAACACCCGGCGGTCGAGTGGACCATCCCGTACGGCCTCGGCGACAGCCACAGGGGGTTCCGCGTCATCGGCACCAACGAGGACTTCTATCGACACTACCGGTACCGCGGCGGGCAGGAGATCGCGTTGGCGGAGGGCCGCGCCGGCTCGGAGGTCTTCGACGTCACCCTCGGCGCGGATGTGGCGAGCGAATTGGGCTACGGGCTCGGTGACGAGGTCGCGGTGACGCACGGCATCGGCGAGGTGGGCTTCTTGAACCACGACGACATGCCCTTCGAGGTGGTGGGCATCCTGGAGAAGACCTTCACCCCGGTCGACCGGGCGGTCTACGTCACCCTCGAAGGCATCGAGGCCATCCACTTCGGGTGGGAGGACGGCGCGCCGCCCATGCCCGGCGAGGAGCACACGCACGAGGAAGTGCTGGCCATGGAAGAGATCGAGATCACCCAGGTGACCTCGTTCTTCGTGGGCACGGCCAACCGCCGGGACGTGCTGCGGCTGCAGCGCGAGATCAACGACTACGAGGCCGAGCCGATGATGGCGGTCATCCCGGGGCTGGCCCTGAACGAGATGTGGCAGGGGATCGGCTATGCCGAGACGGGGTTGCGGCTGGTGACGATCTTCGTCGTGCTGGTGGGGCTGCTCGGGATGCTCGTCTCGCTCTACACGTCGCTCAACGAACGCCGCCGCGAGATGGCCATCCTGCGTGCCGTGGGGGCGGGGCCGGGCAGGATCGTCGCGCTGCTGGTGCTCGAGTCCCTGTGCCTGGCCGCAGCGGGGGCGCTGGCAGGACTTGGGCTGGTTTACGTGCTCCTCTCCGCGGGGCAGCCGATCGTCGAGGCGCAGGTGGGTCTCTTCATCCCGATCCGGCCGCCCGGCTCGGTCGAGTGGCTTTTCCTTGGCGCGGTGGTGACGGCCGGATTCCTGATTGGCTTCGTGCCGGCACTCAAGGCCTACCGGACCGCACTTTACGACGGACTGGCGGTGCGGGTGTAGGAGCGATGCCATGAGCAGACGCCAGGATACGCGGCCGATCCGCCTTCTCGTCGCCGGCCTCGTCACGCTCATCGCAGGGTGTGGAGGCAGCGGGGGAGCTGCCAACGCCATCAAGGTCGGCGCGATCTTCGACTTGACCGGGCCCACCGCCGACGTGGGGACCGACTATGCCGCCGGCATGCGTGGGTTTGTGGACTGGATCAACATGCAGGGCGGCATCGAGGGGCGGCCGATCGACCTGATCTACCAGGACTACGCCTACCAGGTTCCCCGCGCGGAACAGCTGTACAGCCAGTTCGTGAACGAGGGCGTCGTCGCCTTCATGGGATGGGGGACCGGCGACACGGAGGCACTGAAGCTCCGTATCGCCGAGGACGAAATCCCCTTCAGCTCGGCCTCGCTCTCGCACGTCCTGGGCGACCCGGCCGAGGCACCGTACAATTTCCTGCTCGCACCGAGCTACAGCGACCAGTTTCGCATCGCGCTGGACTGGATCGCGCAGAACCACGGCGAGGGGACCCCGGTCGTCGCGCTCATGCACAACACGGCCCCGTTCGGCACGTCTCCCGCGCGGCTGGGCGGGATCGAGTTCGCCGAAGCGCGCGGCATCGACCTCACGCTCTACGACATGCCGCGTGGCGCGGTCGACTACACCGCCGAGTTTTCCCGCATCCGCCAGAGCGGCGCCCGGTACGTGGTATTCCAGAACACCTCCGCGCCGGCCGCTGTGGCGCTGCAGAACGCCGCCAGCCTCGGGCTCGACGCGACCTTCATCTGCCTGAACTGGTGCGCCAACGAGCTGCTGGTGCGGCTCGCCGGCGACGCGGCCGAGGGGGCGATGGGGACGATTCCCTATGCGCCGCTCAGCGTGGACGTGCCGGGAACCCGCGTCATTCGCGAATACCTGGAGGCCAGGGGAGAATCGATCGAGGGCAAGACGAACGCCTACACGCAGGCCTGGTGGACCTTCGCGGTCTTCGCCGAGGCGATGCGGCAGGTGGCGGCGGCGGGCGACGAACTCACCGGCGCGAACATCAAGGCCGCGCTCGAGACCTTCACCGACTTCGACATGCAGGGCGTGACCGTGCCGCTGACCTTCACGCCGACGGACCACCTCGGCTCGAAGGGACTGAGGATCTTCCGGGTCGAGGGCGGCGAGTGGGTGCCCATGACGGAGTTCATCCAGGCGCCGGCGATGCCGTGAGGCGGTGGCGGTGACCCGGGGCTCCGGCGGGCGCGCGGCGGGCGCGCCGAATGGCAGGCCCGCTACGAGCGACCCCCTCCTGCGCCTCAACAACATCGAGGTCCTCTACGACGACGTGATCCTGGTGCTGCGGGGACTCTCGCTGGAGGTGGGCGAAGGCAGGATAGCGGCGCTGCTGGGCTCGAACGGGGCGGGGAAGACCACCACCCTGAAGGCGATCTCGGGGCTGCTGCATGTCGAGGACGGCGAGGTCACCGACGGCACAATCGTCTTTGACGGCGAGGAGATCCAGGGGACGGACGCGCACCGGATCGTCGAGAAGGGGATCTTCCAGGTGCTGGAGGGGCGGCGTGTCTTCGAGCACCTCACCGTGGACGAGAACCTGGCGGCGGGGGCCCACACGCGCCGCGACCGGAGGGCGGCGGACTCCGATGCGCAGAGGGTGTTCCACTACTTCCCCGCACTGGCCTCACGGCGCAGGCAGATTGCGGGCCACCTGTCCGGGGGCGAGCAGCAGATGCTGGCGCTGGGCCGCGCGCTGATGGCATCGCCGCGCATGATGCTGCTCGACGAGCCATCGCTGGGTCTCGCACCGATCCTGGTCGAGAGCATCTTCGAGATCATCGAGCGGATCAACCGCGAGGAGGGGACGACGATCCTGCTCGTGGAGCAGAACGCGCGCCTGGCGCTTTCGGTGGCCGACTACGGATACGTGATGGAGGGCGGACGCGTGGTGCTGGAGGGTACTGCCGACGAGTTGCGCGCCAACGAGGATGTGAAGGAGTTCTACCTCGGGCTGGGCGACACCGGGCGGCGGTCGTACCGGGACGTCAAGCACTACCGGCGGCGCAAGAGGTGGCTGTCGTGAGTGGGTGGCCGTCGTGAGTGGGTGGCCGTCGTGAGCGGGTGGCCGTCGTGAGCGGTGGCGGTCATGAGCACATGGCTGTTCCCGTGACCGGGGGCGGTTCCGGACACGAGCCGCCTCAGGACTGGGGGGCGCTGCAGGACCGGCTGGCCTCGGGCGCTGTTCGGCACGGAGCGGCCCACAGCCGCGAGATCAGGCGGCGGCTGGCCCGCGCGGGAGTGGCGCCGCGGGAGGTGGACGGCGTCGCGGATCTTGCCGCGATCCCGGTGCTGGCCAAGGACGACCTCCCGGCGCTGCAGGCCGCCGACCCGCCCTTCGGGGGGATGCTCGCCGTGCCGGTGGGGTCGCTGCGCCGGATCTTCCGCTCGCCCGGCCCGATCAACGACCCGCAGGGCGACGGCGCGGACTTCTGGCGCGTGGCGCCCGCCGCCGCGGCCGCAGGGTTCCGCGCGGGAGACATCGTGCTCAACACCTTCTCGTACCACATGACTCCGGGCGGTCTCCTACTCGACGGGGGACTGCGCGCGGCCGGATGCACCGTGATCCCCGGCGGTGTCGGCAACACGGCCGCCCAGATCGAGATCGCGCACGCGGCCGGCGCGACCGGGTACGCCGGAACCCCCCAGTTCCTGCTCACCCTGCTCGAGCGCGCCCGCGAAACGGGACACCCGCTGCCCTTTCGGCGCGCCCTCGTCACGGGAGCGCCCCTGCCGCCACCGCTGCGCGCCCGCCTGCAGGACGACTTCGGCGTCGACGTCTACCAGTCGTACGGCACCGCCGACGCGGGCACGCTCGGATACGAGTGCGCCGCCAGGGACGGATGGCACGTGGCCCCGGGCGTCGTGATCGAACTGCTGCGCCCGGGCGACGACAGCCCCTCCGCCGAGGGGGAGCCCGGCCAGGTGGTGGTGACGAGCCCGAACGAGGTCTACCCGCTGGTGCGGTTCGGAACGGGGGACCTGTCGGCGTGGATCCGGGAGCCGTGCCGGTGCGGCCGCCCGGCGCCCCGGCTGGCCGGATTCCTCGGCCGGGTGGGCGAGGGCGTCAAGGTCAGGGGCATGTTCGTGCACCCGCGCGAGCTGGCCGGGGCGCTGGGGCGCGATCCCGCCGTCGCGCAGTACCAGGCCGTGGTGACGGAGGACGCCGGCGGGGGCGATGTGCTCACCGTGCGGGTGGAGGCCGCGCCGGGCGTGGTGCTGGGCGAGGGGGAGGTCGCCGCGCTGAGGGCGCGGATCCGCGAGGCCGTGAAGGTCAGGGCGGGGGTGGAAGTGGTCGGAGCCGGGACGATCGGCGAGGGGGCGGGGGGGGTGGTGGACGGGCGGGGGTGAGGGGGCGTGCCGCCGTATCTCGACCTATCCGGGCGGAATCCCTCGCCCGCGTGTGTTCACCACGCCGATCGGTGCCAGCAGGATCTCGGTGCCCGGACCCGGCCTCCGGGATGCGTCCGGCCGCCTCGCACCGCCCGCGTCCGAGGAGGAGCAGTTCACCGGCACCGTGAATTCGTCTGCGCCGCCCGTGTCGACGCCCTCGTACCCAAGGTCTGCCATCGAAGCGAGGGTCACGATGCTGAGCGGGTTCTTGCCCAGGTCGACGAAAGCCGTCATCAGCTCGTTGCAGAGGACGAAGTCGCGCCAGTGCCCGTTCCAGACCCCCGCGCCGCCAAGGTGCTGCACCGGCACCAGCCTGCTGGCGGTGTACCGTTCGCCACCGATCCGCGCGAAGGCGGCGACGGCGGAGTCGCCAGTGAAGTGGGGGTTGCCGCGGCCGTTTGCTACCGAGTCCTGAAGCAGCCCCAGGCGTCCCCAGAGGGTGCCGAACCCGAGCACGTGTGCCATCTCGTGGACGATGGTCTCCTCCAGGTGGTCTCCGTCCGCGTCAGCCGCGTCGATTCGCATCGTTCCCACGATCGGCAGATCGGAACCGCTGCGGAGCTGGCATGGTCCCGCCGCCGCGAGGATCCCGCCGGCCCCGTCGATCTGCTCGACGCTGGCGTAGATCAGCATGTCGTTGACGATGCGGTCGCCGCCGGCTTCGAGGTCGATCCCGCCGCGCGACAGGCACGTGATCAGTTCGCCCTCCCGCAGCGTGGCCCAGGGCAGGTTGCCGGTGATGGCCCCTTCCCACAGGCGTTCGGCGTTCTGGAAGGCGGTACGGTAGGCTTCGGCAAGCCCGTCCGGATTCCGCAAGACGATCTCGATGTCGAAGACGGGCGGCGTGGCAGTGGCCGTGAAGGTCGTGGATGCCAGCACTTCGTCGCCCTCCCGCACGCTGGCGGTCAGCGAGTAGGCGACTCCCGGCTCGGTCCCGAGCACCCACTTGTCCACTGCGGCGAAGCCGAGCGAATCGGCCTCGGCCTCGGTGGGAATGACTGCGCTGCCCCCGCCCGCCTCGAACGAAACCGTGACGCCGGCGATGGCGTTGCCATGCGGACCGAGCACTTGAACCCTGGGCGACACCGGCACCGGGAATCTGACCTCCGATTCCTGCCCGTCTCCCCCGACCGGGAGCAGTTCGGCGGGCGGCCCCGCCAGCGCGCGCGCCTCGAAGCGGACCGGATTGCCGGTGATGTCCTCCCCTTCCACGCTCGCCTCGAGCCAATACACGGCGGGGGTCGTGCCCAGCGTCCAGCTCCCAGCGCTCGCGCGCCCGTCGTCGTCGGTGACCGAATCGGCCCCGGCGATTGCCGCCGCGGGTTCCGTGGTGAAAGAGACCGCGATCCCCGGCACCGGCGAGCCGTCGGCGGCGGTGACCCGGACTTCGGGCGCCACCGCCACCTCGGATCCCACGAAGGCCCTCTGATCCTGCCCCGCAACGGCTGCGACCGCCGCCGGGACCGGAGTCGCGGTGGCCTCGAAGGTGACGGGCTGCAACCCTGCGACGGTCGCGCGCAGCACCTGTGCTCCCACGGCCCCCAGCGTCCATCTGCCTGGTGAGGCGAGGCCGTCGGCGCCGGTGGTCGCGGTCGGGAACTGAACCCTTCCGCCACCCGCGGCGACAGCGAATCCCACCTGCACACCGGCTAGCGCAGCCCCCGTCCGTCCGGTCACCCGAACGAGGACGGGCTCGGCGACGGAGGTGCCCGTCATGGCAGTCTGTCCGTCCCCGGCGTAAATCACGAGCGCGGTGGGCCGGTCGGGCTCCGGCCCGGGATCGATCGGTTTCACCGGCGGATCTTCGCCGCACGATGCAACCGCGAGGCAGAGCAACGCGGCCGGCGCCGCGCACAGCCGTTCGCGCCGACGGCGCCACAGCGGTAGAGTCATGGTGGATCTCTAATCGAGCACCGAGCCCGGGGCAAGTCGAAGGCGCATGGCTGTCACGCCTCTCCGCGAGGCGTGGCCGAAATGGATGTGCAACCGGTAGCCACCATGACCGCATCGGAGACCAGGAAGGGGCGGGTCCCTGGTGGACGCGCCCGCGCACTGCTGCGGCCGGTCACGCATGGCCATGTCCGTTGAAGGGATTTGGCTTTCGGACAGTAGGTTCAATAGCAGGAATCGTCACTACGGAACTCCGGGATATCGGGGGAGGGAAATCATGAAGTTGCAGTCGCGAGGAAGAATCGGAATGAGTGTCACAGCTTTCGCCCAGGCCATGCTTGTGGCCGCGTCCGGCGCGTGCGCGAGCGCCCCGGCGGCGGGAGGGGACGCAGGCCAGGAGCCGATCACCATTCACGTCGAGAACCTGACAAGCCGAGTGATCACGGTGGATCGTATCGTGGCCGTCAGCGGTAGTTACAGGGGCGCCAGCTTCCAGACTTTGACCAGCCGGGGCGAACGGCCCGTCACCCGGCGCGTGGGTCTGGTGAGCGGTAAATCCAAACGGACACTGACCGTTCCCTGGCTATCGTCCCGCCTCGCCCACCAGATGCTCTGGATCGAAGGAGCGGAGAGGGTCGCGACCGGCAGAGAGACCCTCAGTCCGGGCCAGAATCACTTGAGCTATCGCGTTGAGGAGTGCCGCGGCCAGGGGCTGCGTGCATGCGTCGAGACGTCGGCGCTCCACCTGCCCCCGGGCGCAAGAGTGACGCTGGTGATCGACCAGCGACACGTGGCCACGATGTACTACGATATTCCCGCGGAGGACGTCGGACGGAACATGGCCCCAATCCCGCTGCGCTAGCACGGGACCACCAACAGCAGCCTCCTGTGCGGGTTGGCTGGCCCGCTACGCCGAAACACGGCATTTTGCGGCAGCCAACCACGCACCGGAGGCGCCATGCGAACCCCCCACCCCCACTCCACCCCCTCACGGCCTCGTCCTCTTCCCGCCCTGCTGCTTCCGGCCCTGCTGGCCGGCGCGGCCGCGGCCACCATCCCGTCCAGCCATGGCCTCGCCCCGCCACCCGCGGCGACCATCCCGTCCGGCCATGCGATTGCCCCGCCACCCGCGGCCCCAGCCCCCGGCATCGACATCGAAGCCTACGTCTTCGCACTCACCCTGCGCGACGACACCGACGAGATCACCGGGCGGACCGACATCACGCTGCGCTTCACCGCCGACGGCGTCGCTGAAGTCCCGCTTGATCTGATCGGCCGCACACCGCCGGAACCGTCCGGCGTCCCCACGCCGCCCGCCACCCCCACCCCCGGCATGCAAGTCCTCGCCGTCACCACCCCCGCCGGCGGCGCGCTCCCCTACCGCCACGAAGGCGACGTCCTCACGGTCACCCTTCCGTCCCCCGGCACCGCCGGAGCCCGCACGACCTTCACCGTCGACTACCGCGGCGTCCCCGCCTCCGGCCTTCGCATCGGCCCCAACAAGTACGGCGAGCGCACCTTCTTCAGCGACAACTGGCCCAACCGGGCGCGCAACTGGCTGCCGACCGTCGACCACATCGGCGACAAGGCGACCTGCGAGTTCATCGTGACCGCGCCCGCGCACTACCAGGTGGTGTCGAACGGGCGCCTCATGGAGGAGACGGACCTCGACGGCGGCATGCGCCTCACCCACTGGAAGCAGTCGGTGCCGATCTCACCCTGGCTCTACGTCGTGGGAGTGGCGCGCTTCGCCGTCCAGCACCTCGGCGAGTTCAAGGGCGTGCCGGTGCAGACCTGGGTCTACGCCCGCGACCGCGACGCGGGTTTCCACGATTTCGCCGTGCCCACCATCGACGTCCTCCACTTCTACGACGAGTACGTGGGCCCTTTCGCCTACGAGAAGCTCGCCAACATCACGTCGCCGGCCACCGGAGGAGGCATGGAGGCGGCCACCGCGCTCATGTACGGCGAGAACTCGGTGACCGGCGAGCGGTCCGTCGGCTGGCGCAACGTCGTCATCCACGAGATCGCCCACCAGTGGTTCGGCAACTCCGTCACCGAGTCCGAGTGGGACGACGTCTGGCTCAGCGAGGGATTCGCCACCTACTTCACCCTCCTCTTCCGTGAGCACGCCTACGGGCGCGACGACTTCGTGACCGGACTCCGGCAGGCGGCCGAGCGCGTCTGGCGCTGGTACGACGACAACCCCGACTACCGCATCGTGCACGACAACCTGACGGACATGTCGCGGGTCACCAGCGTGGCGACCTACCAGAAGGGGGCCTGGGTGCTGCACATGCTCCGGGCCCGGCTCGGCGACGAAGCCTTCTGGCGCGGCATCCGCCTCTACTACGCCCGCCACTTCAACGGCACCGCCACCACCGACGACTTCATGCATGCGATGGAGGAGGTCTCCGGCGACGATCTGCAGGCCTTCTTCGACCAGTGGCTGCGCCGCGGCGGCAACCCGGCGCTGGAGGGGTCGTGGCGCTACGACGCGGCGGCCGGAGCGGTGCAGATCGAGCTGCGCCAGGTGCAGGAAGGGCCTCCGTTTTCGGTCCCCCTGCAGGTCGGAATCTACAACGAGGGGACTCTGCTTCCGGTGCAGACGGCCACGGTCCGGCTCGACGGCCCCTCGCACCGCTTCGTGATTCCCGTCGCTGCCGGGCCTGCCGATGTGCGCCTCGATCCCGACACGCGGCTTCTCTTCCGGTCGGACTTCCGGCGCGCGCGCCAGGAGCCGGGGCAGCCGGGATTCCTGCCGGGCGACTGGCGGCCTGGCGAACGATCACATTAGTTTGGCAGACCCGCGCGTACCCCAACCAGGAAGGCAGACATGCGCAGACTGATTACTCCGCTACTCCTCATGCTCCTCGCCGGCGTCCTCGCCCTGCCGGTCCCGGACCGCCTTGCGGCCGCCTCGTCCTCGGGGCTGCTGCTCCTGCAGGAACAGGAGGAAGAACAGGACACCACCGAGGTCGAGGAGGAAGAACCCGACACCACCACCAAGTACACGGACGTGATCACCGAGGACGCGATCACGACCGAGGGCCTCTTCAAGACGCACATGATCAAGGAGAAGCTGTTTTACGAGATCCCCAACGACATGCTGGGCCGCGAGATGCTCCTACTGACCCGGATCGCGCGCACCGCCACGGGCGTCGGCTACGGCGGGTCGAAGACCAACACCTCGACGGTGCGCTGGGAGAAGCGGAACGACCGCATCATGCTGAGGCTCGTCAGCCACCAGAATGTGGCCGACGACACCACGGCAATCGCCGGGGCGGTCCGCAACTCGAACTTCGAACCCATCCTGGACGCGTTCGACATCGAGGTCTTGTCCGAGGACTCCACGGCGACCGTGATCGAGGTCACCAGCCTCTTCACCGGCGACCTGCCGATGCTGGGGCTCGCGTCGTTCCAACGAAGCGCGTACGGGGTGCGGAGGCTTGATGGCGACCGGACCTACATCGTGCGCGCGAACGCGTACCCGCGGAACATCGAGGTGCGCCGGGTCGTGACCTACGACGCCACCCAGGCGCCCACCAACTCCGCGGGCAACACGCTGTCGATGGAGATGGCCCATTCAATGCTCCTGCTCCCCGACGACCCCATGGAGCCGCGCCTCTGCGACGAGCGGGTGGGCTTTTTCAGCAACACGCGCACGGACTTCAGCCTGGACACGCAGCGCGCCGAGACGCGGTGCTTCATCACCCGCTGGCGCCTCGAACCGAGTGATCCGGAGGCGTACGCGCGCGGCGAGCTCGTCGATCCGGTCGAGCCGATCGTCTACTACATCGATCCGGCGACCCCGCCCAAGTGGGTCCCCTATCTCATCCAGGGGGTGAACGACTGGCAGGTCGCCTTCGAGGCGGCCGGCTTCAGCAACGCGATCGTGGGCCGGGAGGCGCCGAAGGACGATCCGGACTGGAGCCCGGAGGACGCGCGCTATTCGGTGATCCGCTACCTGGCGTCCGACGTACAGAACGCTTCGGGGCCGCACGTGCACGACCCGCGCACCGGCCAGATCCTCGAGAGCGACATCCAGTGGTACCACAACGTGATGAACCTGCTGCGCAACTGGTTCTTCGTGCAGACCGCCGCCGTCAACGAGGACGCGCGCGGGGTCGAGTTCGACGACGAGGTGATGGGCGAGCTCATTCGCTTCGTCTCGGCACACGAGGTGGGTCACACGATCGGGCTGCAGCACAACTTCCAGGCGCACTCGGCCTATCCGGTGGAGCGTCTCCGCACCCGCTTCGTCTGCGAGAACGGAGTGTCGTCCTCGATCATGGACTACGCGCGCTTCAACTACGTGGCGCAGCCGGGCGACGACACCTGCGTGTACCCGGTCGTGGGTCCGTACGACAAGTTCGCCATCGAGTGGGGCTACCGGCAGTTCCCCGGCTCCGACCGCGACTCCGAGATGGAGCCGCTGCGCGCGATGGTGGTCGACAAGCAGAGAGAACCGATGTACCGCTTCTCCAGCCCCACCGGCGCCGATCCGACGGTGCTGACCGAGGCCATCGGCGACGACGCGATGCGCGCCTCCGACTACGGCGTCGAGAACCTGAAGCGCATCACCGACCGGCTGGTCGACTGGACTCGCGAGGACGGCGAGGACTACTCGAACCTCGAGGAGATCTACAACAACGTCGTGTCGCAGTGGTCGCGCTACACCGGACACGTCGTGACCAACATCGGCGGCGTGGCGCAGGTCCGGAAGCGGCAGGGCCAGCGAGGCGTTCCGTTCGAGATGATTCCCAAGGGGGACCAGGAGCGGGCGATGGACTACCTCGACCGCCAGGTCTTCACGACGCCCGCCTGGATGCTGGACAGCGATATCCTGGACCGTTTCCAGGGCACGGGTACGGTGGACCAGGTTGGGTCCCGGCAGTCGAGCGCGCTCAACCAGGTGCTCAATGTGACTCGCATGAAGCGACTCGTGGAACAGGAGGCATTCCACGGCAACCGCGCCTACACGCTGGGCGAAATGCTCAACGACCTGCGTGAGTCGATCTGGCGCGAGGCGATGAACGGCCGCGCCACCGACGCCTACCGGCGCAACCTGCAGCGCGCGTATCTCGACCGCATGAAGGACCTGATGATGGACGACAACGCGATGGCCTCCGATGTGGCGCCCTTCGCGCGCGGCCAGCTTATGACACTGATGGATGAGCTGGCGTCCGCATCCATGAACAACCGGCACGAAGCCACACGGCTGCACTTCGTCGATGCGGTGATCCGGATCGAGACGATGCTGGACCCGGCGAACAACGTGGCGCCGGCGGGTGGCGGTGGGCCCCCGACCATCGTCTTCCCGTTCCCGGTGTCGAAGGTGCCGCCGGATTCCGGCCGGTGAGTTGCGGCCTGTAGGGCGGCCCGGTCGCCGGTAAGGCGGGCTGGCTGGAGCAGCGGCCCCGTGGCGGAAGGATGCGCCGCGGGGCCGTTGTTTTTCCATGCCCCCGCCCATTTTGCGCTTGACAACCGTTGGAACACACTTGACAAACCGTTGGAAACACACTTGACAGCGGTCCAAACCGAGGCCCACTCTGAATGTTGAGGATCCCTTATGAGCCCAGTGCACGGAAGCGACGTTACACCCATACACTTCCAGATGGAAGGAAGGCTGAAGATGGAATCGTCAACCATGATCCGAATGGGCCTCAAGGTGTTCACCGTTGCCGCCCTGGTGGTGGTGTACGGCGCCTGCGCGTCGGGCGGGGGAGGGGGATCGGGGGGTGGCAACGAGCCGATCACCGTTCACGTTGACAACATGACGAACATCGTGGTGAACGTGGAGCGCGTCGTTGCGACAGGTGGCCCCAACCCCGTCACCGTGCGCGTCGGCCAGGTGCGCGGCGGGACCCGGCAGACGCTGACGATCCCGTGGAATGCGTCCCGGCTGGCCCACCAGCTCCTGTGGCTCGAAGGTCTGGATCAATCCACCTACCGGGTCGAGGAGTGCCGTGGCGAGGATACGGACACCTGCGCCGCGACCACCGCGCTCCACCTGCCACGCGGCGCGGAGGTGCAGCTGGTGATTGACGCTCGCCTCCAGGCCACGATGTACTACCAGGTGCCCCCTGGAGGCTAGCCGCGGACGGAGGGGGCTCCGCCAAGGCGAGCGCCGTCCGCGGGTGAGACAAGCGCGGCTGGTCAGCGCAAGCGGTCCAGGAACCCCCGCCTGAGCACCTGCACGCATACGGACATCTCGACCCGGGCCTCGGTGGGTCCCCGGTCGCTCCGTGCAGCCGAGAAGCTGGACACGGCCGAGAGGGCCAGGACGGCTTCGTCCAGTGCCTCGTCGCCCGAGCCTGTTTCGATGCGAGCATCCTGGACCACGCCGGTTTCATCCACCAGAAAGTGGGCAGTGGCTACACCTGTGAAACCGGGGTCGGGACTTTGTTCGCCAAGCGAACGAAGCAGGACGCCGACAACCTCGTCTACGTTGAGCAGGCTGGGAACCTCCACGGTGCCGGCGGAGTCGCGGTCGACCGCCACCGGGGCCGCAAGGATCACATGGAACGCGTCGTTACCCAGGAGGTGGGAACCCAGGATCGCTTCGTCCATGACTTCTGCGCAGGAGCGGTGAGTCAACTCCTTGAACCACCCATACGCCCCCATGCCCACGACCCCGGCAACCGTGGCCGTGAGCAGGAGGATGAGGCAAAGCCGTGCGCGGTTCGGTGAACTGTTCATGGGTACGCCTCCCGGTGGCCTTCCTGCCGGGCTTTGCGCACGCCCACCCAGGCGAGCGCCGACCATAGTGCGAGGTGGTAGACGACGAAGCCCGTGGCGCCCCAGTCCCACGTTCCCTGGAAGCCCCGGCCGAACGACTGGATCGACGCACTGGGGAAGATCACGAATTGGAGCAGGGTCCGAAGCACTTCTCCACCGGCCAGGGCGGTCACCAAGCTCGCGAAACCGCCAACCAACACGGATCCGAGATAGTATGCCAGTCCGAGCCAGGCAGCGCGCCGGGCGCCCAGTGCCCCGAAGGCGAAACTGACCGCGCAGGCAACGGCCCCAAGAATGCAGATGTTCAGAAGCTGGCCGAACCGGGCTGCGAATTCCATCTCGCCGGCCGTTCCGCGGGCCGCCGCGGTGATTCCGAGCAGCACCATCACAAGCAGTGTCGCGAGGTGTACTCCACCGTAGCGCCTGCGAAAGGAGTCGTTGCCGACGAGTCCCGCCGGCATGAACGAACCGACGACCACGACTCCCAGGGAGAAGAGCATCGCCAGGCCGCCGACGAAGGCGAGCAGCCCCGCGCCGCGGGCGAGCTGTCCGAGTTCCTCCGTCGGGATTTCGTCCGGGTCCTGTTCCGCGGTCTCCGAGACCGCTTCCGCCGCTCCCTCCATCTCGTCAAGGGTTTCGGAGATGTCGACCGTGTTGGTCAACACCGCAAGCAGGGCGCCGAGAAGGAAAACACAGAGGGAGAGCTTCCATCTCCGCCGGAGTGCCTCCTGGAAGGTCTGTTTCACAATCGACATGGGGTCTCTTTTCGAGAAGGTGGGGCCGGTCTGTACCCGCGGAACGCGTCAGAGTTTGAGCGGTTTGCCCTCGATCCTGCGCAGTCCCAGCCATGCGACGGCCGTCCACAGGGCGAAGTGATACAGGACCATGCCCGTGGCCTTCCAGTTCCAGTCCGTCCCCGACACGAAGCCCGCGACGAAATCGTCGATCGGATTGCCGGGGAAGATCAGAAACGGCAGCAGGCCATGCAACCATTCCGGGAGCGGGACGCCGAAGCCGGCAACAGGGTCGACGATCCCCCACACGATGCCCGATGCGAAAACGTAGGCAATCGCGAAGAAGGCGGCGCGGCGCAATCCCAGCGCGGTTATGGCGAAGCTGATCGCGCACGCGAGCGCGCCGCCCAGCAGGACCTGGCTGAACTGGGCAAGATCCGACAGGACCGCCTGGGTCGGCAAGCCTGTTGCAGGATCGCCGCTGGGGAGCACCGCCATGATGGAGAGAAGTGCGAACAGCGCATGTACGGCCAGGTTTGCACCCTGGATGCCGAGGTAACGGTGAAGATAGAAGCTCGTCAACGACATCGGGTGCTGGGCCCACAGCATGATGGCACCGCTCCCCCGCTCGTTGGCAACAATCCCCCCCGGCATGAGCACGGCGACCATCAGCGTGCCGACCTGGAAGAGAAAACCGAGGGCGCCCATCAGGAGCAACACTCCGGCACCTCTCATCGCAGTGCCTGCCTGCTCTCCGCTCGGGGGCCCTTCCGACTCCGCGATCCCCTGGAGTTCGTCGAGGATCCCTTGCACGTCATACGCCTCGCTCACCGCCACCAGCGCCACGCCACAGAGAAAAACGGCCAGCAGGAGCTTCCACTTCCGGCGCAGAACGTGTCGCAGCGTCTCCTTGAAGATGCTCATGACACCGCTCCTTCCAGCCCGAGGAATTCCTCTTCCAGGAAGTCGCGGGTGAACCCGCCTTCCGGCTGCTCGACGAGCCGGCCCCTGCCCTGGTCGATCAGGAGCACGCGATCGCTCATCATCGCCATCTCGCCCAGGTCGTGGCTCGCGACAAGGATCGTCATGCGGCCGCGAATGCTCTCGATGCGCTTGCGCAGCCGGATGCGCTGGCCCGGATCGAGCCCCGATTCCGGCTCGTCGAGGACGAGCAGTCTGGTGGGCCGCATCAGGGCCACGGCGAGCGCGAGGCGGCGTCTCATCCCCTTGGAAAGGGAGTCGGTGGGCACGGCGGTGTCGTAGTCGACGCCCGCCAGCCAGAGGGCGTTGTTGAGGTCTGTATCCGGGCCTGCGGCCCCAGCCGCCAGGGTGAGCACACCGTCGCAGCTCCACTTTGCCGGCATGGCGGTGTCCTCCGCGAGGTAGCCGAAGCCGTGGCGGCGGCGGTAGTCCGCGGGAGCGAGGCCGGCGACGGAGGCTTCGCCGCCAAGCGGATCGAGGACACCAAGGAGGGTGCGAAAGAGAGTGGTCTTGCCGGAACCGTTGGGGCCGACGATCGCGAGTACCTCTCCGGGTACGACATCGACATTGAGTCCGCCGATAACGGGACGGTTGCGACGGTAGCCGATGGAGAGCTCACGGAGCTGCACCGGCGCGGGTTCGGAATCATTCATGCATGTTTCCTGGGGATTGACTGGACGAGAGGCCGGATTGTCGAGACTCCATACGCCGCAGGACCGGGGTTCCTTCAGGGACCGGCGACAATATACGATGACGGTGGCGGGGCCGCTGACGATGGGTGCTGCAGGAGATCCTGTACCGCTACACGATCCTCGGCCGTGCCGACCTGGCCGACCGGGTGTACGACCTCTTCGTCGCGCTGATCCCGGGGATCTTCACCGTGACCCTGGCCGACACCGATCTGGCGAAGCGGATTCTTCTGTCGACGCCGGGCCTGTCTGCCCGCGACGCCGTTCATGCCGGGGTGATGCTGAGTCGCGATGTGCACCGGATCGCAACATTCGATCGGGGATTCGACCGGATCGAGGGGATCGAGCGGGTCGAGTTGGCGTAGCCTGGCGGGCGAGCGGGCCACGGACCGCCAGGGTGTTCCGCCGGCCGAACCGGATGCTCCGCCGGGCGAATCCGGCGGGGACCTATTTCGCTGCCTCCTGGCGGTCAAACCACTGCCGGAGTCGCTGAAGCGCCCCTTGATTCACACGGAGGCCGAGGGTTATCGCCACCCAGGCCTCCGTCGGACCATCTTCGGTCTCGGCGGGCGAGAAGCTGGCGAGGGGGCCGATTGCCAACAGCGCTTCGTCCAGAGCTTCGTACCCCGAACTCTCGGCGATCCGCTGCTCTTGCACGACACCCGTCTCGTCCACCAGGAAGTGGGCGGTAGCCACGCCTTCGGTGCCGGTCTCTTCGGTCTCGTGCGGGATGTTCCCGGACAGCGCTCCCAGGACATCACTCTCGTTCAGGAGGTCAGGAGGCCGCGTCAGGGCGAGCTCCACATCGACCGGCTGCGGACCGACAATCGCGATGCACCTTGGTGGAGGAGCGGGATCCGACTCCGGGACGGCAAATGGGCCAATCAGCCCTGCGGCGCCCGTGTCCAGCAATTCCTCGCAGGCGCGGGCGAAACCGCCCGACCCGGCAAACGTCCGAATCCCGAACACCGTTACGGCCAGGACCACCGCGCTCAAGGTCGCCAGGAGGACGATGGTGCGCGCGGGCCGATTCCGCTTTCGAGAGTCGCCCACTGCTTCCTGCTCCTCGATGAAGTGACTTGCCGGCGAACGCATCTTCCCACGGCATCGCTTCCACCGCTTGCGTCCCGCTCCGGGGCCGGATCAATTGCGCTGTCCCCGCGCTGCCCAACCCGAAACAACAATGGCCATGACGAACCCGACCGGCAAACTGTCCACCACCGTTCTCGCGTCCACCCCGGTTTTCGCGTCTGTCCGCGCTGTCGCGTCTGTCCGCGTGCTCGCGTCCCTTCTTGCCCTGGCCCTCGCAGCGCCGGCCGCCCCGCACGGCCACCTCCTCGCGCAGGAGGGCGCCCACATGATGCACGGGGACCACCACGATGGCGTCACGGTGCTGAGGGCCGCGCGCATGCTCGATGTCGTGACCGGCGAGTTGCACACCGGCGCGGTACTCGTGGTCGAGGACGGCATCATCACGGCGGTGAACCCGGCCACCGTCCCGCACTCCATGCATGATATGGACCTCGGCGACGTGACGCTCCTGCCCGGCTTCATCGACGCGCACACGCACCTTGGCAGCCAGATCAGCGCGACCTCGTTCACCGACGCGGTCACCCGCACCGAGTCGTACTACGCCATCAACGCGGTGCGGTTCGGCGGCCTCACCGTGCGGGCCGGCTTCACCACCGTGCGCGACTTCGGCGGCGACGTGACCGTCGAACTCGGCCACGCGGTCGAACGCGGCGACATCGTGGGGCCCCGCGTGATCCCGTCGCGCAACCTGCTCGGCATCACCGGCGGCCACTGCGACGTGACGGGGTTCGCGCCCGGCATCCGCGAGGGCGGCCCGGAGGAGGGGGTGGCGGACGGGCCGTGGGAGGTGGTCGAAGCGGTCCGCTACCAGATCAAGCACGGGGCGAAGGTCATCAAGACCTGCGCGACGGCGGGGGTGCTGTCCATGGAGGGCCCGGTCGGCGCCCAGCAGTACTCGCTGGAGGAGCTCACCGCGATGGTGGACGAGGCCGCGCGGCACGGGGTCAAGGTCGCCGCCCACGCGCACGGCCCCGAGGGGATCCTGGCGGCGGTGAAGGCAGGGGTGGCCTCCATCGAGCACGGCTCGGTCCTCACCGACGAGATCATGGACCTGATGATCGAAAAGGGCACCTACCTCGTCCCAACGACATATCTCGCCGACCGGATCGACCTGGACGCGCTGCCGCCGCTGGTCCGCGCCAAGGCCGAGGAGATCCTGCCGGTGATGCGGGTGAGCCTGGAGCGCGCGATCGAGCGCGGCGTCCCGATCGCCTTCGGCACCGACGCGGGGGTCTTCCCGCACGGTGAGAACGCGAGCGAATTCGGGATCTACGTCGCGCTGGGGATGAGCGAGCTCGACGCGCTGCGCACCGCGACGATCCACGCCGCCGACCTGCTCGGCACCCCCGACCGCGGCCGCCTCGCCGAGGGAATGCTCGCGGACATCATCGCCGTGCCGGGGAACCCGCTCGACGACATCGCCGTGACGATGGACGTGCAGTTCGTGATGCAGGGCAGCCGCGTGGTGAAGCATGTGGTCGACGGGCGCGACATGCACTCGACGAGATGAACCTCTCGCGCGAACAACTCGCCACCGCCGTCCGCGCGCTCTGCGCCGACTTCGGCCACGACTACTGGCAGTCCGCCGACGAGGCCCGCACCTACCCGCACGAGTTCGTGGAGGCGCTGACCGACGCGGGCCATCTTGCGTGCCTGATCCCGGAGGATTATGGGGGCATGGGGCTCGGCATCCGCGAGGCGTGCGTGATTCTGGAGGAGATCAACCGCTCGGGCGGCAACGCTGCGGCCTGCCACGCTCAGATGTACACGATGGGGACGCTGCTCCGGCACGGGTCCGCCGAGCTGAAGGCGCGCTACCTGCCCGGCATCGCGAGCGGCGAACTCCGCCTGCAGGCGTTCGCGGTCACCGAGCCCGACGCCGGCTCCGACACCACCCGCATCCGCACCTTCGCCGGGCGCAGGGGCGATCGCTACGTCGTGTCGGGACAGAAGGTCTTCATCTCGCGGGTGCCGCATTCCGATCTGATGATCCTGCTGGCGCGCACCACCCCGCTGGACGAAGTCGAGAAGCGGACCGCCGGGCTGTCCGTCTTCATCGTCGATCTGCGGGAATCCGGTGATGCCGTCCGGGTCGACCCGATCGACACGATGATCAACCACGAGAGCTGCGAGGTTTTCTTCGACGGGCTCGAGGTCCCGGCCGCGAACCGCATCGGCGAGGAGGGCAGGGGGTTCCGCTACATCATGTCGGGGATGAACGCCGAGCGGATCCTGCTGGCGTCGGAGTCGATCGGCGACGGCCTCTACTTCATCGACCGCTCATCCGACTATGCCAGCGCCCGCCGTGTCTTCGGCCGCGAGATCGGCCGGAACCAGGGCGTTCAGTTCCCGATCGCCGAGGCCTACATGGACATCCGTGCCGCGGCCGCGGTGCGGGACGAAGCGGCCCGCGAGTACGACGGCGGGGAGACCCGCGGCGAGGGGCCTAACATGGCCAAGTACCTGGCGTCGCGGGCCGCTTGGAAGGCGGCCAATGTGGCAATGGATACCTTCGGCGGCTGGGGGATGGCGTCGGAGTACGGGATCGAGCGCAAGTTCCGCGAGGCGCGGCTGTACATGGTCGCGCCGGTGGCCAACAACCTCGTCCTCAGCCATGTGGCGACGCATGTGCTGGGGATGCCGCGGTCGTTCTGAGGGGGGGCGGTGAGCCGTTCGGCGATGTCGGCGTTGCAGCCCGGCGGTTTCCGTGCGCGCCGCTCGATCCTCTTTGTACCGGGCGACCGCCCCGAACGTTACGCGAACGCCCTGGGTGCCGGGGCCGACGCGGTCTGCATCGACCTGGAGGACGCGGTGCCGGCCAGCCGAAAGGACCGGGCAAGGAAGTCCGTCGCACGATTCCTGAACGAGCGGCTTGCCGGTTCCGGGGGGGACCGGGCGAACGAGCGTTCATCCCCGGTGCCTGTCATTGTGCGCGTCAACGACCCGACCGGCGAGGAAGGAGAGCGGGACGCCGACGGTCTCGCCCATTGTCCGTCGCCGCACGCGTTCATGATCCCCAAGGTGAGGACGGCCACGGATGTTCAGGTTGCGGCGCGTGCGCTGCCCGTCGCCGCCGGTGTGCTCCCGCTGATCGAGACGGCGCGCGGACTCGAAAACGCGGCCGCAATCGCTGCATGCGACGGCGTGGCGGGACTGGTCTTCGGCGGGTTCGACCTGGCCATCGAGCTCGGCGCCGAGCCTTGCTGGGAAGCGCTGCTGTACGCGCGCTCCCGGGTCGTGCACGCCGCGGTGCTCGGCGGGCTTGACGCCATCGACATGCCTTCGCGGGACTTCGGCGAGATGTCCGGGCTCCGTGAGGAGGCCGTGCGGGCCCGGCGGCTCGGTTTCGCGGGCAAGGCAGCAATTCACCCGGCGCAGATCCCGGTGGTTCACGAGGTCTTCACCCCTTCACCGGACGAGGTGCGGCGGGCACGCGAGATCGTCGAGGCGGATCACGCGGCGGGAGGCAGCGCCGTGGCATTGAAGGGAAGGATGGTGGACCGGCCAGTGGTCGAGGCAGCGCGCCGGGTCCTGCGGCGGGCGCGCCCGGGATCAACCCCATGAACCACACCGTCAGCGGCGCGATCGGCCGGACCCGCGTCCGTAGGGACATCCTTGCGCCGTGGCCCAGCCAGGCCATGCTCGGCCTCCTCGACCGGGAACCCGATGGCATTGGCGAGGACGACCCGCTTCCCCTGGGGTGGCACTGGCTCTACTTCAACGAACCGCTGCGGGCTTCGCGTCTCGGGCCGGATGGGCATGAGGAACGGGGTGCGTTCATGCCCATAGTGGATCTGCCGCGGCGGATGTGGGCCGGTGGAGAGCTTAGTTCGCTCGGCCCAATCCGGCTCGGCGCGCCCGCCGAACTGAGGTCGAAAGTCCTCAGCGTGAACGAGAAGCGCGGTAAGAGCGGCCGCCTCGTGTTCGTCACCGTGGACCATACCGTGCTGCAGGATGGCTACCGGTGCATGCACGAAAAGCAGGTGATCGTCTACACGGGCTCTCAGCCCGTTGCCCCCGCCCCCACCCCGCAGGGCCGCGTCCCGGCTCCCGAGTGGACGCACACCTTCCTCCCGACCACCACCACCCTCTTCCAGTTCTCGGCGCTCACCTACAACCCCCACCGCATCCACTACGACCACCCCTACGCCACCGGGCAGGAAGGCTATCCCGGCCTCCTGGTGCACGGCCCGCTCACCGCGCTCCTTCTCCTCGACGCCGCCGGCAGATACGCCCCCGCGCCCCCGGCCCGCTTCCGCTACCGCGCGCTCGCGCCCCTGTATGCCGACCAGCCGATCACCCTCGCGGGCCGCTCCGACCCCTCGCCCGGGGCCGACGCCGGTCACGCGGGCCGATCTGAACCGTCGCCCGGGGCCGATGCCGAGCACACCGGCCGCCCGTCGTCGCCCGCTGAGCGCTTCGTCGAGGCGCTGGGCCCCACCGGAGCCGTGGCCATGCGCGGCCGGGTTTCGTAGCCTCCCAGCAAAGGATGAACCCAATGAAAGAAGTCCCGACCGCCTCCGTTTCGATCTTCCTGGCCGCTGCGGCCATCGCCATCTGCGACGCCGCCCCCGCCACCGCCCAGCAGCCCCGTGCCCGCGACCTCGGCATCCCCTTCGAGGGAACCCCCGGCGCCCTCAACGCCATCACCGATGTCGCCGGTGTCGAGGTCGGCCACGCCACGATCATCCGCGGCAGCGGCCGGCTCGTGATCGGCGAGGGCCCCGTGCGCACCGGCGTCACCGCCGTATGGCCGCGCGGCCGCGAAACCCCCGACCCCGCCTACGCGGCCTGGTACACGCTGAACGGCGACGGCGAGATGACCGGCACGACCTGGGTGCGCGATTCCGGCATCATGGAGGGGCCGGTCATGATCACGAACACGCTCAGCGTGGGCGTGGTGCACCATGCGGTGATCCGCTGGGGGGTGGCTAAGGCCGCCGAACGGGGAAGCGGCGCGTGGCTCGCGGCGCTGCCCGTCGTGGGGGAGACGTGGGACGGCACCCTGAACGACATCCGCGGCCAGCACGTGACCGAGGAGGACGCGATCGCGGCGATGGAGGCCGCGCGCGGCGGGCCGGTTGCCGAGGGGAATGTCGGCGGCGGAACCGGGATGATCTGCCACCGCTTCAAGGGCGGCATCGGGACATCGTCGCGGATCGCCGAGGTGGCGGGCGAAACCTACACGGTGGGTGTGCTGGTGCAGTGCAACTACGGCGGCCGGGGGCCCTTCCGGGTGGCGGGCGTCCCGGTTGGGCAGGAGATCACGGACCTGATGCCGGAGCGGCCGGGGGCCGGGGCGGGGCCGCGGGAGAAAGCCGCGTCGTTGCTGGGAGCCGGGCCGCCAGAGGGAGTCGCGCAGCCGGAGGGAGCCGCACGGCCAGAGGCAGCCGCGGCCCCCGACGGCCCCATCCCCGGGGCCGACCGCGACGGCTCCATCATCGTGGTGGTCGCCACCGACGCTCCCGTGCTGCCCCACCAGCTGGAGCGGATGGCCCGGCGCGTCTCGCTGGGCCTGGCCCGCAACGGCAGCATCTCGTCAAACGGCTCTGGCGACATCTTCGTGGCGTTCTCGACCGCCAACCGGGAAGCCGCCTCCGAGGACGCCCCGGCCGCAGACGCCCGCGTACTCGCCAACGGCCGCCTCAATCCCCTCTTCTCGGCCACGGTCGAAGCCACCGAAGAGGCGATCATCAACGCGCTGGTTGCGGCGGAGACGATGACCGGCGCGAACGATGTGACCGTCCACGCGCTTCCCCACGACCGCCTGCGGGAGGTGCTGAGGAAATACGGCCGGCTGAATTGAAGGAATCCGGTGTCGAATACGTAGTATATTAGGGCCCGAACGAACCGCCGGCCGCACTCCCGGGCATGTCGCCGGCCGAAACCTGCCATCGGCCTCGCCAGGCAGTTGGAAGGGACATCCCCAATTGGAAGGATCCAAAGTGACGGACAAGGAATCGCCAAGGGAGGTGACGGTAAACGTCAATCTCCCGACCCACCCGTCCCCACCCCCCAGTCCGGTTCCGGAACTGAAGTCCACCGGCTTCGCCTATCTCATCTGGGCGTTTGCCGGCGGCCTGGGCGCGCACCGCTTCTACCTGGGCCGTCCGGGCGGCGTCACAATGCTCATCCTGCTTTTGGGCGGCCTGATTACGCTTCCGTTTGTTATCGGACTGGTCCCCCTGATGATCCTGGGCATCTGGGTGCTGGTGGACGCGGTCGCGATCCCCAAGTGGGTCGAGGAATCGCGCGCCGCGGCCCTCGCGTCCGCCTCTGCGCCGGTCATGCAGACCCGGCAGACCGTCCCGGTGGCTGCACAAACTCCCGCACTGCCTCCGGCGGTGGCCGCGGCACCAGTAACCGGCAGCCTCCGGATCGAGCTGCTCAAGGCGGCAGTGGAAAAGGGCGGCGTCCTGACGGTGACCGAGGGGGTCATCGCCACCGGCAAGACGTTCAAGGAGGTGGAGGCCTGTCTCAACCGCATGGTCGACAGCGGCTACGTGGACATCGACAACCGCCCCGGCAGCGGGGTGGTCACCTACGTCTTCACGGAGCTGCGCGACTGAGGGCGGCCCGGATGCCCTGACGCCCTCGGCGCAGCCCGGCACCCCTGCCGCTTCGACTTCCCCCCCTACCGCCCCGGCACGGCCACCACCTCACCCACCTCGGGACGCAGTCCCTCCGGATAGATCCGCGCCAGCAGCGCCGGGACATCCCCGGTGAGCATCTCGTTGACGCGCTCGATCACGGCCGGCAACTCCGCCCACGACTGCTCGATCCGCCATAGCTGGTCGGCCGTCGCGGGGGAGGTGGACCGTTCGATCTGCCCGTAGACGTTGGTGCCGCCGCCCGCTTCGTTCAGGTCGCCCATCAGCTCCTGGAGCGCTTCGCGCACGGCCTCGATCTCCTCGGTGAGGTCTTCCGGCACGCTCTCGGCGTCGTTGGCGCGCTGCTCGGCGCGGGCCACCAGCTGCATCATCTGCTGCATGCGCTGGCTGGCCTGGTTCCGCGGGCCGGACAGCCGGTACGAACTCAGCATCACCTCGTGGCGGGCCCGAAGATCCGACCGCGATATCGACACCCGGGGGTCGAGGCGCACCTCGACGGGCTGCTCAAGAGTCTCCTCGCCCACGGTCAGCGCCACCGTGTAGGTGCCCGGCAGCACACGCGGTCCGGAGCCCATGGGTTCGCCGTCGGGGCCGTCCATCACCAGCCGCAGGTCCCAGATCACCTGGTTGAGGCCCATCCCGGTGCTCGCGTCGAGTTCCCGCACGACCATGTCCCCGTCCCGGATCTCCAGCGTGACGCTGTCGGCGTCGGCGCCCAGGTGGTAGCGGATCCACGCCCCATCCGGAGGATTGGGCGCCACGTAGATCCCGGGCGTCCACCCCTGCGGGAAGTAGGGGTTGTAGGAGGTCGCGCGCCGCACGGGGTAGAGGTGCGCCGCCTTCGCCATCACCCCGCTGCTCAGCTCCTGGAGCGGCGCGATATCGTCCATGATCCAGATGCCGAGCCCGTGCGTTCCGATCACGAGATCGTTCTCACGCGGGTGGATGGTGAGATCATCGACCGGCACGGTGGGCAGCCCGTTCTTGAGCGGGTGCCAGTTCGCGCCCCCGTCGATCGACACGTGCACGCCCACCTCGCTCCCCGTGAAGAGCAGGTTGTGCGCGGCCGGGTGCTGCGCCAGCGCGTTGAGCGAAGTCATCGGCAGACCGTCCGTGATCTGGCGCCAGCTCTCGCCGAAGTCGCCGCTGGCGAAGATGTACGGGTTGAAGTCGTCGCTCCGGTGCCCGTCGAATACCGCGTACACCTCCCCCGGCGCGGCACGGGACGCCACGATGCGGGTCACGTAGGTGTAGGGCGGCAGCCCGCGCACGTTCCCGGTCACGTCCATCCAGTTCTTGCCCCCGTCACGGGTGACGTGCAGCCGCCCGTCGTCGCTGCCGGTGTAGAGCACCGCCGGGTCGTGCGGCGACTCCGCCAGGGCGGTGAGGTTGCCGTAGTTGGACTGCCCGTCGTTGCGCGACATCTGCGCCTCGCCGCCGGGCACGCCCATGAGCTCGAGGGTATCGCGGTCGATCGCATGGGTCAGGTCCCCGCTGATCTCCTCCCAGCTCTGCCCCAGGTCCGGCGAGCGGAAGAGGATGTTCGAGCCGACGTAGACCACCTGGTCGTCGTGCGACGACAGCAGGATCGGCGTGTCCCAGTTCCAGCGCAGCGACCGGTCATCGTCCTCCTCGGTGGGCCGGGCGATGGGACGGATGGACTTGCGCTCGTTTG
Source organism: Gemmatimonadota bacterium (assembly GCA_022826005.1). Taxonomy (GTDB): domain Bacteria; phylum Gemmatimonadota; class Gemmatimonadetes; order Longimicrobiales; family Gaopeijiaceae; genus Bin94. Next base: position 17,270 of record JAJDVT010000060.1, on the reverse strand, counting down.
CGGCCAGATTCACCCGCGCGATGTTCCCGCCCTGCGACTCGGCGAACATGATGTCGGTGTTGCTGGGGTGCATGACGGTGAAGAAGCCGTCGCCGCCGCCCACGTTGTACCAGTCGCGCGTGCGGATGCCCTGGTTGGAGAGGGTCTGGGAGGGCGCGCACCAGGAGCCGTTGTCCTGGAGTCCGCCGCAGACGTGGTAGGGGTCGCGCATGTCGACGCCGATCTCGTAGAACTGGGCGATGGGCAGGTTGCGCAGCTGGTACCAGTTGTCGGAGCGGTCCCAGCTGACCGAGACGCCGCCGTCGCCGGCGAGGATCAGGTGCTCGGAGTTGGCTGGATTGATCCACAGCGCGTGGTGGTCGAGGTGGACCGTGGGCGCGGCGTCGGGGGTGAAATTGTTTCCGCCATCCGACGAGCGGTAGAGCGCCGCGCCGCCCAGGTAGATCCGTTCGGGGTCGTTGGGGTCGACCCGGATCTGGCTGTAGTACATGGGGCGATTGTTGGTGGTGCTGATCTGTTCCCATGTCTCGCCCCGGTCGGTCGAGCGGTAGACGCCATTCTGGGGCTGGCGGCCGCCCCCGCCTCCGCCGAAGCCGCCGAACCCGCCGCCGCCAAAACCGCCCGGCCCGCGCGCGTCCGCCTCCACCAGCGCGAAGATCATGTCGGTGTCGCCCCGGTAGATGTCCAGCCCGATGCGCCCCTTGTCCCCGGCCGGAAGGCCGCTGGTGAGCTCCGTCCAGTTGTCGCCGCCGTCCGTGGTGCGGTAGATCCCGCTCCCGGGGCCGCCGCCATTGAACCCCCACGCCCGCCGCTGCCGCTGGTACATCGCTGCGAACAGCGTCTTCGGGTCGGTCGGGTCCATTGCCAGATCGATGGCGCCGGTGTGCTCGTCCACGAACAGGACCAGCTCCCAGGTCTCGCCCCCGTCGTTGGTGCGGTAGACGCCCCGTTCCGGGTTCGACCCCCACAGATGGCCGACCGCGGCCACGTAGGCCACGTCGGGGTCCATCGGGTGCACCCGGATGCGACCGACATGGTGCGTGTTCTCCAGCCCCGCATGCGTCCAGGTACGCCCGGCGTCGACGGAGCGGTACACGCCGTTGCCCCACGGCGAACTCTGGCGGTTGTTCGGCTCCCCGGTTCCCACCCAGACCACGTTGGGGTTCGAGGGCGCCACGGCCACGGCGCCGACCGACGCGGTGGCCTCGTCCCTGAAGACGTGCTCGAAGGTTATCCCGGCGTTCTCGGTCTTCCAGAGGCCGCCGGTAGCGACGCCGACGTAGAAGGTGCTGGGGTCCGACTCGACGACCGCCAGCTCCGCGACGCGCCCGCCCATGATGGTCGGGCCGATGGTGCGGAAGCGGAGCGCCGAGGTCGCGCGCGCGAAGGCGTCGTCGGCGTCCTGGGCGGCGATGGCGGCCGGGGCCACAAGGACGGACCCGGTGGCGAACAGTCCGATGGCGAACAGGCCAGTGGCGAACAGGCGGGCGGCGTTTCCGATCTGGTACACGGTCTTCTCCAGGCAGGGGTCGGCTTGCTCAGGCGGCGGGCAGCGGGCATTCTGAAGGTGGATCCATCCGCGCCGCGCCGGGATACAATAGGCGAATGACGGTCTGTTGCACATACCAACCGCAAGGAGGGACGAACAATGGCTACACGGCGAGACTTCATTGAGCGAGCGGGGGCCTTGGCGGGAGCAGCGGCCTTGGGAGTGGCGGGCCGGCCGGGGGCGGTCGGCCCGGCGAGTGCGACGCGTGGCGCGGGAATGGCGAATGCCCGCAAAGGCGGTCGCCAGCCGATGCGAATCCTGATTCTGGGCGGCACCGGATTCATCGGCCCGTACGTCGTGCGGCGCGCGATGTCCCGGGGGCACGAGGTCACCATCTTCAACCGCGGCCAGACCAACGTCCACCTCTTCCCCGAAGTGGAAAGGCTTGTCGGGGACCGGAACAGCGACCTCGGCGCGCTCGAAGGCCGCCGCTGGGATGCCGTCGTCGACAACTCCGGGTACAACGCCAACCAGCTCCGTCTTTCGGTGGACCTGCTGAAGGACGCGACCGGCCAGTACCTCTTCACCTCCACGCGCGCGGTCTATCACGATTTCACGGCTGCGGTCATGAACGAAGACGCGCCGCTCGGCCCCCGTGAGATTCCCGAGCGCGACTGGGTCGGCTACGGTCCGAACAAGGTGCTGGCGGAACGGGTCGTGCAGGAAGCTTTCGGGGAGCGGACTCTGATCACGCGGCCACCGGTCGTTGTGGGTCCCGGCGACCTTTCCGACCGCTTCACCTACTGGGTGGACCGGATCGACGGCGGCGGCGAGGTGATGGTCTGGGGCGACCCGACCGATCCGGTTCAGTTCGTCGACGTACGGGACCTGGCCGAGTTCTACATCAACCTGCTGGAGCACGAGACCCGGGGCATCTTCAACACCAACGGCCCTGCGGCGCCGCTCACTTCGGCAGAGCTCGTCTACGGTATCCGCGCCATTACCGCAGCGCCGGTTTCGTTCACTTGGGTGGACTGGGATTTCCTGGCGGAACGCGGGCTGCATCCGCAGAATCCGCTCCCGTTCTGGCAGCCTCCGCGGGGCCTCTACCTCAACTACGGACGCATGGACAGCAGCCGGGCCATCGCTGCCGGCCTCCGCTTCCGCCCGCTGGCGGTGACCGCGGGCCAGACGCTGGATTGGCACCGCAACCGCCAGACCCTGAGCAACTACCAGTTGCGCCTGGTCACCCGGGAGGTCGAGGAGCGGGTTCTCGCCGAGTGGAAGGCGGCGGGTTGAGGATGGTTCGGGTGCCGTCCGGGCTGGCTTGAAGGCGGGGCCCCGGCCGGGACCGCCTTCGCGGTCGAGGTGCCGGCCGGCCTCGCCGTCAGGCGCTGGGGGCCGGACTGGTTGGTGAAAACGCCCTCGCCAGGACGTTTCAGCTGAAACGTGGCGCGAAGCAACCCCCGGCAAGCGGGCGGTGTCTCCCGACCAGGACGCGGTTCGCGGCAACCCGGTCGGCCCAACCGCGCGAGAATCGACCCGACCAGCATACCCGGGAGTCCCAATGCGCCGCATACCCAACCCCTTGTCGCCTGCCCGCACCGCCTCGCTCACCATCACCGCCGCTCTCACTCTCGGCGCCACCCTCGCCCTCGCCACCGCCTGCACCGAGGACGCCGCGGCGCCCCCCAGCGGCTTCGCCACCACCTTCGACACCATTGGCGGCGTCGTTTACGTCACCAACACCGGCACCCCGCCTCCGGCGCGCCTCGTCCCGGTGGTCTCGATCGGGCCGAAGACCCTGACCGACACCGGCGCGCCGGACGAATTCGGTGGCGTGAACAGCGTGGCGATCGGGCCGAACCGGGAAGTCTACGTGGCCGACGCCCGCAACTTCGAGGTGAGGGTCTTCGGGCTCGACGGTGCGCACCGCCGCACCTTCGGCCGGCGGGGCGAAGGGCCGGGGGAGTTCGAGGCCCTCTCTTCGCTGGCGTGGGCGGGCGACCGGCTCCTGACCTATGACATCATGGTGGGCCGCGTCGGCGAGTGGTCGGCGGAGGGCGAGTGGCTTGGACAGCACCGGACGCGCGGGAGCATGACAGGCGGAGGCGGCGCCATCCGGCTGTACTCCGTCGGCCCGGACGAGTTGTACCGGTATGCGACGGGTGCCGCGGTCGAAGATCGTTTCGGCCCGGTGCTCCAGAACCTGTACGTGGGCCTGAACAGCCGCGGCGCAACGGGCGACACGCTGGTGCAGCTGGAAGGCCCGTCCGACGCTCCCGCATCCTTTATGCTCTGCCAGTATGGGGAGGGCTACCTCCGCGGCTTCACGATCCCCTTCGCTTCGGGGTTCACGCAGCACCCGGGGCCGGGCGGCGTCATCTACTCCGCATACCAGGGCGACTACAGCATCGCGGTTACCCGGAACGGCGGCGCCGACACAGTGCGCGTGATCCGGCGTCCCCTGCCGGCGGAGCCGGTCGGGGAGGACGAGTGGGAGGAGGGCAACAGGGATTTCAACGAGTGGCGCGCTGAGAACAGGAGCGCGCAATGCGACCCTTCCGGCCCCTCCCGGCCCGCCACAAAACCAATCCTCGGGTCAATCCACATCGCACCCGACGGAAAGCTCTGGGTCACGGTGATGCGCGCGGCCGGCAGACTCTGGGAGGTCTTCGACACCGACGGCCAGCTCCTCGCCAGCGTTCCCCAGCATCCCCTCAAGGGTGGTGTCGCTCCGGCCTTCGACGCCTCCGACCACCTGCTGACGATCCGCCAGGACAGCCTCGACCTGGACCACGTGGACGTCTGGCGGCTGGAACGGGAGGGTTGAGCGTGCGGGGTGCCCCGGAGGCGCCGTCGGGCCGCCCCACGCCTGGCGCTCGCCGTCCGCCGGTCAGCCCGTCGCCCCGCCGAAACTCCCCGTCCGCAGAAAGCGGATCACCGCTTCGGCCGTGTGCCGGCTGTTCATGATCAGGTAGTGCGAGCGGGGAAGGACGAGCATCGGCACCCCCTCGACCCGCGCCTGCTCCACGCTGACGATCCCGTCGTCGGGACCGGGGATCGCCAGGGGGCCGATCGGCTGGACGCTGCGGCTGCCCGCGATGATCCCCATCTCGTAGTCGGGCGGGGGCAGTGTTGCCGGGAGGTCGGTGCTGTCGGTCCCGAGGGTGGCGCCGACCGTGCCGAGCGCCTCCGGCCCGCCGGGCATTTCTCCCAGCCACTCGACAAAGAGGCTGCCCTGGTTGGGCGGGGCCAGCAACACCACTCGTCCAAGGCCCTGCGGGCGGGTTTCGGCGAGGTATCCACGGATGACGATTGCCCCGAGTGAATGACCCACGAAGTGGATGACGGGTTCGTCGGCACAGCACCGGTCGACGGCGGCGGCGAGCGTCTCGATCTGCTTGGTGAAGGAAGCGCTCCGGGAATCGTAGCCGACGCTCTCGACCCGGTAGCCGGCCCATTCGAGACGCTGGGCGAGGATGGCCATGGAGGCTCGCGTCCGATTCAGCCCGTGAGCCACTACGACGGCCTCCCCCTCGCCCGGGAGGGGAGTCGTCTCACAGCCCAGGAGGGCGAGCGAGAGCAGCAGCGAAGGCAGTCGCATCTTCCTCATGGTTCCTCTACACCATAATGCATCTTGCCGATCCGTGCCGCGCGGGGAAGAATGGGGGATGGTCACACCGCTTCCACCGATGAAGCCGGCACAGCCGCGGCGGAATTCGCGGCCCCTGTAAACGAGGACACGAAAATGAGCACGCTCCGTCACTCGCCCATCATTGCCATCGCGGCCCTCTTTCTGGCCGTGCCCCTCGCGGCGCAGCAGCGCCTCGACGAGGAGTACACCGCGCTCATCCGCGAGTACACCACCGAGGACTTCTTCTCGACGCCGCTCGTCGACCACCTCCCCTTCAGCGAGATGGTGCCGACTCCGCTCGACCACCTGGGCCACATCTCCGGCGCGCCCGACATCCTGAGCTACCCGGACGAGGTGCACTCGTACATGCGGGCGCTGGCCGCGGCCTCGCCCCGGGTCGAGGTCTTCACGATCGGCACCTCCGAGGAGGGCCGCGAGATGATCCTGGTCGTGGTGAGCTCGGAGGAGTCGATCGCCGCGCTGGAGGAGAACAAGGCCGCGCTGCAACGCCTGGCCGATCCGCGCATCACGACGCCCGAACAGGCACAGGAGATCATCGGCACCGCGAAGCCGGTCTACTGGTCCGCGGGTGCCATCCATTCGCCCGAGACGGGGTCGCCCGAGATGTTCATGGAGCTGGCCTACAGGCTCGCCGTGGGCGAGAGCGAGTTTATCCGCGAGATCCGCGACAACCTCATCTACATGATGACGCCGGTCGTCGAGCCGGACGGGCGCGCCAAGGTGGTCGACCTGCACATGGCGCGGCACAGGGACCCGGACGCCACCACGCCCACCCGCCCGCTCTACTGGGGCCAGTACGTCGCGCACGACAACAACCGCGACAACATCGGCCTGTCGCTGGCGCTCTCCCGCGCGGTGACGAACACCTACCTCGAGTACCGCCCGACCGTCTTCCACGACCACCACGAGTCGGCGTCGCACCTCTACACCTCGACCGGCCGCGGCCCCTACAACGCCTGGCTCGACCCCATCGTGATCAACGAGTGGAACCGCCTCGCGTACAAGGAAGTGAAGGACATGACGGCCTACGGCGTTCCCGGCGTGTACACCTTCGACTTCTACGACGGCTGGGGCGCCAACTACATGATGTGGGTGGCGCACATGCGCAACTCCATCGGCCGCTTCTACGAGACGCAGGGCGCCGGCAACGCATCCACGCGCGTCATCCGTTCCAATGTGCAGCGCCAGTGGCACCGGCCCAGCACCCCGGTGCAGCAGGTCGTGTGGGGAATCCGGAACAACGTCAACCTGCAGCAGAGCGCCGTGCTGATCGCCATGCACGAGGTCGCGACCAACCGGGAGGAATTCCTGCACAACTTCTACCAGAAATCCGCGCGTTCGGTAGCGAAGGCGCACAATGAAGGCCCGGCCGCCTACGTGCTGCCCGCCGACGACCCGCGTCCCGGCCAACAGGGCCGGCTGCTGCAGCTGATGGAGGACCACGCCTTCGAGGTGCACCGGCTGGACGAGGACTTCGAGGTCGCGGGCGAGACCTTCGCCGAGGGCAGCTACGTCGTGCGGATGGACCAGCCGTTCTCGCGCGGCGCCGACATGCTCCTCGACAAGCAGTACTACAACCCCGACGATCCCCGGCCCTACGACGACGTGGGCTGGACGGTCGGGCCGCTCTTCAACGCGAAGACCGTGCGCATCGAGGACCCGGCGATCCTCGACGCCGGGATGACCATGGTCGAATCGGTGATGGTGCCGGGCGGGGTCGAAGGGCGCCGCGGCGGCGTCTACCTGGTGAACTACAATGCCGACAATACGCTCGCCCAGTTCCGCTTCGCGAATGACGACCTGGTCATCCACGCGGCCCAGGAGTCGTTCACGGACGGGGACCGCGAGTTCAACCCGGGGACCTTCGTGGTCCGCGAGGAGGACAACCCGGAGATCGACCTGGCGGTGCGGCTGGACGCGGCCGGCACCGAGTACGGCTTCACGGCTGTCCGCACCCGCGACGAGCCCGAGGTGGCGATGCACGAGACGCGCGTGCCCCGGATCGCGGTCATGCACACCTGGACAAGCACCCAGGACGAAGGCTGGCTGCGGGTCGGGCTGGACGAGTACGGGATTCCGTACGACTACATCTCAGTGCACGATGTGCGCGACAACGGGCAGCTCCGCGACTCATACGACGTGATCGTGATGGGCCAGACCCGGGGGAACCCGCTCAGCGTGGTGCGGGGGATGCAGGGCAGCGAGCCCGTCCCGTGGAAGGCCACCGAACTCACTCCCAACATCGGCCGGCAGGCGTCCACCGACGACATGCGCGGCGGGCTGGGCCTCGAAGGCGTCCTGAACCTGAAACACTTCGTCGAGGCGGGCGGCGTCTTCGTGACGATGGCGAGCGCGTCGCAGCTGCCGGTCCACTTCGGCCTGGCCGACGGCGTCTCGATCCGGCAGACGCCGGACCTGTGGGCGCGGGGCGGCGTCTTCTCGACCCGAGTCGCCGACGAGGCGAGCCCGATCGGCTACGGCTACGACGAGCTCGGCGTGTCCTTCAACTCGGCCCCCGTGTTCGCGGCGGGTGGCGGTGGGGGATTCGGGGGCTTCGGAGGGTTCTTCGGCGGAGGCGGAGGCGGGGGCGGGCGCGGCCCGGGCGACACCACCGCCCGGCGCACGGGCCGCGGTGGCGCCGACGAGCAGGACTACGTGCAGGGCCGGGCGCGCGACATGGGGCAGGCGGGCGTCGAGGCTTTCCGCGAGGCGCAGCGCGCGGAGCAGGAGGAGAACGCAGGCCAGCAGCGCGGTCCCGGTGGCGGCGGAGGGAACGCGAACCGTGTCCGGGTGGTGATGCGCTTCGCGTCGGATGTGAACGAACTGCTGATCAGCGGCGGGCTGCGGAACGGCCAGGCGCTGACGAACGCTCCCGCGGTGGTCGACGTCACCCTGGGCGACGGACACATCGTGCTGTTCTCCTTCAACCCGTTCTGGCGCTCGCACACCCACGGCTCGTACGCGCTGCTCTTCAACACCTTCATGCACTTCGACGCGCTGTCGGCGGATCCGGAGGAGATGGTTTCGGAGGAGGAGGGAGGGTCGTCGGGCCGGTAGTACGGTCCGCAGTTTCGGTGAGCGTCTAGCCACCGGTGGGGTGCGGTGGCCGACCGCTTCAGCCTGGCGTCGCGACAAGTCGGGAGTCCAGGATGTGGCGGTCGTGGGTTAGCCGCGTCGCGCGACCGTACCTTCCAGCTCCGACTGCGGATACCGGGATTCGGCCTGGCTGGGTGGCCAAAGGCTCGGCGACCGGTCGTCCCCGCTTGAGAATGACGATGCGCTCGCCCGTCTCTCGCGCACTGTCAAGGACTGCGGTGGGAGTCGGGCCCCCCGGTCCCGGCGCGTGTCTGCACACACCGTCCGGTTTTTTTCCCGATCGGTAAGATTTTTCCCGATCGGTAAAACCCTCAGGACGCCCGGCGAACCGCTTAACGGCCGGCGTTGCCGCCGCACTTGCGCCGCGCTTGCGCCCGCCCCCGCCGCGCTTCCCCCCGCTTGCGCCCCCGCGCCCCGACCCGCATTCTGAACCGGGAGCAACAGGACCGACAGGAGGCCAGAAAATGCCGCGAACCCACGGCCTGGACCGCAGAACCTTCCTCAGGGGCGCGGGCTCCAGCGTCCTGCTCGGCAGCGCGGGCATGTCCAGCCTGGCCGCCGGCTCCGGCCTGCTCGGCGCCCGGCGCGTGGCCGCCCAACCCCGCGTCCGCCCCCATCCCCCCACCCCCGACGACTACGACTTCGACGAGGTCATCGACCGCCTCGGCACGGACAGCGTGCGCTGGGACCGCGCGGTCGCGCAGTACGGCGACGGGATCGTCGCGGGGATGGGCGTCGCGGACATGGACTTCCGCGCGCCGCCCTGCGTCACCCGCGCGCTGGCCGAGCGGTGCGCCCACGAGAACTGGGGGTACATGCACCGGCCCCGCTCCTACGCGGAGGCGGTCGCGGCCTGGAACCACCGCCGCTACGGCATCGAGATCGACCCGTCGACCCTAGTCTTCACCACCGGCGTGCACCCCGGGATCATCGCGGCGCTGCACACCTTTTCGCCGCCCGGCACGCGCGTCCTGATGACGACCCCCACCTACAACGGCTTCTACAGCGACCTCAGGTTCGCCCGCACGGTCACCGACGACAACCCGATGATCGTCGACGCGGACGGCCGCTATTCGATGGACTTCGACGACTTCGAGCGGCGCGCCCGCCGCTGCAACACCTTCATCCTCTGCAACCCGCAGAACCCGACCGGCAACTGCTGGACGCCCGAGGACCTGACCCGCATGGGCGAGATCTGCCTGAAACACCGCTGCGTCGTGCTCGCCGACGAGATCCACTGCGACTTCGTGACCCGGGGCAACATGTACACGCCCTTCGCCACCCTCGACCCCGAGATCGTCGCGAACAGCCTCACCTTCAAGTCCGGCAGCAAGTCGTTCAGCCTCGCGGCGATGAAGGTGGCGTGGTACTACAGCACCAACCGGGACCTGCTCGAGCGCGTCAAGGCCAACACCCGCGCCGATCTCAGCACGCTCGGCATGGTGGCGATGCGCGCCGCGCTCAACGAGGGCGAGCCCTGGCTCGACGACCTGCTCGTGTACATCGACGCGAACCACGATTTCGCCGAGTCGTACATCCGCGACAACATCCCGGGCGTACGATACACGAAGGCGCAGGGCACCTACCTGGCCTGGCTGGACGTGGCGGAGATCGCCGAGCGGATCGGGGCCGCCGAAACCGCCGCTCGCGAGAGCGCCGAGGGCAGCGCCACCGTGACCCCCGAGAAGGTCGTGCAGCGGTGGTTTGCGGAGCGCGCGGGCGTTTTCCTGAACCCAGGCCCCGGTTACGGTACAGGAGGGGCCGGACATATGCGCTTAAACCTGGCCTCTTCGCGGAAGATCGTGGAGTTGGCGCTGAACAACATGGCCGAGGCGGTGGCCGAGGCGTAGAATGGATGTGGCCGGTAGCTCCCAGGCCCACATGCGTTTGGGGGCAGGTACCCCGAGCACTGGACTAGTCCCCGTTGGGGAGGAGAACTGAAATGAAGAAACTGAGCGCGACCTTCTGGAGCGCGGCGGCCGCCGCCGCCCTCATCCTCGCTTCCATGGCTTCGCCGCCCGCGGCGCAGGCCCAGTTCAACGATGTCGGGGTCATCACCTTCCCGACCTCGGCGACCGGCGCGGCCCAGGACCACTTCCTGCGCGGCGTCGCGATCCTGCACAGCTTCGGCTGGAAGCAGGCGCGCGAGCAGTTCCACGCGGCCCAGGAGATCGACCCGGACTTCGCGATGGCGTATTGGGGCGAGTCGCTCGCCTACAACCACCCGCTCGTCACCAACATGAACCCGGACGATCCGCGGGAGGCACTGAAGCGGCTCGGCGACACGCCGGAGGAGCGCCTCGCCAAGGCGCCGACCAAGCGGGAGAAGGGTCTGCTCGGCGCGGTGGAGATCCTGTGGGGCGAGGGCGAGCACCGGGACCGCGCGGTGGGCTACATGGAGGCGATGGCGGACCTGCACGAGGCCTATCCGGACGACCCCGAGATCGCTGCCTTCTACGCGCTCAGCCTGCTCAGCGCCACTCGGGCGACCCGCGACCAGAGCGACCGCTGGAACGTCCGCGCGGGTACGATCGCTCTCAAGCTGTTCAACGACAATCCGCTCCACCCCGGCGCGGCCCACTACACGATCCACGCCTTCGACCACCCGATCATGGCGCCGCTCGCGCTGGACGCGGCCTACGCTTTCGCCGACATCGCCCCGGCGGTGTCGCACGCGCGCCACATGCCCACCCACATCTTCATCCAGCACGGCATGTGGGACCTGGTTTCGGGCCACAACCAGTCGGCCTATGACGTTGCGCGCGAGCTCTGGGTGCCCGGCGACGCGCTCGGAGACGCCATCCATTCCCTCGACTGGGGGCAGTACGGCGACCTTCAGCGCGGCGACTACGCGAAGGCCCGGATCTGGATCGAGCGCCTCGAGGCGATGGTGGAGAACGACGGCTTCGAGGTCGGCGGCGCGCGGGGCGAAGCCGGATCCGCCCGGGCGCGGAACTCGGCGCCGCTCCTGAAGTCGCGTTACATCGTCGAGACCGAGGAGTGGGAGGTGCGCGAGCCAACCGACGACATGCGCACCAACGAGCTGCTCGCGATCGGGCTCAGCGCTGCCCACACCGGAGACGAAACCGCGCTCAAGGCGGCCGCCGACATCCTCGGCGAGAAATCGAACGGCAGCGGCTACAACCACGTCATGCACATGCAGGTCAGCGCGCTCCTGGCCGTGCACACGGGCTACCCCGACAAGGCGACCAAGCTGATGGACGACGCGGTCAACACCGTCGAAGCGATGGCGCCGCCGCGCGGCTCGGCCAACCCGATCAAGCCCGTGCACGAGCTCTACGGCGAGATCCTCCTCGACCTCGACCGCGCCGAGGACGCGGCCGAGATGTTCGAGACCTCGCTGCAGCGCATGGCGGGCCGGCCGCGCTCGCTCCTCGGACTGGCCCGCGCGCACGCCATGATGGGCAACGACATGATCGCCGCCGAGAACTACGCGAAGGTGGCGGCGATGTGGGAGGGTCGCACGGGGATCGCGGGGCTGGACGAGGCGCGGGGCTTCCTGGCGGACCACGCGGCGGGCGGAGGGTCGAGTTCGGGGCGAAGGTAGCGAGTGCGACGGGCGGCAGTCCGGCCGGGCGTGCGCCAGCCTGTTCAGATGGCGGCCGAGAAGCTGGCCGCCGGGCGCCCGCGCGAAGTCGTGACGTTCGACCGCGGACTGGCAGCGGCCTGGGAGGCGCGCGGGTAGGGGCGGGGACCTTTTTTCGCGGCGGGAACCTATCGCGGACAGTGGAGTAAGCGAGGGGTTGGCCGCCAGTCCGACCCGGGCGGCGGTCCGAGAATGCGCGCCATCGCGGGAGTCCGCGAGTCAGCTTCCAGGGACCACAGGGTGGAGGGGTGGATGAATGAAGCTGGAGTACGACTGTAGTCGATTTACGATCGCCATGGAGCTCTTTGTGGCTGCGTGCCCGGGGTCCCCATTGGTGAACAGGGCATTGCGGTTCGCAGCATTGGAGCACATTGACGGAGCAGGCGAAGAGTACCCGTCGTCAGTCATGGAAGTGGCCAGGCGGCTGCGGGTTGATCCTGACCGCCTGAGCCTGCATGCGCGCCGCCGGGGCCTGTCGCTGCCGCGAGCGTTCCGGTGGATCCGCTTCCTGCACGGGGTGTGTCTTCTCACGGAGGGGCACCGTGTCCGAACGGTCGCACGGAAGCTGGGGTTCCCGAACGTTGCCGGGTGGAGGGGGTTCACCAGACGGCTGCTCGGGCGAAGTCCCCACGAGTTCCCAGGAATGGAGCTGGAGGGATGGGTCCGTATGGCAATTCAGGATGTTTGCGCCCGAGCGGCGGCGTCGGGGCGGATGGATCTACAACCCCACCGCCACCGCCGCCGCGATCGCGACCAGCCCGATCGCAACCAGCCCCAGGTATAGCGGCAGCACATGCCGCAGCCACGCCTCATAGCGGACACCCGCCGACGCCAGGATCGCCATCAGGGCGCCGTTCGTGGGGGTGATGAGTTCGCAGAGGCCGGCGCCGTACTGGTAGGCGAGTACGGTGACCTGCCGCGACATCCCCAGCAGGTCGGACAGCGGCACCAGCAGCGGCATCGTCAGCACGGCCTGGCCGCTCACGCTGGGCACGGGCACGTGGATCGCCGTGTGGGCGGCCACCATCCCGAACGCGGACGCCAGCACGGGCAGCCCCTCCAGCGGCGTGAACATGGCGTGCACGATCGTGTCGATGATCCGCCCGTCCTGCAGCACCACGTAGATCGCACGCGCAAACCCGATCAGCAGCCCCGCGTAGGCCATCCCGCGGAAGCCGCGCACGTACGCCTGGGCCGTGCCGCTCAGCCGCATCCCGGCCAGCAGCCCCACGATCACGCCCATGATGAAGAAGGCCGCCGACAGCTCGTTGAACCCCCAGTGCCAGAGCGCGAGCCCCGGCACGATCAGCGCGAAAGTGGCGGCGACCAGCGCGAGTATCAGCAGATCGGAGCGGCGCACGCCCTCGTCGCCCGACGGGTTTTCGTGGCCCGGGTCACCGCCGCTACCGGCCCCCGCCGCCGCGTCGCCGGGCCCGCCCTGCGGCCGGCCGTCCTTCCCAGCCTCCGGCTCCCCGCGCGTGCGCGCCGCATACCGCATCGTCATCCCGATCCACAGCGCCAGCGCGAGGACCAGGAAGACGATCCGGAAGAGAGCCCCGGAGAGCAGCGGCAGCTCGGCGAGCCGTTGCGCGATCTGTACTTGAAAGGGGTTGATGGGGCTGAAGGCGGACCCGACGAAGGCCGGTCCCGCGCTCATCGCCACGGCCGTGATCGGGGTGAATCCCATCCGCCGGGCGAGGATCATCAGCACGGGGATGAGCGGGATGATCTCCTCCTGCATGTTCTCGAGCACGCCGCCGGTCGCGAAGCAGAGCGACACGACGGGTATCACCAGCAGGTCCCGCCCCCGCAGCGCCCGCACCAGCGACGTGATCCCCCGCCGGAGCGCCCCGGTCTCGTCCACCACCGTGAACGCGCCACCGATCAGGAAGACCAGGAAGATCACCTCGGCCGCGTCGACCATCCCGCGGGGGAGCGCCACGATCGCCTCGAAGGGCCCGACCGGGCTCGGCTCGACCGCCTGGTAGGTGCCCGCCACCACGACCGTCCGCCCGACCTCCTCGTCGGTGACGCGGTCGTAGGCGCCCGCCGGCAGCAGATAGCTCCCGGCCGCGGCCAGCACGATGCAGGCCGAGAGCAGGACCAGAGGGTGCGGGACGGAGAGCTTCACCGGCGCCAGATGAATCCGTCCTGGGCACGTGCGGTGTCCAGGGATCCGGCGGCGACGGCCAGGGTCGTCACGAGGACGGTGGCGGCCTGGAACCGGCGTTTCATGATGGCTCTCCTTCCCGGGTGGGGTGGCGGCGTCCGGGTGCACCCCTCGCGGAGCGACTGTGGAGCAACTGAGGTGTCAACCGGCTGGAATGCAAGGCGGAGCGTACCCGCAAGGCATACTACCCCTGTAGGTTCCCACCCTCTGCCGGCGACCGTGGTTCCTTGTCCCGCAGCGCCAGCGGCGGCCGCCACTCCCCTTCGGCTACCCCGGGGAAGCGCCGCCCCCAGGTGTTCCCGTACGGGTCGTCCTTGCCGAGCAGGAAGCGGAGGATCATGCGGTGGAGCAGATGCAGACAGGCTCACATCCTATTGCTATTACTACACTTGCGAGCGTGGCGGGCCGGATTCCCGCCAATTGATTCCCGCCGATTCGTGAGGCTTAGCCCTGAGGCCTCCGGCGGGCTTCCAGCGCCTTCCGAAGCTGTCCTTCGTCGGCTCGCTGATAGCAGTCGAGCACCGTCTTGGCATCCTTCCAGCCGCCCAGTTCGCAGAGCACCTTGAGCGGCTGATCCATGAGGTCGGAGGCAAATTTGCGCCTCAGCGAGTGCCAGCCCCTGCCGGGTTTCGGTTCCAGCCGCGCCAGTTCCTGCGCTCTGTTCCACCAAGCGTAGCTTTGCGAGCGACTCAGGCAGCTTGAGGGATCCGCAGGCGTGGGCAACAACGGACCGTCACCGCTTCCCGGTCTCCGCGTGGCCGCCTCCTTCAAGACGGCAAGCGCCCGCTCCGTCACCGGCGTCCGGTGCTCGTAACCCGTCTTTTCGTGCTCGGCACGCCACTGGATGGCTCCGGCATCGAGGTCGATATCCGACCAGCGGAGGTGGCGAATAGCACCGATGCGGTGCCCGGTTTCGTGCGCCAGCACGAGAGCGACGTGGAATCGCCAGTCGACCTGCCGGGATACTTCAAGAAGTGCTTGATACTCCTCGTCGGACATCACGACGCGGGTGGGATTCTTCTCCGTCGGCGTCTTCAGGCCTCTGAGCGGGTTCGATTCA
Organism: Gemmatimonadota bacterium; assembly: GCA_022826005.1. Classification (GTDB taxonomy): domain Bacteria; phylum Gemmatimonadota; class Gemmatimonadetes; order Longimicrobiales; family Gaopeijiaceae; genus Bin94. Next base: position 2,190 of record JAJDVT010000060.1, on the reverse strand, counting down.
AGAAGCAAGCGTCCCTGTTCGTCCCTCGACTTCGCAGCCCAGTTGAAGACCGCTATAAGGAACTTAAGGTCGTGCGCGATGGTCCGGTTCGCCACCGGCTTACCGCTCGGTCCGATCTTGCCCGCGCGTCGCGCCTGGATGAAGCGGTCCCAATCCCTTTGGGACAGGGTGGCCGGGTCGCGGTTCCGCCCGAAGAACCCAAGGAACATCCGCATCGCGGCCCTGTCGTGCCACTGGCTAGGCTCGCCCTTCGTGGGCGTCACGTCCTCACCGTAAATATCAAACAGCTTCTCCAGCGTGAGCGGCTCGGGCTCGGCTTCCGCCTTGCCGTTCAGGTCCGGGCCGGCGAAGCCCGCGGCGAATTCGTCCGCCTGCCTCTTCGCCCTCACCCACTCGCGGTGTCCCAGCTCTAGCAATGAGACTGCTAACCGGTTTGCTCCGTGAGGTTTGCGGGATTGATCGGTTGGATTCCCGGCGTTCGGTTCCCGCCGGTCGGGTCAGACTGCGGCTCTGCGCCGGTCTTCGAGCGCGGTTCTGAGTTGTGCCTCGTCGGCCTGCTGATAGCAGCGCAGCACGGTCTTGGCCGACTTCCATCCCCCGAGTTCGCAGAGCACCTTGAGGGGCTGGTGCATGAGATCGGAAGCGAATTTGCGTCTGAGCGAATGCCAGCCGCGCCCACGCTTGCGCTCCAGTCCGGCCAGTGCTTCGGCCCTCTCCCACCATGCGCGGACCAGCGAACTCTTGACGCAGATCGTGGGATCCCTGGGTGACGGCATGACCGGGGCGTCTCCGCCCCTGGGGTTCTCCCGCCGCGCCATTTCCAGCACGGCGACCGCTTCGGCGGTCAGTGGCGTGCGGTGCTCGTAACCGGTCTTTTCGTGCTCGGCGCGCCACCGGATGGTCCTTCCCTCGAAGTCGATGTCGTGCCACCGCAACTGCCGGACGGCCCCGATGCGGTGTCCGGTTTCGTGCGCGAGCACGAGCGCGACGCGGAACCGCCAGTTCACCCGCGTGGACGCCTTCAGGAGGGCCTGGTACTCGGCCTCTGAAAGCACGACCCGGACGGGGTTCTTCTCGGTGGGGATCTTGAGTCCCCTGAACGGGTTCGCGACGAGGAGCGGGCGGCCCCGTTCGTCCTTGGACTTGGCGGCCCAGTTGAAGACGGCGATCAGGAACCTCAGATCGCATTCGATCATGCGATTCGACACGGGCTTTCCGCTCGGTCCGACCTTGCCCGAGCGCCGTGCGAGTATGAACCGGTCCCAGTCCCTCTGCGAGAGTGTCGCGGGATCGCGGTTCGGTCCGTAGAGCCCGAGGAACATCTTCATCGCGGTTCTGTCGTGCCGCTGCGAGTGCGTCCCCTTGGTGGGCGTCACCTCTTCACCGTAGATGTCAAAGAGCGTCTCCAGGGTGAGCGGCCCGGGCTCGGCTTTCTGCTTGCCGTTCGGCTCCGGCTTCGCGAACCCGGCGGCGAACTCGTCGGCCTGCCGCTTCGCGCGCCTCCAGTCGCGGTGTTTGAGCGACCGGGTGAGCCTGCGCCCGTTTTCGCGCCACTCTATCTGGAAGAGGCCGGTCTTCGAGTCCGGAAACACCCTGACCCGGTTGCGGCCCCATTCGCCGGCGCTGTAGGAGCGCCGGTCACGTTTCGTGCGTGCCATCTTCCATTCCTCTCCGGATGATGGACTGCACGATCTGCCGGTTGGAAAGTTCGCGGCGCGGGGGGTTCTCCGCCAGTGGCGGCGGGGCCGGCGGCGTCGCCTTCCGGGGCAGGTGGATGCGTGCGATCCTGGGCGCGTTGGGCCGTCCGGCGTTGGGGATCTTGCCGTCGCGCACGAGTCGGCCCAGATGTTCCCTTGAATAGCCGCTCTCGCGGGCGGCCTCGACGAGCGACAGGGTGGTCTCGTCGCGCTCGCGGATCGTGGCTTCGAGGTCGTCGGCGCACCGTTCGATCGCGACGGCCGGGGTTTCTCCCCCGTATCTGCGGAGCGCCTTGGCCCGCGCGCGCCAGTCGGCGGGCAGACCCTCGACGGATGCGGATTCCCTCTTCTTTTGGCGCTTGCGTTTCATTCCCAGTCTCCTTCGGCGTCCCTGCGGAGCGCGTCGGCGAGGTCCCGGTCCCCTTCTCCGCGCCGGACGGACCGTTCGGCGAGATCGACCCGGCTGCCCAGGTCGGCGAGCCCGGTGGCGCGG
>JAJDVT010000084.1 GCA_022826005.1 Gemmatimonadota bacterium | reverse complement strand
AATCAGACCCAGTTTTCCCGCTTTCGCGGCACGGTCCAGCAAGGTCCAGTCCAACGGCAGGAAACGCAGATCGTGCGGCCCCGTAAGTAGTTAGCCGATTTCCTGCCGGGATTCAGGCCTCTGGCGATCCGCCCGGTGGGCCAATACCCACAAGGGGGCGGCCGAAGCCGTCGAGGTCATCGCCCGCCTTGTCGCCATCGAGCGGGCGCTCACGGCGCTGGCTCGCTTCGAGAGCCCGGACTCCGATGCACATTAAGTTCCTGGCCCGCGGGACGGGCTCGGCACGGGAGGCGGCCGACTACCTCCTCGGGGAGCGTGACGCGACCGGGAAACCGCGCGAGGGCGTCGAGGTGCTGCGGGGGAACCCGGACATGGTGGCCGCGGTGGCCGACTCGCTCGACTTCGAGCACAGGTACACGTCCGGCGTGATCGCATGGGCTCCCGACGACGAACCCACCGACGAGCACATAGAGGCGGTCCTAGACCTAGACGCCTTCGAGGAGACGGCTTGGGCCGGGCTGGAGCCCGACCGATACGCATGGACGGCGGTGCTCCACCGGGAGGAGGACGGCGGTGCGCACGTCCATGTCCTCGCGGCGCGATGCGATCCTTCACCCTCCCGCGGACGATCCGTGCCGAGGGGATCACGGCCGAGTTCGACAACGGTTTGCTCAACGTCCGGCTTCCGAAGGCCGACGAGGCCCTCAGCCGGAAGATCGAGGTCAGCCGGAGGAACTAGTCCGGCCCCGAGTCAGTTGACCTTCCTGACGAACGTCACCGCCTGCTCGGAGAAGGTGGCGGGCCGCTCGGCTCCGTCGCTGTCCGGACTGGCCGGCTCGAAGTCCACCCGGAAGCGGTCGGGCCCCTGCAACTCCACGATCCCGAAGAGGGTCTGGCCGGCCAGGGGCCCGCTGCTCCAGGGCCCGACATCTAGCTCGATCGGGGTCGAGGCGTACCGCGCTTCGTAGGCGACCTCGAGGGTGTCCGGGCCTTCCGCCAGCTCGAGGATCCACCGGGCGCGCCCGTCATCCTCGAAGATGTAGGTCATCCGGGTGTCTTCGGAGCCGACCGACACCCATTCGCCCAGGAGCGGGTCGCGTGGCTGGACGCACGAGAGAAAGGGTGCGGCCAGGAAAGTCGCCAGGAGGCCGCAGAGGGCTCTGCGCGAGCACCGGGAGCAGCCATGCGCCTGGAGCGTGCCGGCCCCCGATCCGGTCAAGCGCGTTCTCCTGAGCAGTCCGCGGATGCGTCGCCGTCCAAGAGCATGGGTGCTCGAATAGCCGCGGTACTTCAAGGACACGACACTAGTACCGGTAGTGCTCCGGCTTGAACGGACCGTCCACCGAAACGTTGATGTAGTCCGCCTGCTCTTCCGTCAGCTGGGTCAGGCGCGCGCCCAGGTGGTCCAGGTGCAGCCGCGCGACCTTCTCGTCCAGCTCCTTGGGCAGCATGTGCACGCCCAGCTCGTAGTCCTCCGCGCGTCGGTGCAGTTCGATCTGCGCAAGCACCTGGTTTGAGAAGCTCGCCGACATTACGAAGCTCGGATGGCCCGTCGCACACCCCAGGTTCATCAGCCGCCCCTCGGCCAGCACCAGGATGCTTCTCCCGCCCGGGAAGGTCCACTCGTCGAACTGCGGCTTGATCGTCTTGCGCACGGCTTCCGATCCCTCCAGCCCGGCCATGTCGATCTCGTTGTCGAAGTGGCCGATGTTGCCGACGATCGCCTTGTCCTTCATGCGGCGCATGTGGTCGATCGTGACCACGTCGCGGTTGCCGGTTGCGGTGATGAAGATGTCGGCGGTCTCGACCACATCCTCCAGGCGCGACACCTGGAAGCCCTCCATCGCCGCCTGCAGCGCGCAGATCGGATCGATCTCGGTGACGATGACGCGCGCGCCCTGGCCCCGCAGCGCCTGCGCGCACCCCTTGCCGACCTCGCCGTAGCCCATCACCACGGCCACCTTCGCCGAGAGCATCACGTCCGAAGCGCGGTTGAGCCCGTCGATCACCGAGTGACGGCACCCGTAGATGTTGTCGAACTTGGACTTGGTCACCGAGTCGTTGACGTTGATGGCGGGGAAGAGGAGGGTGCCCTTCTTCGCCATCTCGTATAGCCGGTGCACGCCGGTGGTGGTTTCTTCGGAAACGCCGCGGATGTCCGCCGCGATCCGGCGCCAGCGCTCGTCGTCGATCCGCTGGTGGGCGCGCAGCAGGTCGAGGATCACGCCGTACTCCTCGCTGTCGGCGCCGGGGTCGAAATCGGGCACCCGGCCCAGCCGCTCGAACTCGGCCCCCTTATGGACCAGGAGCGTGGCGTCGCCCCCGTCGTCGAGGATCAGGGTGGGGCCGAACCCGCTCGGCCAGGAAAGCGCCTGCTCGGTACACCACCAGTACTCCTCCAGCGTCTCGCCCTTCCAGGCGAAGACGGCGGGCCCCTGCGGGTCGTCGGGGGTCCCGTTCGGCCCGACCACGGCAGCCGCCGCGGCGTGGTCCTGCGTCGAGAAGATGTTGCACGATGCCCAGCGGACGGAGGCTCCGAGCTCGGTGAGGGTCTCGATCAGCACGGCGGTCTGCACCGTCATGTGCAGCGACCCCATGATCCGGGCGCCGGCGAGCGGCCGACTGGCACGCAGCTCGCGCCGGATCGCCATCAGCCCGGGCATCTCGTGCTCCGCCAGCCGGATCTCGTCGCGGCCCCACTCGGCCAGGGAAAGGTCGGCCACCTTGAAGGGCGGCCGCTCGATATCGGTTGCGGGCCTCGTCGCGCCCGCGACAGCGGTCTTCATGATTTCAGCGCACCTCGGGTAGAGTGGCGTTGGCGGGACGTTCCGCGGACAGCCACGTTGTCGAATAATCTATCGGCGAACGGGCGCGAATCCAGTCCCGGGGGAGCGGACTCGGGAGCGGACCGCGGACCCGGCGGACGGAAACTGCTCCCTGGCTACTTCGCCTCCAGCTCCACGGCCACGATTTCCACGAAGGGCAGACCGTCCGGTCCCTCCCCGGGACGCGGACCCTTCATCACCCCGCGAAAGAGCACCGGCGGCAGAAACTCCATGGCGTCCGAAGTCCGGTGGACCTCCGAAGCCAGGAGTTGACCGGATCGCAGGTCGATCATCTGAATGACGATCTCCGTTTCGGTGTACCTCCTGTCGCGCGGGAAGGGTTCATCCGCCGCCAGGGCCCGCCTCATGATCCGGACACCCTCTTCGGTCAGCCGCTGGTAGAGGATGTACATCAGGCCGTCGTCGTCATCCACGGTGAACTGGAGGATGCCTCCGATCGGGATCCCGTCGTCGCGCCACACGAACCATGGGGCATTGCCGCGCACCGCGCGCCGCAGCTCGCCGTCGGTTCCCCACTCTTCGATGAGATATTCCTCGTCTCCGTCAGCGGCCGGGGATGCCCAGAAGCTGTCGCCGCCGTTGTAGGCGATGACCCGATTGAGCGGCCACTCCGGGTCCCGGGCCATCTCCTCGTCGACCGGCCCGATGGACCGCGTGAGGGCGCCGTCCGCACTGAACACGAGGAAGAAGCCGCGCCTGTCGGACTGATAGGGGTCACCGGTCAACAGTTCGCCGTTGTCGAGGAACACGGTCGCCCTGGAATCGACACGCATGTTCTCCATCTGGAACCGACTGCGGCCGATGAACTCGTGATCCGCGGAAAAGATCGACCAGTCGGCGCCGCTCTCCCAGACGTAGAGCCGGTCCTCGCCGTCCACGAACATCCGTATGCCCGGCTGCCGTCTGAGTTCGCCCGGGCCTTCGCCCACCCCGCCGAAGGAGGTCAGGTAGTTGCCCTGCGGATCCCAGACGCTGATGATCGACACGAACCCGCTCGCGTTCGTCGAGTAGAATCGCCCGCGGCCATCCATGACGACGGTCGGGCCCGGGTCCGGCCTGGAACCGTCCACCTCCGCCTCCAGCCGCACGCCCGTCGGACGGAATACGATCCGGCAGGGCGGCTCCCCGTCGTCGATCTCCATCACGCTGCCGGCCGGGAAGGGCTGGGGGGCCTTGCGGGGGCAGGGATCCTGGCGATTGTCCGCGCTGGCCACGGGCGGGGCCGCCGACACCGGCTGCGGTGAGACCCGTAGCACCATCGACGCCACCGGAAACAGAACCGCCAATGTCATCGCTGCCAGCGGGACAGGGACCGCCGGCCCGGCGGGGCGTCTTCCGGTTCGCTTCAGTGATTCGGAACGCCTCAATGCCTGATCTCCTTTGCTGCTGCGCACACGGGGGGAGCCGTAAGGTAACGCGAGGAGCCAGCGCCTCGCCTTGTCCACGTCCCCGATAGCCTCTTCGGCTCTGTTCACGTGCAGACGTGTATACGCTAGATTAGGTAGGGCGTGCCGCACCTGACGAGCGGCGCGCCTGGCCCGATCGGGCCGAACTCCCGCCATTGCCAGTCACACGTACGATTGTCTCCCGCCTGACTTCCACAGCCTGTGGACACTCCCTCGTCCGGCCATTCGCCGGGCACGAGCAGCGCAGGGTATGTCGTCCCCATGACTGGTTTGCGGTCTGCATGCTCGTCATCACCGCAACTCAGCGCCCAAGCGCGATTCTTCACCCCGATTCAAACCAAAGGAGCAACAGCATGATCAGAAGAGGATTCCTGATTCTGGCCCTTATAGCCATGCCCACCACGTCACTCGCCCAGGGCACTATCGAAGGAGTCGTTCGCAGCGCCGAGAGCGGACTCGGACTCGGCACCGCCCGGGTCGCGATCCCCGCGCTCGACGTCGTCACCTTCACCAATCCCGCAGGCGCCTTCACCATGTCCGGCGTCGCCGCGGGCACGCACACCCTCGAAGTCCGGCTCATCGGCTACGCGGTGCTCACCCAGGAAGTCACGGTTTCCAGCGGCGGGACCACCAACCTCGAACTGTCCCTCGACGTGGCCGCCTTTGCCCTCGAAGAACTCGTCATCGTCGGGAGCCGCACTCGGCCGAGAACCGTCACGGAATCGATGGTGCCGGTGGACGTGATCCCCGTCGGGGAGATCGCGCGCCAGGCGGAGACCAACATCGACTTCCTGCTGAGGAACGTGGTCCCGTCCTACAACGTCAACATCCAGCCGATCAGCGACGCGGCGACGATCACCCGTCCCGCCAACCTGCGCGGCCTCGCATCCGACCACACCCTGGTGCTCATCAACGGCAAGCGCCGGCACCGGGGCGCGGTCATCTCCTGGCTGGGCGCCGGCCTTTCCGACGGTGCCCAGGGGCCCGACATCGGGTCCATCCCCGGCATCGCGCTGCGCCAGGTCGAAGTGCTCCGCGACGGCGCCTCGGCGCAGTACGGTTCGGACGCCATCGCGGGCGTGCTGAACTTCCAGCTGAAGAACGACCGTTCCGGCGGATCGGTGCAGGTCAAGCAGGGCCAGCATTTCGACGGCGACGAGTTCGTCGACGGTGCGGAGCGCAACTGGGCCGGTCACGGGAGATCGGTCGCGGTCGCGAGCAACTTCGGCATTCCGCTCGGCGAGTTCGGGTTCGCCAACCTCAGTGTGGAGTACGGCAACCAGGAGCCGACGGACCGTGCCATTCAGCGGAACGACGCGGCCGCGCTCGTCAGGGCGGGGAACACGGCCGTGCGGACGCCGACCGCGCAGGTCTGGGGCTCCCCCAGGGTCACCGACGACCTCAAGGTCTGGCTCAATACCGGCTACAACTTCGACGACAACGAGCAGGTCTACGCCTTCGGCAACGTCGCCACCAAGCGGGTGGACGGAGGCTTCTTCTTCCGGAACCCGAACACCCGCGGCGGCGTCTTCTCGGGAGATGGCGGGGAAACCCTGCTGATCGGTGACGTGCTGCAGGCGAAGGGCCTCGGGTCGGCCGACTGCCCGGTTGTGACGATCACCAACAACCTCCCCGATCCGGTTGCGCTCCAGCAGGTGTTCGACGACCCGAACTGCTTCTCCTACCAGGAGATGTTCCCCGGCGGCTTCACGCCGCAGTTCGGCGGGGAGGTCTTCGACGCTTCGATCGTCGGTGGCGTCAAGGGCCGCACCGACGGGGGAATCAACTGGGACGCCAGCACGAGCTGGGGCAGGAACCAGGCCGACTTCTTCATCTACAACACGGTGAATGCGGCGCTCGGTCCCGACACCCCCACCGACTTCGACCCCGGCCTCTACAACCAGGAGGAGATCAACCTCAACCTCGATCTCTCCTACCAGGTCAGCGAGATGGCCAACGTGGCGGCCGGATTCGAGCAGCGCGAGGAGCGCTTCGAGATCGGACAGGGCCAGGACGAGTCCTGGAAGATCGGTCCGTATGCGGCGCAGGGCTTCAGCTCCTCGTCGAACGGCTTCCCCGGCTTCAGCCCGCTGGCCGCCGGCGATTGGACCCGCAGCAACACCGCGGCGTACGCCGACCTCAACCTGGGCAGGCCCGACGACGCCTGGGCCGTAGGGATCGCGGGCCGCTACGAGAACTTCTCCGACTTCGGGGGCAAGGCGACCGGAAAGGTCTCCTTCCGGTATCAGGCCACCGACCAGATCGCGCTGCGGGCCAACGCCAACACCGGCTTCCGCGCGCCCACGCCGGGCCAGCAGAATGCCTTCAACGTTTCGACCGTCTTCGACATCGACCTCGGCGACCTGGTCAATCGCGGCACCATCCCCTCCACCTCGGCGGTGGCGGCGACCAAGGGGGGCAAGCAGCTGGAGCCCGAGAGCTCGGTCAGCCTGACCGGCGGCGTCATGTACGAAGCGGGCGCATTCCGGCTCACCGCGGACTACTTCCGCATCTCGATCTCGGATCGCTTCGCGCAGACCAGCACCTTCAAGCTCACGCCGGACGAGGTCACGAAGCTGGTCTCGGAGGGAGTGACGAGCGCCGCGAACCTCGCGGAGTTCCGCTTCTTCACCAACGACTTCGCGACCCTGACCCAGGGGATCGACCTGGTGGCGAACTACTCGCCGGGCGAGGCGACCAACGTGAGCCTGCTCTTCAACTACACCGGCACCGAGGTCACCGAGCGCAATCCGGAAGTCGTGAATGACGCGCGCGTGGACCAGCTCGAGCGGGCGCTGCCGCGGTACCGCGGCGTGCTCAGCCTGTCGCAGCAGCTCGGACGGCTGGATGCCCTGGTCCGGGGGACCTACTACGACGGCTTCTACGATTCCGAGCTCAGCGACCCCGATCACCGCTACGGCTCGCGCGTCCTCGTCGACGCCGAGGTTTCGATGCCGCTGGCGGAAAACGCGACGATCGCCCTGGGCGCCAACAACCTGTTCAACACCTACCCGGACGAGAACCCCAACTCGGGGGGCGTCGGCTCGCTCTACCCGGAGAGCACTCCCTTCGGCTTCAACGGGGGGTACTACTACCTGCGGTTGAGCTACGACTGGCTGTGGGCGACGCGGTAGAGAAACGCGCCAAGCCAGCTGGACGGTGACGGCTGGCCGCCTCGCGTGAAAAGGACCCCGGCGGGCTCGCAAGGGCTCGCCGGGGTCTTGCTCCTGGCCCGGGACTGGTAGCCGGCACGGAGCCGAGGGTCAATCCTGGTCCGATTGCATGTCTTCCAGGTTTGCCTTGACGCGGTCTGCGTCCCGCGCTCACGCGATGGTCGATCGAATGGTGGTGCTATTGCGCTGAGGAACGTCGGCTCCTGTTCAGGTCGCCAGGCTCGCAGTACGTTGTCGCGAAGTACGTCCTCCCGAAAAAGTTGGCCGAGGTGGCATCGATACACAGCTTAGCACTTTGATAGGGGGATCTCATGGACGACTCCCCTCGTAAAGAGCATCTTCGCCCCCCCTTGTGCAGTGGTGACTCATGCTTGGCGGGCGACGGCACCGACGCTGGTCGCGGCGATCCTTTCGATGTACGGGTCGGTGTCGGGGTTTGGCCAGACGGTCGTCGAAATCGATGATGACATCGCCTGTCCGGACTGCCGGATCGAGACGGGGCCGCCCGTGGTCCTGGCCGCCCCGGGGGACCGCCTCCGGTTTTCCAGCGACCTGCCTCCTGGGGTCGCGCGCGACCGAAGCGGGAACTACATAGCGGGTCCGCTTCTGGGGGACGCGCTGATTGCGGCGTTCGGCCCGGACGGCAGCTACCTCTCGTCCCACGGAAGGATCGGGCAGGGCCCAGGTGAGTTCGACTCCGAAATCCCGCTGTTGATCGACGTTGGAGAGGGCGACACGATCTACGCCGTCAATCCTCCGCACCTGCACACGCTCGCTCCACGCGCCGAAGCCGCTCTGGATAAGGTCAGCATGCCCGTCCTGGCTTTTGGCGCCTTCGTGGTGCTCCGAGACGGCATCGCGGTCGAAGCCATGCTTCGAACCGAAGACGGCATCACGCCCGTGCAGATTCTCCGGCGCGATGGGACGATCAGCGCCGGCATCGGAGCCGTGCCAAGCGAGGCCGCGCCGGGGGAGCCGAGCCTGCGCCGCATCCTGGCGCGATCCAACGATCATGTGGGCGTCTGGAGCGCCCCGTTAAACCGCTACCACCTCAGCCGCTACGGGCTGGACGGGGAAGAGAAGACGCGAATCGAACGAGACTTCAGCTCCTTCAGGCCGGGCGTCGGCTTCGCGTTTGGCGCTCCGTATCAGGCTCCGATAAGGCCGGGCGTCTCGGGCATCCTCCAGGACGCGGATGGACTGCTGTGGGTCGCCGTGACGCAGGCGCCGCAGTCGTTCACACCCTTGATGCCGAATGCTGGCAGACAGCAAGCAGAGATGCCGCTTCCTCAGGGTCTGGACATGAATCGATTCCTGAATACCACGATCGAGGTGCTCGATCCGGTGGCGGGGCAACTGCTGGCGCGTCGCGACTTCGACGAATACGTCAAGTTCGTTCGCACGGCTGACGGCGGAGTGTTCGTATTCTCGCTTCGTGCCGACCCGCTTGGCGGATTCGAGTGCGTTGTGACGCCCTTGAGTCTTCAGTCGGGCTAGGCGGACCTACCCGGCCGAGGGTCGGTCCGGGTCGGTTTTCGCGTCTTCCAGGTACGCCTTGACGGCGTCCATGTCCCCGGCGATGGCCTTGGCGACGATCCCCCTGGTCAAGGGGACGAAAACGCTCGCCAGCAGGCGGTACGGCCTCGCTTCCATCACCAGGTCGAGCCGCGTCGCGCGGTCGTCTTCCGTTGGCGTCACGGTAAAGACGGAGTCCCAAATGGTTCCGCCGGCGTCCGAGACCATGCGGACGCGTTCGTTCTTCACGTACTCGGTGACTTCGAGTTCCGTGGCGGCTTCGCGGCCTCTCATCTCTCGGGTCTCACGAAAGCGGGTTCCGACGCCGGTTCTCTGGTCGGTGAGAAACTCGACCTTCTTGATCTGGGGCAGAGCCCCGGTGTAGTTGACGGGATCGGCGATGAGGTCGAATACGTCGCTGACCGGGGCGTCGATTGTGCGGGTTGCGCGGGTTCGGGTCATGACGACGGGCTTGTCAGGAAGACCCCGGCACCCATCCCACCACCCTCAGCGGCCCCCCGCTCCCCCCCTCGATCTTCATCGGCAACGCGACGATCCCGGCCCCCGTCGCGGGCAGCCGGTCCAGGTTGGTCAGGTTCTCGAACCCCACGATGTTCGCACTGTAGAGGATCACATGAGCGCGAAAGTCGGTCGACTGGCCGTAGTCGATGCTGGGCGTGTCGAGCCCCACGGCGGCGACGTTGCGGTTGTCCACCAGCCACTGGGCCGCTTCCGGGCCGATCCCCGGAAAGTGCAGCTCGGGCACGGCCTCGGGCCCGGTGAGATCCGTGCCCAGGTAGGCCGTGCGGTCGTTCCAGCGCGACGACCACCCCGTGCGCACCAGCAGGGCGGTACCGTCGGCCAGCCGTCCGTGCTCGGCCTCCCACGCGGTGAGATCCTCGACCGACAGCAGGTAGTCCGGATCGGCGTCGGCCCCGGCCGAGACATCGACCACCGACGCCATGGTGATGAGGCTCGACAGCGGAATCTCGTCCGCCGTCATGCGCCCCTCGGCGAAGTGGATCGGCGCGTCGAGGTGGGTGCCGCCGTGCTCGGCCGACGCGAAGGAGTAGGACGCGTAGAAGTACCCGCCCTCCGTCCGGCCATACGCCAGTTCGGTGAGCTGGAAGCCCGCCGTGTCGGTGGGCCAGTAGATCGTCGAGGGCCCGAAGGCGTGGGAAAGCTCGACCCACTCGCCCGCGCCGCCGGTGAAGACGGCCGTGTGGTCCGGTGGCGGGGCATCCTGCAGGCAACCCGCGGCGAGAAGAGTGCCGGTCAGTGTGGCCAGCGTGGTGATCGTGCGGGTCATCGTGAGCGCCCTCCTTGATGTATGTCATTGACGGATCCCTGATCCCTGAACCGGATCAGCACCAGGCGGGGCTCATCGAGGGGGCCCTTTCCGATGCCCCAGGCGACCGTGCCCCGGGCGGCTCCGTGGCGCAGCTCCACTCCCCGTGGCCATTGAGCGCGAAACAGCAATGCACCCGTGGTATCGTAAACATCAGCCTCCGACATCACAGCATCCCCGTCAACGCTCAGCGATACCCACAGCCGGTCCTCGGCGTCGAACCAGATGCGGTTGACGGCCGGTTTTCGCGCGGGAATGGTCACTTGGGGGATAATCCCTCCGACCCTCCTTGCGGCCTGGTCCCACTGGCGCACCTGGGCCTCGGCCTGGCTCCGCTCGGACGCGGTCACCGACGGCCCCTGGACGTCCGGTCGCGAGATCCGGGCAACGACGGCGCCGTCCAGATCGTGAACTGCAACCTCATATGCATTCGTCGTGACCAGGGCGTACATCGCCTTGCTGCTTCGTGCCAGATGGGATCGACTGCCATAAGGGAGCATTTGCGGAATAATGTGCCCGCCGCGGCGGGGAAACTCGTACATGATCCGATCAGGTTCCGGCGTCTCGGGGTACGCCCATCGCCGCACGGTCTCGCCGCTCGAGTCGATTTCGAACAGGTGAATCTCGAGCCTATCGCTGTTTCCCATACGCGCTGCTCGAACCAGAGCCGTGTTGCTTTCCGTTAGCAGGACCGGAGGCCTGGCCCCGAACGACATCAGGGAATTGTCATGCAGGAAAACCTCGTTCAGGAGCCGCTTCTCAAAGACCACCTGGTCAGCTGTCAGCCGAAATATGTCCAGTCGCGTCATGCCCTGCACCCACAGACGGCCGGTCGCGTCCACTCTAAGGCAGCAGGGCATGGACAGATCTCCGGGACCGCCCCCGCTGCGTCCGAACCTGGCCACCACCTGGCCATCAACTCCAATGAGGTAGAAGACGCTTGCGGATCCGTCCAGGACCCAGACTTCTTCATCGGCAGTCATCGTGAGCCAGGAGATGCGGCCGAAAGGCTGATCGCCGGCCGACTCGGTCTCCAGTTGAATTGACCCGGCTCGGAGCGGCACTTCCTGGCCGTTCGCCAGGCCGGGGGGCACCACCGCGCCCAGGAGCAGGCCGGTCAACGCGGGCAGGGTGGTCGTTGCTCGCGCCATCGTCCTGTCCTCGGTCATAAGCAAAACATTACGGAATGTAATGTTTGCTTTCCATTTCTTGTCGGCGCAACCCGCCTGCCCCTGCCCCCTACTCCGGCAACCGCAGCGCCACGAGGGCATATCCGCCATCCGGCATGCGGACGGCCATCGCCAGATACTGCTGCCCTTCGTGCATGTAGGTCATCGGCGCGGTCATGGTGGAGCCGGGGAGGTCGATGGCGCCCAGCTCCTCCCCGGTCATCTTGTCGACGGCGCGGAAAACAGGCGCGGCGCCGCGCCCCTCGCCGTACATGAGGAGCGTCTTCGTGATCAGCTTGGTGGCGTGCGCGGGGGAGCCGGTGTTGCCGATATCGACGCCTTCGAGCAACGGATGGTTCCTGATTCTGTCCGGGGTGTCCCCGTTGGGAATCTGCCAGAGGTGGTCGCCGGTGTTCAGATCGATCGCCGTGATACTGCCGTAGGGAGGCTTGACGAGCGGCAGGCCCCGCGGGCCGCGCGCGCCGCCGGGGCCGAGGGTCACCCAGTCGACGTTGGAGTTCTCATCGCGCTCGACGCCCGGAAAGAGCCGCGGCGCGCTGCAGCCGCGCGTTGACGCGACGTACAGGATGCCGGTCTCGGGGTCCACGGCCGCCCCGCCGGGGATGTTGGCGCCACCGTTGGCGCCCGGACAGTGGATCGAGGGGCCGCCGTCGTCGTCTTCGAGCATCGGAGGGTTGAACAGCGGGCCCAGCCGGAATCCGTCGACGATCTCCAGCGCCTGGGCGCGGAGTTCGGGGGTGAAGTCGATGAGGTCGTCCTCGGTGATTCCCTGCATCTCGAAGGGAGCGGGGCGGGTCACGAAGGGTTGAGTGGGCGACAGCTTCTCGCCGGGCACGTTGGACTGAGGTACCGGCCGCTCCTCGATCGGCCAAACGGGCTCGCCGGTCTCGCGGTCGAAGACGTAGGCCCAGCCCTGCTTGGTGGTCTGCACGAGCGCCTTGATCTCGCGCCCGTCCACGGTGATGTCGACAAGGTTGGGCGCGGTGGGGTTGTCGTAGTTCCAGACATCGTGGTGCACGGTCTGGAAGTGCCAGCGGCGCTCGCCGGTCTGCACGTCGAGGGCCAGGATGCTGGTCGAGAACAGGTTGTCTCCCGGATGGAAGCCGCCGTAGTAGTCGACTGGCGGGGGGTCCGTCACCACGTACACGAGGCCCAACTCGGGATCGGCCGAGAGCGGCGCCCACGCCGACACGTTGCCGGTCCACTTCCAGGCGTCGTTCTCCCAGGTGTCGTTGCCGAATTCGCCCTCCTGCGGGATCACGTTGAAGGTCCAGAGGTGCTCGCCCGTGTCGGCGTCGTATGCGAGGATGTTCCCGGGTACGTTCTCCTGCATGTACTGGTAGTAGCCCTGCTCGTGGGAATTGCCGACCACGACCACGCCGTTCACCACGATCGGCGGCGACGAGTTGGTGATGTAGCCGACCTCGAAGGGAATGCCGTCCATGGGGTGGGGATCCCAGCGGCCGAGGTCGCCGAGGAGGTCGACGGTGCCGCCATCGCCGAAGGATGTGATCGGCCGCCCGGTCTGCGGATCGAGCGCGTGCAGGAAGAACGCCGGAGTGACCAGATAGATCATCGGACGACCGTTCACCTCGGCGTAGGCGACGCCCTTCCCGTAATCCTTCCGCATCGAGTCCTCCCACCGTTTGGTGGTAGGTTCGCGGAAGGCCCAGAGGGTCTCGCCGGTGGCGGGGTCGATGGCCACGGCGGTGCGGCGGTTGCCGGCGACGGAGTAGAGCGTGCCGTCCACGTAGATGGGCGTGGCCCGGAGCATTGTTCCCGTTGCCGGCCCGTTGTAGTTGTCGGCCCGCCAGATCCACGCCACCTCGAGCTGCTCGAAGTTCGACGCGTCGATCTGGTCGAGGGGGGAGTAGCGGCTGCTGGCCGCGTCTGCGCCCCAGTAGCGCCACTCGCCCGGCTGGGCGGGACGCGCCGCGACGGACGGGGCGGGGGTCGTGAGCCGCGACGCGGACTGCGGCGGAGAGGAGCAAGCGGCCGCGCAGATCAGGGCGGCAGTGGGGATCGTTGCAGCGACGCCAGCCGCCAGGTTTGTCGTCCGTTTCACTGTTCACTCCGGATGGGTCGTGGATTGATGTGGCGGCGCCCCGTAGGTGCGCCGAGACAGAATACCCCGGCGGCGGCGGTGGGGCCAGTAGCGGTTTCGCCCGCCACTGAGGCGGTCGAGCGCGCAACCGAGGGTGGTCGAGCCCTCAACCCGTCCTTCCCGCTCAACCCGGCGGCAACTCCCCGTTCAGCTCCATGTACACACGCCCGATCGCGCGCGCTCCCTGGCTGGAGCGCAGCGACCACGTCTCCAGCTCGCCGAATTCGGCCTGCTCTACCGCGTCTTCCAGCGCAATCCCGGCCGCGTGCAGCCGCGTGGCCTCCTCGATTACCTGCACCATCGCGCGGCGGTACGCCTCCAGCTCCTCGGCCAGCACCTCGGGCGAATCGACGAACCCATGCCCCGGCACATACGTGTCGACGTCCATCGCCTGCGCGGCCTCGATCATCGCGACCCACTCCGACGGGTACGCGGAGCGCATCGCCGGGAAGACGCGGTTGAGGTACGCCTCGCTCATGAAGAGGATCTTCTCCTCGGCGAGGTGGACGACCAGGTCGCCGCCGGTGTGGGCGCGCCCCAGGAAGAGGATGCGAATCTCGCGGCCGCCGAGGTGGAGCGTTGCGGAGGTCTCGACAAGCTCCGTGGGGACGATGACGGGGGGCGCGGTGGCGGGGCGGATGGGGTTGTCGGCCGCGGCCTGAAGCACGGCCTGGGAGGTCGGATGCGCGTAGAAGCGCGCCTCGGCGGGGAACTCGGAGTTGCCGGCGGTGTGGTCGCCGTGGTCGGAACAGATCACGATGTGGGTGATGGGCTGGTCGGTGATCTCGGCGATCGTGTCGATCAGGCGCCGGGTCTCTTCCGGGCTGCCCTGGCCATCTGCGACGAGAACGCCGGCGTCGGTGACGACGAACATGCTCACCGTGGTGAAGCGCTCCTCGCCCGCGGAACGCAGCTGTTCGTAGGAATAGACCCCGGGCGCGAGTTCCTGGATGCGCGGGAAGTCGTCGTCGGTGTAGCCGCGGGCGTAGGGATCTGCCGTGCGGACGGGGTCGGTGTCTGCCGGGGCGGCGCAAGCGAGGGCGGTGAGGAGTGCCGCCAGCGGGGCGGCACGAGCGGGTGCAGTTTTCATGGTCGGGCCTCTCAGTCTGTGGAATGAGTCCCCCTCGCGACTCCGCATGCGATCAGTTGGCGGCCACTCCGACCGCGCGGAGATCGGGGGCACCGTCAGTCGGTTATGGATGTGTCCGAAGTGCCCGGAGTCGGTCGCATTCTCAATAGGCTCGATGATGTAGGGCAGAACGCCGACATCGCGAATACATCGTCCGCGTCCTCGCTGCCCCAGACTACCAGGGCGCGGCCCAGACACTCGAGGTAGCGAACTTGCCCGCGCCTGAGCGACTTCGACTGGAGCAGCCGGTACCAGCCGTCGGGATAGGGAGGGGGATAGCCGGCAAGACGCAGATCGTCCGAGTATTGGGGGCCCACGGCGCTTAGGGCTCATTTCGCTCTCGACTGTCCACGACATCAGGTGAGTGAGGCTGCGACATGGGCGGTAAAGGTCGCCTTCCCGAAGCGCCGGCGCTACAATGATGCTCGGAACGCCCAAATGGCGGCTGACCCGATCCTGCTACGCCGCGGGCGCCCCACCCACCCCGCGACGATGAGGAATCCCCACGACGGAGGTCTGACGAAATGAGATACCGGAGATGCATTCTGATCGCAGCCGTGCTGGCGCTCGCGGCGCCGATGGCGAGCCAGGCGCAGCAGGGCCGCCGCGGCATGAGCGCGGAGCGGCGCGCGCAGATGGCGGTGCAGCAGGCGCAGGCCTTGCTGGCCGACATGCAGGCCGAGCGGCCCATCGAGGCTCTCAACTCGGTCTGGATCGAAGAGCTGACCTGGATGGAGGTGCGAGACGCGCTTCGCGACGGTAAGACCACCGCGATCATCTCGACGGGCGGGATCGAGCAGAACGGCCCCTACCTGGCCACCGGCAAGCACAACTACGTGCTGGCGGGCGCCTGCGAGGGGATCGCGCGCAAGCTGGGCAACGCGCTCTGCGCCCCCATCGTCAAGCTGGTCCCGGAGGGGAACATCGATAACCCGTCGGGCCACATGCGCTACCCGGGCACGATCAGCCTGCGCGAGGAGACCTTCCGCGCCGTCCTGGACGACGTGGCCAGCAGCCTGCGCGCACACGGCTTCACCGACATCGTCTTCATCGGGGACAGCGGGGGCAACCAGGGAGGGATGGCGGCCGTGGCCACCGAGCTCAACGAGCGCTGGCGCGGCAGCGCCCGGGCGCACTTCGTCCCGGAATTCTACCGCTACCGCGAGGTCTTCGAGTACATGGAGACCGAACTCGGGATCACCGAGCCGACCAACGACGGCATTCACGACGATTTCGTCATCACCTCGATCATGATGACCGAGGACCCGGCGTCGGTGCGGCATGCGCAGCGGGTGGCGGCCGGAAAGGCGTCCATCAACGGCGTGAGCATCGAGGACAGGGAAGCCACCATCGAGATCGGCAGGAAGCTGCTGCAGTTCCGCGTGGACCGCACCGTGGAGGCGATTCAGGCGGCGATCGGCGCCGGGAACTGAGTTTCGTTACTCACATACTTCATATACTCACATGCACATCTTTTCGGCCGGGCACCGAACGCACGGGGCGTCCGGACCGCCGGCCGGGGACAACGGAGATAGCAGACGAATGCGCAAACTTCTGATGGCGGCGGCGCTGGTCGCCACACTCGGGCTCGCCGCACCGACTGGCGCGGCGGCCCAGGAACCCGGCGACGGCCTCATCGAGGTCGGGGCGATGGCCCCGGACTTCGAGCTGACCGGCGCGACCCGGCACGGCGTCCTCCGGGACCCGATCCGGCTGAGCGACTACCGCGGCGAGACGGTGGTGCTGGCGTTCTTCTTCAGAGTCAGGACGCGTGGCTGAACGGTTCAAATGAGAGCGTACCGTGATCAGTACGCAGAGCTGTTCAACGAAGGCCGCAACGTCGTGCTCATGGCGATCTCGAACGACTCGCCGGAAGAGGGCGCGTCATGGCTGAAGGACGAGGACTTCCCCTACCTGTTCGGCACCGACGCCGACACCTTCGCGGCGTTCGGCGGGTCGATGCGGGACAACGGGATGGTGGGAAGCCGCGCCGTCATCGTTGTAGGTCCGGACGGCCGCGTCGCCGGGGTGATCCCTCAATTCAGGCAGACGGACCCGACCGCATACGAGGAGTTGGGCGCCATCATCGACGAGGTGACGCCGGAGCCGGAGGAGGGGTAGGGGCGGCGGGCAGCGCGTGGGCCGGTCCGTCACGGACACCGGCCCAGGGCCCTCAGCCTGGCGAGGCGCCGCCTCCCAGCATCCCCTCCACCGCTTCCACCAGGCCCTGCTTCGGCCCCACGCCGGTGGAGACGATGCGCCCCTCACCGTCCACCAGCACCACGATCGAGGTCGTGAGGGCTTCGTAGGCTCTCACGGCCTCGCCTTTTGCATCATACACGAAGGTGTACCCGGGCTCGTGCCGGTCGACGTGACGCCGCACGCGCCGCACCGACTGTGAAACGGCGACCGCGACCGCCACTACCCTGATCTTCGCCCCGAAGCGCTCCTGCACGGCGTCGATCTCGGGTTGGAGCAACTCGCACTGCTCGCACCACGACGCCCAGAACTCGATCAGCGCGGGACCGCCGCCCAGCACCTCAAGCAGCGACACCTCGTTCCCCTCGAGGTCCTCCACCTGCGCGTCCGGCGCTGTGGTCCCGGGGGGCAGTCCCAGCTGGGTGTCCCCCTCCTGAGCCACCGCGCGTCCGGGTACCGCCAGCGCCCCCGCCAGCGCGAACACGGCCCAAAAGGCAGCGACCGATATCGTGCGTGATGCTTTCACCATGAACCTCACAGGTTGTAGCCCGCCTGAATAAAGTAGTACTGCGCGACCCCCAGCATGATCACCGCGGCCACCCGCTTCACGGTCACCATCCACTTGCCTGACTTCGGCAGCCGCGACAGCGAGCCCGAGAAGAGTCCCACCACGACGAGCAGCGCGGTCATCCCCAGGGAGAACACGAAAAGGTACACGAATCCCATCAATCCCGCCCGGGTGGCCGCCACCCAGGCCAGCACGGCCGCGAACGCCGGGGCGCCGCACGGCGCGGCCACGATTCCCGACGTCGCGCCCAGCAGGAAGACGGCCCCGTACGATCCGCCCCCCCGCGACCCCGCCCACGCAATGAGCCGCTGCGGCACCCGCACCGGTATCACGTCGAACATCGCCAGCGCGAAGAGCAGGAGCAGGTTGCCGATCGCCAGCAGCGCCCACGGACTCGCGCTGACCGTTCCGAAGAGCGTACCGGTAAGCCCGGCGAGCATCCCGAGGAAGGCGTACAGCATCGCCATCCCCACGACGTAGGTCATCGTCAGTCCCAGCGTCCGCCGCCAGGACTGGCCCTCCTGCGCCGTCCCCGAGATCACCGAAGCCGTGATCGGGATCATCGGGTAGACGCACGGCGTCAGGCTGATCGCCACGCCGCCCCCGAACAAAAGGACAAGCGCCAGCAGCGGGTTCGCTGCCAGCGCTTCCGAGAGTCCTCCCGTATCGCCGAGCTGCACGTACGGATCGATCAATTCGTCACCGCATTCGGTCCCGGGCGACCCGGGTCAATTGCTGCCGCTTCCGCCGCGCCGCTTCGCCGTCCGTCCGGTGCTGCTCCGGGAGCTCCCGCCGCTCGACGACGTGCCCACCGAAGAGCTCCCACCCCCACCCCTCGACGAAGAGCCGATGCTCGACGGGCCGACGTACCCTCTCCCGCTGGAACCGACACTGGACGGTCCGGTGTAGCCCCGGCTGTACCCTCTCCCGGCGATGGCCCGCCCGCCGGTGTTCCTGGGCACGGGAGCCACGTTCACGACCACCGTCCGATAGGGGTAGTAGTATCCCCCGTAGTTGCTCCAGCCGTAGGGGGAAAACCACCCGCCATACCCATAGCGGCTGTACCCGTACCGGCTGTAGCCGTAGTAGTACGGATCCGCCCACAATGGGCGCAGGCCAATGTACCCGGCTTCAGGGCCCGGGCCCTCTTCGCTGACCGCGAACCGCTCGGGGAAGGAAACCGCGACGACGACATCGATCACGTCTCCGGACACTCCGGCGCCATCGAGCGTCAGGAGGTCCTCCGCATCCAGTCCCGCGAACTGCTGGCCCACTTCGGCGATCCAGGCCTCGACGGCCTTGTCGTCCACATTCTCCGAGGCGTCGACCACATCGTCGATGGTGATCGGCGCCATGGTGAACGAGGCAACGCCCCTCACCGCGAGCGGCCCCGTGGCCCGGCCGCTCTGGATGCCGAGCTCGTTGAGCTGTTCCTCGTCGGTGCGTACGTACCACTGAACCCACACGGTGGCGTCCTCACCCTCGGCCTGCGACGAACGCACGTCCACCCACTCGCCGGCGCTCGGCATGAAGATGATCCCTGTCCCTCTGCGGGGTGTCTGATCCTGGCAGGCGACCTGTGAAACAGTGTAGATCCGGCGCTGATCGTCCGAGAAGCGCGCCGATTCGGTCCCGACGCAGCCGTCCTGCTCGATCTCACGGGTCCGACCGTCCGCCGGGAAGGGCTCGCGGTGCGTGATCATTCCGTCCGAGATCGTCAGCATCTGGACCTGGTCGCCGACCGCCGCGAAGCAGAGGATTCCCAGGGCCTCGTCGGCACCGTCCGCCTGCCAGCATCCCAGGAGGGGTTGCCAGCCCATGCGGGTGTTCGGGGCCTGTCCGTCCGCGCCGTCCGGGAGTCCGCCGAGTGCGAGGGCCGCGCCGAGGCCGGCCAATACGCCAATGCTCAACTTCTTCTTGGCCATATTCATTTCCTTCCTCCTAGTACCTGAACGAGAGCCCGACCGTGACCTGGAAACCCGCGAGGTCGAGGTTCGGGAACCCTACGAAGTCCCTGCCGCTGATGCGCCCGCTGGCGAGAGCGTAACGCCCTTCGCCGGTCAGCACCACATGATTGCTGATCGACATGTCCACGCCCCCGAGGAAATGTACCGTCGGGCCCGCCCCTGTCGAAAGGAGTCTGGCGTCGAAGATGTCCAGCGTCTCGAAGTCCACGAAGTCGCCGTGCTGCTCGAAACGATACCAGACGGCTCCGCCGGCCACCCCGACATAGGGGTTCCAGGTACGCGGGATGTAGGCGAAGCGCCCCAGCGAGCGCCCGCGGTCCCGCAGGTATGCCTTCACCCCGACGGTCAGCGGAAAGGTCACAAACTCGGTGGTCTGCTCGATCGGCAGGTCGTCCATATCCACCCAGTTGCGGAACTCCGATCTGGTCGCGCTGAGGGTGTATCCGAACGAGACGGTCACGTCCAGGCGTTCGGCAGCCCGGATGGCGAGTTCTCCCGCGATGGTCGTGCCGCCTAGGTCCCGGGTGTCGACCGTCAACTGTTTCCGCGTGAAGTCCCACAGGCTCTCCGTGTCTCCGCCGCTCCCGGCTCGCGGCTGGGCGAAGCCCGCCTTGATCGTGAGCGCCACCTTGGGCGCGCCGAGGAGAAAGTCCGCGCTCTGCTGGGCTGCGGTGGGAGACGCACCTGCGGTCACAAGCAGCGCCAGCCCGGCAACGACCGGAAGGCTCAGTCCAGGTCGATGTTTCGTCAGTCTGTTCATGGGCGCCCCCAGATGTGTTCTCGTGTCAGGTCTGCATAATCACCGCAAGAGATGTGCCGGAGCATTCAGCGCAGAATGACGGCGTTTTTTGCCTTCCCGAGCGACCGCGTGAAGCCGCCAGAGGACACCGCGTCGCCGGATTCGGACAGCGCACTCTCGCGTCTCCGCGCGTCCTGCCGCCGGTAACCACGGCCACCCCCGATACCGCTCCCCATCATCCCAGCGTCCTCTGCAAATACGCCTTCAGCCTCTGCCAGGCGTCCGCCGCCGGGGCCGTGCGCACGTCCGGATCTCCGTCCACGCGGAGCCAGAACCCGTGGTTGACGTCGTCGTAGATGTGCAGGTCGTGTTCGATCCCGGCCTCCCGCAGAGCGGCCTCGAAGGCGGCCACCGATTCGGGCGAGGGGCCGTTGTCCAGCGCCGCGAAGGTGCCGTAGACCTCGTGGTCCAGTCGGGCGACGACCTCGGGGTCGTCCACCAGCTGGCCGTAGAATATGGCGGTGGCGTCGTGGTTGTCGCCGTCCAGCCCGAACGAGAGCGCGACTCCCCCGCCGAAGCACCATCCCATCGCCCCGACCCGTCCCGTCACGTCGGACCGGCCCTTCAGGTAGGCCACGGCGGCGTTCAGGTTGGCGATCATGGCGGGCTGGTCGGCCCGCGCCTCAGTGACCAGCGCCATGTTCTCCTGCCGGTTGCTGCCGGTGCGCCCCTTGAAGAGGTCCGCGGCGAGCGTCACGTACCCCTCGCCGGCGAAGTCGTCGGCAAGCTGGCGCACGCGGTCCTGCAGCCCGTTCCATTCGTGGATGATGATCAGGGCGGGGAAGGGGCCGTCGCCGTCGGGAACGGCCAGGTAGCCGGTGGTGAGGTCGTCGCCCTCGACGTACTGCAGAGCCATGCCCTCCAGCTCACCGCCGTTGCCGGTGATTGCGGAGGGTAGCTCCTGTGCCGGGTCGGACGCGGCGGACGTGTTGTCCGCGGAATCGGTGCCGTCGGCGGAGTCGTCGGCCGGGGGGGAGTCGGCGCAGGGCGCCGCGAACAGTGTGGTCGCGAGCAGGGCCGCCACGAGGTGCCGGGGCTTGGTTGATGAACGCATTCGGGGTTCCTCCACTTCAGGTTTCCGGTCCCGAATGGTTAATGATATAGTGACTCGGACGCGAACGGGCCTGGATCCGGCTTCGCAGAATGTGAACCAATTCACAAGCCATCGGACAATGACGAATCCTTCGACAAATCACTCACGAAGGGCAGGGCGCTACCCGCCCGCCACCGCCTTCCACCGGCGACTCCTGGCGGCCTCTGCGCTGCTGTCTGCCACCGCCTCTTCGATCGCGCCGCTCACCGCCCAGCAGAACATGGCCAACGTCGAGATCGAGACGATCGAACTGGAGAGTGACCTGTTCATGCTGATCGGCCGTGGGGGCAACATCGGGCTGAGCGTGGGGGACGACGGTGCCTTCCTCATCGACGACCAGTTCGCGCCCCTGACCGACAAGATCGTCGCGGCGGTGGCCGCGGTGACCGACCGGCCGGTCCGCTGGGTGCTGAACACCCACTGGCACGGCGACCACACCGGTGGCAACGAGAACCTGGGCGAGGCGGGCGCAATGATCGTCGCGCACGAGAACGTCTACCGGCGCATGAACCCCGCCGAGTTCGCGGACCTGATCGGACGCTCCGCCCAGGCACCCCGTGCCGCGCTCCCCGTGGTCACCTTCGACAACGCGGTGACCTTCCACTGGAATGGCCGCCACATCCGCGTGACGCATATCGGCACCGCCCACACCGACGGCGACGCGATCGTGCATTTCCCGCGCGCGAACGTCTTCCACATGGGCGACACCTTCTTCAACGGCCGCTACCCGTTCATCGATATCGACAGCGGGGGCGGGGTCGATGGCGTGATCGCGGCGGCGAACTTCGTGCTGGAGCGTTCGGACGAAGCGACGAGGATCATCCCGGGCCACGGCGACCTCGCCTCGCCCGCCGACCTGCGGGCCTACCGCGACATGCTGGAGACGGTGCGGCTGCGGGTTGCCGGCATGGTGGCGGCCGGGCGGACGGCGGACGAAGTCGTGGCGGCGGCGCCGACGGCGGATCTGGACGAGGTCTGGGGCGCCAACTCGGAGCGGTTTGTGCGTGCGGTGTACACGAGTCTGGCGGGTTCGTAGGAGGTTGTTGGGCACCCCGCGGGCCGCAACTCCCCCGCCTCGCGAAGGAGCGTTGCAGAGAATGACGATGCGCAGTCCACCCTACGCGATCACCCCGGCCATCCTCGGGCGCGCCGAGGAGATCGGCGAGGCGATCGGCCGGGCGGTAGCCGCGGCCGTGGGGCAGGACCTGCGGCTCCGGCGCATCAACCGGGTCCGCACCATCCGCGCAACGCTCGCGATCGAAGGGAATCGTCTGTCCGAGGACCAGATCGCCACGATCCTGGATGGCAAGCACGTGGTCGGGCCACTGCGTGATATCCAGGAGGCGCGCAACGCCATCGAGGTCTACGATCGATACCGGGAATGGGATTCCGCGAACGAATCCCACCTGCTCCACACCCAGGTCGCGCGGTTGCTGTCGGTGCTCCAGGGCACGATGTCGCGGCGGCAGATCCAGGCGGTGCTCGGCCTGCGGGACCGCAAGTCGCTCAGGCAGCGCTACCTGCTTCCGGCTCTGAAACGGGGCTATGTCGAAATGACGCGTCCCGATGCGCCCAGCGCGGCGAACCAGAAGTATCGTCTGACCGAGCTCGGGCGCCAGGCGAAGGCTTACTCGGCCGTGGATCCCATACCACGCCGCGACACCCACCCATAACCTGATCGGAATCGAACCATGACTCTCCGTGTGTTGCTCGCCCTGGCCGCCGCTGCCGTCGTCTCCCTGGCCCCGCCCACCCCCCTCCACGCCCAAAACCCCGACATCGACGCGGCGGTGGCCCGGGTGCAGGACTCGATCATCCGGCTGCGGGAACACATCCACCAGCACCCGGAACTCGGCAACCGCGAATTCAAGACCGCCGAGCTGGTCGCGAACCACCTGCGCGCGCTCGGCTTCGACGAGGTCCGGACGGGGGTCGCTCACACCGGCGTGGTCGGGATCCTGCGCGGCGGCCGCCCGGGCCCGGTGGTGGCCGTGCGGGCCGACATGGACGCGCTCCCGGTCACCGAGGACACGCCGTACCCCTTCAGGTCGACGGTGCGGACCACCTACCTGGGCCAGGAGGTGGGGGTGTCGCACGCCTGCGGCCACGACATCCACGTGGCCGTGCAGCTCGGCGTGGCGTCGGTGCTGGCGGGCATGCGCGACGAGCTCCCCGGGACGGTCAAGTTCATCTTCCAGCCGGCCGAGGAGGGGCCGCCGCCGGGCGAGGAGGGCGGCGCGGATCTGATGGTGAGGGAAGGGGTGCTGCGGGACCCCGCCCCAAGCGCAATCTTCGGGCTGCACAGCTTCGCCGAGATGGAGGTGGGGAAGGTCGGCTTCACCTCCGGGCCCGCGCTCGCCGCGGTCGACCACTTCAAGATCCGCATCATCGGGCAGCAGTCGCATGGGGCGGCGCCGCACCTGGGTGTCGACCCGATCGTGATGGCGTCGCAGGCCGTGACCGCCTTCCAGACCATCCGTTCGCGCAACCTGCCCCCGCTCGAGCCCAGCGTGGTCACCGTGGGGATCTTCCGGGGCGGCACCCGCTTCAACATCATCCCGAACGAGGTCGAGCTCGAGGGCACCGTGCGCACCTACAACCCCGACGTCCGCGACGCGGTCGAGCGGCGCATGGGCGAGATCCTCGAAGGCATCACCGCGGCCGGCGGGGGCACCTACGAACTGGACTACGACCGCGGCACCCCCGCCACCATCAACGATCCCGCGCTCGGCGAGCAGATGCTCCCCACCCTGGAGCGGGTCGTTGGCGCGGAAAACGTCGTCGACCTCGAGCCCACCATGGGCGGCGAGGACTTCGCCTACTTCGCGAACGAGATCCCCGGGTTCTACTTCCGGCTGGGGCAGGTCATCCCCGGCGGGACGTCCGGCGGGCACCACACGCCCGACTTCCAGGCCGACAACTCGGCCGTCCCGGTGGGCATCCGCGCGATGTCGAACCTGCTGCTGGACTACCTCAACGCGGGGCGGCCGGCGTCGCAGTAGGGGCCGCGATGGACCAGGCCTGTCTCCGGGCAGGGACCGCGATTGATCAGGTCGGCCTCCGGGCAGGGCCCGCGACGGGACCAGGCCGGCCCCCGGCGCCGGGACCGCGATCGACCACGTCTCATCGAGCCACCGTCCCCCCGAACCCCCGGTCGAGCCCGTACAGGTGAACGTATTGGATGTCGAGGTCGTCGGTAGCCACGCCCAGCACATAGTCGGCGCCGATCTCCATGACCCGGAGGCCGTGTGGCAGCTTCACGGTCCCGAGGTAGACGCCGTCGGGGCGAAACAGGTCGTGGAGACCCGACGAGAGCGTGAACACGAATCGGGTGCCGTCGGCGTTCACACTCTCCAGGGGCACTCCCTCGTCACCTTCCGCGGGAGAGGGAGCCCGGCGGACCCACAGGTATCCGAGAGCGTCCTGACGGAAGCCGCGGGCGATCGACAGCGAATCCACCGGCGACCACCGCTTGTCGCGGGGATTCATCCCCTCGGTGAAGGGATAGACCGGGCCGGGCTTCGACGCATAGTTGGTTTCACGCTCCCCGCGGGCCCGCCGCGCCGTTTTCCGCTCGACCACCAGCGACAGCGTGGCGTTCGCGATGTCCCAGACCTCGATCCGGTAGGCGTCGTTTGCAGCGTAAAGAAGGGTGGGCCGGGGCTCGCCGGAGACTCTGAACAGTCCGTTGCGGCCGAATGGCGAAGGGGTGAGCGAGCGCCAGGGATTGTCCTCCCGGCCCCAGTCCGTCTCGAAGAAGGTGGCAAGGGTGTCGAGCCGGTCCAGGGCCCAGGTGGTTCGCACGACCGTCACGTGACTGGCCCACGTTTCCGCGGAACCCGGAGGAGGCTCGTCGTCGTCGCAGGCCAGGACCTGTTGGTGCGCGAAATAGAGCCCGAAGGGGCAGGCGTAGAGGTGATAGGGGCCCAGGGACCGAAGCCCCCTGACGCCGAGCGTCTCGTGGGCGACGAGCTCTCCGGCGGGATCGAAGCGGATGCGGTCCCAGCCGTTCTGCACCTGCAGAGTGTCACCCGCAAGCCGGAGGAGCTGTGGATACGCATCGGCGTAGACCTTCATCTCCCCGGGACCGTC
Organism: Gemmatimonadota bacterium; assembly: GCA_022826005.1. GTDB lineage: Bacteria > Gemmatimonadota > Gemmatimonadetes > Longimicrobiales > Gaopeijiaceae > Bin94. Next base: position 64,164 of record JAJDVT010000084.1, on the reverse strand, counting down.
GCCGGCGCCTCCTCGGCTCCACAGATGGCGGCCGGACGAATCGAAGGCCCGCAGTTCCGAACTTCCCCGGTTCAGCACGACGATCGTCCCGTCACTCAGCCGGGTCGCACCACCGACGTTGTGGAACTGCTGCTCGATTGGAGTGTCCCGCGTACCCAGGACCAGCGTCGGCTCGGGCGTGACCCGCCACCCCTCGCCGGCAATCCAGAGCGGGTCGGAGTTCACCACCATCCGCACGCCTGCGCTGTCGGTGATTGTCGGTCCTGTTGTGACGGGGGCCTCGTCCCCAACCGTGCAGGCGACGGCGCCGAGCGCCAGCCAGCAGGCAGCGAACATCTCGCGGGCGACAGCCCGTCCGGTCATCCCGGTTCCCCCCCACCCCGGTCCAGCCCGTACATCCATACGTACTGCACGTCCATCTCGTCTCGCACGATACCGAGGATGTGGTCGGCCCCGATCTCTGTGATGCGCAGGTCGTGGGGCAGCTTCACGGTCCCGAGGTACACGCCGTCGGGGCGGAAAACGTCGTGGAGGCCCGAGGGAGCCGGTACGGTCCACTGCCTGCCGTCGGGCCCGGTGATTTCCCGCACCCGGGCGTGTTCGCCATCCAGCCCGGAGGGGCCGCGCCGGACCCACATGTACCCGAGTTCGTCGAGGAAGAGCGCCTCGGCGAGGGAGACGGAATCGATCGCCTGCGAATGGGCCTTGTCCACACTCTCGGCGATGTCGACGTAGTCGCGAGCGTAGTGGACATCGCCGCTTTGCACCAGGAAGTCGGCCTCCTCGTCCGTCCGCGCCCGGCGGGGGACCTGCCTCTCCACCACCATCGCAAGGCTTCCGGCCAGGATGTCCCACACCTCGATCCGGTATTCGTCGTTGCGGGCGTACAGTAGCCTGGGCTGGGGGGCGCCGCCGATCCCGAAGATGCCCCGGGCAGCCAGGGGGGATCGTATGGCTATGGGAAACCTGCTCTGGCGGAAGTAGCTCTCTTCGAGAAAGTCCCCTCCCAGCGTGTCGACAGCGTCCAGATCCCATGTGGTCCGCATGATCGTGTGATGAATGGTCCAGGAATCGGGAGGCGATTCAGGTTGCGGACGGTGGCAGAACACGATGTCGTCCTGCAGGAAGTAGGCGTCGAAGGGGCAGTATTGGATGAAGATGCGCCCCCACCGGCGGAATCGCCCGTAGTCCAGCTTGACGTGTTCGATCACCTCGCCGCCGGAGCTGTAGCGGATGCGGTCGAGCCCGTTCTGAAGCTGAACGACGTCGCCGTCGAGTCTCGACAGAACCGGCCGCGTGTCGGGATAGCTCCTCATCTCCCCGGGACCGTCCCCGACTCCGCCTGCGGTCCACAGACGGTCTCCGGAGGGGTTGAAGGCCCGAAGCCCGAAGTCTGCCAGTTCGACCAGGACGATGGTGCCGTCACTGAGCCGCGTCGCGCCGACGATGTCCTGGAACTGTTGCTCCACCGGGAAGTCCATCACTCCCAGCGTCACGACGGGCTCGGCGGTCACCTGCCATCCCTCTTCCTCGCCCCACTGCCGGCCGGAGTTCACGACCATGCGTACGCCGGCGCTGTCGGTGACGGTGAATGCGGGGGGTGGGGGTTCGGCAGGGGTCTGGGAGCAGGCGGCGGCGAGCGCAACCGGCAGGCACGCCAGATGCAGGCGTCCCCAGGTGGAATTCGGAGCGGTTCGTGGTCTGCGGCTCATTCGGATCCTCCCTCACTTCGATCCAGCCCGTACATCCAGACGTACTGGATGTCCACTTCGTCGCGGACCGTGCCCAGGATGTAGTCCGGGCCGATCTCGGTGATGCTGAGGTCATGGGGCAGCTTCACGGTCCCCAGGTACACGCCGTCGGGGCGGAAGACGTCGTGCAGACCCGAAGAAGACGGTATTGCCCACTCCACGCCGTCGGGCGCGGTGAACTCTCGAAGCATTCCCTCGTCGCCTTCCGCTGGGGACGGGCCCCGTCGGACCCAGAGGAAACCGAGGTCGTCGAGCAGGAAGTCCTCGGCGATGGACACCGAATCGAGCGGTGACCAGATCTTCCTGCAATACTGCCCGTTCGCGGCCTATTTCCTGCACGATGCGATCTGCCCCCACCGGCGAAAGCGTGCATAGTCAACCTTCCTCTGCTCGATCAGCTCACCGGCCGAATTGAAACGGATGCGGTCCTGGCCGTTCTGCAACTGCAGGGTGTCGCCCCGGAGCTTCGTAAGGACCGGGCGCGTATCGGGGTACGGCCTCGTCTCCCCGGGACCATCGCCGACTCCACCGGCCGTCCACAGCAGACCTCCGGAGGCATTGAAGGCCCGGAGCTGCATATCCTCTATCTCGAGCAGGACGATCGTGCCATCGCCCAGCCGCGTCGCCTCGCCAAGGCGCACGAACTGCTGCTCGACGGGATAGTCTCTGACTCCCAGGGTGACGACGGGCTCGGCGGTGACCTGCCACCCCTCCCCTTCACCCCACCGCGGTCCCGAATTGACGACGATCCGCACCCCCGCGCTGTCGGTGGCGGTGAACGCGGGCGGCGGGGGTTCTTGCGGCGCTTCGGAGCAGGCCGTGGCGAGGATGGCCAGCAGGCAGGCCAGATTCCGGCCGCCCCGGGTCGACTTCGGGGCGTTGCACTGCCAGCGGCTCATCCGGATCCTCCCCCACCCCGGTCCAGCCCGTACATCCACACGTACTGGACATCCATCTCGTCCCGCACGATGCCGAGAATGTAGTCCGGGCCGATCTCGGTGATGCGAAGGTCGGGGGGCAGCTTCACCGTACCCAGGTACACGCCGTCCGGCCGGAATACGTCGTGGAGTCCCGAGGGGGCGCGGATCGTCCGGCGCGTGTCGTCGGGTCCGGTGACCTCCCGCACTCGCACGTGTTCGCCGTCCAGCGGAGAGGGGCCGCGCCGGACCCACATGTAGCCGAGTTCGTCGAGGAAGAGGGCCTCGGCGATCGACACGGAGTCGATGGCCGCCGAATGTGCCTTGTCCGCCTCCGCCTCCAGGTCGATGGCGATGTTCATTTCGATGGCCATGAGACGAACGGTACCAAGGTCCCCGCTCTGCAACAGATGGTCGGCCTCCTCGTGCGACCGTACGCGGCGCGGGACCCGCCGCTCCACGACCATGGCCAGGGTGCCGGCCGGGATGTCCCAAACCTCGATCCGGTAGGCGTTGTTGCGGGCGTAGAGCAGCCTGGGTTCGGGACTGGTGGCGACCCGGAACATCCCTTGAGCCGCCAGTGGGGATCGGACGGCGACCCCGGGGGGGCCTGCACGGAAGAAGCTCGCTTCCAGGAAGACGCCGAGCGTGTCGAGCCGGTCCAGATCCCACGTGGTTCGCATGATGGTGTGCCGGCCGGCCCAGGAGTCGGGGAAGGGCGGCTCAAACTGCATGCCGTGGCAGACCACTATCTCATCCCGCACGAAGTAGACTTCGAAGGGGCAGTATTGCAGGAAGATCCGCCCCCAGCGGCGGAATCGCGCGTAGTCCACCTTGCGGTGCTCGAGTAGCTCGCCGGAGGGGCCGAAGCGCACTCGGTCCTGGCCGTTCTGCAGCTGGAGGGTGTCGCCGGGCAGTTTCGTCAGTACCGCACGCGTGTCGGGGTAGGGCCTCGTCTCGCCTGGGCCGTCCCCGATGCCGCCGGCTGTCCAGCGCAGTGCTCCGGAGGCGTCGAAGGCCTCAAGCTCCATGTCCCGCTGTTCGAGCACGACGATCGTGCCGTCGCTCAACCGCGTCGCCCCCCCGAGGCGCTCGAATTGCTGCTCGACGGGATAGTCCCTGACTCCCAGGGTGACAACGGGCTCGGCGGTGACCTGCCACCCCTCCCCTTTACCCCACTGCTGGCCCGAATTGACTACCACGCGCACCCCCGCGCTGTCGGTGACGGTGAATGCGGGGGGTGGAGGTTCCTGCGGTGCTTCGGAGCAGGCCGTGGCGAGCACGACCAGCCAGCATGCCAGAAGCCGGGGCGCCCGGGCCGGCTTCGCGATGGCGCACGATCCCCGGCTCATCCCGACCCTCCCCCAACCCGGTCCAGCCCGTACATCCACACGTACTGGACATCCATCTCGTCCCGCATGACACCGAGGATGTAGTCCGGCCCGATCTCGGTGATGCGGAGGTTGTGGGGCAGCTTCACGGTCCCGAGGTACACCCCGTCAGGGCGAAATACGTCGTGGAGGCCTGAGTGAGCCGGTACGGTCCACTCCATGTCGTCGTGCCCGGCGACCACCCGCACCCTGGCGTGTTCGCCATCCAGCGCAGTGGGACCGCGCCGGACCCACATGAAGCCGAGATCGTCGAGGAAGAGCGCCTCGGCGATGGAGACGGAATCGATCGGTGCCCAATGGCCGGCGTCCATGTCCACCGACACGTAGGGGTGGTAGAAGCCGGCGTCCCCGGTGTGCACCAGCGCCTCGGCTTCCGCGTTCGTCCGCACCCGGCGGGGTACCCGCCTCTCCACGACCATTGCCAGACGGCTGGTCGCGATATCCCAGACTTCGATCCGGTAGTTGTCGTTCCGGGCGTAGAGCAGCCGGGGCTCCGGGCCGCCGCCGACCCGGAATATCCCGCGGGCCGCCAGTGGGGTTCGCATGGCAACACCATGGGTTGGATCCCGGAAGCCGCTCTCCTCGAGAAAGACACCAAGCGTATCGAGCCCGTCCAGATTCCAAGTGGTCCGCATGATGGTCTGGTAGCTGGTCCAGGGATCCGGAAGCCTTTCAGGTCGCGGCTTGTTGCAGACCACGATGTCTTCGTGGAGAAAATAGACGTCGAAGGGGCAGTACTGGACGTAGAGGGGTCCCCACCGGCGGAATCGCGCGATGTCCAGCTTGACATGCTCGATCACCTCGCCACCGGGGCTGTAGCGGATTCGGTCACGTCCGTTCTGCACCTGAATGGTGTCGCCCTTGAGCTTCGTAAGGACCGGTCCCGTATCGGCATAGCTCCTCATTTCCCCCGGACCGTCCCCGACTCCGCCGGCAGTCCACAGAAGGTCTCCGGCGGCGTTGAAGGCCCGGAGCCTGAAATCTGCCCGTTCGAGGATGACGATGGTCCCGTTGCTCAATCGTGTGGCGCCGACGATGTTCTGGAACTGCTGTTCCACCGGGAAGTCCATCGCTCCCAGGGTCGCCACGGGCTCGGCGGTCACCTGCCATCCCTCCCCCTCGCCCCACTGCCGGCCCGAGTTCACGACCATCCGCACCCCCGCGCTGTCGGTGACGGTGAAAACGGGGGGTGGGGGTTCGGCCGGTGCTTCGGAGCAGGCCACGGCGAGGATGGCCACCAGGCACGATCCCGGCAATCCGAAGGCCCGTCGCGGACCGTTGGAACGGTCGCAGGGGGCCAGGTCGCTGATCCACGTTGCGACAATCTGCGGCGTCATCGGCGAGCCTCCCTACCGGAATCCACTTCGAGCCGGGCGCACGAGCTGGAGCAATGGCCGAACGTACGGACCGGCACTGTCGGAAGTCAACTATTGTTGTAGTACACTAGGAGGCGCGGCGTCCTCGGGAGCGTTGCCTCAATACGCCGCCCGGTGCACCCCCGCCACCGCCCTCCCAGACGGGTCGATCGTCTTCGACAGCTCCGCGTCCCACGCCAGTGCCTCCGGGGTCGAGCAAGCGACGCTGGGGCCGCCAGGCACGCACGCCGCCGCGTCGGGCAGGGGGAAGTGCGATTCGAAGACCCGCCGGTAGAGGTACGCCTCCTTGTCCGCCGGAGGGTTCCAGGGGAAGCGGAAAGCGGCGTTGGCGAGCTGCCGGTCGGTGACGGATGCCTCGGCGTGCTCCCTCAGCGCGTCGATCCAGGAGTAGCCGACGCCGTCGGAGAACTGTTCCTTCTGGCGCCAGAGGATCTCCGGGGGCAGGTACTCGGCGAACGCCTCCCGCAGGATCCGCTTCTCGATCCCGCCCGCCGGCATCTTGGCCGCCGGATCGATCGACATCGCCACGTCGAGGAACTCCTTGTCGATGAAGGGCACGCGCGCCTCGATTCCCCACGCGGCCATCGCCTTGTTGGCCCGCAGACAGTCGAACTGGTGGAGCCGGTCGAGCTTGCGCACCGTCTCCTCGTGGAAGGAACGGGGGTCGGGGGCTCGGTGGAAGTAGAGGTAGCCGCCGAAGACCTCGTCGGCCCCTTCGCCCGACAGCACCATCTTGATCCCCAGCGTGCGGATGCGGCGCGCCATCAGGTACATCGGGGTGGCGGCGCGCACGGTGGTCACGTCGTAGGTCTCGAGGTGGTGTATGACGTCGGAGAGCGCGTCGAGGCCCTCCTGCACGGTGAAGCGGAACTCGTGGTGCACGGTGCCGATGTGGCTGGCGACCGTCCTGGCGCTGGCAAGGTCGGGCGACCCCTCCAGGCCGATGCAGAACGAGTGCAGGCGGGGCCACCAGGCCTCGGTCCGGTCGTCGTCCTCGATGCGGTGGCGCGCGAAACGCCGGGTCACGGCCGCGATGATCGACGAGTCGAGCCCGCCCGAGAGGAGGACTCCGTAGGGGACGTCGGACATCATCTGGCGGTGGACGGCGGCCTCGAGCGCTTCCCGTATGCGGGCCGGGTCGGGGTCGCCGACGGCGGCCGCGTGTTCGCGCCAGCTGCGTTGGTAGTAGGGGCGGGCCGTGCCGTCCGCCGAATCGAGGACGTGGCCGGGGGGAAACTCCGAGACCGTGCGGCAGACGGGGGTCAGCGCCTTCATCTCGGACGCGACGTAGAGCCGGCCCTCGTCGTCACGCCCCGTGTAGAGGGGGACGATGCCGAGGTGGTCGCGTGCGATGATGTAGCGGTCGCGCTCCAGGTCGTACAGCACGAAGGCGAAGATGCCGTTGAGGCGATCCAGGAAGGCGCCACCCTCCTCTGCGTAGAGGCCCAGGATGACTTCGCAGTCGCTTGCCGTGCGGGGGTGGAAGGACGGGAGCCGGGCCTGGATCTCCCGGTGGTTGTAGATCTCCCCGTTCACGGCGAGGACGTGGGTCCCGGCCGCGTTGAGCAAAGGTTGCGCTCCGTGCTCCACATCGACGATCGCCAGCCGGTTGTGCGCCAGAACCGCGCGTTCATGGGCGAAGACACCGGACCAGTCGGGTCCGCGGTGCCGCTGCAGCTTCGAGAGCGCGAGGACGCGTTCACGGGCCGGCGGGTCGGCGGGATCGAAATCGAGGATGGCGAGGACGGAGCACATGCGGTTAAGATAGACCTGCGACCCGCCGCCCGTGTAGCCGGCATCAACGGCCCGCCAACACAGTGCCGGTTCCGCCGGCCCACGCGGCGCGTAACTACACTTCAGCCACAGGCCGCTACAAGATGACCGCTTCGATCCGATACCGAACCGGCGCGCTTCCCTTCGCGCTCCTCGCCGCCTTCCTCCTTGCCGCGGCCCCCGTCGGCGCCCAGACCCTCGGACCCGCGGACGGGCACGATCTTCCGGCCACCGATCTGGAACGGGTCATGGTCGGCAGCGAGGCCCCCCTGTTCACCCTCGAGTCCTTCGACCGGGGACCCGTGGAGCTGGCCGGCTTCCGCGGCGACAAGAACCTGGTCCTGGTCTTCTACCGGGGACACTGGTGACCGTACTGCACCCGTCAGCTCGTGGAGCTGAGAGCCCTTCTCCCCGACGCACTGCAGGACGACACCGAGATCGTCACCGTGTCGGTCGATGACCGGGATGGCATGCAGCGGATGATCGACGGCGTGACCGGCACCGACGGCGTCGCGCCCGACTTCATCATGCTCTCCGACCCGGACCACCGCGTGATCGACCGCTACGGCCTCTTCAAGGAGGACTCGCCGCCGAACAACCCGCTGCCCCACCCCGCGACCTACGTGATCGACAAGGAGGGGATCGTGAGGTACCGCTTCGTGGAGACGAACTACCGGGTGCGTCCGAGCAATGAGGACATTCTCGCAGTCCTTGAGGGGCTGAACGGACTGTAATTCATACATTACAAAATGTAATGTCGGGTTTACATTCCTGGCTTTCCTGGCCCCCTTGTCAGCGGGGTTATACTAAAAATCCTTCGCGATTATTCACGTAAGGACGACCAAATGCCGCCTCGCACCACGGGTGCCTCATGAGGCTTGTGGACAACCTGCTGGCCGATACTTCCTTTGACCTGGGCTGGAGCCTGATCGAGCGGTTCGCGGTCCTGGTGAGGGAGTCGGGCTCGCTCGACGAGCGGGCCGCCGCGCACTTCATCACATCCCGGCTGGAAGTGCTGGGGGTCCCGTTCGAGCTTCACGAGCCGGATCTGTACCTGTCGATTCCGCGCAGTGCCTCGGTCGACCTCGATGGGGCGATTCTCGCCGCCAAGGCCCCCTCCTTTTCGATATCGACGGGGCCCAAAGGGCTTTCCGCGGAGCCGGTCCACGTGCCGGCGGCTCCGATCGAGGGGGCGTCCGAACTCTTCAAGGCGGCTCACGGAGAGGACATCCCCGATGTTGCCGGGAAGATCGTCGTCACCGAAGGGTATCCCATGCCTGCATCGGTCAAGCGGCTTGAGGCGGCCGGCGCGGCCGGACAGGTTTACATCAACCCGGGCGTCCGGATTCACTGGGGCATTTGCACGCCGATCTGGGGCGCCCCCGGGGAGGCGCAAATCTCCTGGAAGCCATCCACTCCGGTCGTTGCGATCAACCGGCCGGACGGCGACCGGGTCATCGAGTCGATCGAGGGCGGACTGGACCACCTGACAATCTCGGCGGAACTGGACGAAGGCTGGTTCTCCTGCCCGCTTCCCGTTGCGCGCATTGACGGACAGGAAGAGGACTTCGTGCTCGTGCACGGGCACTACGACTCGTGGGACATCGGCATCGGCGACAACGCCGTGGGCGATGCGACGCTGCTCGAGCTCGCCCGCATCCTCCACGGCAATCGCGAGGAGCTGCGGCGGTCCGTGAGGATCGCCTGGTGGCCGGGCCACTCGACGGGCCGCTACGCGGGATCGACCTGGTATGCCGACAACTTCGCGCTCGAGCTGCACAGGCACTGCGTGGCCGCGGTGAACATCGATTCCCCCGGATGCCGCGGGGCTACCGACTACGACGAGGTGGCCTGGATGGCCGAAGCCGGCGAGGTCGCACGCTCGTCGATCGAGGCTGTGGTCGGCGTCGAGCCCACCAGGCAGCGGCCGCTGAGGGCGGGAGACTATTCCTTCAATCACCTCGGGATCAGCTCCTTCTACATGCTTCTGTCCAACATCCCGCAGGAGGAGCGGGAGCGCCGCGGCTTCTATCCGGTGGGCGGGTGCGGAGGCAACATCGCCTGGCACACCGAGAAGGACAGGATCGAGATCGCCGACCGCGCCAACCTGGAGCGCGACCTGAAGGTCTACCTGACCGCGATCGGGCGCTTCGTGGAGGACGAGATCATCCCGCTCGACTATCGCGAGACCGTCGCCGAGCTGAACGAGTCGCTGGAGGACTATGAGGCCAAGGCCCTCAAGAAGTTCGATCTGAGCGCCATCCGCTCGGGACTGGATGCGGTCACCGAACGCCTGGAGGCCCTGTACCAGAGGATCGAGGACGGCGAGATTCCGCCCGAGGCGGCGAACGACCTCCTCCTCAGGACAGGCAGGCTCCTGGTCCCGCTGGGCTACACCGAGCGGGCCCGGTTCGAGCAGGACCCGGCGACGCCCCGCACCCCGATCCCGCGGCTGGCAGGGATCCACGAGCTGGAGGAGTTGATCGAGACCGAATCCCCCCGGCTTCCCTTCGTCCGTACGGACCTGCGGCGCGGCGCGAACGAGGTGGCCCAGCGGCTGGCCGAGGCCGCCTGGTTGCTGGACAAGCTGGGGAAGGACGACCCCGGCACCTGAGGCGGAGCCCCGGCACCTGAAGCGCCGCCCCCGTCAGGCCACGACCTGTTCCAGTCTTGTCCCGGGGGCCCAAAGATGCCAGCCTACATGAATCGTCAGTTCGTTCAGCTGTTGGCCAGGGAAGAGGAACATGAAGAGAGTGTCTGTCGCAGCGCTTCTGGGGTTCGCCGTTGTCGGCATCGTGCCGCATGCGGCGTTCGCACAGGGCTTCGGGGGAGCGGTCGCCGTCGCCGGTGACCAGGTTCTTGTGGCACAGTCCCGCGGTCCGGACGGGGGGACAGTGTACATCTACACGATGGCCGGCGGTGAATGGGTGGAATCGGGCAGGATCATCAGCCCCGAACCGGCCCAGGGTGATGGCTTCGCGACCGGGCTGGCGGTTTCGGGGGGACGTCTGCTGGTCGCATCCACGCCGCGTGGTGGCGGGCGGGGGCCCGGTGGGCGCGGTGGAGGGGGTGCTGGACCGCCGGCACCCGGCCACGTCCACGTCTTCGAGCGGGCGGGGACGAGGTGGACCTCCGCCGGAATGCTCACGCCGGAGGGACTTCCCGAAGGGGCAAGATTGGGGGCGGTGGCCACCAGCGCGGACCTGGCGGCCGTTGCGGTGTCAGGGCCGCTCCGGCGGGGGCCGGACAACGCGGTTTTTCGCGCCGACGGAATGGTCGTGCTGTTCCGCAACCAGGGCGGCGAATGGGTGCAGGAGGCGGTGCTCGAGTCCCCGCGGCCGGACGATTTCACCGCGTTCGGGACGTCTGTCGCGCTATCCGGGGAGGTGCTGGTGGTGGGGGCCCCGCAGACCGACTCGTTGGCCGGCGCCGCATTCGTGTATGTGCCGGGTGAGGGCGGATGGACGATGACGACCGAGCTTGCAAGCGGCGACGGAGCGGGGTCGTTCTTCGGCATGGCGGTGATGGCCGCGGGAGACCACCTTCTGGTGGCCACGGGGCATCCCCAGCAGCAGCCCGGGCAGGTCGTTGCTTTCGCGCGCGATGGAGACACGTGGAGCGAGAGCGGTCGGCTGAGGGCCTTCGACGGGGCCGCGGGCGACCAGTTCGGCGCGGCGATGACTTCGGACGGGAGCACCGTATGGGTCGGCGCGCCGGGCGCCGGGCGCGGAAGAGGCGCGATCTACGAATTCGCGATGGACGGCGGGGGCTGGGGCTCGGTTAGCAGGCTCGGCGGACACCGCCAGCTCGGCGAGTGGATGGGCACGCTGCTGGCCCATGGCGACGGCGTACTGGTTACCGGGATGCCGCGCGACGACTACGGGCTCGGCACCGCGATGATCTTCAGCGGAGGCCGGGGCGGCTGGTCGGAGGGCGCGACCGTGTACCGCGAGGCGGAAGGCATCGCGCCGGTGCTCGGCGGCCAGGTCGACTGTTCCGACGGCGAGGCGCATGTCTTCGGGTGCGGCGACGTGGACCTGGTGTCGTTCATCCCGTCGAAGGACATGGGAGGCAACCGTGGAGCGCGCGTCAACGACATCTGGGGCTGGACCGACCCTGAGACGAACCGCGACTACGCGATCGTGGGCCGCACGGACGGCACCTCCTTCGTGGACGTGACCGATCCGCCGAACCCGGTGGTCGTCGGCAACCTGCCCAAGCCCGACTGGGCGCCCGGCTCCACCTGGCGGGACATGAAGGTCTACATGAACCACGTCTTCGTGGTGTCGGACGGCGCCGCGAACCACGGCATGCAGGTGTTCGATCTGACCCGCCTGAGGGAGTTCTCGGGCGAGCTGCTCACCTTCGAGCACGACGCCCACTACGACCGCATCAACAGCGTCCACAACATCGTGATCAACGAGGAGACCGGCTTCGCCTACGCCGTGGGGTCGAGCCGGGGTGGGGAGACCTGCGGCGGCGGCCTCCACATGATCGACATCCGCGACCCGAAGAACCCGACCTTTGCGGGCTGCTTCGCCGACGCGAGGACCGGCCGGAGCGAAACCGGGTACTCCCACGACGCGCAGTGCGTGGTCTACCGGGGCCCGGACGAGGAGCACGTGGGCAAGGAGATCTGCCTGGGGTCCAACGAGAATGCACTCAGCATCGCCGACGTGACCGACAAGGAAAACCCGGTCGCGCTGTCGATGATGACCTATCCGAACCACGGCTACAGCCATCAGGGGTGGCTGACCGAGGACCACAGGTACTTCTACATGAACGACGAGCTCGACGAGGTGCGCGGCCTGACAAACGGGACGCGGACGATGATCTGGGACGTCACCGACCTCGACGACCCGATCCTGGTCAAGGAACACGTGTCCGAGAACACGGCCAGCGACCACAACCTCTACATCAGGGGCAACCTGATGTTCCAGTCGAACTACAACAGCGGCCTGCGCGTCCTGGACATCACGGACATGGACAACCCTCGCGAGATTGCCTTCTTCGACACGGTTCCGGGCCCGGACTCACCGTCGATGAACGGATCGTGGAGCAACTACCCGTTCTTCGAGTCGGGCATCGTCGTGGTTACCTCGGGGAGGGAGGGGCTCTTCGTAGTGAAGCACAGAGCGAGGATGCCGATTTCCTGACATGACTTTCAACCCGCGCACACGGCTGGCTCCGGGCCTGGCGTCGGCCCAGAGCTGGGGAGTCGGCTCCCAAGTGGGCGGTCGGCGCCCGGGGCTTGGAGGTCGGCTCCCAGGCCGGGGGATCGCCCCCGCGCCGGAAAAGTATGGTTAACATGACATTTGGTAAAGTAAGGATTACAGGAAGACTTCTTGCCGCGGGCCTCGCGGTGGTCCCAGTCGCCGTTCTGTCGTGGGCGTGCGCGGAGCAGGCCGCCGCCCCCGCCCCCGGGGGCGAGCGCGTCTACGTGGCGAACCAGTCGTCGGCGAGCGTGTCGGTGATCGACGCGGCGTCGGGTGAAGTCATCCGCACGGTGGACGTGACCGCGCTCGGCTTCGACATGAACAGCCGCCCGCACCACACCGCGCCCGACCCCGACGGGGAACACTGGTACGTGTCGCTGATCGGTGGCGGGAACGTCCTGCGGTTCAATTCGGACTTCGAGCTCGTCTCGCAGGCGCCCTTCGAGACGCCCGGCCTGCTCTCGTTCGATCCGGCGGCCAACCTGCTCTACGTCGGGCGCTCGATGATGGCGGTGAACCCCCCACAGCGGATCGGCGCCATCGACCCCGCGGACATGAGCATCGAGGAGCTGGATGTCTTTTTCGCGCGGCCACATGCCCTGATGGTGGACCCGGAGGCGAACCGGGTCTTCTCGGCGTCGCTGGTGGAGAACAGCATCGCGGTGGTGGACGGGGAGTCCGGCGATCCCGAGCTGGCCGGCGTTGACGGCCCGCCGCACACGCTGGTGCAGTTTGCGCTGTCCCCCGACCGCGCCCATCTCGTCGCTACCACGCAGCTTACGGGGAAGCTCCTGGTTTTCGACGCGGCGAGCCCGGACCTCGCGCTGGTCGCGGAGGTGGACGTGGGTACGCAGCCGTGGCATCCCGTCTTTTCGCACGATGGCGCGCATGTCTATTTCGGCGCGAAGGACGACGACGAGATCGTCGAGGTGGAGACCGCGGGATGGACCGTGACCCGGCGGCTCGGTGGCGAGGGGATCGTGGAGCCGCACGGCGCCGCGGTCACCGCCGACGGGCGCTACCTGTTCGTGTCGAACCGCAACCTCAAGGGGACCTACACTCCCATGGCCGAGGTCGAGAACAACGCCGACGTGGGCACGGTGGTGAAGATCGACCTGGAGACCTTCGAGGTCGTGAAGGTGATCGAGGTAGGCACCTATCCGGCCGGCATCTCGATCGGGCCCGCGGGATAGTGGGGCGGACGATGAAAGCGGTCCCGGTTGGGCGTGCCGGCTCGCGGCGGGCGGCCGCGTTGGGCATGAAGCGCGGGCGGGCCGCGTGGCCGTGCGCCATCGCCATGCTCGCCACACTCGGATCCGCCACCGGCCTCCTGGCCACCACCGCCCAGCCCCGGTCGGCCGGCGCGCGCGTCGGAGACCCCGGCGCCTGGGAGCGCGTCGTGTACGGCATCGAGTTCCGGGACGCGAGCGGCGAGTTGATCGGCCACCCCTTCCTCGGCGGCTTCAACCTGCCGCGCCCCCAGCTCGCCGACGCGGACGGCGACGGCGACCTCGACCTCTTCCTGCAGGAGCGCTCCAACCGGGTGATGTTCTTCCGCAACGTCTCCACCGGGGGCGCGCCCGACTACCGGTGGGTGACCGACAGCTACGAGGACCTCGCGGTCGGCGAGTGGTTCCGCTTCGTTGACGTCGATCTGGACGGCGACCTCGACCTCCTGGCCGAGGAACCCTACAGCTACATCCGGTACTACCGCAACGACGGCGGGTCGGGGCCGGCTTCCTACGTGCTTGCCACCGACACCCTGCGCGACGTAGCCGGCGAGGCCATCTTCTCCGACCGCCAGAACATCCCCAACGCCGCCGACATCGACTGCGACGGCTTCCTCGACCTGCTCATCGGCCGCCTCACGGGGACCATCACGCGCTACGAGGCCGAGACCGTGGACGGCGACGGCGTGCCGCGCTTCCGTCACATCACGGATTCCTTCGAGGACATCGAGATCATCGGCGCCTTCCAGGGGAGCCTGCACGGCGCGAACACCATGGCGCTCGAGGACGTGGACCAGGACGGCGACCACGACCTCTTCTGGGGCGATTTCTTCGAACCCGGCCTCCTCCTCATCGAGAACACCGGCACCTGCGCGACCCCCGTGCTGCGGGGCACCCCGCGCCCCTTCCCGCTCGGCGACCCGGTCGGCACCTCCGGCTACAATGCTCCCGCCCTCGGCGACGTCGACCGCGACGGCGACATGGACCTCGTCATGGGAGTCCTGGGCGGCGCCTTCGACCCCAAGACCTCCGGGGTGGAGAACCTCTACCAGTTCGAACAGGGCGCGGACGGCGCGTTCCGGGTGGTGACCTCGCGGCTGATCCGCACCGTGGACGTGGGCAGCGAGTCCTTCCCGGCGCTCACCGACCTGGATGCCGACGGCGACCTCGACCTCCTGATCTCCAACAAGATCGACACCGTGAACAACCGCAGGGGTCACCTCTACGTACTGGAGAACACGGGCTCGGCCACCGCTCCCGCCTTCACGGCGCGGGGCGCGGTCCCGGGGCTCGCCGACCAGTACCACTATGCACCGGCCTTCGGCGACCTGGACGGCGACGGAGACGAGGATGTCGTGATGGGCAGCTGGAGCGACCGGATGGCCTACTACCGCAACGACGGGCCCGGGGGCGGCGCGGGCGGGATCCTGCCGCGGTGGACGCTCGTCGATTCCGCCGTCGCCACACTCTCCCGGGGGCGCTACACCACCCCGACGCTGGGAGACCTCGACGCCGACGGCGACCTCGACCTGCTCGTCGGCGAGTCATCCGGCGCGCTGAACTACTACCGGAACGACGGCGGGCCCGGCGCCCCTGCCTTCGAGCTCGTCTCGGACGAGTACCAGGACATCGACCTCGGGCGCCGCAGCGTCCCCAGACTGGTCGATCTGGACGCCGACGGCGACCTCGATCTCGCCGTCGGCTACGAGATAGAGGGGGTGCGAATCTTCCTCAACGAGGGGTCGCCCCGGGAGCCGGTCTTCGTGGAAACGGACCCGATCCCCGTCCCGGTGCCCGCCTTCACCACCCCGGTGTTCGCCGACCTGGACGGCGACGGCGATCTCGACCTCCTGGCGGGCGGGATAGGCGGCGGCCTCGTGTTCTACCGGCGCGTGGGAGGTGCCGGGTGAACCTCGCCGACGTTCGCGCCGTCATCGAGAGCGCGAAGGTGCGGGACCGCGGCGAACTGGAGGAGTTCGTGCGCGCCACCTGGCCGGGATCGACCGACCAGGAGGTGGCGGAAGCGGCTTCCGTGGCCGTCGAGGTGGTCGAGACCGTCCCGCTCCTGTTGGCGCGCGCCGCCCAGGCCGCGGAGGAGCGGGGCCTCACCGTGGTGGTCATGCCGCTGCTGGAGCATGCCGCGCGCTATTTCGTCAACCCGGTCGACCTGATTCCCGAGATGACCAAGGGAATGGCCGGACTCCTCGATGACACCTACCTTGCACTGCGGATCATGGAGAACCTGAACCGGGGCCCCGACCCGCTCTTTGACGCGGACTTCCAGGAACCGCTGCGATTCCTGAAGCACCTCGTCGGCCCCGACATCAGCCGCAAGCTGGACGCTGCGTCGATCTTCGCGCTCCAGGACGTGTCCACCCAGGTCAGCCGGGCCTGGGCGGAGATGGAGCAGCCGTCGTGAGGGCGGCGAAGTGGACCCACGTGCCCGCCGCGCAGGAAACGTTCGGGCGCAGAAAGGCGTAGGGGCGCCCAAACGACGCGGGATCTAGTCCCGGGAAAGGATCAGAAGAAAATGTCATTGATCGGATTGGGCGTCGCGGGAGCCGCGGGGCTCTTCGGACACGTCAAGTCGAAGAATTGGGTGAGCCGCAAGCTTCGCTACACGAGCATCGTCGAGAAGCCGGCCACAGCGCTGGGGCTGGCATCCGGCGGGGCGACGGCCGTAGCGGTCGGAGCCCTGGGAGTTCTTCCCTTCGTGGCTGTGCCGGTGCTCCCCGCGGTGATCGTGGGACTGGGGGTCGGCACCGGCGTCGCCGTCGGCGTCAAGAAGGCGCGGGGGCAGTAGTTCCCCGCACCAGGCACCAAGGCCCGCGGGGCAGGCAAGGTCCGCGGGAAAGAGACCGCTCGCACAACCAGGAAGCCTGCCCGTGAGCTACGACAAACGCACCGTTCGGTCGTGGGTGCTGTACGACTTCGCGAACTCCATCTTTCCGGCGGTCGTTACGACGGTCGTGTTCCCATTCTTCTACCGGGGCACGGTTGTCGGTGGGGAAGAGGGCCTCGGTGAACTCTGGTGGGGCTGGGCGGTCGCGGCTTCGGCGCTGATCGTCGCCTGCACCTCGCCGCTTCTGGGCGCGATCGCGGATCGGAGCGGCGCCCGCAAGCGCTTTCTGGTGTTCTATGTGGCCATCTGCCTGATCGGTGTGGCGTTGATGACGACGCTGGGGCCGGGGATGATCGTCGCCGGCTTCCTCTTCTTTATCATCGCGAACGTCGGATTCGAGAGCGCGAACGTCTTCTACAACGCCTACCTGCCGGACATCGTCCCGCCGGAACGTCTGGGTCGCACGTCGGGCCACGGCTACGGTCTGGGTTACCTCGGATCGGCGCTCGGCCTGCTGCTCGTGCTCTCGTTCGCGCGGGCCGGACAGTTGGAAATCGTCTGGCTGATCGTCATCGCCTACTTCGCGGTCTTCTCGATTCCGGCGTTCCTCTTCCTGCCGAAGGACACCAGGGGAGGGATGGCTATCGCCCAGGCTGCGAAGAAGGGGATTGCCGACTTCAGGCGGATCGCCGCCGAGGTGTGGGGCTACGCAAACCTGCGTCGGTTCCTGGTCGCGTTCTTCTTCTATATCGACGGGGTGCTGACCATCATCGTGATGGCCGCGGTGATCGCGCAGGGAACCTTCGGCTTCGACCTGCAGCAGGTGATCGTTCTCTTCCTCATCGTCCAGTTCTCCGCCATGGCCGGGGCGTTCGCGCTGGCGAAGCCCACCGACACGCTCGGGCCCAAGAAGGTGCTGACGGGCGTGCTCTGCCTTTGGGTGGCGGCGGGAATCTTCGCCTACTTCGTCGAGGATCCGAACGTCTTCTACGGCTTGGCGATCGCCGCCGGGTTCGGTCTGGGCTCGGTCCAGTCGGCCAGCCGGGCGCTGATGGCGTCCCTGATCCCGGACGGCAGGGAGGCGGAGCTGTTCGGCTTCTACGCGCTGTGTGGCAGGTCGTCGTCGGTACTCGGGCCGCTGCTCTTCGGGGGGGTCACCTACCTCGCCGGCGGCAACCAGCGCCCCGGTTTCCTGGTGCTGACCGCCTTCTTCCTGATCGGGCTGATCCTGCTGCAGCGGGTGAAGGACCCGAGGGCGCGGGCGGAAACCGCGTAGATTCCATGTGCCGGACCCACGGGAGACGACGACCATGAACACAGCCGAACGGCGCAGCGCCGTCCGTGAACGATACGCGAGAGCCGCGACGCAGGGCGATGGCTGCTGCGGACCGTCGGGTTGCGGAGTTCCGTCGAATGGCTCGGTTGGCACCGCCGGGGTCCATGCCGATGCGAGCGGCACCGCGGATGCCGACGGCTCATCCGCCGCCGAACTCGGCTGCGCCGTCGGATACGACGAGGCGGAGCTGGCCAGCGTCCCCGACGGCGCGAACCTCGGCCTCGGCTGCGGCAACCCGGTCGCGCTTGCCTCGCTGGCCCCCGGCGAGACCGTGCTCGACCTCGGCTCCGGCGCGGGCTTCGACTGCTTCCTCGCTGCCGCCCGGGTGGGACCGAAGGGGCGTGTGATCGGGGTGGACATGACCCCGGAGATGCTGGAGCGGGCCCGCCACAACGCGCGCAAGGGCGGGTACGGGAACGTGGAGTTCCGCTTGGGCGAGATAGAGGCGCTGCCGGTGCCCGACGGGGTGGTGGATATCGTCATCTCGAACTGCGTGCTGAACCTCTCGGCCAACCGCCCGCGCGTACTCGCAGAGGTGATGCGTGTGCTGAAGCCGGGCGGCCGCGTGATGATCTCGGACCTGGTGTCGGACCGGGAGGTGCCGGACTTCGTCGCCGCGTCGCCCGACTCGCTGGTCGGCTGTCTCCCCGTGACGGTGCGGGAGTACGAGGCGGATCTGGCCGCCGCGGGGTTCTCGGGCGTCCGCGTGGAGCCGCTGCAGCGCTACCCGGGCGAACACATCCTGGCCGATCCCCGGGTGCAGGCAGTCTTTCGCCGGGATCCGGACCGCGAGGCCGAGGTGCGCGCCTTCGTGGAGTCGATCCACGGCGGGACGATCGCAGCAGTGAAGGGGGATGGCGCATCTCCCGCCAACGATTACCGAAACTGAAAGGAATCACCCGTGTCGAACCGAACTTTCCTTGCCGCCGCCGCAACACTCTTCGCCGCGTGCGCCTCCGGGGGGCCCGCCCCCGGCGAATCCGCCGCGGCCGGCGATTCGTACAGGTACGAAGTCCCGACACCCCCCACGGCCACATACCGGCTGGCCGACACCACCACCATGATCATTGGTATGCCCGACGGGGAAATGGATATGGCCATGTCATCCGCCAGCACGGTTGAATTGACCTTTGCGGCGGATTCCGGCGGCGTGCGCGCCACCGGCACGGTGTCGGACTATTCGTCGAGCATGGCCAGTACCATGCTGGGCAACGTGGACATGAGCGGGGTGGACATATCCGGCGATCTGGAGTTTGTAGTCGGCCCGCTCGGCGATGTGGAGATGATATCGACGCCCGAGGTCACGGGTGCCGACCTCCCTACGTCAATGCCCTTCCAGTTCAACGCTCAGGAAATGTTCCCGCGTTTTCCCGACCGCCGCTTGCAACCCGGCGACATGTGGGCCGACACGGTGATCGAATCGTTGGACCTGGAGGCGCTCGGCTTGCCGGTTCCCCTTCCCGGCATGGGGGAAGACACCACCATCTACAACTACACACTCCTGGGAGATACCCTCGTCGATGGCCGTACGCTCCGGAAGATCACGCTGAGCAACGTCGTGAGCGTGCAAACCTCGGTGGAAGAGGCCGGCCAGACGATGCCCATGGACATGAGCAGCACCCTGGACGGCTTCATTCTCTGGGACGCCGAGCGCGGACTGGTTGTCGCCGCGGACCTCGTCCGCACCATGGACGGATCCATGTCGATGATGGGCATGTCGATGTCCATGACCATGGCCGGACCCTCGAAGCTGCGGCTGGTGAACTGACCAGTGGTCCGCGTCACCGACCCCGCCCAACAGAAACCCGTGCTACAAGGAGCGCGTGCAGAATGAACCTGGTGAACGACATGAAGACTGTATTCGGCGTTGTTCTTCCTGCTTTTGCCCTCGTTGGCCTGTACCCGGCCAGCTCACAGGCGCAGGGCTACGGGAGATCGGTTGCGGTAGCCGGCGGGGAGGTGATGGTCGGGTTTCCGAATTGCGGCGGTGCGACCGGAGGCTGCGTCTACACCTACGCGAAGAACGGCGGGGAGTGGACGGAGACGGGCGCAATCATGAATCCGGATGCGGCCGTGGGTGGCGGGTTCGGCACGAGCGTGGCCGCGACGGGAGGGCGTCTGGTGGTGGTTGCGGCGAATTCGAACGATGGAGCGACCGGACGGATCCATGTCTTCTCCAGGACGGCGGATGGCTGGACTCCGGAGGGCACGATTGTTCCGGAAGGCCTCCCGGAGGGTGCGCAACTGGGAAACGTGGTTCTCTACGGGGATCTGGCCGCGGTAGCCGCATCGCTGCCGCCGGAGCCGAACGCTCTTCCGGTCGATGGCGTGGTTCTCGTCTTCCGGGACACGGGTGACGGGTGGGCGCAGGAGGCCCTGCTCGAGTCTCCCTTCAACCGGCTTTCCCGCTTCGGAGGATCGCTCGCCCTGGGGGACGAGATGCTGGTGATCGGTGCTTCGCGCGCCGGGCCGCTCGCGGGTGCGGCCTTCGTCTATGAGCCCGGTCCCGATGGCTGGAGCGCCACGGGCGAACTTCCGAACCCGGACGGCCCGGCCTCCTTCTTCGGTGCCGCAGTGGCTTTGGCGGGTGATCGCGTCCTCGTTTCGGCGGGCAACCCGTCGGTACATCCCGGCCGCGTCATCGTGTTCGAGCGCGATGGCGACGCATGGGCAGAGAGCGGCCGCATGCAGGCGCCCGACCCCGTGCCCCAGGACCGCTTCGGCGCCACGTTGACCACCGACGGCGCCACCGTTTGGGTGGGCGCGCCGGGTGTGGACGGTCAACGGGGCGCGATCTTTGAGCTGGCCCTGGATGATTCCGGACCGGGACCGGTTCAAAGGGTGCACAGCGGGTCGGACGGCTCGCAGCTGGGCGGCCGGCTCGCGTACGAGGGCGGGGTGCTCGTCGCCGGCAATCCCGCCGGCGACAACGGCATGGGCAACGCGCTCATCCTGGATGGCGGCCCGGGCAGCTGGTCCGAGGGCTCCACCGTCTTCAAGGATGTGCTCGAGATCGAGCCGGTACTGGGCGGCGAGGTCGCCTGTGCCGACGGCGAAGCCACCGTCTTCGGCTGCAACGAAGTGGACCTTGTGGCCTACATGCCGGTGTCGCAGCTGGGCGGCGGGCGTGGCGTGCGCGTCAACGACATCTGGGGCTGGACCGACCCGGAGACCAACCGGGACTATGCGATCGTGGGCCGCACCGATGGCACCTCGTTCGTCGATGTCACCGACCCGCCCAATCCGTTCCTCGTCGGGAACCTCCCCAGGACGGAGGGTACGCCGACCTCGAGCTGGCGTGACATGAAGGTCTACAGCGACCACGTGTACATCGTCTCCGACGGTGCGCCCGAGCACGGCATGCAGGTCCTGGATCTGACGAGACTGCGGGAGTACGACGGGGAGCCGCTGGAGCTCACCATGGACGCGCACTACGACCTCGTCAGCGCCGTGCACAACATCGTGATCAACGAGGAGACCGGCTTCGCGTACGCGGTCGGGGCGGGTGCCGGCGGCGAGAGCTGCGGCGGCGGCCTTCACATGATCGACATCCGCGACCCGAAGAATCCGACCTTCGCCGGCTGCTTCGCCGACGAGAGGACGGGCAGGAACAACACGGGGTATTCGCACGACGCCCAGTGCGTCGTCTATCGCGGACCCGATACGGAGCACCACGGCAAGGAGATCTGCTTCGGCTCCAACGAGACGGGCCTCAGCATCGCCGATGTTACCGACAAGGAGAACCCGGTCGCGCTCTCGGTGGCGGAGTACCCCAACGTCGGCTACACGCACCAGGGCTGGCTCACCGATGACCAGGCCTGGTTCTACATGAACGACGAGCTGGACGAGACCGGGGGCCAGGTGTCGAACACCCGCACCCTCATTTACGATGTCGCGGACCTCGACGAGCCGATCCTGGTCAAGGAGTATTTCTCCGACAACACCTCCAGCGATCACAACCTGTACATCGTGGGCGACCTGATGTACCAGTCGAACTACAACAGCGGCCTGCGCGTCTTCGACATCTCGGACCGGGAGAACCCGCGCCCGACGGGCTTTTTCGACACCGTCCCGGGAGAGGATTTCCCGTCCATGAACGGGTCGTGGAGCAACTACCCGTTCTTCGAGTCGGGGATCGTCGTGGTGACCTCGGGAGGGGAGGGGTTCTTCGTCGTGAGGTACAAGGGGAGGCGGCCGATCTCGTAGGGGGCCCACCCGGGGGCTGCGGTGACGTGGGGGCTCTTCGCGCAGATGGGTGTACGCAACAGATTCTGATGCGTGTAGTGCTTGTGTGGGGGATTTTTGGAGGACGCGCATCGTTTTTCGTTGCGCGTCCCAGCCGGCCACCGCTACATTTCCTTCATGAGCCAACCCGCCGCCGCCACCGTGCAGTCACTCGATCGCCGCACCGCCAGAGCCCAGAGTCATCTGAAGATGATTCGTGCCGGGGTAAGCTCCGACCGCTGCATCGCGGATGTACTGGGGGTCTCCAATTCCCAGGTGTCGCGCTGGCGTCAGGGCCAGCGCCCCGACCGGTCGAACGCCGACCGGCTGGCCGGACTGGCCCTGGTTGTCGAGATGCTGCTCCGGTGGCTGGACGCCGACATCGTCGAGGAGTGGCTCACCGGAGCCAATGCCCACCTCGATGGCGCCACGCCTTCGTACTTCATCCAGCACAGCCGCCTGGCGGAGGTGGTCGGAGCGGTGGAGGCAATGAAGACCGGTGTCTTCGCCTGATCGGTAACGCTGACCTTGGCCCTCTTCTGGCGCGTGTTTCCCTGGGACCCCGATGTCAACGAGGGAAACCTGTTTTCTCCGTCCTACATCCCTCCGGCTACCGGCCGCGGCCGTTTCGACCTGCCCGTGGCCTGTTCGCCCGTGCTCTACGTGGCCGAGTCACCGGAGTACGCGATCGCCGAGGCCATTCAGCCGTGGCGCAATCGCCCCCTGCGCAAACACCACCTGCGCCGCGCCGGACGCCCGCTGGCGCTGGTCAGGGTGCGACTGGATCCGGACGAAGCTTCGGGACTGCTGGACCTCTGTGACCCGCGCACCTTGCACCGCCGGCGCCTGAATCCGGACCGAATCGCGTCGCGGCACCGCCGCACCACCCAGCCCATCGCCGCGTTGGCCTGGGACCGCGGCCACACGGGCCTCCGCTGGTGGTCGAGCTTGTGGAGCGACTGGCATGGCGTGGTCCTCTTCACGAAGCGTACGCGGCACGGGGTCCACTTCTCCGAACCGGAGGTCATCTCGCGCGACACCTCCGCGCTCCGCGAGGCGGTCGAGGCGCTCGGGATGAGGTTGGCGACCTGACTTGAGCTGTCGAGTCCTGGGGTTGTACGGCCATTTGGGACCGGTGAAGTCCGAGTAGTATCTTGAACCACCGGTTTACGGCTCAAGCGACACCCTTCGCACCGGAGCGCATCCCACAATGACCGAGAACGGATTCCAGCGAGCCCTCGACCAAATCCGTTCGATTTCCGAAACCGAGGCCCGGAAAGGGCGTCTCTTTGAGCGGCTCACGAGGGCCCCCTGTTTCCGTTTGGACCCGCTGTATCAGGAGCGGTTCTCCCAGGACAGAAGGCTGAGGCGATCATGAGCAGCCCCTACTCGGACCTGCAGCTCGAAGCGATGATGGCCGACCTCGAGTCCGAACTCGTGGAGCGCAAGGAATCACTCAGGAAGGCTCCCCCCGGAAAGGACGGTCCCATTGAGCGGATCCGGCAGGCGGTCTGCGCCTTCGCCAACGATCTTCCGGGACATGGACGCGCGGGCGTCGTCTTCGTGGGTGCCCGCGACGACGGCAGTCCCTCCGGCATCTCCATCACCGACCGACTCCTCCAGCGTCTCGCCGACATCAGGAGTGACGGCCACACGCTGCCTCCGCCGGTCATGTCGGTGTCGAAGCGCACACTGGCGGGAGGCGAGATCGCGGTGGTCACGGTCCACCCCTCCGACGCACCGCCGGTGCGTGCGCGGGGCCAGGTGTGGATCCGTGTGGGATCGCGGCGAGCGATCGCGGCGGCACAGGATGAACGGATCCTGAACGAGCGACGGCGACACCGCGACGCGCCCTTCGATGCGCGTCCCGTGTCGCGGGCCACGCTCACGGACATCGACGTTCGGCGCTTCGAGGAGGACTACCTGCCCCGCGCTTTCGATCCCGAGTTGCTGGCCGCGAATGATCGGACCACCGAAGAGCGTCTCGCCGCCACCCGGATGATCGCGTCGGTCGACGATCCGGTGCCCACGGTTGTGGGGATGCTGGTCTTCGGGCGCAGCCCGCAGGAGTTCATTCCCGGGGCGTACATCCAGTTCCTGCGCATGGGCGGCACCGAGTTCCCGGGCCCGGTGCTGGACGAGGCGAGATGCACGGGCCCCGTGTCGACGCAGCTCGAGCAGCTCGTCGGGAAGCTCGACTCCCACAACCGCACCGCGGTCGACATCACGTCGGGGCCGATCGAGGAGCGCCGCTCGACCCATTCCGCGGCGGCGCTGCGGCAGATCGCCTACAACGCGGTCATGCACCGGACCTACGAGGCCACCAACGCGCCCATCCGGGTCACGTGGTACGATGACCGGGTCGAGATTCTGAGCCCCGGGGGCGCGTACGGAGTGGTCACGGCCGAGAACTTCGGCCAGCCGGGGGCTGCCGACTACCGGAATCCAAGCCTGGCCGAGTCGATGCGCGTTCTGGGAATCGTCCAGAGATTCGGTGTGGGAATCGGCATCGCCCGCACCGCGCTGCGCCGCAACGCGCAACCGGAACCGTTCTTCGATGTGCAACCCAGCTGGGTGCGATGCGTCGTGCGGGCCAGACCGGGTGTCGAGCAGCAGCCGACCGCGTGAGCTTGCGGGTGCCCAACTCGGGGCTGGTGGACCTGCTGCTGTCCTGCCCCGAGAAGGGCTGGTTCGTCCCGGTTCCCTCCGAGTCGACAGCGGAACTCGAAGAGCCCGCCTTCGCTGTTCCACGTCCGCCCGGCACAGTATCTTCAGCCCGCTCGCATCAACGCTCCGTCAGAGAAGCAGAGACCACCCAAAGCAGGAAGAGATCCACGAATGACCAGGCCACGCCCATCTCCGGTCACCCTCGCCGCGCTGGCGATCCTCACCATCGCCGCGACCCTCGCACCACCCGCCCCCGCCCACGCCCAGAACGGCGGCGCCCGCTTCTCGGAAGACCTCTTCGGCAGCCTCGGCTACCGCTACGTCGGCCCCTCGCGCGGCGGCCGCGTCACGGCCGTGGCAGGCCACCGCAGCCACCCGTCCACCTTCTACATGGGGGCCACCGGCGGCGGCGTCTGGAAGACCACCGACTACGGCCACAACTGGCGCAACATCTCCGACGGCTACTTCGGCACCGGCTCGATCGGCGCGATCCGGGTGGCGGAGTCGGACCCGAACGTCGTCTACGTGACGACCGGCTCCGACGGGCTCCGCAGCAACGTGATCATCGGCGACGGGGTCTACAAGTCCACCGACGCCGGCGAGACCTGGCAGCACATCGGGCTGGAGCGCACCGGGAACAGCGGCGCGGTCCTCATCCACCCCGACAACCCCGACCTGGTGTACGTGGCTCAGATCGGCAACCCGTTCGCCCCGAACCCGGAGCGCGGCGTGTACCGCAGCCGGGACGGCGGCGCGAGCTGGGAGAACGTCCTCTTCGTCTCGGACAGCACCGGCGCGGTCGACCTGGAGTTCGCGCCGGACGACCCGAACACGATCTACGCGAGCATGTGGCGGGCCGAGCGCAAGCCCTGGACGATCATCTCGGGCGGGCTGGAGGGCGGCGTCTACATCTCCCGGGACGGCGGCGACAGCTGGGAGCAGGCCGCGGCGGGCCTCCCCACCGGGTTGCGCGGCAAGTCCGACATCGCGGTCAGCGCGGCGGACCCCGACCGCGTCTACGCGCTCATCGAGGCGCCCCCCGACACCGGCGGCGTCTACCGCTCCGACGACCGCGGCGCCACCTGGCGTCAGGTCACCGACTTCCAGCCGATCCTCAACCGGCCCTTCTACTACATGAACCTGGAAGGTCATCCGACCGATCCCGACAGGCTCTGGGGGATGGCCGAGGGCCACTGGATGAGCATGGACGGCGGCGTGAGCTGGCAGTCGCGGCGCACCCCCCACGGCGACAATCACGACCTGTGGATCAACCCGGACAACCCGGACATCATGATCCAGTCCAACGACGGGGGCGCCAACGTATCGATCGACGGCGGCAACACCTGGTCGACGCAGTTGAACCAGCCCACCGCCGAGCTCTACCAGGTGGACGTGTCGGACGACTTCCCCTACCGCCTCTACGCGGGCCAGCAGGACAATTCGACCATCTCGGTGCCCAGCCTGCCCGAGCGGTCGGTACCCGGAGGGGCGCAGGGCGCCTGGGAGGCCCACGGGGGCTGCGAGACCGGTCCGGTGGTGCCCAAGCCCGGCGATCCGGACATCGTCTACGCCAACTGCAAGGGCCGTTTCGGGCTCTACAACCGCAGAACGGGACAGGAGCAGCAGTACTACGTCGGCTTCGGGAACCTCTACGGGCACAACCCGCGCGACCTGGAGTTCCGCTTCCAGCGCGTGGTGCCGGTGCATGTGTCGCCGCACGACCCGGACAAGGTCTACCACGGTTCGCAGTTCGTGCACGTGAGCACCAACGGGGGCCAGCTGTGGGAGACGATCTCGCCGGACCTGACCGCGTTCACCGCGGAGACGCAGGTTATTTCGGGGTACCCGATCACCATCGACGTGACCGGGGAGGAGCACTTCGCGGTGCTCTACGACATTCAGGAGTCGGTGCTTGAACCGGGAGTGATCTGGGCGGGCGCCAACGACGGGCCGGTGCATGTGACGCGCGACGGGGGGGCCAACTGGACCGACGTGACGCCCCCGGGGATCGGTCCGTACGGGCGGGTGCAGACGATCGAGGTGTCCCATCATGACCCCGCGAAGGCCTATGTGGCCATCCTGCGCTACATGATGGGCGACTTCTCGCCGCACACCTACCGCACCGAGGACTATGGAGAGACCTGGACGCGGATCACGACCGGCGAGAACGGCGTGCCGGGCAACCATCCGGTGCGCGTCGTGCGCGAGGACCCGCACCGCGAGGGGCTGCTCTACCTCGGCACCGAGTTCGGGATGTTCATCTCGTTCGACGACGGCGGCTCCTGGCAGCCCTTCCAGCTCAACCTGCCGGTGACGCCCATCACGGACATGAAGCTCGTGCACGGTGACCTGGTGCTGTCGACGATGGGCCGGGGATTCTGGATCATGGACAACGTCACGCCGCTGCACGAGCTGGACGAGCAGGTGGCGGGCGCGGGCGCACACTTCTACGGGGTGGAGGACACCTACAGGCTGCGCTACGGTGGGGGCTTCGGGGGGCGCGGAGCCGGCTCCGAGGCACGCCCGAGCTACCCGCCCGCCGGGGCCAACATCGACTACATGCTTGCGGAGAACGCGGACGGGCCGCTGACCCTCGACATCATGGACGCGGAGGGGAACCTGGTCCGGTCGTTCTCGAGCGAGGGGCCGGGTGAGTACACCGTGCCGGCCGAGCCCGGCATGCGGGAGTGGCGGCTGGAGCGTTTCGGGACGCCGCGGTTGGACGCGACAGCGGGAACCCACCGCTTCACCTGGGACCTGTCCCACCCCGGGCCCTGGGCCCCCAACCCGGGAGCCGCGGGGCGCGGTGGCCCGATGGTGCCGCCGGGGACGTACACGGCGCGCCTCTCGGCCGGGGAATGGAGCGCGAGCCACACCTTCGAGGTCATGCTCGACCCGCGCGTCGCGGCCGAGGGGATCGGTGCGGACCTGGTGGAGCGCCAGGTGGCGTTCGCGCTGGAGGTGCGGGACGCGCTCAGCGAGGCGCGGCTGGCCGTGAACCGGATCAGCGAAGCGCGGCGGCGCGGCGGCGGCGAACTCGCCGACGAGATCGAGGCGGTGGAGAAGGAGTTGGTCACCGAACCGCGCCGCTACTCGCGCCCCATGCTGGTCGACCAGCTGCAGTACCTGTACGGCAACCTGACCCGTGCCGACCAGGAGCCGGGTGAGGACGCGGTGCGGCGGTATGATCAGCTGAATACGGCCCTGCAGGGGCATGTGCGGACGCTGGAGAGGCTGCTCAGGGCGAATATCTCGGATGAGGGGGCGGGTGCTGGGGCCGAGGCGGCGGTAGGCGCGGACGGGGAGGCGGCAGTTGCGCGTGCGTGGCGGGCGGCGGGCGCTACCATGCTCGGTTGGGCGCGGCGCGGTGGCGCGGGTACGCGCCCCGGGCGCTGAGATATGGATCTGGGACTCCAGGGCAAGGTCGCGGCTGTCACCGGTGGCAGCCGCGGCCTCGGCTTCTACAGTGCGCGTGCGCTGGCGGCCGAGGGCGCGAGGATCGCGATCTGCGCGAGGGGGGAGGAGGGGCTGGCGGCCGCCGCCGGGACGCTGAGGGCGGATGGCGCGGAGGTGCTGACGGTGTGCTGTGATGTGGCGGAGGAGGGGGGGGCGGGGGCGCTGATCGAGGCCGTGCGGGAGCGCTACGGGGTCCTCGACGTGCTGGTCAACAACGTTGGGGGCAACCGGCGGGGCCGTTTTGAGGAGGTCGGCGACCAGGACTGGCTGGACATCATCCAACTGAACGTGCTGTCGGGATTCCGAACCGCCCGGCTGGCGATCCCGATGATGCGTGCGGGCCGAGGCGGCTCGATCATCTTCATCTCATCGGTCTTCGGGCGCGAAAAGGGCGGGCCGGGGCTCTCGATCTACAACACGACCAAGTCGGCGCTGATCTCGGCGGCCGGAATCATGGCGCTGGAGCTCGCGCCGGAAGGCATCCGCGTGAACTGCGTCGCGCCGGGATCTATCCAGTTTCCGGGTGGCAACTGGGACAAGCGCGTGCAGGCCGACCCGGAAGGAATGCGCGCCTTCGTGAAGGCCAACCTGCCTCTCGGGCGGTTCGGGCGGGGGGAGGAGGTGGGGGACGTGGTGGCGTTCCTGGCGTCGGAGCGCGCGAGCCTGATCACGGGGGCGTGTATCGCGGCGGATGGGGGGCAGGGGCGGTCGCTGGTGTGACTTGCGGCCTCACGCCCCCCACACCGTGATCCGCTTCCCGTCGTGCGTGTGCTCCTCCCGAAACACGCGCTCGTCCCAGCTGCTCCCCTCCCGCATGTCGAAGATGATCAGGTGCCCCTTGTCGGTTCCTGACAGGTCCATGTAGGCGGCCGTCTGTTCCAGGCCCTTCTCCATGGTCCGACCGCGACCGCTCCGCAGCAGCTTGCACTCCACGACGAACCGCTCCTGGCGGCCCTGCCCGGCGGGCCAGACGACCAGCAGATCGACCCGGCGGCTTCCCAGTGCGTACTCCCGTTCGATCCTTCCCGTCGCGTTCACCACCCTGTGCAGAAACGCCTGCAGCACGAGCTGCGGCCCGGCTTCGGTGTACTGCGCCCTTTGGATCCAGTGCTCCGAGTTCTCCCGAAAGAACTCCTGGAACGCGGTGAGCAACCTGTTCATGTCGAGGCCGCCATCGCGGCGGACATACCACGCGGCCTCCTGGCGAATGTCGTCCTGCAATACCGAGGTGAGTTCGCGCGGCACGACCTCTGTGTAGATGGGGTTGGCAATCCTGAGTGGCGAGTCAAGCGCGACCAGCCCGAGATCGCGCGCGTACTCGAGATCCCGGGCCGCGTGGTTTGCGGTCCCGCCGCTCAGCAACGGTTCGATCACGCGGCGCACGCGCGGTTCCTGGAGCTTGTCCGCCAACTGGTCGATGTGTGTCTCGCGCCGCCTGATCAGCGTCTCCCGGGCTTCGAAGACATCGTCGATGTTGACGGGCCGCCCGATGGTGCGCGGTCTGCCGACGTACTCGAAGCACATCTCCTGCGCCAGGGCATTGACCAGCCACGGCTGCCCCCGGGTCTGTTCCCACACGGCGGCCACGGCCTGGGGTGCGAACTCCTGTCCGGTCGCAGCGGTATGTTGCCCGAGCAGGGTGGTGACCTCGTCTCTGTCGAAGTCGCCCAGCCTGAGCGACTTCGCCTTGATGTTGAAGGCGCTGCCGCCAGCCACGAGATCTTTCTCGGAACTGGCCCGAATACGATAGTCCCGCACGTCGCGGACGCCGCTCAGGACCACGCTCTGGGGGAACCCTTCGGGACGGTCACTGTAGCCGGCACGGAGCTGTCGCAGTACCGAGATCAGCGTGTCCCCGACCAGCGAGTCGATCTCGTCGATGAGAAGCACCGCCGGCGCGGCATCATTCTCCGCCCAGCTCGTGAGAGCCCTGCCAAGGACGCTGTGGGACCGCACCGACGTATCCATGGATTCAGCCAACACAGCGGTCTCGGAATCGCCGAGCGTGCGACGCAGCTGCTTGGCCAATCCGTCCAGAATTGCACCCATGGCCTGAGCCACGTCCTCGCGCGCCGACTGCCCGGGCTCGACATTCACATAGACACAGCGGTAGTCTCCGACCGATCCGCTGTTCAGGAGGTCGCGCAGTGCCAGCAGAGTGGAGGTCTTACCGGTCTGCCTCGGCGCGTGAAGGATGAAGTAGCGCCGCCTTCCGATCAGCGCCAGGACCTCCTGCAGGTCGATCCGGTCGAGCGCCGGTATGCAGTAGTGCTCTTCGGGGCGGACCGGACCGGAGGTGTTGAAGTCTCGCATGGTGGGAAGGTAGGGGGCACGCGAGCGGCGGAGCAATTGGCCCCGACCGGGCGGCGGTCGCGTGATACGCCGCCCCCGACTCAGACGAACCGCACGAGCCTCACTTCCAGCGTGCGCGTCTTCCCCGCGGCCCCCTTCCACTGCACCAGGATCGGGCTCTGGTAGGTGCCCCAGCCGATCTCGCCGGCCCCGTCCCCGCGGCGGTCCAGGACCGGCAGGCTGAACGCCCTCTTCATGCGCAGGAAGTGTGACACGGGCAGCGCCACCGCCTTGTTGACCACGCGCTCCACCACCGAGTCGCGCAGCCCGATCCGGTCGAGCACCTGGTTCAGGGCCTGGACCGCGTCGAACTGCGCGAAGTTGATCGCCTTGGCGGGGATGGTGCGGGGGTCGCGCAGCACGTCCCGAACGTCCTTTCCGGTTTGGGCCATGAACCGGAACGGGTTCCGGAGCGCGTTGCGCAGATCGTAGTTCATCAGCAGCGGTTCGTACTCGTTCACCGTGAGGCCCGCGTCCTGCTCGTCTTCGGGCAGCGACACGTCGAAGCGGCCGAACGCCACGTTGTGACGGGCCACCATCTTCTCCAGGGTGCCGATGAACCCGAGGGCCGGATCGCGCAGATTCAACGCGTCGATAGCGTGCTGCGACGACTGGACGGGAATGACCTTCCGCGCCACTTCCTCCTCGTCGTCGTACGCGATGACCGAGGTGCGCCGGTGACGGGTTCCCCCAAGGTGCACGCCGTCGAGTTCCACGAACCAGACCGGCTCCGTACCGACCAGCTCGTATGACGCGGAGTTGCGCAGCCCGGCGCCGATGAAGGTGAGGTGGGAATCGGCGTTCAGCGGTTCACTTGCCCGCTGCTCCTCCGACAGTTCGGTCCGCAGGTGCATCTTGTCGTGCACATAGCCTGCATCGGGCGGAAAGAGCTCCCGGAAGAGCTGCAGGTAGCCCTGAATCCCTCGCCCGTCGTGTTCCAGCAGTTCGGCCAGCCGCTGGTCCAGGTATCCGGCGGTCGTGTGATTGGAGATGTAGAAGGACCGGGTGTACTTCGTGAAGTCGTCGCCGAATTCGTCCAGCAGCTTGCCGCGCACATCGGTAAGCTGGATGCGGGCCGCAGGCTTGATCCGCAGCGTGGCGTGGAACGGGCCCTCGCCGGACATCGTGTGCCGGTCTATGAGAATCACTCTGGCTTTACTCCATCTGTTTCCAACACTCTAGCCAGACTGTGCTTCGCCCGGCAAGGCCCGCGGGTCAACGCGCCAGCGCCCCATACACCAGCGCGCGCAACTTCCCGTGATCGTCGACCGGCCGCGGGCTCCGCAGCTGGGTGAAGTAGACCACAACCATCCGCTCCGCCGGATCGACCCAGTATGTGGTGTGGTATGCGCCGCCCCAGCCGTAGTCCCCGACCGAACCGGGCGCGCCGGCCGCCCCGAGGTCCAGGCGGACCTGGAACCCCAGCCCGAATCCGGTGCCGGGGCCCATCAGGTCGCCGATGTGGTTGGAGGTCATCAGCACGACGCTGGCGGGGGACAGGATGCGCGCGTCGCCGAGCGTGCCGCCGTTCAGCATCATCTGGAGGAAGCGGGCGTAGTCGCGGGCGGTCGAGAGCAGCCCGGCGCCGCCGGAGAAGCTGATCCGCGGGCCCGATGTATACTGGCCCTGGGTGTTCATCCCGGGGCCGTCCGGCGAGCGAACGAGGTTGCCCTCGCCGTCGTGGCCGTAGACCGTCGCCAGCCGCCGGATCCGGTCGGGGGGCAGGTAGAAAAACGTGTCCTCCATCCCCAGCGGCTCGAAGATCCGCCGGTAGAGGAACTCGTCCAGGTTCATGCCGGAGACCTCCTCGACGAGGGCGCCGAGGATGTCGGTGGAGTAGCCGTAGACGAAGCGCGAGCCCGGCTGGGCCTGGAAGGGCAGCCCGGCCATGCGGTCGACGGTTTCCCGGATCGGCTCGTCGCGGTGCGCGAAGTACCACCCGGTGATCTCGGCATCGCGCCACTGGTCGCCGCCGGGTCCGCCCCCATAGGCGACGCCCGCCGTGTGGGTGAGGAGGTCGCGGATCGTGATGCGCCGGTTGGCGCCGACGACCTCATACCCGGGGGTTTCGGTCCTCGGGACGGCCACGGTGGTGCGGGCGAAGGCCGGGAGATACCTGGCGACCGGGTCGGAGATCAGGAGGGCGCCTTCGTCCTGAAGGATCATCACGGCCACGCTCACGATCGCCTTCGTCTGCGACGCGATGCGGAAGATCGCGTCCGTGCGCATCCTGTCCCCGGACTCGATGTCCCGATACCCGGCCGCCCTCTCGTAGACGACCGTTCCGTCGCGGAGCACCATCAGCACAGTGCCGGGAAGGCTTCCGTCGGTGGTGTAGTCGTCGAGGAAGGCATCGAGCCGGTCGATTCCTTCGGGTGCGAAACCGGCGACCTCCGGTTCGGCGCGCGGCAGCTCCTGGGCCGTTGCGGCCACGGCGCCGAGATGCGTGAGGAAGAGGGCCGCCGCGAAGAGCATGCCCGTGCGAAACAGGCCGGCGGTGGCGGCTGGTGTCGTGCGGAACCCATCCGCTCCGCGCGTGTGAAGAGCTGTCAACATCGGTTTCCTTCCTGCGGGGACCTCCGCTAGACTTGGGGCGCCCCGGCGTCGATTGCAAGGGTCCAACTCCGTTTGGAGCAGCTTTCGTGCCGCCACGTTACCCACAATGAACCTCAAGGTATCCCGTGACAATGCAAGAAACGCTCGTCTCCCAGCTTCGCGCTTCACTCAAGTACTTTCAGGCCACCGCGTCCACCTTCACCGAAGAGGACTCCGGCTTCGCACCCCAAAGCGAGCTCTACACGGTCGCTGGACACGTCGCACATGCGGCGGACTCCGTCGACTGGTTTGTGGAGGGAGCCTTCGGCGAGGGCTGGAACATGGACTTCGAAGGGATGATCGCGGCGGTGAAGGCCGTGACTTCGCTCGACGAGGCCAATGCGTGGCTGGTTCGGGCCTACGAGGCGGCCATCGCGGCGGTCGAATCGGCTTCGGAGGAGGAGCTGCGGGCGTCGATTCCCGACAAGCGCATCATGGGGGGTGCGCCGCGGTACACGATCGTGAACGGCATCTCCGACCACTCGGCCCACCATCGCGGCGCGCTCACGGTGTACGCCCGCCTGTTGGGCAAGGCGCCGAAGATGCCCTACAGCTGATGATCTCGCTCGCGGGCAGGACCGCCATCGTGACGGGGGCGGCCCGGGGGATAGGGGCCGCATGTGCGCGCGCCTTCGCCGAACACGGGGCCCGGGTGGTGCTCGCGGACGTGCTCGACGAGGAGTGCGCCGCCACCTCCCGCCGGATCGAGGAGGACACGGGAGGGGCGACCGCCGCGGTGCGCGCCGATGTCAGCCTGGAGGAGGACTGCGACGCGGTGCTCGCAGCCTGCCTCGACCGCTTCGGCGCCTGCGACATCCTCCTCAACAACGCGGGGATCATCGTCTCCGGCTCGATCCTGGACGGAACCGTGGAGGACTTCGACCGGGTGCTGGCGGTGAACCTGCGCGGCCCCTTCCTGCTCAGCCGGCTGGTGGCGCGGCACATGGTGGAGCGGGGCATCAGGGGCAGCATCATCCACATGTCTTCGACGAATTCGGTCGTGGCCATCCCCGACCAGCTGCCGTACGCGGTCTCGAAGGGCGGGATCCAGCAGCTCACCCGGGTGATGGCGATGGCGCTCGCCCCACACGACATCCGCGTGAACGCCATCGGCCCCGGGACGATCCACACCGAGATGGCCAAGGTGACGATGAACAACGAGGAGGCGCGGCGCACCATCCTGTCCCGCACACCCCTGGGCCGTACCGGCGACCCCTCCGAGGTCGCGACCATCGCCGTCTTCCTGGCGTCGGAGTACGCGTCGTACGTGACCGGCGACACGATCTTCCCGGACGGGGGCCGGCTGTCGCTCAACTACACCGTTCCGCTAAGGGAAGATGGCTGACGGCGCGGGGGCCAGCGGGACGGACGCAGATGCCGAGGAGTGCGGGCCGCGCGGCCCCCTAGCTGACGGAAGCCGAACTGGCGGCGCCCGGACCGATGGCGCACGCCTCGCCGTCGACATCGGCGGCACCTTCACCGATGTGGCGCTCGAAGCGCGCGGCCGGCTCGTCACCACCAAGGTCCTCACCACGCAGGCGGCCCCGGAGCGGGGGGTTCTGGAAGGCGTGCGCCAGGTCCTGGAGATGGCCGCGGTGGCCCCCGCTGCGGTGCGGCTCGTCATCCACGGCACGACCCTGGCCACCAACGCGATCATCGAGCGCAAGGGCGCGAAGACCGCGCTGATCGTGACCGCAGGGCACCGCGACGCCCTCGAGATGGCCCAGGAGAACCGATTCGAGCAGTACGACATCGGGGTCGACCGGCCGCCGCCGCTGGTCCCGCGCCACCTGCGCCTGCCCGTCACCGAGCGCGTCGACCGGCGCGGCCGGGTCCTCATCCCTCTCTGCGAGGACTCCATGCGGGCCGTCCTGCCCCACCTTGACCGGCACGGGGTCGAGTCGGTCGCGGTCGGGCTCATCCACGGCTACGCCAACCCCGCGCACGAGCGCCGCATCGCGGAGATCCTCGCAGCCGAGCGGCCCGGCCTGGCGGTCACCCTCGCCTCCGACGTCTGCCCCGAGATCCGCGAATACGAACGCCTCTCCACGGCCTGCGCCAACGCCTACGTGCAGCCGCTGATGGCGCGCTACCTGACGGGCCTCGCGGCCGCGCTGCGCGACGAGGGCCTCGCCTGCCCCTTCCTGCTGATGACCTCGGGCGGCGGACTGACTACCCTGGACACCGCCGTCGCGGCCCCGATCCGACTGGTCGAGTCGGGCCCGGCCGGCGGCGCGATCCTGGCGAGCCACCTCGCCCGGGAGCTCGCGCTAGGCGACGTGCTCTCCTTCGACATGGGGGGCACCACCGCCAAGCTCTGCGTAATCGACGGCGGCGAGCCGCTCCACTCGCGCACCTTCGAGGTGGCGCGCAGCTACCGCTTCAAGCAGGGCAGCGGTCTGCCCGTGCGGATCCCGGTGATCGAGATGGTGGAGATCGGGGCGGGGGGCGGGTCGATCGCGGGGGTGGACGATCTGGACCGCATTCATGTGGGGCCGGCGAGCGCGGGGTCGGAGCCGGGTCCGGCGGCGTACGGGCGGGGCGGGGAAGAGCCGACCGTCACCGATGCCGACGTGGTGCTGGG
Organism: Gemmatimonadota bacterium; assembly: GCA_022826005.1. Lineage (GTDB taxonomy): Bacteria > Gemmatimonadota > Gemmatimonadetes > Longimicrobiales > Gaopeijiaceae > Bin94. The sequence goes on along the minus strand of JAJDVT010000084.1, from coordinate 28,455 downwards.
GCGCATCGATCCCGAGCTGTTTGCGGGGGGCGCGATCGGGCTGGACCGGGGCCGGGCCGAGGCGGCGATCGCGGGCCGGGTGGGCGGCAGGCTGGGGATGGAGACGGGGGTGGCCGCGCTGGGGGTGAGCGAGATGGTGGACGAGAACATGTCCAACGCCGCGCGCACCCACGCGATCGAGTGGGGGAAGGGGCTCACCGGGCGGACGGTGGTGGCGTTCGGGGGATCGGCGCCGATCCACGCGGCGCGCGTGGCGGAGAAGCTCGAGGTCGACCGGTTCATCGTGCCGGGACATGCGGGGGTGGGCTCGGCGGTGGGGTTCCTGCTGGCGCCGATCTCGTTCGAGGTCGTGCAGAGCCGCTACATGCGCCTCTCCGGGTTCGATGCGGCGCTGGTGCGCGAGGTGCTCGCCGGGATGAGGGCGGAGGCGGCGGCGGTGGTGGGGAGCGGTGCCCCGGGAGCCGAGACGACGGAGCGCGCCCATGCGTACATGCGGTACGTGGGGCAGGGTCACGAGATCGGGGTGGAGCTGCCGCGGGGGGTGGTGGCCGCCCGGGACTCGGAAGCGGGCCGGGAGGCGAACTCGGAGGCGAACTCGGAAGCGGGCTCGGCAGTGGACTCGGAAGCGGACCCGGACGTGGCCGCGAACTCGGAAGTGGGCCCGGAGCCAGTCGCCGCGCTGCGCGCCGCCTTCGACCACGCCTACGAAACGGTGTACGGGCGTACGATCCCCGGGCTCGACATCGAGGTGCTGAGCTGGACCCTGGTGGTATCGGCGCCGGGGGGCGTTTCAGCTGAAACGTCCTGTGTTGCATCCGAGACTTCCCGCGTTTCAGCTGAAACGTCCTCCACTGCTGCCGGGCCCCTCTGCCTTTCAGCTGAAACTCCCGCTGTCGCAGCCGCAAATCGCGACCCTTCAGCCGCAAATCGCGACGCCTCAGCCGCAAGTCGGGACGCAGCCGCAAGTCGCGGCGTTTCAGCTGAAACGTCCCCCCCCGGCCATCCCCCGTCCCACCCCACTCCGCCCGCCTTCGCCGACCTCTTCGCGAGCGCCGCGGAAGGCCACGTCGCCGCCGCCGTCCACCATCGCCCCGACCTGCGCGCCGGCGCCGCCATCCCCGGCCCCGCCCTCATCGCCGAGGAGCAAACCACCACCGTCGTCCCGGAAGGCTGGGAAGCCCTCGTCCTCCCCGGCGGTCACCTCCTCGTCGAACGCCGTGTCCGCCGGGCCGCCCGCACCGGCGTCTCCGTCCTCGAGGACCAGATCATGTGGAGCCGGCTGCTGTCGGTAGTCGAGGAACAGGCCAGGACTCTCGTCCGTACGGCCTTCTCGACCCCGGTCCGCGAAGCTGGCGACCTCTCGGCGGGCGTCTTCGACCTCAAGGGCCGCATGCTGGCCCAGGCGGTCACGGGGACACCCGGGCACGTCAACGCGATGGCCGCCTCGGTGGGGTGTTTCCTGCGCGACCACCCCGTTCACACCCTGCGCGAGGGCGATGTCCTCGTCACCAACGACCCCTGGGAGGGCACCGGCCACCTCAACGACTTCACGGTCGTCACCCCGGCCTTCCTGCACGGCGACCTGGTCGCGCTATTCGCGGCCACCAGCCACATCGCCGACGTTGGTGGCCGCGGCTTCGGCGCCGACGCCAACCAGGTCTTCGAGGAGGGCATCCGCATCCCGATCGGCTACCTCATCCGCGCCGGCGAGGTCGACGAGACCCTGATGCGGATGGTCCGCGCGAACGTGCGCGAGCCCGATGTCGCCCAGGGCGACCTGTACTCCCTCGCGGCCTGCAACGAGACCGGGTGCGAGCGCCTCGTCGCCATGATGACCGAATTCGGCCTCGATTCGCTTGACGACCTCGCCGAGATGATCGTCACCGCCTCGCGGCGCGCCATGCTCGACCGCATCCGCGCCCTGCGCCCCGGCACCTACCGCCACCGCATGACCATCGACGGCTACGACAAGGACCTCGAACTGGTCTGCGCGCTGACCGCCACTCCCGACGGCATCCGCATCGACTGGGACGGCACCTCGCCGATGTCTCCGTACGGCATCAACGTGCCGGAGACCTACACGCGGGCCTACGCGTCCTTCGGCGTCCGCTGCGTGGTCGGCTCGGAAGTCCCCAACAACGCGGGCTCCCTGAGCGCGATCACCGTCACTGCTCCGCGCGGCTGCCTCCTCAACGCGCCGCCGCCGGCCGCGGTTTCGGCGCGCCACTCGATCGGCCAGATGCTGCCGGATGTGGTGCTCGGCGCGCTCGGCCAGGCCATGCCCCCCGGCTCCGTCCCTGCCGAGGGCGCGTCCTGCCTCTGGAACCCGGTGATCATGGGAGGCCCGGGGCTGGCCGGCTCATACGGGTATGGCGACGCGGAGCCCTTCGTGGTCAACCCCTTCCACACCGGCGGCACCGGGGCCCGCCCGGGCAAGGACGGCCTCTCGGCGACCGCGTTCCCGTCGGGCGTGCGCTCGACGCCGATCGAGATCACCGAGACGGTCGCGCCGCTGATCTTCTGGCGGAAGGAGTACATCCCGGACTCGGGCGGGCCGGGCGAGCACCGGGGCGGTCTGGGTCAGGTGATGGAGGTTGCGCACGCGGAAGGGGCGGCCTTCGCCGTCTCCAAGATGTTCGAGCGGGTGCGCAACGCCGCGCGGGGCAGGGAGGGGGGTGGGGCGGGCGCTCCCGGGCGGGTCCACGTCCCGGGCGCGGGGGAGTTGCGCGTGAAGGGCCGCGAGGTGGTGCCGCCAGGACACCGGATCGTGATGGCGACGCCGGGGGGCGGGGGGCTGGGGGACCCGCGCCGCCGGGCCCGCGATAAGGTGCGCGCAGACGTGCTCGACGGGTATGTTACCGCGGAAGCCGCAGCACGGGAGTATGGCATGAAGGAGGAAGATTCGTGAAGAGATGGTGGACACTCATCGGACCGGCCGCCCTGGTGCTCGCCGCGATAGCGGCCTGCAGGGAAGAGCCGCAGGCGACCGACCCGGTCAACGACCCCGTCCGCACCATCGGGGGGGACCGGCCCGCCACGCTCGCGCTTCCCAACGGCTACGACGGCAGCACGCCCATCCCGCTGGTAATGGTGCTGCACGGCTTCACGGGCAGCGCGGGATGGACCGACAACAGATTCGGGATCTCGAAGCGGATCGACCCGGACGACATCGCCGTCGTTCTGCCCAACGGCACCCGCGACTCCGAGGACCGGTCGTTCTGGAACGCCACCGACTTCTGCTGCAACCTCCTGGGGAGCGATGTCGACGATGTCGCCTACCTCAACAGCCTGGTCGAAGACGCTACCGAACACATGGTGGTCGACGGCGTTTACCTGATCGGCCTCTCGAACGGCGGATTCATGTCCTACCGCATGGCCTGCGAATCGATGCCGGGCTTGCGGGCGATCGCGTCCGTCGCGGGCACCAGCTTCGGGGACGCTGCAAGGTGCGATGGCGCCCTCCCGATCTCGATCCTGCACATTCACGGCACGGCGGACCCAACCATCCGCTACGGAGGAGGCGGACGCCGGGGGGGTGCAAGCTATCCCGGCGCGGAAGAGACCGTCCACCGCTGGGCCACCCGGGCCGGATGCGACATGGAGGCGGCCGAAACCATGGCTTCCCTGGACCTGGTCGAGGTGCTGCCCGACGAGGAGACGGACGTGACACGGTACCACGCCGGGTGCGAGGACGGGCTGAGAGTGGAACTCTGGACCATCGAGAACGGGCAGCACGTTCCACGATTCGATCCGGACGACTTCGGCGCGCGGGTGGTGGCGTGGTTCCTGACCGCGGGCGGGTAGCCCACCGGCCTTGAAAGCCCGCCGGCCCTCGACCCAGATTCCAACATGGCCATCAACCTGACCGAAGACGCCGTCCACGCGCTTAATCGCGCCGCCGCCGCCGCCGCGCGCGAGGACGAGGAGGCAATTGCCCCGGGACATATCCTCGCGGGGACCATCTCCCAGCGCGACCCGGGACTCATCGAAGCCCTGGACGAACTCGCCCTCGTCCTGGACGCCCTGCCCGAACATCTGCGCGACGCTCCCGAGGTGTACGGCGGGCACCTGCCCTTCACCCCGGACGCCCACGAGGTTCTGGCGGCCGCGATCGAATCGGCCGGGCCCGGGAAGCCGACCGCCAGCGCACACCTTCTGGTCGGCGTCGCAAAGGCCGGCGACGACAAGTCACGCGGCGTGCTGGAGGGCTGGGGGATGAAGGAGGACGCCCTCGCGGCTGCCCTGGCGACCGATGAATGAACCTTCTCCCGTCGGTCGGCGATGGAGCCGTGCCGGATTGCTGCCAACGAAACTATCTGTAAACAAAACATTACAGAATGTCATGTTTTGTTTACTTTCTGTGACGCTTGCCCCGACCTGCACCGCGGATTCGGCCCCCGGCGAGCCGCCTGCCGACGACCCCTTCGCAGCCACCCCCGCCGATGGACCGGCCCCCGAGATCGGCCCGGCCCCGGACGACTACCGCCCCACTGCGGCGGGTGCCCCCTCGACCGACATCTGGATCGGCCGCCTCGAGCGCGCCGAAGACGGCGCGCTCATCGTCACCGGCCTCGCAAACGCCACCGACCGCGATGGCTACGACAACCAGCCCTCCTTCGGCCCGGCGGGCGCGGCGCTCTACTACACCTCGGCGGTGGACTCCACCCAGACGGAGATCTTCCGCCTTGGCGTCGAGAGCGGCGCGACGGAGGAGGCGAGCGGCGGCGCGAGCGGCGACCGGGGAACCGGCGGGTCGGCCACGCACACCGGCGCCGCTCAGCAGGTCACCCGCACCCCCGGCGCCAGCGAGTTCTCCCCCACCGTGATCCCCGGCCAGGACGCCCTCTCCGCCATCCACGAGGAGCGCGGCGCGCAGTACCTCTGGCGCTACGGCACCGACGGGACCGACCTGGGCGCCATCTTCGCGACCGTCGAGCCGGTAGGCTATCACGCGTGGGCCGACGAGCGCACCGCGGCGATGTTCGTGCTCGGCGACCCGCCCACCCTGCAGGTCGGCGACCCGCTCTCCGGCGAGGTGCGCACGGTCGCCGAGAACCCCGGCCGCTCCATCCACCGCATCCCCGGCACGGCCGCCATCTCCTTCGTGCGCAAAGTGTCGGAGGACGAGTGGTGGATCGAAGGGCTCGACCCGGCCACAGGCGAGACCGAGCGCATCGTGCGCACGCTTCCCGGGCGCGAGGACTACGCCTGGACGCCCCGTGGCGAGATCCTCATGGGAGACGGTGCCGTGCTCCACGCCTGGACGGCGGATGGCGGATGGACCAAGGTAGCGGGGGTCGGGCCGTCCGGCGACATTTCCCGAATCGCCGTCAGCCCCGACGGCAATGCAATTGCAATTGTGAGGTCCCGATGACCGACCGACGCCGTGAATTCCGCATCCTCGCGATCTACTGCGTTGCCGGCGCAGTGGCCCTCGGCGCCCTGGCGCTGACCGGGCTCATCGTTCCGGCCACAACCTGGGTCACGGTCGGTGCCGCCCTCATCGGCGCGTGGGTGGGCCTTGCCATCTACCGCCTGAGGTCCGATTCCTTGATATAGGGACACCTGCGGACCATGTCGGCCGGGCCGGCTACCCGCGGTAGTGCGACCGCCGGGCCCTTCCGCACTCCGGGCTGCGCGGAACGGAACATCAGTCCCACCGCGACCGTACCACAGTTGAACGGCCCACGGTGAATCAACAGAAACGGGGAAGTCCATCATGATAGGCGAATTCTTCAGCTGGTACTTCGGGGCGCTCGTCGACTTCTGGGGCACCGCCCTGCGGCTCGGGCTTCCCCAGATCCTGCTTCTGATCCTGATCCTCATGTGCCTGCGGCGGCCGCGCTGTCGCAAGTGCGGCGACAAGTCGGACGACAAGTCCTGCTGCTGGACGTGGGGCAGAGCACGCGGCCGGTGGCCCGGCATGCGCGGCAGGTGGGGCAGATGGGGCTGGTACTGCTGCTGCCGGACGGAGTGCGGCTGCACCTGCGGCAAGTGCTGCTGCAATGACGGGCGCGCTTGCGACATGGGCGCAGAAGATAATGTCGAGGCCGAGGCACAGGCCGACATCGAAGTCGAGGCCGAAGTCGTGGAAGAGACCGAAGTGATGGAAGAGGCCGAAGCGATGGAAGACGCCGAAGTGATGGAGGCCGAAGTCGTGGAGGCCGAAGTCGCCGAAGAGGCTGAAGTCGAAGCCGAGGCTGACGACTCCTGACTTGAAGCTCCGCCGGGGTTCTGCAGTTCCTGGAACAGGCCACCGCTGCATTCGGGCGGCGATCCGCGGAGTGCTTCTCGTTGCGCTTGCGGGCCTTGCCGCCGGGACGCCCGCTACCGCGCGCAGCCAGACCGGCCCCGGCCAGACCATCCGCGCCGTCCGCAGCGACCGTCCCCCGACCATAGACGCCATCCTCGACGAGCCCTTCTGGCAACGCATTGAGCCGGTCACCGACTTCCGCCAGCGCGTTCCGATCGACGGCGCGCCAGCGTCGGAGCGCACCGAACTGAGGGTCGCCTTCGACGACAACAATCTCTATTTCGCCATCGTTCTCCACGACTCCAACCCGGAGGGCATTCGCCGCAGCATTCTGCACCGCGAGGGCCGCATCGACCAGGACGACAACATCCGCATCGGGCTGGACACCTACAACGACGAGCGCAACGCATACATCTTCGAGATCAACCCATTCGGCACCCAGGGCGACGCGCTCATCACGGACGAGTCCATGACGCTGTCGGACTGGAATTGGGAGGGGGTCTACGAGAGCGAGGGGCGGGTCACCGAGGACGGATGGGTCGTCGAGGCGGCGATCCCGTTCACCACCATCCGGTTCGCCGACACCGATTCGCCCGAGATGGGGATCCTCTTGGAGCGCACCATCCGGCGCAAAAACGAGATGGTGTACTTCCCCCACATCGGGCAGGAGTTCCGGCAGGGCCTCACCCAGGTCTCCCAGTATGCCACCCTGACCGGCCTCGAGGGGCTGCGGCGCGGACGCTACATGGAGGCCAAGCCCTTCGCGATCGCAGGGCGTTCGTCCCTCGGTCGGCGAGGCGATCTCGACCCCGAGACCGCGACCCTTTCCGAAATCGGGCTCGACTTCAAGTACTCGATCACATCGAACCTGACGCTGGACGCGACCGTCAACCCCGACTTCGCGCAGGTGGAGGCCGACAACGTCCAGATCAACCTGACGCGCTTCGGCCTCTTCTTCCCCGAAAAGCGGGAGTTCTTTCTGGAGCGTGCGGGGCTCTTCGACTTCGGCGACGCCCGGGAGACGGTCGTCTTCTTCAGCCGCCGCATCGGCATCGGCAACGACATCGCGGGCGGCGCTCGGCTGACGGGGCAGGCGGGCCCGCTCTCAATCGGGGCTCTCAGCCTGTGGACCGAGGACCCACAGGGGGACCGGGAGCACTACGCGGCCCCCGGTGGACTCAAATCGGTCGTGCGACTACGAGCCGACCCCTTCCCCAGGACCACCGTGGGGGGGATCCTCACGTCGATGGACGGTGAGGACGGGTTCAACCGGGTTCTGGGCGGTGACTTCCAGGTGCGTTTCGGCGGGTCGAGTTCGGTGCGGGGTTGGCTTGCGCGCTCCTGGGAAGGGGGGGTGGACTACGGTCCGCAGCGGGAAGCCGCGAGCGCGGCTGACGCGCCGGTTGAATTCGGAGGCACGCCGGGCTCTGCCGCGGCAGCAAAGTCCGGCGGGGCCGCCCACACCGATGGCGGCCCGGGCTCGCCCGTAGCCGGTGCCATTCAGGCCGATCTGCGGAGCAGCCTGCTGGCGGCCGGAGCCGGGTACCGGCGGGTCCCCATCGACTTCGATCCCGCCCTGGGCTTCGTGCTGCGCAACGACATGCAGCGCTTCACGGGCTCGGTCGGGGCACATCCGCGCTTCGAACGGAGCGCCTGGGCGCGGCAGCTCGTCACCACGCTGAGGGGCGATTACATCACCGGGATGGACGGCAGCAAGCAGAGCACGGCGGCGGTCTTCAGCAACCTGCTCAGCCTCCAGACCGGCGACCGCGCCTCGATTGCGATCGTGCGCCGCGGCGAGTGGCTGGCCTGGCCCACGTACATCCAGGGGCGCAGGCTGGAGGCCGGGGAGTACGACTTCACCGGCACCGAAGTCCGCTTCAACACCAACGACAGCCGCGAGTTCTCGGCGCGCGGAGGCATCGTGGCCGGCGAGTTCTGGGGCGGCACGCGGACGCAGCTCTCCGGCGGGCTGATGTGGAAGACCGGCCCCCACCTCACGGTCGGTGGCGACTACAGCTGGAACGACGTCAGCCTTCCCGCCGACGATGGCGACTTCACCACCCGGCTCATCAGCGTGTCAATCCTGGGCGCGGCGAGCCGTGCTCTCTTCGCCAACGCCCTGGTCCAATACGACGATGTCTCGAACGTCGTCCAGGCCAACGTGCGCATCGACTGGATCCACACGCCCGGCAGCGACCTCTTCGTCGTGTTCGACACGGGCTACCTGACGGGTGATCTGCTGGATCCGCGTACCGAGCGCTGGCAGCGAAGGACGGGGGTGGTGAAACTGACCTATCTGAAGGCGTTCTGAGGGGGCGGGGCGCTGCCGACGAGCACGGCGTCAGATTTCGATCCGACAACTGGCCGCCCCTCCGCTCTCCCGCGGACAATTGTTGTCGGGCGCCGGCCCGTGACCCCGCGCCCTTCCCCTCCTTGACAGGAGCAGGCACGCCTCCGCACTTTGTTCGGCGACCGAACAAAGTAGGCCGGGTACGCCAGGGAGGGACGTCATCATGAGTTCGATCCGTATTCACACCGGACGATATGCCGTGCCGGCCCTCCCCACTCCCGGCGCCTTTCGGGCGCTTCGCGGCGGGTTTGCGGCCCTGTTCCTTCCGGTCTTCGTGCTTCTGACCCTCGCGCCGCTCCGCCCCGGCGCTGCCCAGGACACCGACACGCCCCCTCTGCCCATCATCCGGCTCGTCAAGGACGCCTCCGGCACGCGTCTCCAGGTCGACGGCGAGGACATGATGGTGCTCGGCGTCAACTGGGACTACTTCCCGCGCGGCACGACCTACAACTACAACTTCTGGACCGAGCCCGACCACATCATCGAGGCGGCGCTCGACCGCGAGATGTCGCTGCTCAAGGCGATGGGCGGCAACGCGATCCGCGCCTACGTGGGGATTACGCCCAGGTGGGTGCGGCACATCTACGAGAAGTACGGGATCTACACGGTCCTCAACCACGCGGTGGCCCGCTACGGGGTGACCGTGGGCGGCGTCTTCAACGCGAACACGGACTATTCGGACCCCCGCGCCCGCGCGGTCGTGATGGCCGAGATCGAGGACATGGTCAGCGCCTTCAAGGACACGCCCGGCGTGCTCATGTGGCTGCTGGGCAACGAGAACAACTACGGGCTGGTGTGGAGCTCCGCCGAGACGGAAGACCTGCCCGAGGGCGAGGCCAACGCGGTCCGCGCCCGCTACATGTACTCCCTCTTCGGCGACGTGGCGGCGCGCATCAAGGAGATGGACCCCACCCGCCCCATCGCGATGGCCAACGGCGACCTCCAGTACATCGACATCATCGCCGAGGAGATCCCCGACCTGGACATCTTCGGCACCAACGTCTACCGCGGCATCTCCTTCGGGGACCTCTTCCAGGAGGTGCACGACAAGCTGGACCGCCCCGTCATGTTCACCGAGTTCGGCGCGGACGTGTGGGACGCGAAGAACATGCGCGAGGACCAGGTCGTCCAGGCGAAGTACCTCGTCGAGCAGTGGCGCGAGATCTACGAGCAGTCGGCGGGGAAGGGCATGGTCGGCAACTCGATCGGCGGGCTGACCTTCCAGTGGACCGACGGCTGGTGGAAGTTCGGCCAGGAGGACCGGCTGGACATCCAGGACACGAACGCCTCCTGGGCGAACGACGCCTACCCGGAGGACTTCGTCGAGGGCGACAACAACATGAACGAGGAGTGGTGGGGGATCGTCGCCAAGGGTCCCACCGACCTCAACAACCTCTACGAACTCTACCCGCGGGCCGCGTACTACGCGCTCCAGGAGGCGTACCGGCTCGATCCCTACGCGCCCGGGACCGACGTCACGGCGATCCGGGAGCACTTCGCGAGCATTCAGCCGGCCAACATGGGGCTGAAGGCGCAGGGTGACCGCGCGGCCCTCCTCGCCACGGCGCTCGACCGCGTCCACCTGAGCGGCGTGCGCATCGAGCTGGAGACCTTCAGCACAGGCGGCTCCCTGGTCAGCACCCCCGAAGAGGCGCCCGCGCGGAATCCCGCCTACCCGAGCTTCCGCGGCTTCGACAAGATGCAGTCCTTCTATGCCGACCTGGCCGGACGTCCCACCCAGAACATGATCGCCAACGTCTCCATCAACATCCTCGGCGACGTTCCCACCAACCCCATCGACGAGCTCTTCTACGAGAACCGGGGCCGTCCGCGGAACGTCAAGGTCGATGGCCAGGATTACCAGCTTCAGGACATCGAACGGCTCAAGGTGTACAGCGCCAACGTATCCTGGGACGACCGCTGGTTCAGCCTCGAGGGATTCTACCGCACCGGCCACTACCACTGGGGGTACGAAGGGGACTTCTTCGGACTGTATCCGGAGGCCAACTACGGGCCGAACATGGACACCTACAACGGGGTCGCGCCGGTCGGGATGGAGATCACCGGCAAGCGCAGCCTTGGTGGACTGAAGGTGGCGATCGGTCCCGAGCTGTGGTGGGGGGCCAACCCGGCGGTGTTGGCCAAGTACCAGACCCGGCTGGGGCCCTTCGAGACCACGGGCATCTTCCAGGAGGACCTGGCGGAGGCGGGCAAGGCGGCCAGCTCCTTCGCGATTCCGGTGCCGGCCACGCGCAAGGCGACGTTGCACCTTACAGCAACGCGCGGCAGCACGATCTTCGACATCGGCGGGATCTGGTCCGGGAGCACAAAGGAGGGGCAGCCCTTCCAGGTCGTGGACGGCGAGGCCGGGAACTACCGCGTGCTCGCCGACGAGATCAAGGCGGACGACGCCCTCGGCGCCAAGGCCAGGATCACGATGACGATGGGCCGGCTCAGCTGGTATCTGCAGGGCGCGGCGATGGGCCTCGTGGCCGACGGCGGCTACACCCAGACCCAGACCTTCACCGGGTGGACGCTCAAGGACACCGGCAGCGGCAACCAGCGCAACCTCCTCACCGGTTTCGCGATCACCAACGGCAACTGGCAGGTCGCGCCCAACTTCCTGTGGCGCAAGCCGCTGGTGGGACCGGTCCCGTCGGACGTGCAGGCCCCGGGGCGCCCCCGCAACATCCTCGACGACCCCTTTGCGGTCCGCGGCAACCGCGAGACCCGCGCCGCCGAGATCCTCTTCACCTACGACCCGACGCCGGCCACCTGGATGTACACCTGGGACAGCGACATGCGCGAAGACGCCATCTTCGCGACCTCGTTCGGCTTCGTCTACTTCAACTTCCCCACCACCCAGGACGCAGGCATCGGCATCTTCGCGGACGGCCGGTCCACCTTCGCCTTCCCCGGCGCGCCCCCCGCGCAGGACCTCTGGGAGTTCAAGGCGCGGATCGTCTCGAAGCGGCAGGCCGGCCCGGGCATGATCGCCAACGTCTTCGCGGGAACCGGCGAGCCGAACGGCAGCGACGACCGCAAGATCAACCGGGCCGGGCTCGACCTCCGCGTGATCACGGGCTCGGTGAAGCTCCAGGGCATGGCGCGCCTGAACGACTGGGGGCCCTACGACTACCACCGCGACTTCAACCACACCTTCCCGCTGCAGGTCATGGGCGACATCTCGTACACGCTGGGGCCGCCGGAGTGGTTCGACATGCCGCAGACGCGGTTCGGCGTGCGTGCCACCATGCGCACGCTGAACGAGTATTCGCCGCGCTACTGCCCCGGGATGAGCCCCGACGACTTCGGGAGGATGGAATGCAACCCGAAACTCGGCGGCGACAACGGGCGTGAGTGGGAAATCCGGACGTACCTGCACATCGGGATGTAGCGGGGTCTTCGAACCCTTGGCTTCCCGTATACGGTTCTCGGGTGCAGGCGCCGGCTTGTGACGAGTTTCACAAGCTCCGCGCCGGCTTTGGCCGAACCATCCTCCACCGTGCAGGAGCAGGTTGCGGTTCTCCTCGCGCGCATGACCCTCGACCAGAAGATAGGGCAGATGACGCAGCCGGAGCGGATGCACGTCACCCCGGACGAGGTGAAGCGCTACCACATCGGTTCGGTGCTCAGCGGGGGCGGTTCCTGCCCGGGGGACAACCGCCCGGCCGACTGGGTGGCGATGAACGACGCGTACTGGGCGGCGTCGATGGAGGAGGACGGGGACCATCTGGCGATCCCGATCCTCTACGGCGTCGACGCGATCCACGGGAATGCCAACGTGCTCGGCGCCACGATCTTTCCGCACAACATTGGCCTGGGTGCCATGCGCGATCCGGATCTGGTCGAGCGGATCGGGGTCGTGACGGCGCGCGAGGTGCGGGCCGCCGGTGTCGACTGGACCTTCGCACCCACCCTGGCCGTGGCGCACGATCCGCGCTGGGGGCGCACCTACGAGAGTTTTTCGGAGGATCCGGAGTTGGTGGCCGCGTACGCGGGGAGGATGGTGAAGGGACTGCAGGACAGCGGCGTCGCAGCGTGCGCCAAGCACTGGGTGGGCGACGGGGGGACCCGGGCGGGGGTGGACCAGGGGGACACGGTGGTTGACGAGGAGGAGTTGCGTAGGGTGCACACTGCTCCGTACACAGCCGCGCTGGAAGCAGGCGTGCTGACGGTGATGGTTTCGCTGAGCAGCTGGAACGGAGAGAAGTGCCACGGGCACCGGTACCTGATCCAGGATGTGCTGAAGGGGGAAATGGGGTTCCGCGGCTTTGTGGTATCCGACTGGAACGGGATCGATCCCCTGGCTGACGACTACACCGAGGCGGCCGTGATGGCGGTAAACGCCGGGATCGACATGTTCATGGTGCCGGAGACGTGGCAGGCCTTCATCGCGGGGCTCAGGGAGCGGGTGGAGTGGGGGCACGTGCCGATCGAGAGGATCGACGACGCGGTCGCGCGGATCCTGCGGGTGAAGTTCTTGTGCGGGCTGTTCGAGCGGCCCCGGCCGTGGGGCAGACGCGGATCCAACGGCAGCAGCTTCGGATCGCGCGAGCATCGCGAAGTGGCGCGGGAGGCTGTGCGCAAGTCGCTGGTGCTGCTGAAGAACGACGCCGGCGTGCTGCCGCTGGACAAGGGTGCCCGCATTCTGGTGACCGGCCCCGCCGCGCACGACCGCGGGCGGCAGTGCGGTGGCTTCACCGTCGAGTGGCAGGGCGTCGGCGGCAACGGCGCGATCGAGGGGGGCACGTCGGTCTGGGAGGGGATTCGCGCGGTGGCGCCGGAGGCGGTGCTGTGGGGGGAGGGGGGGGACGGGACCGCGGTGGGTGAACTCCCCGACACGCACGACTTCGACGCGACAGTGGTGGTGGTCGGCGAGCGCCCCTACGCCGAGGGACTCGGCGACATCCGCGAGCCCGGCCCCGTGCGGCCGGGGACAAACCACCTCCCCGCGGGTCCGGGTGCACTTCAACCCTACGGCAACACGCTGGAACTTGCGGCGCTCCATCCGGAGGCCCTGCGGCTCATACGGGGGCTGGCCGCGCAGGGGATTCCCGTGGTGACCGTGCTGATCTCGGGGCGGCCCCTGGTGGTGAGCGCCGAGCTGGACGCGTCGCGGGCCTTCGTGTCCGCGTGGCTGCCGGGCTCGGAGGGAGCCGGCGTGGCCGATGTGCTGTTCGGGGACCACGATTTCGTGGGGCGGTTGCCGATGGCGTGGCCGGGCGAGATGCCGGGGGGTGGGGAGGGGACGGAGGGGGGGCGCGGCGGGGTTCTGTTCCCGCGCGGTTACGGATTGTCTGCTACTCGGAAGTGAGGTCGGAAATGGCTGCTTCCGAGTCTGCTGACGAGCTTGGGGTGCGATTCGCTCTTTCCTTTGCCCGTTACCCGCAGGAACGGTTGCGGCCCCTCAACTCCGCGCAGATATCCCGAAGCGAGACCGCTTCGATGCCGTCGCCCAACGGATGGCTCTCGTCGCCTCCGTGTACCACGAGGCGGCGATCGGCCTTGACATCGTCGCACGCGTTGTGGAAGCCGCGCGCGACTTTGGGTACCGAGCTCCGTTTGATCTCCACGGCCCAGACCTCCCCGCCCCCCAACTCCAGGACCAGGTCGATCTCCGAGCCTCCCGTGCTGCGGTAATAGGAGCACGCGACGTGCGCCGGAAGCCCACTCAGGATGTTCTCGATCACGAAGCCTTCCCAGCTGCCGCCAGCTACCGGATGGCCCAGCAGCGCGTCAAATGAGTCGATGCCGAGCAGGGCATGGCAGATGCCACTATCCCGGAGGTAGGCCCTTGGCGCCTTGACCAGGCGCTTTCGCACGCTTTTCCGCCATGACGGCAGACGCCGTACCAGAAGCAGATCGACCATCAGGTCGAGGTAGCGCCCCACGGTCCGGCCGCTGAGGCCAAGGGATCTGGCCAGGACCGCGGCGTTGAAGGGCTGCCCCTGATCGTGGGCCAGCATTGTCCAGAACCGCCGCAACGTCTCGCGCGGGATACGGGGGCCGAGGGCGGGGATGTCACGCTCGAGACAGGTTCGGATGAAGTCGAAGCGCCACCCGAAGCTGTCGGCGTCGTCTGCCGCCAGCAGGCTGTCGGGCATGCCGCCACGATGCCAGAGGTCTTCCACATCCGTTTCGGCCGCCTCGCGCACGTTCAGGGGCCGCATCTCGCAGTACGCGACCCGTCCCGCGAGGGTCTCTCCGGTCTGCCGGAGCAGATCGATCGACGCCGAACCCAGCAGTAGAAAGTGGCTCGTCCGCCGGCCCTCGCGTCTGCGCCGGTCGATGATTCCCCGCAGAGGCTCGAAGAGTCCCGGGATCCGGTGGATCTCGTCGAGGACCACGAGGCGGCTGGCGTTCCGTTCGCAGTACTTGTGGACATCGGTGAGCTTCGCACGATCACGCGGATCCTCGAGGTCGAGGTAGGCGCCGTTTTGCTCACGGACGAACTCCAGCGCCACAGTCGTCTTGCCGACCTGACGCGGCCCCGTCAGCACAACTGCGGGAGCTCTGGCCAGCAGATGCGCCAACCGGTTGCTGGCTTCGCGGGGAATCAACTCAGTCATAACCATGCAAATGTAACGGCGTGTGCCTGATTTACACAGTTATTGCCAATCTATGCCGCCCCGCCCCCCGTCCGCCGACGCTCGAGCTCCGCGCGGGTTCCCCGCGCCATCTCCTCGGTGATGGGGAACTTCGCAATCGCCCAGATCGCCACGCCCGACGCCACAAAGGGGATGAAGGCGTCGAATGCGCGCATCTGCACGAGGGTCCCGGCCGCCTGGTTGGCCCCCAGATCGATGTCGAATCCGGTGGCGACCAGGAGGTAGCCGCCGAGGCCGAGAGCGACCGCCTGGCCGACCTTGACCACCCACCAGTAGATGGAGCCGAACATCCCCTCCCGCCGCTCGCTGCGTCCCTGGGCGTCCATGTTCCGGAGCTCGTCCAGATCGACCACATCCGCGATCATCGAGCCCATGAGGGTGAAGAGCCCGCTCAGGCCGAAGGCCAGGAAGGGTGCAGGCACGAGGGCCAGCATGGGCATGTCGGGCCGGTAGCAAAACCACTTCAGTGCATACCCCAGCATGGAAATCCCGGTCGATACGAAGAACGCCTTGCGTTTCCCGATTCTGGTCCCCAGCCAGGTGACGACCACGATGGCCCCGAACCCCGCCACGATCCCTACCGTGCCCACGATCCCAGCCAGCCAGGCCCCGTCGACCTGGCTCCCCTCGGAGATGTGGTAAATGAACACGAAGATCTGGAACGACGAGATCATGATGAAGCTGTTGAAGATCAGGAAGGTCGCGAGACACAGGAGCAGGAACGGCCCGGACTTGACGGTCTTCACCAGGCCGGACAGGAAATCGCCGACGCCTGCCCTGGTACTTCTGCTCTTGCTGGTCCTGTTCCTGCTGGCCCTGCTGGCCGCCGCCGCGGCGGGTGCCGGGGCGACCCGCTCCCGCAGAAAGAGGGCGGGGAGGACGCCGAGGGCGATCGTCGCGATGCAGACCATCAGCGCGAGGAACTTTGCGCCGTCGATCTGGTTCCGGAACCAGTTCGGATTCGTCATGATGACGAGAAACCACGGCGCGATGATGAAGGCGAAGTTGCTGATGAAGTTCTGCACGCCCATCAGCCGCGTACGCTCGTTGTAGGCCGGCGTCAGCTCGTAGCCCAGCGCCACCCAGGGCGTCGCGAAGATCGTGTAGCCCAGGAAGAAGATCAGCGACCCGATCAGGAAGTGCCAGAAGTAGTACATGTCGCTTCGGCCCTCGGGCGTCTCGTCGGGCGTCCAGATGTCGAGGTGGACGTGCGTCATGCCGGTTGCGTCAACCGTCTGCTCGCCGAAGTCGATTCCGGCGAAGCGAAGGTCGAAGTAGCGTTTGACGGGGTCCCCGCCCGCGGCTGCGTCTTCCACCTCCGCGCGGTCCCAGTCCGTGGAGAAGTACCCGACGGGGACGTTTTCGTAGGCGTCGCTGAAGAAGGAAATCACGTCTTCGGCGGGGACGGTGGGTGTCGGCGCAGCGGTCGACGGTGCCGTTGCCCCGTCCGCGTCTTCCTGGGGCAGCGGTTCAGCCCGCTCACCGGGATCGCCTACCCGGTACAGATAGATGTTGTCGACGTAGACGTTCTCGAGGTCGCCCGAGATGAGGATCTGGGCGAGGTGGTCACGCGTGGTCAGCTGGTCGAAATCCGCCAGGGGAACATCGATGCCGACCCACCGGCCTGTGACCAGTGTGGGCGGCGTGATGATCACTTCATGTTCGACGTCGTCCATCCGCTGGCCGGTGCCGATCAGCCCGGGTACGGCCCGCGCGACCCCCACTGCTTCCGTCTCGTCCTGAACCGCCTCCACACCGCTGTAGACGCCGTCCGCGCCGTAGTCCACGAGCTTGAGACGGAACTGGGCCGGTGCCGGAATCTGCCAGAGCAGTGCAAACACGATGCCCGTGAAGATGGCTCCGACGAAGATGAAGGGCCGCCGTCGCCCCCAGCGCGACCTGGTGTTGTCCGAAATGAAGCCGACGAGAGGGTCGGTTATCGCGTCGAAGATGCGGGGGAACAGCCCCAGGAGGCCGACGAGCGCGGGACTGACGCCCAGAGCCAGCGTGAGAATGATCGCCATTCCGCCGATTGCGGAAGCGAGCAGGTTGTTTACGAAGCCGCCAATCCCGTAGATGACCTTGTGCGGAAAGGAAATCCGGTCTTCGGGAGCGGTCCGCTGGCTCACGGCTCAATTGCTGCCATAGACCCGCACCCAGTCGACGAGCATGGTCTGGGGGAAGGTCGTGGATTCGTTGGGAGGGCCGACGAAGCCGCCCCCCACGGCGACGTTCAGAAGGATGAAGAAGGGGTGGTCGAAGGCCCAGCGGCCGTTCACGTCGCCCTGGTCCACGGAGTAGTAGCGCTGGCCGTCGACGAACCACACGATGCCGCCTTCGGTCCACTCGATCGCGAACTCGTGGAAGCCGGTGTCGAAGCGGTCGCCGGTGAGGGCGTAGCGGCCGCCGACCCCGCCACCGCCGGAATAGCCGGGTCCGTGAACGGTGCCAAGGACCATGGTCGGCTCCTGTCCGCGGTATTCCATGATGTCGATCTCGCCGCACTCGGGCCATCCGACGGTGTCGATGTCGTTGCCCAGCATCCAGAAGGCGGGCCAGATCCCCTGTCCGGTGGGCAACCGGATGCGCGCCTCGAAGCGGCCATACGTCTGCTCGAAGAGCCCCTGCGTCTTGATGCGGCCCGAGGTGTAGGCGCTGCCAATGTACGATTCCTCCCGAGCGGTGATCGCCAGGTTGCCGTCGCCGTCCAGCGACACGTTCTCGGGACGGTCGGTGTCGTACTCGAGCTGGTTGTTGCCCCAGTCGGTCCCGATGTCGAAGGTCCAGTTGGCAGCGCTTGGGAGCTGTCCGGCCGGGCCGTCGAACTCGTCGCTCCAGACCAGTGTCCAGACCGGCTCTGCGTCGCCGTCGAAGCTGTCGCAGCCGACCGGTGCCAGTGCGAACAGCAGGAAGAGTAGGGAGGGGCGGTCGTACCGGAGGCGCCAGTCGGCGCCTCTGCGGTGGCGGGTGGTGGATCTGCGTCGATTGTGCTTCATGCCGACTTCACTCCTGGAAAGAGCCGGGGATTGTCGAGAGCCGCGACCAGGACGTGCGTGGCGGCACCCAGAGCCGTGGCGCGCTTGCCCAGTTCGCTGGTCCGGATCTCCGAGGCGGCGGCCGAAGCCACGAGGGTGCGGCTGGCCACGGCCTCCCGCAGGGGAGCGAGCAGCCGGTCGCCGGCGCGGGCCAGGCTGCCTCCGATGATCACCGAACCGGGGTTCATCAGGTTGAGGACGCCGGCCACGACGATGCCCAGGTGCACCGCGGCCTCGTTCACCACCCGCAGTGCAAGTTCATCGCCCGCCAGCGCGGCGTCTTCGATTATGCGAATGTCCGGTTCCGTCCCGGCGAGGGCACTATCGGGGTGGCTGGGGACCAGGGCCGTGGCGCGCTCCACCAGGTGCCGGGTTCCCACGAAGGTGGCGAGGCAGCCCCGGTTCCCGCACACGCACTTCGGTCCGTTCGGGTCGATCGCGATATGGCCGATCTCGCCTGCCACCCCGGTCGCGCCCCGGTAGATCTCGCCCCCGATCATCAGCCCGGCGCCCACCCCGGTCGCGACCTTCAGGTACACGAAGTCGTCGATCCCGACCGCCTTCCCCCACCAGTGCTCCGCCACCGCGCCCAGATTGGCGTCGTTGTCGACGAACACGGGCACGTCGAAGACGCTCTTCAGCCGGTCCAGGATCCCGTGCCCGCGCCAGGCGGGGAGGACGCGGTCCAGCACGACATCGGGCGATTGCGGATCGACCGGACTGGGCACGGCGACCCCGATCCCCATCAGCCGGTCCCGGTCCCCGTTCCACTCGTGCAGGCACACCTCCCCCAGCCCCGTAATCAGCGCATCCGCGCCCTTGGGATCGCTGCGCACGGGGTGGGGCCGCTCCCGCCACGCCAGGGTCCTTCCGCGCAGGTCGGTGAGGATCACGGCGACGTGGGTCGCGCCGATGTCCACGCCCAGGATTACGCCCGCTTCGTCCTGGAAGCCGATCAGGATGGGACGTCGGCCGCCCCGGCTCTCACCGCTCCCCACCTCTGCCACCAGCCCGGTGTCGAGGAGCCGCGCGACGGCTTCCGAGATGGTCGAACGGGATCGTCCCGTGTGGCGGGCAATCTCGGCCCGGGAGACCTGTTGCCGCCTCCAGACGAGTTCCAGAACCGTGCTGGTCAGCTCGCGATCGGTGTCTGCTCTGGGCGCTTTTCTGACGTACGGCATGTCTGCCGCCTTTCCCGTGCTGGGTCGTTGCGCGGTGGATCGCGGGTTCGGGTCAGACGCCGCGGCTCATCGGCGCAGGTAGACGTTGTCGATGAACACCGTGCTGGGGTCGCCCGAAATTATCAACTGCGCGAGATGTCCCCGGGTGGTCAGTCCGGTGAAGGTGGTGAGCGGAATGTCGAAGCTCACCCACCGGCCGGTGGCCAGCGCCGGATCCGTCGCCGCGGTGAGCGACAGTTCGTGCTCCGTGTCGTCACCGCCCCCGAAGCCGCCGTCGGCCCCGAAATCCACCAGTTTGATGCGGAAGGCAGCAGGATCCCCGGTGGCGTCGGGCGTCCAGAAGTCCATGCGGAAGTGCGTCATCTCCGATGCGTCGATGGTGCTGGAGGTGAACTCTATCCCGGCGAAGACCAGGTTCGTGTACTTCTTGGTGGTGTTTCCGCCGATCTGCACATCCTCCACGTCGGCCTGGTCCCAGGAGGCCGACCAGGTGTCGACCTCGACATCGTCGTACGCGTCGCTGAAGAGCGAAACGACCTTGTCGGCGGCGTGGCTCGGCGTGGGCGCGGGCTCGGCGGGTTCAGGCGCCACCGCCTTGTAGAAGAAGACGTTGTCGAGGTAGACCGTCGGGCTCGCCCCCGAGATGATCATCTGGGCCAGGCTGCTCCGGCTCGACAATCCGGCGAAGGCGGAAAGCGGGATGTCCAGAACGTTCCACTCGCCGGTCGTGATCGGGGGCATCGAGCCCTCGTTCAGCGTGATTTCGTGCTCGGTGTCGTCGCCGCCACCGAATACGCCGTTGGCCCCGAAGTCCACCAGCTTGATGCGGAAGGCGGAATCGTCGTTCGTCCACAGGTCCACATGCAGCTCGGTCATCGCCGACGCGTCGACCGGCTGCGAGGTGAACTCGATCCCCGCGTAGTTCAGGTTGGTGTACTTCTTGGCCGCGTTGCCGGCGATCTGCACGTCGGCGACGTCCGCCTGGTCCCACACGGCGGACCAGGTGTCGACGTGTACGTCCGCGTAGGCGTCGCTGAAGAGCGAGATCACGTCCTCGGCCGGGACCTCCGGGGTCGGTGGCGGGGCGTTCGGCGGCACGGAGACGTTGACGGTGACCTCTCCGCTCGCGGCGGTCGGCCCGAGCGACGCGGTGATCGTGGCAGTCCCCCGGCCGACCAGTTGAACCGAGCCGTCCGGGGCCACCGTTG
This sequence comes from Gemmatimonadota bacterium, assembly GCA_022826005.1. GTDB lineage: Bacteria > Gemmatimonadota > Gemmatimonadetes > Longimicrobiales > Gaopeijiaceae > Bin94. Next base: position 7,814 of record JAJDVT010000084.1, on the reverse strand, counting down.
CCACGCCGCTGTTCGACGAAGAGAAGGTGAAGTAGGCGGGTGCCGCCGTCACCGTGCGGTCGGTCCCGTTAACATCGAAGGTGACCCGCGTCCCGCCGACGGCGAGCGTTCCACCCACCTCCCCGCTCACCGACTGAGTGGCGATCTCGGGCCGCGGGTTCACGATCGTGCCGAGCCGTTCGAACTGCACGTTGTCGAACCAGATGTCGTAGCCGATGGGGAATTCGGACCCCTCCGCCATCAGGAACAGTCCCCTCTCCTCGGTCAACCTGGCGGGGAGCGGCAGCGGCAGCGCGAACTTCGTCCAGCGCGTGGAGAGCGGCAGGTTGTCCATCGTCGCGGCGTAAAGCTGGTTCCCGGCGTTGTCGTTGCCGATTCCCACGGTGTTGAGCGTTGCCGCGGTGCTTGAGCGGGCCCAGAAGGTGAGCGCGTCGAACTGGCTGAGGTCGCGCGGCCCGGTGGAATGGAAGACGCCCCCGGCGTAGCTGCCGGACGGGTCGGAGGGAGCCGGAATCGTGAACTTGAGCGCAGCCGTCCCCTCGTAGACCAGATCCTGCTCGATGTCGAGCGCGTCGACCTTGGACCCGCCGAAGGCCGAGAACTGCACGCCTGGGCCGAAGCCGTCGATGAACACGGCGGACTCGGGGGGGAAGGGGGCCGGATCGAGCATGTCCAGGTCCCGTTCGCAGGCCGCGGTTCCGATGAGGATGAGGAGCAGCCAGCACTCAAGATGTTCGCCGATTCCTCCGCTGCCTTGGGTCGCCGCTGCGAGTGTCGGCCGATGGGAGGTACGCGCTCTCATGATTCCGTCCCCGGTTGATCGGATACCTCCGGGGCCCGCCACGGGCGGAGCACCGGAATCACCCCGTCAGACTTTGTTCGGTCGCCGAACAAAGTGCAGAGGCAGGGCGCGCGGTGTCAAGAAGGGGGAGCCGGAACGCGTGTGAACCTGGCGCGGTGCAGTGTGGATCCGTTACAGCGCATCAGAGTGGCCCTTGCATAGCGCCGATCCGGGGATGGCGGTACTGTGGGAACCCTGTCCGAATTTCCCCACAACGGTGAGCGTTATGAGCAAACCTGATTCAGCGCAGCTGCGCCATCCCGTCGGAGTCTCGGTAGGCGAGGGAGCCAACTTTGTCGTCTGCAACGACGGTGCAGTGTTCCAGCTTGCCATGCGGGGGTGGTGGAAAGAGGTGGCGCCGATCCCGGGCTCGCAGCGGGCTCTTGAGGTGCAGCACCGGCCCCCGCGACTGCTCGATCCGCAACGTGGAAGCACGTTGCCGCGGGCTGCGTCGGAACCTTAACCCGTGGACAAAACCGTCCGCGCGTCGCCGCCCTTGGGCGTCGGGCTGAGCCACGCCTCCATCAAGGCTCGCCGGCCAGGCTCGTCGCCCACTCCGGCACCACCGACGGATCGATGTCGAAGACCGTCAGCCCCACGGTGAACACGATGGTCGCGATCACCAGCACCCCGATGAGGTTCAGCAGGATCCCCGTGCGGGCCATCTCGCCCACGGTGATCCGGTCGCTCCCGAAGACGATCGCGTTGGGAGGCGTGGCAACCGGCATCATGAAGGCGCAGGAGGCGGACAGCGTCGCCGGGATCATCAGCACGAGGGGATGGGTGCCGGTCACCACCGCCACCGACGCCAGGATCGGCAGGATCATCTCGGTGGTGGCGGTGTTGCTCGTGAATTCGGTGAGGAAAGTGAGCGCCACGCAGACGATCAGGATCAGCAGGAAGACCGGCAGGTTGCCGAGGACCTCGAACTGGTTGCCGATGAGCTGGGCGAGCCCGGTGTCCTGAAAGCCGGCCGCCAGCGCGAAGCCGCCGCCGAAGAGCAGGACGATGTTCCACGGCAGGCGGGGGATGACGTCCGGCCCCATGACGCGGGTGGCGCCGCTCTCGCGGTTGCGCGCCGGGATGAAGAAGAGGACGGACGCGAGGGTGATGGCGATCGTTCCGTCGTCGATCATCCCCGGGTCCGGGAGGACGCGTGACCAGCCGGGAATCGTGAGGAAGCCGAGCTCCAGGTCCACCCGGAACACCCACAGAAGCGCGGTCGTGACGAAGACGCCCATCACCGCGCGCTCCTCGAAGGCGATCCCGCCGAGACGCCCGCGCTCGACCTTCACGACCTGCTGGTCGACGTTGACGCTGGCGGGCACCCGGTGGAATACCTTCGTGATCATCAGCCACGCCGCGACCAGCATGATCGCGCCCACCGGGAAGGCCATCACGATCCAGTGCCCGAAGGCGATCGGCGGCGCCTCTGGGAAGAGGATCTGGAAGATCCGCACGAAGGAGAGGTTGGGCGGCGTGCCCACAAGGGTGGTCAGCCCACCCACGGTGGCGCCGTAGGCGATCCCGAGCATCAGTCCCACCGAGAGGTGGCGCGCCTCGTCGCGGCCGAATTCGCCCTCGATCTGCAGGATGATCGCGAGCCCGATCGGGACCATCATGACCGCGGTGGCCGTGTTCGAGATCCACATCGAGAGGAAGGCGGCCGCGATCATGAAACCGAGCACGATGCGCGCGGGCCCGCCCCCCACCGCGTGAATGATGTTGAGCGCGATGCGCCGGTGAAGGTTCCACTTCTCCATCGTGAGCGCGATCATGAACCCGCCGAGGAAGAGCACGATGGTGCTGTTGAAGTAGATCGGCGCGGTGTCGTGCCCGGACATGATGCCCAGGAGCGGGTAGAGGACGAGCGGGAGCATCGCCGTGGCGAAGAGGGGGATGGCGTCGGTCACCCACCAGATCGCCATCAGCAGCGCCACCGCGGCCAGACGGCTGGCAGGCTCATTCCCCGGATCGACCGGGAAGATGAGCAGCAGGACGAACGAGGAGAGGCCGAGCCAGAGCCCGATGGTCCGCCCTCTGGCGGATGTGTGTTTTTCTACGGCCATTTACTGGTTGTCTTCACCCGGAGTGGGCTCTTCCTCGATCCACGCGGAAATGATGCCCGCGAGTGAACCGATCAGGCCCAGTGAGAGGATTACGAGCCACAGCGACATGAACCGCCCCGCCATGGTAACCGTGTAGTGCTCGCCGAACCCCGCCATCTCCGCCCCGAACAGCGTCGACACCGCCCACCACAGGGCGTCCTCGGCGGTCAGGATGTTGGCGTCCGGCGCCCCGCTTTCGACCCCCAGCACCACGAAGCTGGTCGTGAGCACGGAGATCACGATGAGCGCGAACACGGTGGCGGCCACGGAGCGCGACCGGTCCACGTTGAAATAGGTGGCCATCCCGTGCATTCCACGGGTGGTCGAGCGGATCACCCGCACCATCATGAGCAGCCGAAGGGCGCGAAGCGGCCGGAGAAAGCCCACGGCGGGGATGGCTGCCGCCAGATCGGCCCAACCCCAGCGCAGCCATCCGGAAACCGAGGGCGCCCGGTAGATATCCCAGGCCGCCTTCACCCAGAAGAGCCCGCAGACCACCAGATCCACCAGCTCGGCGAGGTGTGCGGCCTCGGGCGTAAGGGAACCCGTCTCGCGCAGCCCGAAGAGGATGACCGTGCCAACGGCGAGGAGGGCATACAGGCCCTCGACGATGATCTGGGGGCCGGAAGGTGCACTTCTTTCTGCGGCAGGGCTCATCGATGGAGCGCAAACGCACCGAAGCCGGTCGTCTCCACATCGACGACGACCGGCTTCGGGCTCTTCGCAAGGATGTTGTGCAGTTCCGGCATTCTCCGTTCTTCAGGGGCCGTGGCTGGTGGGCCGGGGCTCTACCGGTTGGTCCCCTCCCTGTTCTCGTTCTGCTCGGCCGCCCTGGCCTCCCGCTCCGCGACCGCCGCCGCGTACTGCTCGTCGGTCAGGTAGGTGACGTCGACCCACGCGTGGGCCATCTCGTCCACGGTGCGGTCACCCCAGCCGACCCACTGGGTGTGGTCCGGGTTGTTGGGGTTCTCGGGCGTGTTGTCGTGCCAGGCGGTGAACACGAGCGTGGTCCCCGCCGGGAGCAGCGGCGCCGCGTGGTCCTCGTAGATGTAGTTGACGTGCCAGTTCCACTGGAAGTTCGTGACCTGGCTGAGAAGCTCCTTTTGACCGTCCGGGTAGATGGCCGACATCGACATCGCCTTGCCGCGCATGTGCATGTGCGGCTGGAAGTTCTCCAGGCGCGCGGGCCACCTCAGCGTGTAGGTGTCCTGGGTGACGGCGACCCTGCCCGGCGGAATGTCGAGCCCGTCGCCGGTGGCGTTGAACATGCGCAGCCGGGTCCGGTTCTGCGGGACGTAGCCTTCGGGGTAGAGCCAGATGCCCAGCTCCACGTAGCTGTCCTTGACCTCCCTGCCGATCGCGTGGTAGTGCACCTCCCACCGGATCCGCGAGCCCGGGAGCATGAGCTTGCCCGCACCGTCGGGGAAGATCTCGCCGACCTTCCCGACCGCCCACTCCATGAAGAGGCCCGCCCCTCCCATGGCTCGGCTGCTGGAGGCGAGCGACGCGGTCTCCGCCGACATCTCGTCGTAATCCTCCTGCTGGATAAGGAAGGCGAGCGCATGGTGCACGATCTTCGGCCCGTCCGGCCAGGACGGCCGTATCTCGATCGCCTTCACCCAGCGCTCCTCGGTCAGCCCGGTCGGAACCGTGGGCGTGAACCACTTGTCCTGCGTCTTCGCGGCCAGCGTGTAGGGCTCGGAGGGGACGATCAGGTCGGGTGGGCGGCCGAAGGTCTCCTCGAACTGCCATGCCGACGGGTCGGGGAAGACGGCCGGCGGCGGCATGTCGGCCTCGTCGCCGAGAGGCATGTCGCTGTCCAGCCAGGCGACCAGCGTCTCGAGCTCTTCATCCGTCAGGGCCATGTCGTTCTTGAACTCCTGGATGCCGACCGACCGGTCGATGTGCCAGGGGGGCATCAGACGGGCCGTGACCTTCTCCCGGATCCGGGGCGCGTAGCGCTTGACCGCCTCGTAGGTCATCAGCGACATCGGCGCGATCGACCCGGGCTGGTGGCACACCTGGCAGTTCCCCTGGATGATGGGCGCGACATCGCGGGCGTAGGTGGGCTGGTCCTGCGCACCGGCCGGCGCGGGCCAGGCGACGATGGCGCAGGTGATCGCGAGGCAGACGGCTCCCGCCCCGCGGACGTTTTTCTCTCTGCGCATGGATTTCCTCCTGGTCGTCAGTTGGTGACGGTTACTCGCAAGAATGCATTGGTCCAGCAGCACTGGGCGTGTCCGGCTCCGGCTACCGATGTGTCGTTGGCGCGGACGCGCAGCACGTATTCGCCCGGTTCCGCGAAGGTGGCGGTGGTCATCATCATGCCGCCGGCGATCGGGACCTGGCCCGCGGCCTCGGTGAAAGTGACGTCGCCCGGGCCCTGGTGCTTGAACCACCTCAGGGCGACCTGCGGCCCCTCCTCGTTCCGTGTGAAAACGCCGCGCCCATCGTCACGCGCCCATACCGCGACGGCGACGGGTGCTCCCGCCATGGCCTCGATCGGGTCGCCCCAGATGCCGCCCGGTCCGGTACCCTCCGCCCCGCCCTCCGAGAAGGCGAGCACGGGCGGCGTATTGCCCGCTCCCGCCTCGCCCTCGAGCGCGTCGATCTGCCAGTCGATGTGGAGCGTTCCCGGGATCGCGTACTTCTCGCCCCGGAAGTCGATCGTCCAGACGACGGCCCGGTCGCCGAAGTCGGCCGGGACCACGACCGTGAACACGCCCCAGTGGCGGCGCGGGTGGAAGCGCGTGGGCTGGCCGCCGTCGAAATCGGCGGGCGCGATGCTGTTGCCGGGCCCGACGGGGATATCGACGATCTCCTCGAAGTTCCGGTTGTAGTAGCCGAAGGAGAGGCTGAAGGTGCCGTCGGCGTTCTGGTACCAGCCCTCGTAGGCGGGGGTGACGGTCAGGCCGGAAGCGGTGCGGATGCCGAGGGGGACCTGGGCGGCGGATTGGTTCGGCAGCGCCAGGCCGGCGGCGAGAACAGCCGTGCAGCAGGCGAGCAAGCGGGTGATGGACATTGCATACCCGTGTCAAGGGGGAGAGCTTCGTTCCCGACGATACATATTACGGGGTGGGGCGTATTCATGCAAAGCGGGAAGGGGTGTCAAGAGTCGTTCTTCTCGCGCCTCACCTGCGGTGCCGACCCGGCCCACCAGTCGCCCGCCACGGCCACCCTTACCGCACCAGATGCAGTTCCGTCTGGCGCCTCAACATCCAGCGGATCTCCCCGTCCAGGGTCACCTCGGCTTCCTCCTCCTGGGCCATGCGCACCGGCTGGCCGTCCCACTCGGGCACGGGTGTCCTGACCTGAAGCTCCGTCGAGAACCACATGCCGGGGATGACCGGAGGGTCCCCGCGGCCCGGCACGCCGGTCTGGTAGTCCCACAGGCCGATGAGCGGGCCCGCCCCGTGGCCGTGGTCGCCGATCGGGTGGGTGTACATCGTTCCGTTGAGACCCTCGGCGCGCATCCGCTCCAGGACGATGGCGAGGATCTCGTTGCCGGTGCGGCCGACCTTCGTCTCCTCCAGCAGGATGTCCTGCAGGCGGTTCGAGTTGGCGAGCGCATTCCGCAGCCCTGCGGGCGCGTCCATCTCGCCCTCGCGCAGGACGTACGCCATGTGCTGGGTGTCGGTCGTGAGGCCGAGCGCGACGAGCCCGAAGTCGCAGTGGAGCACGTCGCCGCGCTGGATCACCGGCGCGACCGAATCCCGCATCTCCACGCCCCTGCGCTGCGCCGACACCGATGGCTGGAACCACGACCCGAGCCCCAGGTCGTGGACGCGCTGGCGCATCCACCAGACGACGTCGGCTGTGGTGGTCCGGCCGGGCACGATCACGACGTCCGAGAAGGCGGTCGCGATAATCTCGTGGACGATCGTCTGCATCTTGCGGTAGACGGGGGTCATGGCAGGGACCCGCATGGCCAGGTATTCGATCGCGAGGAGCGGCTCCCGCACGACGCGCCCGGTCAGCTCCGGGCCTAGGGCTTCCCGCATCTGCTCCCACTCGCCCGCGCTGAGGCCGTCGGCGAAGTTGTGGTCGTGCGAGATGTTCACCGCGATGCGCTCGGGGTCGCGTTCGCGCACCATGTCCGCGAACAGATTCCACTGGTCCTTGCCCCAGAGTTCCGCCGCGCGGCCGTCCGGCGCGGTGACGGTGGCGCGCACGGCCTCGTAGACGCCCCCTTGCGAGGAGCCGCCGAGCGCGAGCCGCTCCACCCCCTCCTCCGGGCCGCGGTCGTGGAAGATGTAGATCGTACGGCGCCGCGCGGCGAAGGTGGTCGGCGACACGAGGGCGCGGAAGACGGGGTCCTCGTTGTATTCGCGCATCGTGACGACCCACATGTCCACACCGTGCTTGCGCATCAGCATGGGGAGGTTCGTCTCGAGCCGCTCCTCGAGCCACGCCTGCTGGGTGCGGGCCTGCTCGCGCAGGGTGCCGAAGGGGCGCGCGGGATCGTAGTCGCGCGCCTGGGCGTGGAGGGTGGGGGAGGGGAGGGTGAGGGTGGCCGCCGCGGCGAGGGTGAGGATGGCGGCCGCGCCGAGGGGGCGGTGGAGGGGGGTCGGTGTCGTCATGAGGCGTTGCCGGGTTGTGTGGTGGTCGAAGCCGGGCCGTTCGCGGCCCTGGGCAGCCGGTGGAACAAGTCCCCGCTGCATTCGGGAGGCGATGCATCCGCGCTGGACAGTCGCGCCTTGCCAGCCCGGCAGAGGCCGACAGTTTCGCATCTCGTTGTGGTGGTTGTGGTTGCATGCGTGGCGGGGTCTGATTCCCTCTGGATGGTTCCCGCTACTTGTGGCTTCAGCCGTGCGTCCGGCGGCGGGCATCCAGTGCCTTCCTGAGTTGTCCCTCGTCGGCTCGCT
>JAJDVT010000135.1 GCA_022826005.1 Gemmatimonadota bacterium | reverse complement strand
CCGCAGGTAGACGACGGCCTCGCGGCCGCGAGCCGCCGGAGGGCCGTCCAGAACCTCCACCTCGCCGACGAGGATGGCGACGATGTGGTCGCGATAGGGCACGGTGCCGGGGCGCGGCACCGGCCCGATCGCGCGCACCGTCGCCTCCACGGTTGCGCGAACGCCCTCCTCCGCGGACCAGACGGCGCCTCCCGCCGCCGGGGCGCCCGCGGCGCCCGGGACATCCGGGGCACGCGGGGCATCCAGGGCATCCAGGTCGATGGGCCGCCAGTCCCCCTGCGACAGCTCGCGCGCCGCGAACTGGTAGACCACGACCCGCGTCGCGGCGAGCCAGCCCGGGTCGCGGGCCAGCTCCGCCGCCAGCAACCGGCGCGGAGCGGAGGCGCCGTCGTCGTTCTGGCTGAGCCGCCCCACGGGCCGGCCGAGGGCGTGGCTCAGGTGCTCGGCAAGGCCCGCCGAGGTGCCCCACCCGAGCGCGGCGAGGGAGTAGACGTTCGTGAAGCTGTCGCCGAGCAGCACGACCTCCGCCCCGCGCGCCGGAGCCCAGGCCTGCCCCCCGGCCGTCTCCACCCGCTCCGCGCGCACCGTCTCGGCGGGAAAGCGGCGGGCGCGCGGGCCGAGTCCGAGCAGGCGCGCCGTGTCGCCCCGGTTGGTCACCTCGACGGCCCGGATGCGGTAGCCGCCGGCGCGCTCCGACAGCGCCGCCTCGCCCTCCACGAACGCCGCGAGATCCGCCGCGACGCGCCGCACCGTCTCCGGGCGCCAGTGCGTGTCGGTCGCGAGGTAGAGCGGCCCCTCCCCCTCCCGGCGCAGCGCGGCGAGCGTCCCGTGCTGCGGGGACGGGGCCTCACCTTCACGCACCCGCGTGCGGAGGCGGAAGCCGTGCGGGGGGTTTCGGTCTCGGTCTCGCCGGGACGGCTCCTCGCGGTCGTGGGGCCCAACGGAGCCGGTAAGACGACGCTGCTCAGGCTGCTCTCCGGCGCGCTCACCCCGCAGAACGGCGAAGTCAACCTCGATGACCGGCCGCTGGCTGGCCTCGGCGACCGGGAGAGGGCCCGCGCGATCGCGGTCGTGCCGCAGTCGGAGTCATCCCCCTTCCCCATCACGGTGCGTGAGATGGTGGGGATGGGACGCTACCCGCACCTCGGCCCATGGGAACGCACCGGGACGGCGGACCGCGCCGCCGTCGACCGCGCCCTCGATCGCTGCGCCGTCACCGCCTTCGCCGACCGCGACATCGGCCAACTCTCCGGAGGCGAACGGCAGCGTGCCCGAATCGCCCGCGCCCTCGCCCAGGAGGCCCCCATCCTCCTCCTCGACGAACCCACAGCGGGCCTCGACCTCCGTTACCGCATGGAGCTCTTCCACCTCCTCCGCGAACTCCGCGACGACGGACTCGCCGTGCTCGTCATCACCCACGACCTCAATCTCGCCGCACGCTTCGCCGACCGGCTGCTCCTCCTTGACCGCGGCCGCGCGCACGCCCGCGGCACACCCGAGGAGGTCGTGTCGCGCAAGACGCTGGAGAGCGTCTACGAGTGGCCGCTCAGGGTCGCGCCCCACCCCGGACCCGGGAGCGATACCGGCGCACCCCAGACGATCCCCCTGCGGAAGGACGATGGGTAGCTACTGGCCCCTGGCGCGCCTCGGGCTCCCGGTCCTGCGCCTGGATTCACGGGCGGCCGTGAACCAGAAGGATCGGGCCTGTCCGGTCGTGGCCATGGGCCGGAATCGCGGCGCTGTCACCAAACTGTACGAAGATGCCGGCTTTACGTATACGATGAAGAAGTTCGAATCGGTGGACTTGCCCCCGGTATCCTCGGCAGTGACTTTTGCCGGAGAGATGCCCGGGTTCACGCCTACGATGTAGACCGTGTCGCCCGAGACGTGCGCCGACCCGGCGTAACCCACGGCGGCCGTGTAGGTCAGGTCGTCCCCGTCGGGGTCCTCGAAGTAGTCGGTCATGACGAACGACATCGTGTCTCCGACGGTGAGCGTGATCGGCGAGAACGTCTGCTTGAGCCTCGGCGGCCGGTTCGAGTCAACCGTGACCACGAACGACTGCGACACGGTCAGGCCTCCCTTGTCGGTCGCGGTCATCGTGATCGTGGCTTCCCCGGCCGACTTTCCGCGGATTTCCGCGTACCACCCGTAGAGGCCGCTGGCTTCAACGGAGGCGGAAGCCACCGTGGTATCCGAGGACGATACCGAGAGCGAAAGCCGGTCGCCGCCGTCCGAGTCTTCGAAGTGCCAGTTCAGGGTGAGCGAATCGACCTGGCCGGGCGACGAGGTCAGCGCGGGCGCCTGCCGCTTTACCGTCGGCGCGTTGTTTCCGACCGTGAACACGAATGAAGCCTGTGCCGTCAGGCCCCCGGGGTCGGTGGCGGTGGTCGTTATCGTCGAAGTCCCGTTCGCCACGGCGTTCACGTAGATCGCACTCTGGGCATGGGCCTGCTCCAGCGTGGCCACCGCTTCGTCCGAACTGGTCGCACTCCACGTGAGCTGTTGCCCGTCAGGGTCGGAGAAATAGCGCCATGGCTGAAATGGGTACTCGGCGCCCTTGGTGAAAGTCCGGTCCGGTGGCGTCTCCTCCACCACCGGCGCCCGATTTTCCGGGGGCGAAGGCGTCACCCTGACGTCGAAGCTCTGTGTGGCGGACCGCTGCCCGGGGTCCGTGGCAGTGATCGTCACCGTCGTGGTCCCGCTTTCGACGCCGACGACCGTGAGGTCATCGCCCGAGACCGAAGCGGTCGCAACCGCGGCATCCCCGCTAACCGCGGTGAAGGTGAGCGTTTCCTCCTCCGGATCGGTGAAGTGTTCGTCCAGGTCTGCCGAAATGGTGTCGCCGGGCGAAATCGTGCTGTTGGATATGCGGACGGTCACCCTGGGCGGATAGTTCGTTCCACCGGTCTGAATGACTGATACGATGAAACGGGTGGTAGCCGTCCGCCCATCGGGGTCCGTGGCGGTGACCGTCACGGTCGCCGTTCCCACGCCAACCGCACGGACGGCCACGGTTTCGCCCGAGACACTGACCGAGGCCACTTCGCTGTCCGAACTCGTTGCCTCGAATCCCAGCGACTCGCCTTCCGGGTCATTGAAATGATCGTCGAGATCGATCGAGAACAGTGCCCCCGGTACGACAGTGCGCGCGTCAATGACCGAACTGAGCTGGGGCGCCTGGTTGACGGGCGGCGAACGCGTCACCGTCACGTCGAACTCCTCCTTGGCGCTCGCGCCCTCGGGGTCGGTAGCGGTTACGGTGATCGTGGCCGTTCCCGGCTCATGACCCTCTACCTTCAGGATTCCGTCGCTAACGGTGGCCGTCGCGACGTGGGGAGCGGAACTGACGGTCTCGAAGCTCAGTATATCGTCATCCAGATCATCGAAGTGATCGGTGATGTCGAGAGTCCTCGTGTCATCGGGCCCGACCGCCTGGGGCGCAATCGGCTTCTCGACCGTCGGCGGGCTGTTGTGCTCTTCGGGCACCGCGACCGCGAAATGCTGGAGCGCAACGTACTGCTCGGGGTCGGTCGCGGACACCATCACATACGTCCTTCCACCCGATTTTGCCGAAACGGTCAGGGAAGCGCCGTTGACCACGACTGCGGCCACCCCCGGGTCGTAGCTCCTGGCGCCATAGACGAGCGTATCCCCGTCCGGGTCGCCGAAGTGGGTGACGATGTCCAGGGTGGTCTCGGAGCCGGCCTCGATCTTCTGCGCCGGAATCGACCCGATCGGCAGCGGGGCCTGGTTGGGGACCGTCACCGGGAAGACCTGGGCCGCCGAAGCGCCGTCCGTATCGGTCGCCGTCAACGTAACCGACGTTGCGCCCTTCGCGGTACCGGTCAGCCTGAGGTGCTGCCGGTCCGTCGAAACCGTGACCACACGGGGGTCCGCCACCGCGACCTCGTAGCTGAGGTCATCGCCGTCCGGGTCGATGAACAACGACGATGCGTCCACCGTGGTGACGACGCCCTTCGCCATCACCCGGCCCGGAGCGATTCCGGCCGCCCGCGGGGCCCGATTCGGCACGATCACGACGAAACCGTCCGTCACCGCGAGCCCCTCGCTGTCGGTGGCGGTCACGGTGACCGTCGTCCGGCCCTTGCCGACCGCCGCCACCGTAACGGAGCCGCCGCCCGTCGACGCCGCGGCCACGGCGCTGTCCGCCACCGTGATCGTGTATTCGAGGCCATCCCCGTCGGGATCGGCGAAGTGGTCGGCCAGGTCCACTGCGGTCTCCCGGCCCACCTGCACCGTATGCGTGGGGATCGCGTGCACCAGCAAGGGGGCGCTGTTGGGGACGGTCACCGGGAATTCCTGGGCCACCGCCAATCCCTCCGTGTCGGTCGCAGTCACGACGACCGCCGACTCGCCCTTCGAGATGGCGGTCACCGTCACCGAACCGCCGTCCGCCGACGTCGCGACCACCGTGCTGTCCGCTGCGGCCGCCGTGAACGCAAGGCTGTCGCCGTCCGGATCGGCGAAGTAGGGGTCCATCTCCATCGCGGACCCATTCCCGACACCCATCGTCACGGCCGGAATCGCATCCACCACGACCGGACCCCGGTTCGGCACCGACACGGCGAAGGGCAGCGACGCCTTCAATCCTTCGGTGTCGGTGGCGGTCACTGTGACCGTCACGGTACCCTTTGCGACGCCCGCAACCGCGACGACGCTGTCGCGCACCGCGGCCGTCGCCACCAGGGTGTCGGTGGCATGGGCGGAATAGGAGAGCTCGTCCCCGTCCGGATCGCTGAAGTACGGCGCAATAACGATCGCGCCGGTGTTCCCTGCTTCGATGGTCTGCTCGGGCACCGGGCCATCCGCCAACGGGGCCCGGTTGGGCACGGTCACCGGAAAGCTCTGGGTCACCTTCAGACCGCCCGGATCGGTGGCAGTGAGCGCGATGGTCACCGTTCCCTTGGCGATGGCCAGGATCGTCAGCGACTCCCCTACGATCGACATCTGCACTACGCCCGGATCCGACTCCGCCGCGTAGTCGAGCACCTGTCCGTCCGGGTCATTGAAATACCGGGACATCTCCACAGTCACGCCACCACCGACCGAAGCCACATAGCCCGAAATCTCCCGCACTACCACCGGCGGACGGTTGGGGACCAGAACTTCGAAGCTCTGCTGCGCATTCAGGCCGGTCCCATCATCGGCAAACACCGACACGCGCGCCTCGCCCGGGCTGACGGCGACGACCGTAATCCTGCCACCCGCGCCTGTGACGGTGGCAATGCCGGGATCCGAAGACGATACGCTGTAGTTCAGCGCGTCCCCGTCCGGGTCGTTGAAGCAGGCGACCACGGTCGCGGACTCGCCGACTGTGAGCACCTGTTGCGGGATCGCGCCACATGCCACGGGCGCCTGGGGGTTTTCACAGCCGACAAGCCCCGCCAGAGCCGTGATCGCCGCGCACAGAGCGAGTGCCCGTTGGCCCGGCAGGCCGGCCGGTGACCAAATACGAGCGTGCATGGAATCTGCCATGTTGACCTCCCAGCCTCTTCCGCAAAAGCTGCCCGTCCCCGGAATCCGCCCAGGATGCAGGAGTTCCGATTGCTACCGAGGATACGCTGTCGGGCCACGGCAGAGCAAGGGTGATTGCAGCCAGGGCAAGGACAGCCGCTCCGAGGTGATTCCCGGTCATGCGTCCTCCCGGAGATCGATGTTGCGGCGGCGTTCACGCCACGCGGTAGCCGGCGAACTTCCGGGACAGTACACTAGGACGTTGCAGGGATTACGACGACAGAAATGTCCACTCGCCGACGCACCGGGCAATCGGGCGAACAGCGTCCGCGACGAACCTTCAGATGACCCATGAGACAAGCGCCATTCCACAGTGCGACCGCCGGGCGTCGCCGCCCCACCACCCCCGCGGCCGCCATCGCCCTCCTCCTCGCCAGCGCCTGCACCCCCTCCCCCCGGCCCATCCCCGTCGTCGAGGCCACGATCGCGGACCTCCACGACGCCATCCTCTCGGGACGCACGACCTGCCGCATGGTCGTGCAGTCCCACCTGGACCGGATCGACGCCTACGAGCACCTCATCAACGCAATCACCGTCGTCAACCCGGCCGCCCTGGACCGCGCCGACGAGCTCGACCGGGCCCTGGCGAACGGCGAGGACCCCGGCCCCCTCTTCTGCGTCCCCATGCTGGTGAAGGACAACTTCGACACGCACGACATGGTCACCACAGGCGGCTCGATCGCGCTGCAGTACAGCGTTCCGCCGGACGATGCCTTCATGGTGCGCAGCATCCGCGAGGCGGGCGCGGTCGTCGTCGCCAAGACCAACATGGCCGAATGGGCCTTCAGCCCACGCCAATCGGTCAGTTCCTCGTTCGACACCACCCGCAACGCCTACGCGCTCGACCGCGTGCCGGCCGGCTCCAGCGGGGGCACCGCGTCGGGGGTCGCGGCCGCCTTCGGACTGATCGGGCTCGGCAGCGACACCGGCAACTCGATCCGCGGGCCTTCGGCGCGGCTGGCGCTGGTGGGGATCCGCTCGACGATCGGGCTGACGAGCCGGGACGGCGTGATTCCCCTCTCCTTCGACCGCGACATCGCGGGGCCGATGGGACGCACCGTAGCCGATGTGGCGCTGGTCTTCACCATCGTGGCCGGCTACGACCCCGCCGACCCCTACACCGAGGCCGGGCGGGAACACCGCGAAGTCGACTACACCCGCTTCCTCGAGGCGGACGGTCTGGAGGGCGCGCGCATCGGCGTGTTCAGGGCGCTGGTGGACACCGAGGACGCCGACTCGGGCGTCGTGGCGGTCTTCGCGAACGCGCTGGAGGAGATGGCCGGGCTGGGCGCCGAGATCGTCGACCCGTTCGACTTCGACCTGCGCGCGCAGTCGCGCCGCCCCAACATGTACTGCCGCCGCTTCCGCTACGACATGCACATGTACCTGAGGTCGCTGGGCGACCGGGCGCCGATCAACGACGTGGTCGAGGTGCTGGAGAGCGGCGAATACGGGGCCGACGCGGAACGATCGCTGCGAAACGCGGAAAGCGCCCCGCTGGACGTGCACCCCGCCGAGTGGGATCCCCCCTGCCCCGACTACGCCGACAACGAGGAGCGACAGGGCTTCCTCGCCGACCTGATGGCCGCCATGGACGAGGCCGGCGTCGACGCGCTGGTGTACCCGACCTGGCTCAGTCCGCCCGCCCACATCGACCGCGCCAACGAGGAATACAGCGGCGACAACTCCCAGCGCGTGGCGCCGGCGACCGGCATGCCCGCGATCACCGTCCCGATGGGCTATACGGAAGGCGTGCACCCCGCCGGGCTCCAGATTCTGGCCAGGCCGTGGGACGACGGGCTGCTCCTCCGGCTGGCCTACGCCTACGAGCAGGGGACGCGGCACCGGCGTCCGCCGGAGGGGTTTGGGGAGTTGGGGCGGTAACAGGGCGGGCCGCGCGCGAAGCGGATCCGGTTCCGACTCCCGGCGGCCCCGGCCGCGACACATCACAGCGCTTATCCCGCCGCGCGCGAAAACACTGACGGCGACGCCGGAGCGGCTGCTCGGCCGGGCCGCCGGGCTGGTCGTCATCGACGGGATTCAGCGGATGCCGCGGTTGTTCGAGACGCTCCGTCCGATCTGCGACGATCCCGACCGGAACGCAGGCCTTCACGCGCACCTTTCCGGAACGGGACATCCCGGGGCTGCGTTCGCGGGTTTCCCCCGAGACGCTCGGCCGCTTCTGGCGCATGCTGGCGCACCGCCATGGGCAGACGGGCTTCGCACAGGAGCGCGTTCGCCTGACGCCAGCGAGCGCTATCCCAGCGTCTCCAGCGACAGCACCCTTTGGACCAGCTCGGTCTGCTTGCGGATTCCCAGCTTGCGGTAGACCTGCCTCAGATGGGCACGGGCGGTGCCCTCCGCGCAGCCCAGCACAAGCGCGGCGCCGGCGACCGTCCGGCCCCCCGCAATCGCCACCGCCACACGGCTCTCGCTGGGCGTTAATCCCAGGAATCTGGTCACCAGCTCCGGGTCTACCCGGGATCGAGTGGCCGGGTCGACGACAAACACCAGCGCCCCGAGCTGCGACCCATCGGCAGCGGCACCCACTCGGCGTACGGGATGGACTTCGAGGACCAGCGGCGCCCGATCCTTCATGCGCGAGATCTTCATCGAACCCCCGGTACCCTGGGGGCTGTGTGGAGGCAGCGCGCGCGCCAACAGGCGCTGCAGCTCTGCGTGCTCGTCCCGGTTCGCGGCTCCCAGCACGCCGCCCCGGTCGCGGAGCCCATCGCGCTTGCGCAGGATGTCCGAGGCGCGGTCGTTCGCTTCGAGGATGCGCCCGCTGCGGTCCAGTTGGACCAATCCCAGCCGCTTGTTGTCGAGCAATTCAGCGAGTGACACCCGCAACGCGTTGGCATCGGCCAGGACACGCCGCACGCACAGGAAGCGGCGCAGGTGAGGCAACAGCCCCATGAGGACCTCGATCTGATCGTCCCCCCAGCCTTCGCGCTCGGCGGAGTTGCCGACGGAAAAGACCAGCGAATAGCCCTCCGCGGCGTCGATCCCGAGCAATAGGCCATTCTGCGTCTTGAGGGTGCAATGAAACTCATTGTATGCGGCGGATGTCTTCTTCTCCCGGTCGGAGTAGAGGTCCGGTCTGTGGACCAACTCGCCGTCGCCGAGCCCATAGAGCCGCGGAATGGCTTCATCGCGCGCGAAGTAGTCCTGAAAGTACGATCGCTCTACGTCGGGACGGCTCTCCTCGCCCAGGTAGAACCCGCCCCGGTTGATGACGAGCTCGCCGTTCGATCCGTCCTCCGCGTAGGTCAAGCCGTGGGCGTCCGTCCCGATCAGCTCGTTGACCAGGGGACACAGGGACTCCCAGGAAACATCCGCAACGGCCGCCCGATACAGATTCTCCACGACAACGTCAAACTGATCGCCTGATCGCATATCGCCCTCGCAAGTGTGACCAATTCACCGTGAACAATATGTCAAGAACCAATGTCGGGCTTACCATGTTCGTGGTATATCGTTCGTTTTCGCCAGTCTTTATTTCTGCGGCACCCTGGGTCCGTCAAATGCCCGGAGGCGTCGCCGTCATCGCTCCGGGCAATAGTCGGAATCGGCGTCTTCTGATAACCGGAGGAATAACCGATGACGCGTCCGAAACGGCTCACCGCCAGGTTTGTACAGGCGGTGAAGCGTCCTGGACGTTACGGGGACGGACGTGGCGGGCACGGCCTTTCGCTGCTGGTGAAGCCCACGAAGTCCGGGCGGCTGTCCAAGACCTGGGCGCAGCGGCTGCGCATCGACGGCAAACCCGTCAACATCGGGCTCGGACCCTTTCCGGTGGTGACCCTCGGCGATGCGCGCAGGGCTGCGCTCGAGAACCGGCGCGTGACCTTCCGGGGAGGAGATCCGCGTGCTGGAAAGACCCCCACGTTCGCGGATGCGGCCCGGCAGGTGATCCGCCTGCGCCGCTCTTCCTGGCGACGGGGCAGCAAGTCCGAGGCCCAGTGGAAGGCCAGTCTGGAGACCTATGCCTTTCCGGTGATCGGGAACAAGCCGGTGGACGAAATCACCACCGCCCACGTGCTGGCCGTGCTCACCCCGATCTGGAACGGGAAGCGGGTCACGGCGCAGCGGCTGCGGGCGCGGATCAGCCACGTGATGAAGTGGTGCATCGGCCGCGGGTATCGAAGCGAGGACCCCGCAGATGACGCCGTTACTGCCGTTCTTCCCCAGGATGTTAGCCAAAAGCACCACATGCCGGCGCTACCCCATCAGGAGGTGGCCAGGGCCTTCGCAAGGGTGCGCGCTGCGAAAGCCTCGCAGGGCATCGGCCTGGCTTTTCAGTACCTGGTGCTGACCGCGGCGCGGACGGGCGAGATCCGCAAGGCGACGTGGGATGAGGTCGATTGGGCGGAGCGGGTGTGGACTGTCCCCGCGAAACACACGAAGGCCGGACGGGAGCATCGGGTGCCGCTGTCCGGGCAGGCGCTCAGGGTGCTTCGCGAGGCGCGCGCACTCACGTCGGTCGCGAACCTGGTGTTTCCCTCCTCCCGCGGCGGGGTGATCGGCCGCAACACTCTGGCCGTTCTGGCTCAGCGCCTCGAGTTGGGATGCGTGCCGCACGGGTTCCGGTCCAGCTTCCGGGACTGGGCAGCAGAAACGGGGGTGAGCCGCGAGGTGGCGGAAGCCGCTCTTGCCCATGTCGTCCAGGATCCGGTCGAGGCCGCCTACCGGCGGACCGACTTCTTCGAACAGCGGCGCTCGGTGATGGAACAGTGGGGAGCCTACGTCGTGAGAGGGGTACTTGCGTAGTATTTTATGATATTATTAGATGTTGATACTCTGTGGCTTTGGAGTGCATCCTGAGCTCCATCGTAAGCTGCAGTCGACGCGGTATCGGGAATGATAATCACGACACGATTGAACCCATATAGCATTGATTGTATTGATTTTATATAGACATAAGGATTGACGGGGTCTCCGTCACCCTGAGCAGCGGCGCCGCGACCACGACCACTGGCGGTGGCTACTTTTCATTTGTAGATGTGGAAGGTGGCGCCTACACGATCACGATCAGCGGCTATCCGGACGACGCCAGCTTCGACCAGACCACGGCCGAAGTGACGATCGCCCAGGCTGATCAGACCATCAACCGCAACTTCACTGGCTCCTGGATCCG
>JAJDVT010000130.1 GCA_022826005.1 Gemmatimonadota bacterium | reverse complement strand
GAGACAATGGGGGTCGATGCACATTTTGGCGCTCCGGTGATGCGCACCGGCTGTCCTGCATATCCGCTGGCGCGGGAACGTCTTGCGGCTTCGCCGCGCGGTCGGCCGGGGCGCGGGAGCCGCTTGGGGAGTGGTGGGGAGCGACCCCAGGGGCACAGGTGCCCGGTTCGGGCGCGGGGCCGTGCGCGTTTTCGCACGCTTGTCCCCGCCCCCTGCTGGGGTCGCTCCCCCTCGAATCATCCTTGCAGGAAGGCCGTTCCGCGCCGCTCCGAGGCGGCGGATCACCCGTTCGCCGACCGGCTGGCCGTGGGGCGGTCAGGCATGGTCGAGCAAGCGCTCGGGACGCCCCCGTTCCGCCTCGCCTGTAGCCTTCCCGCATGGGACCGCTGGTTCCGTAGCGACCCCGCGGGGGTGGGATGCAGTATGCACATCCCAACCCCGCTCGATGCCACAACGGGCATCGAAAGAGGGGGGTCGCTACGGTCACGGCCTCCGTTTCCGGCGTGGCACAGCCGCCCCGCAGGCCGTGGCACAACCGCAATCCAGACAAAGACTTGCGTAGACGAAGCCTTGCACGTCCGAACGGCGATTCCGCGCACATCGGGTCTGTTGCACATGTGCGGCTTCATCCGGGCACCGACCCGTCCATTTCGGGTCTTGGATCAACCTCCCGCGTCGATTCCAGGCGCCACCTTGAAAACAGCGCTTGAACCGTAGCCCACGACTCGAAGATTTGGAAGGCCGACTGCTATTTGAACCCCCCGGACAACGCCCCTTCGACCGTCTCGAACGGCTTGAGAGTCCGAGTGCCCGGCAACCCTGGTCCCGGGAATGCACTGGCGGAGAAGCCCGCTCTCCACGATACTTCGTTCGCGCAGATCGTGCAGTCCATCGAATCGAGAGGAATCGAACGATGGCACGCACGAAACGAAGTCGGCGCTCGTACGGCGCTGGCGAGTGGGGCCGGAATCGGGTCAGGATCTTTCCCGACCCGAAGACCGACATCTTCCAGATCGAGTGGCGAGAGAACGGGCGCAGGCGCACCCGATCCCTCAAGCACCGCGACTGGGCGCGCGCGAAGAGGCAGGCGGATCAGTTCGCCGCAGGCTTCATCGACGCGCCCAACGGCAAGGCGGAAGCCGAGCCCGAGCCGCTCACGCTGGGGGGGCTTCTTGACATTTACGGTGAGGAGGTGACGCCCACCAAGGGCAAGGGAACCCGCGAGTACGACCGGACCGCATTGGAGATGTTCCGTCGCTTCTTCGGAGAAGACCGGAAGCCCGCAACGCTTTCCCAGCGCGACTGGGACCGGTTCATCCGGGCACGGCGGGAGGGCAAGGTCGGACCGAGTGGCCTGCCCGTGTCGGACCGGACGGTCGCACGGGATCTGAGGCTTCTGCTGGCAGTCCTCAACTGGGCCACGCGGTCGCGGGACGAGGCGGGGGGACTGCTCCTCGACTCCAACCCTCTGAAGGGCTTGAGGGTCCCCCAGGAGAAGAACCCAACCCGGGTTGTTCTCTCTCAGGCGGAGTACGAGGCCCTGCTACGGGTGTCCGCCAAGATCGGTTGGCGCTTTCGCGTGGCGCTCGTGCTCGCGCACGAAACCGGGCACCGGATCGGGGCAATCCGCCAACTCAGGTGGTCCGACGTGGACATGGGAGCCGGGATCATTCGGTGGCGCGCGGAGCACGAGAAGTCGGGCTTCGAGCATCGGACGCCTGTGACCGCCGAGGTGCTCGGCGTCTTGGAAGAGGCGCGCAAGGAGAACCGGCGGACCGGCGACGCCCCTGTGTTGCCCGCGCCCAGGGACCCCACGAGGAGCATGAGCTACGCGGTGGCGCGCTACTGGTGGGAAAGGGCCGAGAGGCTCGCCGGGCTGGAGCGCAAGCGTGGCAGGGGCTGGCATTCGCTGAGGCGCAAGTTTGCCTCCGACCTGATGGACCAGCCACTTAAGGTGCTCTGCGAGCTGGGAGGCTGGAGGACGGCACAGACTGTGCTCCAGTGTTACCAGCGAGCCGACGAAGACCGCCTCAGAAAGGCCCTCGATGACCGCCGGAGGGCCGCAAACCGGCTATAATTAGCCGGAATCAATTAGCCGGAACGAGACACCCAAATCGCGTAAGTTCAATCGGGGCGGCCGGATTCGAACCGGCGACCTCCTGCTCCCAAAGCAGGCGCGCTACCGAGCTGCGCCACGCCCCGCTACTGTATGATATGGTGATCGAACATCGCGAAATTCTCAGGCGGGTGGTAGCCGTCCGCAGTTCGAGTCCGGCTCCCGGTCGCGCCGGTTCGGGTTCCATCCCGTTCCGCTCGACCCCCTCCCGGTCGCGCCTGGCGGCGGCCATCCCGGCACTTCTCCTGGCCACAGCTGCGTCCCCGGCACTTGCAGGGCAGCTGCCCCAGGCCCCCGCGGGCGTTGCAGCCACCGTTGGCGAGCAGCCCCCCAACCCCGTCCCCGGCGCAACCCTGACCGTCTACCTCATCACGGTCGGACCGGGCGACCGCATCGAGGAGATGTGGGGGCATAACGCGGTACTGGTCCGAGACACGGCGGCCGGAATCGAGGAGGCATACAACTACGGGATCTTCGACGCCACGGATCCAGGCTTCCTGACGGACTTCTACTGGGGGAGGGGCAACTACAGGGTGGCCGAACTGCCCCTGGATGTCATGCTTGCCGGCTACCAGCGGGCGGGTCGCCGGGTGTGGGCACAGGAACTCGCGCTCGAGCCGGCCGCCAAGGTCCGGCTCCTGGGGCTTCTGCGCACGGTGGTGCTCCCGCGGAACATGTTCTACCGGTACAACTACTACCTGAACAACTGCTCGACCAAGGTGCGGGACGTGCTCGACATCATCCTGGGGGGGCAGTTGAAGGCGGCGACCGATGCCGGCGGGGTGGACGCCTCCGGCCTCGTCGAGGGTGGGGTCGGCCGGGCACGCCCCGCCGCGACCTGGCGCCATCACACCCTTCGCCTGGCGGCGGAAGACCCGGTCGTCTACCTGGGGATTCAGCTGCTCATGGGACCTCGCGGCGATGAGCCCACCACCGGCTGGAAGGACATGTGGATCCCGATGAAGCTGAGGGACACGGCGGGGGCGCTGATGGTCACGCAGAGCGACGGAAGCCGGGTTCCGCTGGTTCGCACCGAGGAGCTTTGGGAGGATGCCGGTAGGGAGTTCCCGAACGCCGCCTCGCCGCGCCTCGAGGCCGTGTTCCTGCTTTCCGGACTCCTCGCCGGGGTGGTCCTGTCCCTGCTCGCCTACGGGTCGCGGGCGGGGGGACGGGCCGCGCGGGCAGGGATGATGGTGTTCGCCTGCGGCTGGGGCCTCTTCTGCCTGGCCATCAGCGTCCTGATCGTGGCCCTGCACTGGACCGAGCACACCTTCACCTACTGGAATCAGAACATCCTGCTCTTCAGCCCGCTGGGACCGCTGGTGGCGGCCAGTCTGATCCGCACCGCAGCGAAGGGGACCACCTCGGTGTGGGGGCGGCGGTTCACGCTGTTCGCAATGGGCCTCTCGGTGATCGCGCTGGCTCTCCACCTGATCCCGCCGCTGGCGCAGGGGAACCGGGAGATGCTCGCCTTCGTGCTTCCGCTGAACCTGGGCGTCTGCTGGGTCATGATAGGCGTCCACCGGGCGGACGACGCGCTGGTCTACACCTGAGTTCGCAGGGCTGCCGCCAGTGCCCGGAACGCCCTGCCCCGGTGGCTGCGCGCGTCCTTCTCGGCCGGTGTGAGTTCGGCGTAGCTCCGGCCCAGTTCGGGATCGAAGAAGAGTGGGTCGTAGCCGAAGCCGCCGGTGCCCCGGGCGGTGGTCAGGATCCGGCCGGGAGCCTCGCCGCGGAAGGAGGCGAAGGCGCCCCTGGCCGGGTCGACGACGCAGGCCACGCAGACGTAGCGGGCGGCCCGCGCCGAGGGTGGCAGACCGTCGAGGCATTCCACCAGATGGCGGTTGTTGGCGTCGTCCTGCGCGAGTCCGGGGTAGCGGCCGGGGGGTGCGAAGCGCTTGGTCCTGACGCCTGGTCTGCCGTCGAGGGCGTCGACCTCCAGCCCGGAGTCGTCCGACACGGTGACCAGACGTGAGAGGCGCGCGAAGTGGCGGGCCTTGGAGGCGGCGTTCTCCTCGAAGGTGCCGTGCGGTTCGAGTCCCTCTTCCGCCCGCGTCCAGGGGATGCCGGCGTCGTCCAGCGTGACGATAGTGCAACATCCCGGCCCCTCGACGGCCAGGATGCGCCGCACCTCGCGCGCCTTGTGCCTGCTGCGCGTGGCCAGCAGCAGCTTCACGGCTCCGTCCCCCGTGCGGACCCGCCCTGCCAACACGTAGCCTGACCGCTCCCGGTGCTCACGTGGATCGGTCCGCGGCCTGCCCCATCCCCTCCACCAGCCGGCTCGTCGAATGGCCCGGCAGCAACGGCACGATCACCACCTCGCCCCCACTCGCCCGCACCGTCCGGGCCCCCACCACCTCGTCCTCACTGTAGTCCCCCCCCTTGACCAGCACATCCGGCTCCAGCGCGGCCACCACCTCGCGCGGCGTGTCCTCATCAAACACCGTTACCAGATCCACGCATTCCAGCGCCGCCACCACCTCGGCCCTGCTCCGCTCGTCCACCAGGGGACGGCGCGGCCCCTTCCCGAGCCGCCGCACCGACGCGTCGCTGTTGACCGCCACCAGCAGCACGTCGCCCAGCTCGCGCGCCCGGCTGAGGCACTGCACATGACCGGGGTGCAGCAGGTCGAAGCAACCGTTCGTGAACACCAGGCGGAAAGCGCGTCCCGGACCCGCGCGCCGCACCGCCTCCTCCCGGGAGACGACCTTGGAGGCCGGGTCGCGGGGGCGGGCGGTCACGTCAGTCCGGGGCCTCGCCGCCGTCGGTGCGACGCGCCAACTGTCCGCGTACTGCTGCGCCGCCGCGTCCGGGCGCGCGCTCCCACGGTGCGCCCCCTGCGGCTCGCCGCCATCACACCAGGAACTGGAAGAAGAGGAACGCCGTCAACAGGATCGACACCCACAGCACCATGCTCCCCGCCGGCCAGCTGCGCGCCAGCACCCCGCGCGGCCCGTGCGACCGGAAGGCCCCCCGCATCGCCCGCCCCACGCCCCCGAGCACCACCCTGCGGAACGCTCCGTCCGCCGCCCCCACCGCCCCGCCCACAAACCGCGTCACCCGCACCGCCGCGCGCCGGTAGACCCAGTCCGCGTCCAGGTTCACCGACGGGATCTCGGCCGGGTAGATCTTCCACAGGTGGAAGGCCGCCACCGCCGCGATCGCGAAGCAGAGGAGCTGCATCTGGGTGAGCATGTGCGTGTAGTCGTAGGCGTCGTAGTCCACCTCGCCCGGCAGCAGATTGTATAGCAGCCCCGGCCAGATCCCGATCGCGAGGCAGAGCGCCGCGCCGATCCCCATCGCCACCAGCATGTTCACCGGCGGTTCGCGGGTGCGGATCCCCGAATCGTGCGCGAAGAAGGCGAAGTAGGGGATCTTGATCCCGGCGTGTTCCACCACCCCCGCCGACGCGAAGAGCATCACCGGCCAGATCCATTCGTGGTGCTCGTACAGCAGTGCCGACATGATCATGCTCTTCGACACGAAGGCGTTGAAGAACGGCACCGCGGAGATGGACAGCGCGCCGATGATGCAGAGCGTCGCGGTGATCGGCATCGTCCTGTAGAGCCCGCCCAGCTCCGACGCCTTCGTCTTGCCCGTCATGTGCATGACCGCGCCCATGGACATGAAGAGGAGGCCCTTGAAGAGCACGTCGTTGAAGGCGTGGGCGACGGCGCCCTGCAGGGCCAGCTCGGTCCCGACCCCGATCCCGCAGACCATGAAGCCGATCTGGTTGATCATCGAGTAGCCGAGGGTGCGCCTCAGGTCGTTCTCGATGACGGCGTAGAAGATCGGGAAGCAGGCCATGACGGCCCCGACGTAGATGAGCAGGTCCACGTCGGCGTAGCCGCGCGCGAGGGCGTACACGGCCACCTTCGTCGTGAACGCGCTCAGGAAGACCGTGCCGGTGGGCGTCGACTCGGGGTAGGCGTCGATGAGCCAGCTGTGGAGCAGCGGGAACGCGGCCTTGATGCCGATGGCGATGAAGACCAGCCACCCGGCGAGGCTCCCCAGCCCCATCGGGCCGAACGCGAGGCTGCCGGTCTCCGACCAGTGCACCATGGCGCCGGCCAGCAGCGTCACCCCCGACACGACGTGGACCAGGAGGTAGCGCATCCCCGAGCGCGTCGCGACCCGGGTGCCCCGCGCCCAGATCAGGAAGACGGAGCTGACCGCGAGCAGCTCCCAGAAGACGAAGAGGGTGATGAAGTCGCCCGCGAAGACGGCGCCGAGCGCGCTCCCCGCGTAGACGAGCGCCGCCGTGTGCTGCACGGTCGCGTTCTCGCGCCTGCCGAGGTGCAGCGAGTAGATGATCGAGATGAAGGCGCCGAGGTGGAAGAGATACCCGAAGAGCAGGCTGAGGGAATCGGCGCGCACCGGCGTCAGGGTGAGGCCGAGCAGCCGGTACTGGACCTCGTAGCCCTCCTGGATGCCCCAGACGTTCAGCGCCCCGAGGACGGGGACGAGGACCAGGAAGGCCATCCGCACCTTGGGGACACCCCGCAGGAACGGCACGAGGAGCGCGCCCGCGAAGAAGATCAGGAACGGAGGGATGCTACTCATCTTCGTAGTAGTCCTCCGAGCGCATGACGAGCCGCCTCAGCCCCTTGGCGATAAGGATCAGCAGCGCGATCCCGACGAAGCCGAAGACGGGATAGAGGATCGGCCACTCCTCCAGCGGGTGGTGCACCTCGCGCTCCTTGAAGAAGTCCATCCCCAGGAAGAACGCGCAGAGCACGAAGAACGCGATCAGGATCCGCCCCGCCCAGGGGGAAGGCACGCTGTTGGGCTTGTGCTCGCTCATGGTCCGGTCACCATGGTCATGAGGCGATAGAAGGGCTCGGGGTAGACGAAGAGCGCGACGCAGGCCGCGGCGGTGACCGTGATCGCGGCCACGGACCAGCGGGGCGCGCCGTGGTGGGCGTGGGCGTCCTGTTGGGGGCCGTGGTGTGCGTGGGCCGGATCATGGGCGTCGTGGCTTCCGCCTCGGTCGGCAAAGCCGGGCGCGCTGCCATCCGCGCGGGCGTGGTCCTCCCCGGACGCGCCGCCGTCGCCGTGGGCGCCGTGGGCGCCTTCCCCCTCCTTCCCGAAAAACCCCCTCAGCGGAATCTCCAGCAGGTACGCCAGCGAGAGCAGCGAACTCAGCATCAGCACCGCCACCAGTCCGATCTGGCCGGCCTCCACCGATCCCACCCCCAGGAACCACTTGCTCCACGCCCCGCCCGTCGGGGGCAGCCCCACGATCGAGAGCGTGCCGATCAGGAAGGCGGCGAAGGTCACCGGCATCCGGCGGCCCAGTCCGTTCAGCTGGCTGACCTCCGACTTGTGCGCCGCCACCATGATCGCCCCGGCGCAGAAGAAGAGGGTGATCTTGCCGAAGGCGTGCATCGCGATGTGCATGCCGCTCCCGATCACGCCGAGGCTGTTCGCCAGCATGGCCCCCAGCACGACGTAAGACAGCTGGCTTACCGTCGAGTAGGCGAGCCGCGCCTTGAGGTTGTCCTTCGTGAAGGCCACCAGCGAGCCGAGGATGATCGTGGCCGCGGCCGCCCACATCAGCCACACCGACGCCCCCGTCTCGGCGACGAATTCGAAGCCGAAGATGTACACCGTCACCTTCAGCACTGCGAAGACCCCCGCCTTCACGACCGCGACGGCGTGGAGCAGCGCGCTTACCGGGGTGGGCGCCACCATCGCGGCCGGGAGCCAGCGGTGGAAGGGCATCACGGCGGCCTTCCCGATCCCGAAGACGAAGAGGGCGAGCAGGATCGGCACCAGCCCCGCGCCCACATTCCCGCGCAGAATCCCGCCGGGCTCGAAGTCGACCGTACCCGCCACCGCATACACCCAGATGATGCCCAGGAGCTGGAAGACCACCGAGGTCGAAAACAGGATGCCCAGGTACACCCGCCCGGCCCGCTTGGCCTTTTCGGTGCCCGCGTGGGTGACCAGCGGGAAGGTGGCAAGCGACAGGACCTCGTAGAAGGCGAAGAGGGTGAAGAGGTTGCCGGCGAAGGCCACGCCCATCACGGACGCGATCGCGAAGGCGAAGAAGAGGTAGAAGCGGGTCTGGTTCTTCTCGTGGTGCCCGCGCATGTAGCCGATCGAATACGCAGTGGTCACGATCCACAGGAAGGACGCGATCAGCGCGAAGAGGACGCCGAGCGGCT
This sequence comes from Gemmatimonadota bacterium, assembly GCA_022826005.1. GTDB lineage: Bacteria > Gemmatimonadota > Gemmatimonadetes > Longimicrobiales > Gaopeijiaceae > Bin94. The sequence goes on along the minus strand of JAJDVT010000130.1, from coordinate 14,864 downwards.
CAGCCTCCAGCGCGATCCGGATCCCCGGCAGCGGCTCGGCGAGCACCGCCTCGGGACGGGCCCCGCCGCTCACCGCCTGGTAGATGCGCAGCACGATGGCGAAGAGCGCCCCCGCGGTGACCAGGCTGGCCGCCTCCCGCGCGTTGGGGTTCCGGCGCAGCAGCGCGATGAACGCGGCCCCGGCGACGGGCACCCCCAGCGCGAGGAGCAGGAGCGTGGTCATGGCCCGATCCCCGCCATCAGCACCTCGGCCGCCTGCCGCGCGATCTCCACGGTGCGGCCCGCGTCGATGCCGAAGTACAGGTTGAGGGCTACCAGCGCCCAGGTGGGCCCGAGCAGCGTCCAGGGCGCCTCGCGTGTTGACTCGTCACCGGGGAAGTCGCGGAAGTACGCGGCCTCCACCACGCGCCAGATGTACACCAGCGCCAGCAGCGAGGTCAGCAGCACGAGGATCGCGACCGGCCACCAGCCGCGCTCCAGCGCTCCCAGGATCAGGTACCACTTGCTCACGAAGCCGACCGTCAGCGGCACGCCCACCAGGCTCAGCCCGCCGGCCACGAAGGCCGCCATCGTCCACGGCATCCGCCGCCCCAGCCCCGCCATCGCGTTGATGTGCACCGATCCGATCCGGTACATCACGCACCCCATCGCCATGAAGAGCGCGCCCTTCATGAGCGCGTGGTTGAAGAGGTGCAGCAAGGTGGCCGTCAACCCGGTCACGGTCGCGAAGGACAGCCCCAGGATCATGTACCCGATCTGCGCCACCGACGAGTACGCCAGCAGCCGCTTCACGTTCACCTGGAAGATCGCAACCAGCGACATGCTCGCGATCGCGACCAGCGCCAGCGGCAGCAGCACCCGGTCCAGCGCCATCACGTCGAAGGAAAACGGTGCCCCGAAGACCGTCAGGAAGAAGCGCAGCAGCATGTAGACCGCGACCTTGGTGGCGGTCGAAGCCATGAAGGCGGTTACCGCCGACGGGGCGTAGGTGTACGCGTTGGGCAGCCAGAGGTGCAGCGGGAAGAGCGCCAGCTTGAGGCAGAACCCCACCGCCAGGAAGCCGTACGCAACCTTCACGGTGCGGGAGTCCCACACCTCGGGGAGCAGCTGCGCGAGGTCCGCCATGTTGAGCGACCCGGTCATCACGTACAGCAGCCCGATCCCGATCACGATGAAGGTGGCCCCGACCGACCCCATGATCAGGTAGCGGAAGGCCGACGTGAGCGCGCGGCGGGCCTGGCCCAGCGCGATCAGCGCGTAGGCCGAGAGCGAGGAGATCTCCAGGAAGACAAAGACGTTGAACATGTCCCCGGTGATCGTGATTCCCAGCAGCCCCGACAGACACAGCAGGTAGGCGGCGTAGAAGAGGGGGATGCGCCCGGCCTCCACCTCCCGCTCGATGCTGGCCATCGCGTACGGCGCAACGACGGCCCCTATCCCGGACACGATCACCAGCACCCAGGCGTTCACCACGTCCACCCGGTACTCGATCCCGATCGGCGGCGCCCAATCGCCGATCGCGTAGGAGAGCACGCCCTCCTGCATCACCTGGCCGAGGAGCGCCAACGCGATCGCCAGCGCCGCCCAGCTCGCCAGCACGGCGAGTCCCCATGCCGCCCGTCCGCGCTTGAGGAACAGGCAGAACGGCGCCGCCAGAAGCGGAACCACCACCTGGAGGATCGGGAGGTGCGCGGACACTACTCGGTGGCCTCGGTGCGGGCCTCGATGGCGTTGATTTCGTCCTCCTCGATGGTCCCGTACGCCTCCTTGATGCGCACGGCCAGCGCCAGCCCCACCGAGGTCGTGGCGATCCCGACCACGATCGCGGTCAGGATCAGCACATGCGGCAGCGGGTTGGAGTAGAGGACATCGGTCTCCCCGTAGACCAGGATCGGCGGCGTCCCACCGCTCACCTTCCCCATGCTGATGTACAACATGAAGACAGAGGTCTGAAATACATTCAGACCAACGACTTTCTTGACCAGATTACCTCGCGAAATCAGGATGTAGAACCCGACCATCATCAGGAAGATGACGACCCAGTAGTTGTAGTGGGAAACCAGGAGGTCGAGGCTCATTGCTTCCTCCTGCGCCGTCCGGCAAAGAGGTAGAACACCGTCACCATCACCCCGAAGACGGTGACGAGCACGCCCAGCTCGACCCCCAGGATCCCGTAGTGCTGGCCATGCTCGGGATCGTGGGCCAGCGCGTTGTAGCCCAGGTAGTTGTGGCCCAGCACCATCGTCACCACGCCGACTCCGGCGAAGATGATCACGCCCAGCGCCGCGCACGCCCGCACGAACCGCGGAGTGACCACCTTCTGCACGGCGTCCAGCCCGTACACCAGCGCGAGCAGTGCGATCGCCGCGGCCAGGATCACGCCGGCCTGGAAGCCGCCGCCCGGGCTGTAGTCGCCGTGGAAGTGCACGTAGAGCCCGAAGGTGATGATGAACGGGGCCAGAACCTTGGCGCCGACGCGCACGATGACCTCTTCCCTCATCCCCCGTCCCCCTTCCCCTCCGGCTGCGGCCTCCGCCCCAGGCGCCCTGCCAGGAGGATCATGACCCCCACCGCGGCCGCGAAGACCACCGTGGTCTCACCCATGGTGTCGTAGCCGCGGTAGGAGGCCAGCACCGAAGTCACCACGTTGGGGATTCCGATCTCGTGGTAGCTCTCTTCGATGTAGTGGTCGGCGACGTGGTGGTGAACGGGGTTGGCGGGATCGCCGAAGCCGGGCATGTCCATCGTCCCCCAGACCAACAGCCCGCCGGTGACCAGCACCACGAAGAGGGGCAGCAGCGGGGTATGGCCGGGCTTGCTCTCGTGGTGTCCGCAGAGCGCCAGCGCACCGAGGAACAGGACGGTCGAGATCCCGGCGCCGACGGCCGCCTCGGTGAAGGCTACGTCGACGGCGTCCATCACGGTGAAGAGCCCCGCCGACAGCAGCGAGTAGATCCCTGCGAGCATCACGACCGCGAACAGGTTGCGCACCCGCAGCAACGCCAGCCCCGCGGCGGCCAGCAAGGTCAGCAGCACGATGTCGATAACGGTTACGATGACGCACCTCCCTGCTCTTCGCCGGACTGCCCGGCGCCGGACCCGTCCCCGGGCGGGGTCAGCTGGCGCGCGCCTCCGGGCTCTTCCCCGGACCCGGCAGACTCCGGCAAATCCCCGGACTCCGCCGCGGCCAGCGTGAACGGCCGCACGCCCCCGGAAAGCGCCGCCTTCGCCGTAGCGTGCGTGGCGATCGGGCTGGTGAACCAGAGGAATCCCAGGATGAGCAGAAGGCGCACCGGCACCGCCACCAGCTGGTCCCCCGCCGACAGGGCGTGGACGAACAGGCCCGCCAGGATCAGTCCCGCCCCCATGGTGTCGGTCATGCCGGCGGCGTGCATGCGCGTGAAGACGTCGGGGAGCCGGACCATCCCCAGCGCCCCGGTCAGGAGGAAGAACGCGCCCGCCATCAGCAGCGCCCAGGTCAGGACGGTGAGGGCCATGTCCATCAGTTCGTCTCGCGGCCGTCAGGACGGGAGGGCGCGCCCAGATCCCCGTACTCGATGTACTTGAGCACCGCTATCGTCCCGATGAAGTTGATCAGCGCGTAGGCGATCGCGAGGTCCAGGAAGTCGGGGCGCCCGTTCAGGAAGCCGAGCACGGCGATCAGCACCACCGTCTTGGTGCCGATGTTGTTCAGCGCCAGCACCCGATCGTAGGCCGTGGGGCCGAGCAGGGCCCGGCACATCGCCAGTCCCATCGCCACCAGCAGCGCGGCGGCGGTGACCGCGAACATCACCTCGGGTCCTTCCCTTCCAGCACCGCAACCCGCCGGTTCATGTCGTTCTCCTCCGAACCGTCGATCTCCGACTGCACGATCGCATGCACTTCCATGTCGTCGCCGGTGACACCCGTCGTCACCGTGCCCGGCGTCAGCGTGATCGAATTCGCGTAGATGAAGCGGCCGAGGTCGGTGGCCTGCGAGGCCCGGAAGTGCACGATCGACGGATCGACCAGCATGCGCGGCGACAGGATGATCCGCGCGACCCGCACATTCGACCTGAAGACTTCCCACACCAGCCAGGGCACATACCCGACGGCGCGTCCGATCAGGTGCACGGGCAGGGACTCGCGGTCGACAACGCCCATGCGCACGGACACCCACACCGCGACCGTGCAGGTGAAGAGGCCGAAGATGATGAAGAGTGGCTCGAAGTGCCAGGACAGCAGCAGCCAGAGCGCGAAAAGAATGCCCCAGAGCCAGGGTGCCCGGTTCAAGTCAGCGCGCTCCGTGGGCTGGCAGGCCGTGGAACAAGTCCCCGCTGCATTCGGCCGGCGATGCATCCGGGCTGGCCGCGGCACTCGCGCTCTTGTTCTGTCATGAGAACATTACACAATGTCATGTTTTCTTTACTCTCATGCCACTCGGTGCGACGCGGGGATTATCCAGGGCCTGCTGGGGTCGAGGGTGATCTCGTCGGATCCTGCCGGGAGCGAATCTACCAGTTGGACTGGGCCCCGTCCACTATCTCCTGGACACACAGCTCGATCGCTTCCGCCCGCCCCACGTCCTCGGTCTCGCTCGCCTCCAGATACTGCCCCGTGTTGCGCAGTTGCTGTTCCCAGAGGATCACGTAGTTCTCGCGGTCGAGGATTCTCGCCTCGACCCTCAGTATGACCTGCCGCTGCAACACCTGGACCGATTCGGACTGCCGCCCCCGCTGGTAGAGAGGCGCCTGCAGTTCGTAGCCCTCGATCGTGCCCGAGACTATGGCGTCGGCATCCTCCTCGCCCGCCACGGTCAGCCCGAGCGCCCGCGGCAGCCGCTGCAGCAGCGCCTCGTGGAGCTCCTGGGTGAGCTCGAAGCGGTTGGTGTTGTTCTCGAAGGGAACGATGGCGATGGTGCGCACGTGCGGTGGCAGGCCCGCCCCGGCCACGAAGGAATAGTTGCAGCTTCCGGCGGCGAGCGCGATCAGCGGCAGCCCCAGGAAGGACGGGAGCCGGCGGACCAGCCGCCGCCGGCTGCGGACGCGGCCTGCGCTACGGCTGGTTCGGATACCAGATGTCGGGCGGGAACGGGTCCACATGGTCGATGGATTCAAGGGTGAGTCTCAGTTCTCTGTAGCCGGGCAGATTGCGGTAGGTCGCCTCCGTGGGGAAGATGGTCTCGCCTTCCCGGTCCGAGATGAATACGGTCTCCACGACAGCACCGCGCTCCAGGCGCTCCACGTTCACGACGGCGCGGTCGCGCAGCTGGAAGCGTACCAGTTCCCGGTTCGGGAGATCGTAGTTCAGCACCATCGTTCCACGGGTGATTCGCCCGTTCACCATCGCCGCCCCGGCGCCCGGGCGGAAGACGCCGAATACGGCCCACATCAGCGGCGCCGGCGGCACGAGTTCGGTGGGAAGGCCGGCCGGGATCCTCAGTTCGTCTTCGACCAGGGCGGCGCTCAAGACGGTCTCCCCGTTGTCGCGAAAGAGGTCCAGCCGCGCGCGGTACGGCGGCTCCACCCGCGCCACACCGGTCCCCCCGTCGCGATAGTCGGGCTCCTGGGCGCGCCAGCGGAACACGATCTGGCTCGGGCGTGCGACCCGGGTGGTGTACTCGATGAGCAGCGCCTCGGAGCGAAGATCCGGCGGTTCGGGCACCACGGTCTCGGGTGGCGGGGGCGGGGGCGCGCCGCAACCAGCCGCCAGCAGGCCCCCGAGCAGGATCCCTGTCCCGGGAAGCCGCGTTCCGGTACTTTCGGCAGTCATGCCCTCAAAGCCAGCCTTTCTCGTTTCCGATGTACACCTTGGCGCGGTCCCGCCCGACACCGAAGAAGCATTCCGGCGCTGGCTGCTCCACGTCAAGGAATCGGGAAGCCGCCTGATCGTCAACGGCGACCTCTTCGACTTCTGGTTCGAGTACCGCCGGGTCGTGCTCGCCGAACATGTGCGGGTGCTGGCCGCGCTTGCCGACCTCGTGGAGTCCGGTGTGCCGGTCCTGCTCATGGGTGGCAACCACGACTGGTGGGGGGGCAGCTTCCTCCGCGACCGCATCGGAATGGAATTCCATCAGCAGCCGGTTCGGATCGAGCTTCTGGGAAGGTCCGTGCTCCTCGCCCACGGCGACGGGCTGGGAAAGGGAGACTTCGGATACCGGTGCCTGCGCCACTTCCTGCGCAACCCCGTCACGCGGTGGCTTTTCCGCTGGCTTCACCCCGACCTCGGCGCCTGGCTGGCCGAACGGGTGTCGGGAACCAGGCGGCTGGTCGATGCCGAGCCCATGTCCCAGGCCGGAGACCGCTCCAGCTTCCTGGCGGCCTGGGCCTCCGGCGTGCTGACGCGGGATACCTCCATCGACATCGTGGCCACCGGCCACACACACAGGCCGGTCGTGCAGGAGGTGGTCTCCGGACGCTACCACGTCAACTGCGGCGACTGGGTTGCCCATCGCAGCTACGTCACGATCACGGACTCCGGCGCGCCGGTCCTGCATAAGTGGAAGGGCTAGCGCGTCGGGCGCGTGGGCCGGCCCGTGCAAGCCGAACGGTCCCGAACCGGTCACCATCGCCCCACCGGGACGCGCACCGCCACCTCCACCCTCCCGTTGAGGGGATCGCCCTCGACCGTCAGCGGTTCCGGGAAGTCGGCCAGGTGCGTCGACACGAAGGCGTCCACGCCGGAGACCAGCAGGATGAAGATGCCGAGTGCGGCCCAGTCCTCCCGCTGCTCCACGCGGGCGTCCACGAGTCCGCGGAAGCGGGCGATTTCGGGGTCGCGTTCGAGCTGCGCCCCGATCTCCTCGGGCGCCACCCCCTCGCGCATCAGGCGGGCCGTAACCCGGTCCTCCCAGAGGCCGAGCTGCCGGCGGGCGGCGCCCAGGCGGCGGTGGCTCTTGTAGATCATCCAGGCGGTCAGGGATTCCCACCCGAAGTAGAAGGCGCCGCGCGTGACCGACCCGGTCGCCACGTGTCCCCATCCCGGGAGGATCGAACTGCGCAGGAACGCCCCCGAGGGCGAGAGGCCCTTGGGCACCGAGTCTGCGGCCACCAGGCTGGCCTGTGCCGAGTCGTCCGTCTCGGTGATCTGGGCGCGCGCCGGGGCAACGGTTCCGGTGAAGAGCCACAGGACGGCTGCGCAGAGGATGGTCCGGCCGGCCACGCCGCTGGCAGGGCTGCTAGCCATGGGCCGGCACCATCACCGGCAGCGCCCGCGGCAGGACGCGAATCCGGAGCTCACGGGCCGGTTCCGGCGAGAGCTCTCCATCGGTCTCGAACCAGACCGGCTCACCGTCGGTGCGGCCCAGCCGGGCCTCTTCGATCCGGCACATCGTCAGCGGCTCGATCCCGGCGTGGGTCCCCCGGATGACCTTCGGCACGAGAGCCAGAATCCGGAACAGACCGAGCGCCGGCACATGAAAGAGGTCGAGCCTTCCGTCCGAGGCCCTCGCTTCCGGGTTGACCATGAAGCCGCCTCCCATGGACGGCCCCACGGTGATGACGGAGAGGGTGGTGCGGCCCAGCAAGGTGCGGCCTTCGCCACCCACATCGATGCGGACTTCCGGCGGGCGAAAGGTGGCAAGGGCGTACAGGAGCGCGGCCAGGTACTGGGCCAGACCCGTCAGCCTCGCGAAGCGGGCCCTGCAGCGCAACACGTCGACATCCACCCCCACGCCGAACACGTTGACGAACACGCGTTCTCCCCCGTCCCACCGCACCCGCCCGACGTCGAAGTGCTTCACGGCGCCCCGCTCGAGCACGCGGGCCACGGCGACCGCGCTCCGCCCGGCGCCCACCATCCGGAAGAAGTCGTTGCCGGTACCGGCCGGAAAGACGCACACCGGCGGCAGCCCCCCGGGTCCCGCGGCGAGGAGCCCGCCCGCCACCTCGTGCACCGTCCCGTCACCCCCGACCACCACGACTCCCCGCACACCCGCCTCCCGCGCCTCCGCCGCCAGCCCGGCAGCGTGTCCGGGCCCCTCCGTGTAGCGCGCCTCGCAGGGGAGCGAACGGGCATCCAGCTCCTTCAGCAACTCCAGCGCCGCCCTGCGCCCGCGCCCCCCCGACGCGGCCGGATTGATGATGACGCGGACCGGCTTCGTGTTCATGGGGATGAAGATAGGCAATCCGCCGGATGGCGGGGGCGTGTGGGAATCGAACCCACCCACCCGGGTCTTAACCGGGCACACTGGTTTTGAAGACCAGACGGAACACCAGTCCCGATCCGCCCCCCCTCTCTCCACCGCGGCCGCCCGGGCACGGGCGCCGGACGGGCGCCGCTCTCGGTAGCTCGCGGTGCCTTATCCACGGACTGCCTACCCTGCTCCGTTACCGCCGCCGACCGACACGTTGTCATCGCGGGCGTCCGCGTGCAACTCATGCTTCCGCCGGCGCTCCTCCAGCAGATCGAAGGTCCTGGCCAGCTCCGAGCGCAGGACGGCGAAGCGGCGGCGCAGATCCGGGCGCCCCTGAAGGCGCAGGAAGAGGGACGTGTCTTGCCGGACTTCGTTCGCAAGTTCCACCCAGCGGAGCGTCGTGTACCCGGAGACCGGAGCCAGTGCACCGGCCGTGATCGCCCCCCAGAGACCGCCAATCGCATAGCCGGTGAGAATCCAGAGCGCCCAGGCGGCGATAACCCCGGTCATCAGCGCGACCAGCTTGTGGGTGGCGGTGATCTCATAGTCGGGGCCGGTGCGGCGGACGACGAAAGCGGGGAAGCGGGCGACGGGAGCCCAGAGGAGCGCACCGGCAAGCGCGAAGGGAAGTCCCAGGAGCAGTACGGTCCCCCGGGCCAGCGCGTAGCGGGCGACGGGACCGAGGGCGTACCGGGAGGGCACGTCCCCCTCGCCGGCCCGCAGCCGCTCGCTGAGCTCGGCGTATTCCCCGACCTTGCGCCGGAGTTCGGCCAGTTCCTCGGGGGCGGTGCGGCGCAGCCATTCCACTCCGGCGGCGAAGCGCTGGAGCCGGGGGAATCGTGTCCCGAGCCGTTCACGTGCCCGCCACGGGACCTGCCGGCGCTGGCGGGCGTACAGCTGCTCGGCTACCTCGACCAGCACTCTGTCCCGATAGTCGGTCAGGTTGAGCGTCTGGCTCCGCAGTCCCGCCTCGATCCGATCGGTGAGCTCCCGCACGGCGGCCGCCGGGTTGTCCCTGTAGGTCTCCCTGAGGTCCGCGCACCCGAAGGCCGTCCCGAACCGGACCGCGGCCGCGGTGCGCGCCAGTTCCTTGCGCGAATACGTGATCCCCACGGGCACGATGGAAAGGCCCAGCCGCCAGCCGGCGCGCTCCTCCGCCAGCAGCGCGATCCGGGCGGCCCCGGTGCGGAGCGTGGCCAGCTGCGCCCCCGAATGGCTCTTGCCCTCCGGGTAGATCTGGATCGCGCCGCCGTCGAGCAGCACCGACACCGCCTCGCGGAACATATCCTCGTTCCGGTGCATGGCATCCGGGTCGTCCTGCCGGCGGTAGACGGGGATGCCCCCGATCGTGCGTATGAGGCGGCCCAGGAGCCTCTGGTCGAAGAGCGGGGCGCGCGCGAGCGGGCGGGTTAGGCGTTCGCTGCACCTGTAGACCAGGAGCGGGTCGAGGAGGCTGTTGGGATGATTGGCCGTGACCAGCAGCGGACCGTCAGGGAGCGCCGGGCCGTGGCGGTCCACCCGGTAGAAGAGGGCGGCCGCCCCCCCCGCGATGCCCGTAATCAGCCTCGGGATCCGGTCCAATTCGCAGTCTCCTTGCTCACCGATCATGGTTTCGGCCCGCCCGGAACGCTTCGTCCGTTCGCCACCGAACCGTTATCTTGGCCAATTCTGACGGAAATGCGCCACCCGGGACAACGACCCGGGCCCGGGCCGGCGGCTCCAGCGAGCCCGGCGGCCCGGCATGCAGGAAGGAGCAGACGATGAGCCAGGCGGCGGACGGTCGCGCCGGCGCCGCGCCTCCCGGACAGCGGGGGCCGCGGATTCGGGCCCTGCGGCAGCGCGAGGCGCGGGCCCGGGCCGCCATACAGCCGGACTCGCTGCCCGGAACCTCCCCGGGCCGGCGCAATCCCGGGATGCCCCTCGATCTCGAGGCCGTGCGGGCGGTGCGCGTCAACCGGTCCGCCGCCGACGCGCGCGCCGCCACCCTGACCCGCCGCCGTTCGGTGAAGCGCGAGTGGCAGGCCGGATGGCTTCTGCGCGCGGTCACCATGATCGACCTCACCACGCTGGCCGGCGACGACACGCCGGGACGGGTGCAACGCCTCTGCGGAAAGGCCCGGCGACCGGTGCGCGACGACATCCTCGCCGCGCTGGAGATTCCGCCCGTCGAGGTCACAGCCGCCGCCGTCTGCGTCTACCACGGGCTGGTGGGGACCGCGCACGCCGCCCTGCGCGGCAGCGGCATCCCGGTCGCGGCCGTCTCCACGGGCTTCCCCGCCGGGTTGTCGCCGCTTCCCACCCGCCTCCGCGAGATCGAGGCGTCGGTGGCGGCGGGAGCGGAGGAGATCGATGTGGTCATCACGCGCGGCTGCGTGCTCGCGGGACAATGGGAGCAGATCTACGACGAGGTCGCGGCGTTTCGCGAGGCCTGCGGAGACGCCTCCGTGAAGGTGATTCTGGGCACCGGGGAACTGGGGACGCTGGCCAACGTGAAGCGGGCCGCCCTCGTCGCCATGATGGCCGGAGCCGACTTCGTGAAGACCTCCACCGGCAAGGAGACGGTGAACGCCACGCTTCCGGTCGGGATCGTGCTGGCCCGCGCCATCCGCGAGTACTTCCGCGGGACCGGAATCCGGGTGGGGCTGAAGGCCGCCGGAGGGCTGAAGACCGCGAAGGACGCGCTGGCGTGGCTGATCCTGGTCAAGGAGGAGCTGGGAGACGCGTGGCTGGACCCGCACCTGTTCCGGATCGGTGCGAGCTCCCTCCTGGCGGACATCGAACGACAGCTCGAGCACCACGTGACCGGGCGCTATTCCGCCTTCTACCGCCATCCGCTGGGCTGACCATCATGACCCGAGTCCGCGAAGCCTTCCTGGATCCCGCGTACGGGCCCGCCCCCGAAAGCGAAGCGCTCGCGATGGAGTGGCTCGGCGGCGGCGACCGCACCTTCGGGCACTACATCGGGGGGGACTGGACGGTCGGGGGAGACCTTCACGCGACGCGCTGCCCCGCCGACGGCAGGCTGCTCGCCCGGTTTGCGTACGGCACGGCCGCCGAAGCCGACCGCGCGGTGCAGGCGGCCCGGGCGGCCCTGTCCTCCTGGCAGGAGATCGGGGGCCACGAGCGGGCACGCCACCTCTACCGCCTCGCCCGCCAGATCCAGAAACGCTCCCGCCTCTTCGCGGTCGTGGAATCGCTCGACAACGGGAAGACCATCCGTGAGGCCCGCGACCTCGACATCCCGCTCGCCGCCAGGCACTTCCAACACCACGCGGGGTGGGCGCAGCTCGCCGGCGCGGAGTTCCCCCGCCACGATGCGGTCGGAGTGGTGGGCCAGATCATCCCCTGGAACTTCCCCCTGCTCATGCTCGCCTGGAAGGTGGCGCCGGCGCTGGCGGCCGGGAACACCGTCGTCCTCAAGCCGGCGGAGTACACCCCGCTCTCGGCGCTGCTCTTTGCGGAGGTGGCCGCCGAGACCGGGCTGCCCCCGGGCGTCCTCAACATCGTCACGGGGGATGGCGACACCGGAGCGGCCGTCGTGCGGCACCCGGAGGTGGCCAAGATCGCCTTCACCGGCTCGACGGAGGTGGGCCGCGAGATCCGCCGGGCGACGGCCGGAACCGGCAAGCAGCTTTCGCTGGAGCTGGGCGGCAAGTCCCCCTTCGTCGTCTTCGACAGCGCCGACCTGGACGCCGCCGTCGAGGGGATCGTGGACGGGGTGTGGCTGAACCAGGGACAGGTCTGCTGCGCGGGGTCCCGGCTGCTGGTCCAGGAGAACGTGGAGGACGAGATGCTGGCCCGTCTCCGCGCCCGGATGGAGAGCATCCGGGTCGGTCATCCGCTCGACAAGTCGATGGACATGGGCGCGGTGGTGGACCAACGCCAGCTGGACCGCATCCGGGGGTTCCTCGACGCCGGCGAGGCCGATGGCGCGGAGATCTGGCAACCCGCGTGCGAGGTGCCCGAGGAAGGCTTCTTTCTGCCGCCTACGCTCTGCACCGGGGCACCGGTCTCCAGTTCGATCGTCACCGAGGAGGTCTTCGGGCCGGTGCTGGTGAGTCTCACCTTCCGCACCCCGGCCGAAGCGGTGGCGCTGGCCAACGACACCCGCTACGGGCTCGCCGCCAGCGTCTGGACCGAGGACCTGAGCCTGGCGATGGACGTGGCGCCCGCGGTCAAGGCCGGCACGGTTTGGGTGAACTGCACCAACCGCTTCGACGCGGCCGCGGGCTTCGGGGGCTACCGGGAATCCGGGTTCGGACGCGAGGGCGGTAGGGAAGGGATGTGGGAGTACCTGAAGCCGGTCGTGCGGGAAGGCGCTGGCGGTGCGTCGGTGGCGGAGCCGGCGGGGGTGCGGTCGACGGGTGATGGGATGCCGGTGCGGGACGGAGCTTCGGGCGATGGGCTGCCTGCGCGGGACGGGAGCCCCGACGAAGGGATGCCGGAACGAGACGGAGCTTCGGGCAACGTGATCCCGGGAAGCGGCGGGCCGCGGGGAGACGCGATCGACCGCACCCGGAAGCTCTGGATCGGCGGCAGGCAGCGACGTCCCGACGGGGGCTACTCGTTAACGCAGCTGGGCCCGGACGGGCTGCCCTGGGGTGAAGCGCCCCGCGGCAACCGCAAGGACGTGCGGGACGCGGTCGAGGCGGCGGGGAAAGCTCGGGGCCCCTGGGCCGCGACGACAGCCTACCTGCGCGCCCAGATCCTGTACTTCGTGGCCGAGAACCTGGCGGCGCGCGGAGACGAATTCGCCGGGGCGCTGAGGAGTGCGGCCGGGATGACGAAGGAGGCCGCGCGCGCCGAGGTGGACGCGGCCGTGCAGGCGCTCTTCACCTTTGCAGCCTGGGCGGACAAGCACGACGGCAGGGTGCACTCCACCCCGTTCCGCAACGTCACCTTCGCGATGAACGAGCCGGTTGGGACGGTGGCCATCCGGTGCGGCGAGGCGGCTCCCCTGGCCGGGGTCGCCGGGGCGGTGGGCGCGGCGCTCTGCCAGGGGAACGTGGCGGTGGTGGTCGTGCCCGAGCGCTTCCCGCTTCCGTCGCTGGACCTGGTGCAGGTCCTGGAGACTTCGGACGTGCCTCCCGGGGCGGTGAACGTGCTCGCGGGGATCCACGGCGAGGTCGTGCCGACGCTGGCCGCACACGATGATGTGGACCAGCTATGGGATTTCGTGGGCGACGATTTCTCCGGCGAAGCCGAACGCCTATCCGCCGGGAACCTCAAGCGGGTCTGGGTGGACCGTGAACGCGCAATCGACTGGCTCGAGCTCTCCGGGGACGCCGGCGAGACGCTTCTGCGCAAGGGAACCCGGGTCAAGAACATCTGGGTCCCCTACGGGGTCTAGAGCAGGCCGTATGTGGAGCAAGTCCCCGCTGCATTCGGGAGGCGATGCATCCGGGTTGGACCGCGGTACTCACGCACTCGCAATGTCAGGAGAACATTACAGATTGTCATGTTTACTTCACTCTCCGGGCCCCTTGAGCACCGCTCTGCGTTGCTCCCCGGGCCTCGACGAGCGTGACGACCTCGGCGATCACCCCCTCGTTGTGGTTGTATAGGCCACCGACTTCAAGTTGCCCGGATACTGCCAGGCAGCCGCGCGATCTTCATTTACAACTGACACTGGGGAGAGCCCTCGGACTGTCCAACGAAGTAGGACCACCCCAAAGTACATGTTCCGAACCAGCTACACGCAATCCGGTCTGAAGGGGCTACTCGCCGAAGGTGGCACCCGCCGCGAGGCCGCCTTGCGCCAGACGATCGAGGGCGGCGGCGGCGCGCTGGAGGGGTTCTACTACGCATTTGGCGACTGCGACCTGTACCTCATCGCCGACCTGCCGGACGAAACGGCAGCCACCGCGCTCTCCCTGAACATCGCCGCTGCAGGAGCGCTCACGGTATCCGTGACCGTTCTGCTTTCCCCGCAGGATGTGGACGAGGCAGCGGCAAGGGACGTGGGATACCGGCCGCCCGGGACCTGAGGCATCGTGGATTGACAGCATTGACATCACGGTCTAGTATGTGATGTCAATGCACGCACATCAACGACAGTAACGCAAGTACCTCAACTCACCGTCCGCAAGCTCTCTTACCGGTCGGGAGCCCCGGGGTTGAGCCCTCCGGGCTGCGTTACCGCGTCGGACCCCTTACCCCCCTTGGCAGCGTCCCCGGATCCGGCCCCGGCTCCCGCGCGGCCCGCGGCAGCGTGTCGGCCTGGGCATCGGCAGCCGAGGCGGCGCGAGGGAGCGAGGCCCGCGCTTCGAGCCTCGTGATCGTGCGCGTGACGGCCCGTTCCGTCACCTCCGGTACACGGTAGCTCCGCAGGACTTCGCGGAGCCGGGGGAGCGCTTCCACGGCGTTGATCTCGGCCAGCGCATGCGCCGCGTGCTGCCCGGCCTCGCCCTCGATCGCGCCAGCGAGCGCCGCGATGATCTCCGCCCTGTGATTCCCGCCGAGCGCCGTGAGACGGGCGAAATCGCCGCCTAGTACACCGGTTCAGAAGTTCGGTGACGTATTCTCATGCGGCTTTGCGGAGTGGGGGATGGGCGGGTGTGGGCGAGCGGGCCAAGAGTCGGTTGAGATCGTGGCGGGTGAACTTCCATTGGAAGGGCGAGGCGATGTGCTGATAGTGCTGCTGGAAGCCGAGGATGCGCTCGGCGACTGCTTCCTGGGAAGGGAAGTGGGCGGGGGTGAGTGCCTTGCGCTGGAGGATCGAGAAGTAGATCTCGATCTGGTTCATCCAGCT
>JAJDVT010000119.1 GCA_022826005.1 Gemmatimonadota bacterium | reverse complement strand
GTGTTCGGCGTCGCCGATGGGGTGAAGGGACGCGGCAAGGCGGTGGCGGGCGTCCCTCACCGCGTGAGCACGACTCCGCTGGGGCGGCAAGTGTACAATGGCACCGACCCCAAGCTCACGCCGGTGTTCGAGGAGATCGAAGTCCCGGAGGGCACCGGGCGGCTGATCGCGATGCATGTCCACCCGGGTATTCCGCCTTACACGGACACCGCGGGGCGAGGGACGGTCAGAGTGGGGCGAGATTGCCTGCCGCTCACGGGATCGCTGCTACGACAACTCAACGAGGAGTCGGCAGCCAGCGACTACACGGCTCAGACCGTCGATGCACCACTCCCGGGCGTGTTCTCGGCGGTCGCCATCGAAGAGCTCAGGGCAGCAGCCGAGCGAGAACGCGCATCTGAGGCCCTCCTGAAACGCGACGACCAGGATCTGCTGGAAGCAGTCGGAGCAACGGAGGCGGACAAGCCAACGCGGGCCGCCATACTCTTGGCCGGTTCGCCCGCTGCGATGCGCCGCCATGTGCCGCGATGTGTTTGGACCTTTATCCGCATGGCTTCGAACACCGATTACTCGGAGCGTGTCGACGGCAACGATGCGATTCCCGTGGCGGTGCGGCGAATGATCGCGCGGGTCATGGCCCACAATCCCATCGAGACGGTGCGCGAAGGCGTCTACCACTTCGAGCACCGCACCTATCCGGAAGTAGCCCTTCGCGAGGCCCTGCTCAATGCGTTCTGTCACAGCGATTATCGGATCGGTTCGCCCCGGATGGTGAAGCAGTACGCCGATCGCATCGAGATCACGAGCCCCGGCGGCTTCTTGGGCGGCATCACGGCGGAGAATATCCTGCACCACCGGCCGGTCACGAGAAACCCTCGCCTCGTGGACGCGCTGGTTCGGCTCCGGATGGTCAATCGAACCAATCTGGGAACCGAGCGCATGTACCACGCCTTTCTGGTTGAGGGCAAGCGGCCGCCGGTGATCGAGGACATCGGGGGCGCTGTGCGCGTGACGTTCCACGCCTCCCGGTTCTCCGTGCCGTTCCACAGCTTCACCTTAGCTGAAGAACGGCAAGGAAGGAGCCTCACCGTGGACCATCTTCTGATCCTGAACCGCTTGTCGCAGGACCGGGAAATCGGACTGGAGACTGCGGCCCGGTTGTGCCAACGCCCCGAGGAGCAGGCACTCGAAACCCTGGGGGGGATGGAGGCGAACTTCGGATACATCGAACGCATCGGGCCTGATGAGAGCTGGACCCTGACCCGCGGGCTTCGTCAGCGAATCCGGGACGGGGAGGAAGAGGCGGAGGACTGGGCTGCGTTGAAAGGCCGGGTACTCGGGGTGATGCGCCGTTGCAGTGAAACCGGAGATCCACCGTTGGCGAACCTGGACGTACGACGGATCACCGGGCTCGACCGTCATCAGGTCGGGCGTCTCATCGGTGAGCTCAGAGCCGAAGGGGTCGTCACGCTGAGCGGACGCGGACGCGGCGCCCGATACCTTTACATCGATCCGCATGAGCCCTCGAAATGAGCGGAGCAATGCGAAGTGCGAGCCCGGAAACATCTTCGCCGTCTCCGGCGACCGGAACCCGATGCCGAACGTTACTGCCGGTTTCCGCACGCATTGGGCGGTTGACAATGCGACCGCAAACGCAATCGTCGCGTTCCTCGCGCATTTCCGGCGGAACCGGACCCCGAAATGCGGTCGAAATGCGGAAATCGCATTCTCGCACGCGTTTATCACGGGGCAATGCGGCAGTGAGTGCGCACATTGAGGCGGTTGAGCTCGAAGGGACCGGATCGCCGATGTCGTCGCAGCCTTCGCCAACGTCGGGGGAGGCCTATTGCCGGTCGGCGTCGCCGATGATGGGTTCCGTGGGCACCCAACCTCCCCCGAGTGACGGTTTGCGCAGACGCCACGTCCAATGTGCGCACCGCGTAAAATCATGCACGGCAGCGCACTTCGTTGGATATCCGCGCCGCCGACGCGGGATATGCGCGCCGGATGCCCCGCGATTCGCGCCGGCTGCGCCAACCGCTCGCTCTCTGTTCGGGGCAACCCCAATCTACAGGCCATGAACGCGCTCGATCTCCTCGCCGCCGCCATACGCGCCAGGGCGGGCGTGTCCGGCAGCATGGTGCCTCCGGACGCCATCCTGTGGACGGACGCCGGCGAGGAATGGTGCCGGCTGATTCCCGCCGCCCGTTCGCGAATCCCGGAACTGCTTGTGCTGGGCGACTACGACCCGGACGCGCGCACCGGTCCCGCGATCTGGCTGCGCTGCGTGATCGACGGAACGATCAGCCTCCCGGACGTGCCCGCAGACCGCCCTCCGGTCGTCTACCTTCCCGGGATCGAAAGGGGGCACCTTCGCGCGGGCGAAGACTGTCCCGAACATGTCCGGCCTCTCGTCGAGCTCCTGTACCGGGGCGTGGCCTGGCACCACCCCAACGCCCGCGACTGGAGCGTCCGTGCGTTCCTGACGCTTCGCGCCGACGGGGTTCCCGCAGGCCCGGGTCTCGACATCGCGGGCGACTCGGAGACACGGGAGGCACTGCTGCGCGCGGTCAGGGAGGTCGTGCAGACGCCTCTGGACGAGCTGCGTGGACGCCGTCTCGACGCAAACGCGTTCAATCGAATCGCGGGCGTGGAGATCGAGCGCGACATCCTCCTCTGGTTGGGCGATCCGGGAACGAACCGCGAAACGATGGGCGATGCGCGTTGGGACGCCTTCCGCGACGAAGCGCGCCGCGAGCTGCGATTCGACCCGGAGGCTGGATCTGATGTGGAAGCCGGCGCGAAGCTCGCTTGGGGCAAGGGAAGGTGGAGGGACGTGTGGTCGCGCTTCAGCGAGAATCCGGGGTCCTTCCAGGGCGTTGCGGACGTGCTCCGCAGAAGCCGGCCGGGCGGCGAACTCGTGCTCGAAGGCCGCGACCGTTGGCCTGATCTGAATGATGAGGACGAGGAGTCGGTGCTTGCGGCGCTGGAGGGACTGCCGCGTCTCTCTCATCCCGCCGCGTGCGCGGAGACCAAGCGGCTCGAAGCGGAGCACGGCCAGCGGCGCGATTGGGTCTGGGCGAAGGTGGGCGACTCGCCCCTCGCCGAAGCGCTTGATCCGCTGGCACGTCTGGCCAAAGCCGCTGACAAGTCGGTTGGTGGCGGTGCCCCGGAAGATGTCGCGCGGGTCTACGCCGAGCGGGGTTGGCAGGCCGACCGGGCCGCCCGCGAAGCTCTCGCGCTCGCCAGCTCCAAGCACGAGAAGTTGATCGCCGGCGCGGTTCGCCACCTGACGGAACCATGGCTGGACGAATCGGCGCGGGCTTTCCAGGTGGCGGTCAGGGATCACCCGCTTCCGTCCGTCCGCAGCGACGCGGTCAAGGAAAGTCCCTCCCTGGCGTACGCGCGGACACTTGATTCCGTTGCCGCCGCTTCCACGTCGCCGGTTGGCGCCGCCGAACAAGAGTGCCTGCTCTTCGTCGACGGCCTCCGCTACGAGCTTGGCCGCTGCCTCGCCGAACGCCTCGGAGCGCGCGGCCTGACCGCCACGGTCCACTCTCGCTGGGCTGCCATCCCCACCGTAACGGCCACTGCAAAGCCGGCGGTCACCCCCATCGCGGACCAGATCGCCGGTGATCGTCTCGGTGCCGACTTCCAGCCTGTTGCGCGTGGATCGGGCCGTCCGGCGAGAGCCGCCACCCTGCGGGAAGTCATCAAGGAGCGCGGCTACGAGATCGTCGGCGACGGCGCCCTGGATCTCGGCCCTACGCCCGGCGCGCGCGGCTGGCGCGAGACCGGCAGGATCGACCACCATGGCCACCATCACGAAGCGGTCGCGTTCGCACGACTGGTCGAGGAGGAACTCGACGGTCTCGCGCACCGCGTCCTCGAACTCATCGAAGCGGGATGGGCATCGGTTCGCATTGTCACCGACCACGGGTGGCTGCTCCTGCCCGGCGGGCTCCCGATGGTCACGCTTCCCAGGCATCTGACCGAGTCCAAGTGGGCCAGGGCGGCGGTGCTCGCCGGCGACGCCAAGCCCGACGCACCGCTGCATCCGTGGCACTGGAACCCGGACGAGCGCTTCGCATCGCCTCCCGGAATCGCCTGTTTCAGCAAGCGACCGGAGTACGCGCACGGAGGCCTTAGCGTGCAGGAGTGCCTGATCCCTGACATCGTCGTGCGCGCCGATACGACGGACGGGAGAATGGCGCACGCCGCCCTCTCCCGTCCGGTCATCGGATCGGTCTCGTGGCTGCGGATGCGGTGCAACGTACGGGTGGAAAACGCTGGGGAGGGCGCCACCGCCGACCTTCGCCTGGGGAGCCCTTCGGGCGAACTCGCATCCAGCCCCAAGGTCATCGACGCGGACGGATGCGCCAGCCTGATCCTGCGCGACGATGCCCACGAAGACGCCGCGCTCGTTCTCGTCGTGACCGGCGCCGACGGCCGTGTCCTCGCTCACCGAAACACCCGCAGGGGAGACTCTCCCGCATGACCGAGCCAACCGAATCCGTGACCGGCGCCGACTATCGGATGGACGACCTCGACCAGGCGGCCAACGAGGCCTTCCCCGGCTATCTGGTCAGGAAGGATCTGGTGCGCCGGTACGCGCGGCAGTATCCCGTGCCGACCTACGTCGTCGAGTTCCTGTTGGGGAGGTACTGCGCGAGCGTCGAGCCGACCGAGATCGCCGAGGGGCTCGGTATCGTGAAGGACCAGTTGGAGGGCCGCACCGTGCGGCCCTCCGAACGCGAGATCTTCAAATCCCGCGCCCGGGAGAAGGGCTCGGTGCGACTCATCGACATCGTGCGCGCGCGATTGGACGCCAAGAACGACTGCTATCTGGCGGAACTGCCGAGCCTGGGGCTGAAGGACGTGCGGATCGCCACCGGCTTCGTCGTCGAGAACGAACGCATCCTGGCCGACGGCTTCTACGCCGAGGTCACGCTCGAATACGATCCGGTGATTGCACAGGAGAAGCAGGGCCGCCCCTTCAGCATCGCCGCCATGCGTCCGATCCAGATGTCCAGCCCGTCGGTGCTCAACGTACTGGCGAAGGGGCGGCGGCGCTTCGGCACCGAGGAGTGGAGGCGCCTCCTGCTTCGCTCGACCGGACTCGAGCCCGACGCGCTCGACGAAGGCGCGGTGCGCGTCGCCCTCCTGCGGCTCATCCCGTTCGTGGAGCGCAACTACAACATGGTCGAGCTGGGACCGCGAGGCACAGGCAAGAGCCACGTCTACCAGCAACTGTCGCCGTTCTCGCACCTGCTTTCCGGCGGGAAGGCCACGGTGGCCAAGATGTTCGTGAACATGGCGAACGGACAGCGCGGTCTCGTCTGCCAGTACGATGTCGTCTGCTTCGACGAGGTGGCCGGGGTTTCGTTCGACCAGAAGGACGGCGTCAACATCATGAAGGGCTACATGGCGTCGGGGGAGTTCAGCCGAGGCAAGGAGAGCATCCGCGCGGAGGGATCGCTGGTCCTGGTCGGCAACTTCGACGTGTCGGTCGAGCAGCAGCAACGGATCGGGCACCTGCTCAGTCCGCTCCCCAGGCAGATGCGCAACGACACCGCCTTCCACGACCGCATCCACGCCTACGCGCCCGGGTGGGACTTCCCCAAGCTGAACCCCGCCGAGCACCTCACTGATCGTTTCGGGCTCGTCAACGACTTCCTGAGCGCCTGCTGGACAAAGCTGCGCGACACGACCCGTCTTCCGATCCTCCAGAATCGCGTCTTCTGGGGCGGCGCGCTCTCCGGCCGTGACATCGAGGCCGTGCACAAGACGATCTCAGGGCTTCTCAAACTGCTGTTCCCGGACCCCGAAATGGAGGTCGAGGACGACGATCTGGAGTGGATGGTGCGCGTGGCCTTGGAATCGCGGCGGCGGGTGAAGGAACAGCAAAAACGCTGCCTCAAGGCTGAGTTCCGGAGCACCCACTTTTCCTACACGCTCGGGGTGGATGGGACAGAGAGCTTCGTGGCTACGCCCGAACTGCGCAGCGACGAGGCGATCGACAGCGACCCGCTGCCGCCGGGCCAGGTGTGGGCGATCGGGCCGGGCGTCGAGGGAAGCGGACCCGGACTCTACCGCATCGAGGTGGTGGTGGGTAAAGGTGCTGGCGGGGCGAAGATCCTCAATCATCCGGTGCCGCCGGCCTTTCGCGAGAGCGTCAGGGTCGGCGAGCAGAACCTCTACTCCGCGGGAAGCGCTCTGGTCGGAGACCGGGACCCGCACGGTCACCAATACACAATCCAGATGCAGCCCCGCGACAACGAGCGGTCGGGCACCGGACTGGGGCTGCCGGTGCTGGCGGCGCTGGTGGGAGGGCTACTGGAGCGCCGGACGCGGGGCGCGACCATCGTCGCCGGACCGCTCAACCTGGGTGGATCGCTCGAGCGCATCCCCGATCCGGTGGCGATCGCGGAACTGGCGGTGGACAAACAGGCAACTGTGCTGCTCATGCCGGTCGGTGCGCGGCGCGAATTGATGAACCTGCCGGACGATCTCTGGACCAAGGTGAACATCGAATTCTACCGGGACGCGGAGGACGGCGTGTTCAAGGTGCTGGAATGAACGGAGTGCGGAACCTGCACGCCCGACGCGATGTGGATCCCCACCACGGTTTGTAACCCGCTTGCACACGAGGATATCACCATGGCCATGGTCGAACGCTTCACCACCATCATTTCTCTCGCAGCCACGGTGCTCGTAGCACTATCTGTTCCCGCGATGGCCGTTGCTCAGTCCGCCTGCAACGTTGACGGTCTCCCTCGGGAGGATGTCGGTCAGGGTCGCCTCGCGGTTAGAATCGACGGAGAGTGGCGGTTGTTCGCCGAATACGAGGACGGACCCGCGTCCGTCCTTCAGATCGGCGGTCTCCAGGACGTATGCATCGCTTGGGAAGCACCGCCGTACCTTGGCGCCAGCCGACAGATCGTATATGCCAGCACCAAGTACAGAGACGAACAGCCGTTGTGGCTCTTCCGCAACAGTGCGGGCGCCGGCATTCCGTTCGTCGGCAACCTGCTGGGGGACTGGAACCGCACCCCGGACGCCTCGGGTATCAGTCCT
This sequence comes from Gemmatimonadota bacterium, assembly GCA_022826005.1. Classification (GTDB taxonomy): domain Bacteria; phylum Gemmatimonadota; class Gemmatimonadetes; order Longimicrobiales; family Gaopeijiaceae; genus Bin94. Next base: position 8,450 of record JAJDVT010000119.1, on the reverse strand, counting down.
GATAGCGCCTTCAAGGAGTTTCATCGCCGGCGCCCTGACGATCCGTTCGATCCACCGTGGAACAACCTCGCCGGTTGGCACGACACGTCGGCCTGGTTCCCCAACGTTGGGAGCTATGACCTCGTGGTCAGTGCCGCACGCGACTTATCCGCGCTGCCCTACGGTTCAGAGCGGCTACTGAGGCTTGCGGCACGTCGTCCGCTAACCTCATGGGTGCCGTTTACGACCCGTGCTCCGTCTGGACAGAACGAGCTCCTCGTCGCGGTTTCCTATTCCGGCGATCGCGAAAGCGTCGGTCCGTACGTCTACCAATACGTGTTCCAAGTCAGGTAGCTCTGCCCATGCGTACCAATCACCAAGCCATTCAAAAAGTGCTGAACGCATTCCTCGGTCTCTTCACCCAACCGTTCGAACAAGACATTGGCGCTTCCTCGAAAGCCGCTGCCACCGCGATCTCGCTCGCCACGCTCCCAGGGTTGGGGATCTTGTTCAACGGCGGAATCCGGGCATCGGGCGAGCTTGTCGTCTCCAGCTTGGGGATCGCTCTCGTTTGGATGCTCCTAACGGCCGTAGTCACCAAGCAGGACAAGAATCTCGTGATCGCACGTAACCTCAGCGTCTTGGCCTTTTGGATCGCAGCCACGCTGGTGATCATCTTCGGTGTGAACATCGTTCGTCCCGATCCCCTTGACGCGGCCTTACGTCGTGTGTTCGCGGTTGGCGTGCTGCTGCTCCTCGTCCCCGTACACATGTTTCGCAACTTGCCTTGCTGGTCGGCACTGAGAATGACACTGTCCCTCTGGATCAGTACCATCTTCTTGGCTTGGAGGGCGCTCTGATGGTGGGAGGTTGTGGACCACAAGTGTCCACGCGTCCACGCGTGTAAGGCGGGCTACGATTCCCGCAGTTTGGTGCGGTTTTCCCACCCTTCCATGGCCGTGGGCACAGGCACGGCTTCGGCGGCAAGAAACGCAGATCGTGCAGTCCCAGTTAGACTTATACTATTTCCTGCCGTGATTTGGCTCACCTTCTGCTTGCGCGACCAGAACCTATACGCTGCGGGAAGCGCGTCAGCGCATCTGCCCTCCGCCGGCATCCCAACGCCAAGTCACTGCGCAAGCCATGCCCCGTACGCGTGAATGTCGATCATTGGTACTGTTCCGCTGAACTGCAGTTGCGAGATCAGCTTAAACAGAAACGCGGTCGCGGACTTGCCGCCGACATGCACGGTGTAGTTCTCTGCCTCATCGTCGGTATGAAAGTAGCCGTGTGCGGCCACGCAACCGAAATCAAGCTTCCCGTCGTCCTGGTCTTCTTGCAGCGCGTCGAGGAACCTTTCGCCAAGGGCGGGGGTCCAATCGCTCTCAAACGCCAGGAGACCGCCATAGATCGGAATAGGCGGTTTCGGCGGATATGTACCGCCAGCGTGGGGAATTGGCAGGCTCGTGCGATGCAATAGCCGTACGCTCCGGACCTTTTGCTGGGCGTAGCAGACATGGTTGCGATTCGCAGACTGCTTCGCTTCAAATACAGCGTACACGCTCTCCGCCGGAATGATGACTTGGCCCTCGTAGTGAAGGATAAAGGGGGAGTATTGACGGTCGTAGATCACAACATCGATTTGCTGGCTGAATGCTCCTCGGCTATCCACTACATGTGCCTTGTTCGCTCTATAACGTGCCGGCAAGTATTTGTTGAATAGGTCATTCCAAACACTTTCGCTCGCATCACCTTTTGTCCCAGGATGTGCGATCGCGTTGCGAATGGTTTCGAGCCGCTGCTGAATGTCGTCATGCAATCCGGCCAGGATCTTCTCTAGCGACCAGTCGGTCATACCAATATCTCCTTTTGTTCACCGTATTGGTTCCATCGTAGTTGAGGTTGATCAGAACACGCTTGATAAAGCATGCACCACGCTCCAGGAAGCAGGCGAGAATCGTGGGTCGCGATCACTAGGCTTTTAGGCGTGCTTCCGCACCGTCCGTGGAACGAGCGAGCGATCGTCGGTAAGAGATGAACATTGAGCCTGTCAAGTCAGTCACTACGTCGCTGCTGACTGTTCGTCCACGATTTTCGCAACACGATGCCTGACCAGACGCCAAACGTGCCGGCGTGTCCCATTCGAGCGGCGTCCGTGCGGGTGGCTCATCGCCGCGCCGAAATCGCGGAAGAATCATGCTCATCGGATTCATCGAGTGGGAAAGTACTTCCCCATTATCTTGCGCCAGAGCGCCAGCGCGTCCCCGTTACGACCCAGCTGTTCAAGCCTGATTGCACGGGCGGCTGCCATTTCTGCATGTCGAAGTGCCCGTGCTGCAAATTCCCGTTCCTGATGCGTCATTTGATCAGAGACCGGAGGCCCGAGGCCAGCGGGATCCGGCCACTCGCGGTAGACCCCGTCCATCGCGGCGGCAAAGAAGCGGCGCACTTCACTTGGGTAACTGACAAACGGCGGATCCACCAGATCGAGCGCCATGACCTCGATCAGGAATGACGGCCGTATGGGGCCGTCCGCCGAGCGATTCCAACGCTTGAGCATCTTGACAAGTGGCACCCACTTTCCGCCGAGTGTCGCATTTTTGGCGGTGGTGGCGGCGCTGTGAACATCGGGATTGGTCTTGATCCACCTTCCGAGCACCCGGTCGGGAATCTCGTAGCCGTCGCTGGTGACGTAGGCAGGTACTGCATCGTTGCTGAGAACTTTGCCTTCCGGGTCGGAAGTCGGATTGCGCTTGGCGAAGTCGACCGTAACGCACCGGCGTCCGATTTCCACATTCGCAGCTCCGTACTTGGCCGCTAGACAATGCCTGAATGCACCGAGGACATCGCTCGGTTCTTGGCCACGCCAATGATCGTCATCCTCTCCGAGACAAAAGAAGATGTCGATGTCCTTGAGTGGTTTTGTCTTGGTATGTCGAGCATACGACCCTGTGAGGAAATCCCGCTCGATGTCGAACTCGGCGCGGATACAATTGCGGACGCTCTTGTGGCGCCGGATTGCGTCACTCTGCTCAGTCGTGCTCAGCTCAAGGCGCTTGCGGAACGTCTCGAACGCTTCGGTGATGGTGATCATTTAGCGGTAGTACCTCGCGGATGCCATGATGTCGGGTGTTGCGATGACCGTACCGGTCTCACGGGCGGCTAGCCCAGCGACGGATCTCAGTCTCGTGTCGGTTAGCCCAGCTATGTGAGGTGCACCAGGGGCGTGCCTCAGAACGATACGGTAGGCACATCCGCTCGGTGGCATCTTGGCCTTCGGGAAGGACTCTTGGAAGAACGAGCGGTCCGTCCACATCTCGTCTACATCGGTACCGTCGTAGCGGATTGGAAAATCCCAACGGGCAAGGGCGTTCCTCGCCCCCGGCCAGTAGAATTCGATGATGACAGCTCGGAGGTGCCCGGATCGCAGCCATGTGCGGGCAGCATGGTCTATCCAAGCGTTCCAAGCATCGACAACGCCCTTTGGATCGAGCCCGTGTCTCCAAACGAGCACCTTCAGCAGGTTGCGCAGTTTGTCAGAAACGTACACCGAGGTGTGAGCGCGCGTGTAAGTTCGAACTGAAACGGAAGTCATGGTCCTCTCAGCGCCTCCCAGTCAACGTGGAGTGTCTTGCTAGTGGTGGTCGCGGAGCCAGTGGGGGCCTTGTCAGCTTCATGAACGGTGATTCGTGGTGCCCGTGCCTTGAGGCCGGCGTTAATCCAATTGACATCGTCAGGCTCGCAAGGAGCGGTCGCCCGCCAGTCTCCTGCGGTGGGGTTGAACGACAGAGGATCGATGTCTAGGCTGGCTCCCAACGCCTTGCTGTCATACAGGCAGTAGATGACGAGGCGTGGCCCAGATCCGCTGAAGACGATGGGGACATCGCGGACTAGCTCGTCGACGATCAAGGACTCGAGGATACTGGAGGCAGCTGCTAGCTGTCCGCGGTCGACGGTATCGGCACCCGTCACGAGGTCCACAATGACCTGCCAAGTCGCTTTGGCAGATCGCACCGGAATGGATGCGATTTCTCGTCGGATCTTCATGCCGCCTCCGATCCCCGTCTGGTCTCCGTCTGACGCTCTAGGGTAAGCAAGACGTGTTCGGGGGTGAGCTTGTTCAGGTCGCTCGCGGTCTCAATGGAACCTGCTGCAGCGGAGATTATCGCCTTACGCAAGCGGCGTCCGTCGAGACCCTCCGATGCCTTGACGAACTGGCCGATGTGGGTCTTGAGCTCCCCAACTTTCGGCCAAACGGTGGCCAGAGTGGCCAGAACATCTGTGATGATATCGAGCCGGGCATCCACTCCGGGAAGCCCGACCTCCTCGATCCAATCGGCCCGGGAGAGGAGCGCACGATCGACTGCCTCGCGGAAGTTGGTTGTCGCGACAAGCAAGACGTTGACGTGCTTCCGTGTGAGCAGGTCAATGCCTGCAAGGGCCGCGTCGGTCGCTCTGTGGACATCGATTGGATTCGACTCCAAGCTCATGCGTCGTCGGTCCGGCGCGAGTGTCTCCACTTCGTCCAGAAGGACTATGCACGGGTCCTGATCCGCATGGTCTGGGATGGTTTGGTGAAAGAGCTTGGACACTTCCTTCTGGCTCTGTCCCAGTGACGAACTCGTCAGCGCGTGGGGGTCGATCTGAAGGAAGCGAGTTCCGGTGTTCTTCAGGGCGTTGGCTGCTCTGCTCGCCAATCCTCGGGCCAGAGTCGTCTTGCCCGTTCCCGGAGGCCCCGACAGAATGATGAGGCCGTGAATGGGAATGTCTTCAAACGGGAACTGCTGCCGGAGCTGTAACGCCAGCACGGTTTGTGCCAAGAGGCGCTCCCGCACATCGTCGGGCAGCTTGATGGCTGTCCACGCCCTATCGAGGTCGGCATTGGGTAGGTCGAGAGCTTCGACAACAGTATTCATCAGGCTGGGTCACTCCTACTCTCCTCCGGCGCGTATTCGCCACGACTAGCGACTACTTTGTACCGGGGCGCGCGGGGATTCTCCCCTGGCTTCTCAAGTGGACCGGTCATTCTCTCCTCCTTGTAGTCTCGTCAGGTTGGGGTTGCGAGCGCGTCGTACTTCCCGGCTGCTCCACGGGCTCATCATGGGAACTTGGTCCCAGCCACGTCCCAACCAACTGCCAGATCTCATAATGTTGGAGCCATAACGCGGCCCAGCCGACAATGGTGTGCGCAAGCGACTCGTCATCGGTCCACCGCCATTCACGGGGCCAGTAGAGACACAGCGTTCCATCCGGGTACAGATGGGGAGCGTTCGGGTCGAGGATAGGCTTCAGGACCCAGACCTTCGGGTGCCCACGCTTTCGGTAAACGATACGAACAGTGTACGCAGGAGAGGACGGACTCGGCTGGAGTGGGCCGTGCCAGGTGACCATGCGGTCGCGACCGAGGCGATGCTGGAAGTTCGGAAAAGTGGTACGCATCTGGCCGATCTGACGTCGAGGGTCGTTCTCGCGCCGCCGACCTCTCGGTCCGCCTCTCCTTCGATTCCTACTTGCCATGGAATGTCGTCGCCCGACTCCGAAATCCACCGACGGAAGCCGCCGTTCCGACAGCCCCTGCTGCAGAAACGAATGCACTGCCGGGCTGGCTTGCCTGCGCCGCACGACCAGCCTCCTGGTCCACTTCTTCCGGGGTCGGCCAGAGGTCGCCGAACACTTTCTTCCACTCATCGGCTGCGTCGTCGTCAGATTCGGCGTCGATCGCCCTTCGTGCAGCCTTCGCGGCCTCGCGGACCCTGCGCATGAACGTCTCGAAATGAGATCTCTCCCACTCCAAGGGAGTGCCAAGCTGAGGATCTGAGACCTGCGGCGCTCCACTTCCGTCGTCCATCAACGACTTCCACTTGCTCGCGATGTGTTCGAAAAGATCGCAGAGGATCTGTGCTGTAGACTTGCCTGTCAGCTCGACGGCTCCGCTGGCCACCGCATGGAAGATGATCACCTCGAGCAGATAGCTCTTGGTCTTCCGGCGCTGCATTTGGACATCCCTCCACGCTTTCCCGAGCTTCATCTCCGGGATCAGCATCCTGCTGTGATTGGCGTTGACGGCGGAAAGGGCCTTGCCGTAGCCGAGTGGCCGCGAACGGATCCACTCCTCCTGGCGACGGTCTGGAATCCACAAGGGCTGTTCGATTCCTTCCTTGGACACCGCCGGAACGATGTCGATGGTGCAGCTCTTCTGCTCGAAGTCCATTCGGATCGAGCGACGTTGGGGTGAGGTCTCCACCGTGGAATCCGGGTACTCTTCGAGGACCTTCTTCAATTCGCGAAGGACACTATTCGGCGTTCGGTCGAGGGCCGATGCCGGAAGGAACACCAGCACGTCCACGTCCTTGATGTCGCAAATGGCGGTGTGCCGCGCGTAGGATCCGATGAGTCGAGAATGAGGAGAGCAGGTTTCGTACTCGTGCTCGGCGAGCCAACCCCGCACGTCGGCATGCAGGTCCTTGACCAAGTCGACTCGGTCGGAGCTCGGATTGATCTTCCTGAGCAGCGCGTCAAACGCGAAACGGGAATCAGCCATCGTTAGGTGCCTCCTTAGGGCAGCGTGGCGCTGGATCGCGGTCGCTTGGCTGTCGAGCATCTGGCCACGGTGTCCGTCCTGTATTATCGTTCTTCCACATGCTGATCTCCCCCGTATGGGCGAGATGGCTAGAAAAGTCGTAGCGGACTAGCTGATTTGTCAAGTGACTGCTCAGATGGGGTTGGCTATGCTGGGAAAACGACTTCGGACGGTTCGCGTGGCTTCGGGGTGGTCCCTCCGTGATCTGCAAGCTCGGATTGGCAACCACGTGAGCGCTCAGGCGATCAGCCAATACGAGCGTGGCGACTCGGTCCCGAGCCCAGGAGTGTTGAAGGTGCTGGCCCAAGCCTTGGGGGTGTCGGTCGCATACTTGGCCGACGCCTCAGAAATCAGGCTGGAAGAGGTCGAATTCCGGAGCAAACGGGCACTCGGGCGACGCGAGCAGGCCCGAATTCAAGCCAGAGTGCTCCGTCGGCTTGAACGGTATCTGGCGGTCGAAGAAGCCCTCCGTCTACCGAACGTGAGCTGGGACAGCCCGCGTGCGGCCCCCTTTCCGATGCGCGATGGTCTGTCGGGCGCGGAACATGCCGCGGGACACCTCCGCGCCCATTGGGGGCTCGGAACCACACCGATTACGAATCTGGTTCAGGTCCTTGAGGACCGAGGCATCAAGGTCTTGACGATGCCGCTAGATAGGGTCGACGGGATGACCGCACTGGCACGACAGCGACACCGAGAAGGCGAGACGTCACATGTGATCGTCGTTAACGAACGGAAACCAGGAGACCGCCAGCGGTTCACGATGGCACACGAACTAGGCCATATGGTGCTGGAGGTGCCGCCGAGCGTCGCCGAGAAGGCCGCGCACCAGTTTGCAGCCGCATTCCTCATGCCCCGTGAGGCACTCCTGCAGGAAGTAGGTTGGCGCCGCACGTCGATTGGCTGGTGCGAACTCTTTCGACTCCAGCGGGTTTTCGGGGTGAGTGCTCAGGCCTTGACACGTCGTTGCGAAGCCGTCGGTGTCTTCAACGCGACCCTTGCTCGGCTGTTGTACAGCGAGTTCTCCCAGCGGTGCTGGACTCGACCGCCGTTTGAGGAGCCGGTGGAGATTCCCTGTGAGCGGCCAGCACGGTTCGAACGACTCTGCTTCCGCGGGTTGGCGGAAGGCACCATATCGACCTCGAAGGCCATGGAGCTGCTCGAGATGACGATCGAAGAACTGGTGTGGCACATGGCGTCTCCGGTCGATCACACTGCGGAACAGAGACTAAGGCGCCGGATCGGATCCCACCCAACCTGACCCATGCGATTCCCGCAGTTTGACCCGACTTTCTGGACACTTCAGCGCGACGGGCACGGAAGCGGCGTTACGGCAGGAAGCGCAGATCGTGCAGTCCCCGTTAGACTTATACGATTCCCTGCCGTGATTCGCTTCACCTGCGGCTTGCGCTATCAGCGGGCCGACGAGGGACAGCTTCGGAAGGCTCTGGAAGACCGCCGCCGGGCTCGCGCCTGAGATCGAGAATAGCGGGAGTCAATCAGCGGGAATCCGGGCTGTCGATGATGCAACTACAGGCACCACAACAAGATGCCAACCCAAACGTACATGCCAGCCCGGCGCCTCGCCGCCCTCGGTGCGACGCGGGGATTATCCACGGACTGCCGGGGCGAAGAAGCGCGCAATGCGGCGCTCGATCTCTTCATCGGTGATCAGGCGGGGGGTGATCGCGAGCCATCCGAAAAGGCCGAAGATGGCCGTCCCGAGTCCGATGGCGGCGACGCGGGCTGCTTGGACCTGCCCCGCTTTCACGGACGATTAGTTCTTGGGGTTGATAGTGTGTGATTTGGTTTGTGCTTTCGCCCTTCCAACGGTGGAGAGGGGCAGCGAGCGACTCTGGAGAAGCGAGCGAGGACGAGAAGTCCGGAGAGC
>JAJDVT010000035.1 GCA_022826005.1 Gemmatimonadota bacterium | reverse complement strand
CGCACCTTGTCGAAGGCGCCGGGCGCCCGGCCCGCGAGGCCGTAGGCGCCGCGGAACTTCACCTGGCCGAAGGCCTCGGGCCAGAAGTCCTCGTCGGAGACGACGTAGGAGGCGCTGACCTTGGGATACACGTCGAAGCGGAAGTCGTCGCCGAAGAGCGCGAAGCCGACCTGCTCACCGAAAGCGCTGTTCCCGTCCACCCGCGCGCCGAGAGTCAGGAAGTACTTGTCGCTGATCCCGATCTGATCCTGCAGGAAGAAACCACCGGTGACGATGCGCAGCCGATTCTGGCTGATGCTCTGGCGCGTGGCGCCGATCGAGAGCGTGAAATCTCCCGGGCCGGGGTAATGGCGGACCACGTTCTCGGTGTTTTCGATCTCGTTCTCGACGCCCTGCGCGCCGAACGACAGCGTGCTGCGGATGTTGTCGGTGAGGTCGAAGCCCCAGGTGCCGATATAGTCGAAGCTTACGACCGTGTTCTGCGACATGCTCCGCCGCTGCTCTCCGCCCTGAATGTAGTCGGAGAAATCGCTCATGATCCCGATGGGACAGAGCCAGCAGTGCTGCTGATCGTTGAAGTGGTCGTCCTGGGAGTAGTCGTATCCGAGGGTCAGCCGGTGCGTGAAGTCGGAGCCCGGGGTGTAGTTGACCGTCAACCCGGTGACCGCGCGCGTAATCTGGTTCTTGTAGGACTCCGTGAGGAGGAGGCGGAGTGTCTCCTGGTCGCGAAGGCCAGCCATGTAGTTCCGGGGGCCGCGGATGGCGGTCATCATGATCGAAGTGACGGAATTGCCCATCTGAGCCTGCTGCAGATCCGTGCGCGCCAGCGTGTTGTTGAACTGGATGAGCACGTCCTCGTGCGGGCGGAACGTCGTGTTCGCACGAAGATTCAGCTTGGTTTCGCCATCGGTTTCAACGGCACCGACGTTGTCGTTCCAGGCTGCGGACACGAAGTAGCCGACGTCACCCGTGCCTCCCCGGACCTGCATGGAATAGCGTTGCCGGTGCCCTTTGCGGAAGACCTGGTCCAGCCAAAGGTAGGGCACTTCCTTGGTGGCGAAGGGGCGGAAGTAGGAAAAGCCCTGCTGCACTTCTCCGGTCCACTGCGGAGCGCCCTGACCGCCCTGCTTGGTGAAGATCTGGATCACGCCAGCTGCGGCCTCGGTGCCGTAGAGGGTCGTGGCTGCGGGCCCCTTGATGACCTCGATCCGGTCGATGTCGTCGGGGTTCAGATCGTTCAGAGGGCTGTAGGGGTCCTCAGCGCCGTTCTGGCTCGAAGTCGGCTCGCTCTTGGCGCGCATCCCGTCGATGTAGATGAGGGGCTGGTTGCTGAGCGCGGTGCTCACGTTGCCGCGAAGGCGGATGTCGGCGCCGGAACCGGAGTTCCCGGAACTGAACTGAATCCGCGCGCCCGACACACGAGCCTGCAGGAGCTGACCGACATCGTTCACGGGCTCCGCGACCTCGGCGATGTTAATCTGCTCGATCGCGTTGCCGACCTCGCGGCGGCGGGCCTGGCCCGCAGTCCCGGTGACGACGATCTCGTCGAAGTCGATGACCTCCTCGTTCAGTCCGAAGTCGGCCGTCGTCGCCTGATCATCGGCCACGGTCACTTCCTGTGACGCTGCGGTATAGCCGATCAACTCGACGCGCAGGGTGTGGGTGCCCGCCGGGACGTTGATGATGAGGTACCGTCCCGAGGCGTTGGTAAGACCGCCGAGGCCGGTGCCCTCAATGAACACCTGGGCAGCGGACAAAGGACGACCGGAGCCGGCGTCGGTCACCAGTCCGGTCAGCGAACCCACGATCGGAGTTGCCTCCGTGACGCGGATTCCCAGGGCATCGCCAAGGGACCTGGCGGCCCTGTCCACCGCCTGGGTTCCGACGTCGCCGTTCGCGGGCACTTGCGCCTCCGCGAACGACCACGACGTGGCCCCGAGCAGCAGAGTAAGGGTTAGTAGCCGGATGACTCGCATAACACTCTCCTTCCTCTGGGGTGGCTCCATGCCACCGGTTTACAATCCCCTCCACCCCCGTCCCGGGACAAGCGGTTCATGAGCCCGTGCCCTTAAAGCGCACACAGCCCCACCCCGTGCCCGGGTGCAACCCGATCAGAATGAAGCCCTCTCGCGTGACGCGCAAGGGGCCGCTGTCCCGTCTGTGTTCACGATCCCCGGTCGCCACCCTCTACCGGGCGACTCGCCGCGTTCGCGTTCAAGGCACCGAGATCGAGAAAAGACGCAGGCCGACCATGTTCTCCGGGTTGTCATCCGGGCTTTCCGTACCACCTGCCGGGATCACGCCTCCCTGGATCATCAGGGCGGCAGCACCCAGGCCCGCACCGATGGTGAGGATTGTGTTTCTTCTGTCGAACTGTCGAAGCGCGGCCTCTTGAATCGACCGGGTTGCTACCTGGGTCGTCAGCACCGAAGAGCCAGCGCCGCGAAGTTGGATGGTCAGGGTTTCGGCCGTTATGCCTGCCACCCGACCGCTGATGCGGTTGCCGGACAGGTTCATCATCTGAACCGGGAATCCCTCGACCGCAGCCTGGTTCATCACTCGTCCAAAGCCTTCCTGGTCGAGGACGAAGCGGGCCTGCTGGTCCGGGGCCACCGTCTCCAGCGGCACCGTCGTGTAGGAAAAGCACCCTCCGACGGCGAGGAGAAGCACCGATAGGGCCGCGAGCTTGCGGCACCGGTGCAGGACACACGTGGTTGCAGGCATTCGTTTTCTCCCTCCTGCCATCCGTGGGAGAACCCCTGGGCGGGGTTCCCGGGTCAGCAGGCTACGCAGTTGTTGTTGTTGTGGGATCCGAGCGACTCGAGCAGTTCGACCGTCTCGGGGAAGGGCAGGATGCGCTGTACCGGACCGTTGGCCATGTCGGCCGTGGTCTGGCCGCTGCGGCTCACGGCGGTGACGTCGGCGCCCTGGCTGACCAGGTAGAGGATCAGCTCGTTGTCTCCCCGGGCGGCGGCGTGGTGCACGGCGGTGTAGCCGTTGCGGTCGCGGGCGTTTACGTCGGCGCCCAGTTCCTCAACCAGATAGCGTACTGCGGGAACCCACGCCTCGGGTACGTGGCGGTGGACATTGGCGGCGAAGCCTTCGCCGTAGGTGATGCCCGACGCTGCGTGGATGGGCCAGGAACCTGGTCCGCCGATCGGGACGGGGGGCAGTCCGGACATGTCGGCCCGGCCCCCGCGGCGGAAGCGCCGCGGGGCGTTCACCGTGGGGATGTGGGGATCGGCCCCGTGCGCGACCAGCAGCTTCATCGCCGCGACGTCCAGCGCGAAGGCAGCGCGCCAGAAGGGCGTCGCGCCCATGCGGTCGACGCTCAGGAAGCTGCGTCCGAACTCCGTGTACCACAGGGTCTTGTGGAGGCGCACGTTGGGGTCCGCGCCAGCCTCGAGGAAGGCCTCCAGCAACTCCAGGTAGGTGGTCTCCTGCTGGGTGTAGTCGGTCGGCTGCGGATGGCGGGACTTGGGGATCCACTGGGTGTTGAGTACCGCGTACAGGGGGGTCGCCCCCGCGTCGCTGGCCAGGGTGAAATCCGCGCCGCGGTCCAAAAGGACCCTGGCAAGGTCGAAGTGCCCGTTCAGGGTGGCCATGAGGAGCGGGCTGGTACGGTCTCCGGCGCTCACCCGGTCGATGTCGGCACCGCGGTCGAGAAGGGCCTCGGCGGCGGCGCGCCGGCCGTCGCGCACGGCCATCAGCAGCGCGGTCAGCCCGCCGTAGTGTCCGACCAGGTCTGCGTGGGAGAGCGGCTGGGGCACCGTCCGGTCGCGGTCGCGCGCCAGCGACGGCGGGGGCTCGTCCGGGTTCAGGAGGGTGCTGACCGTGGGATCGGGCTGGGCCTGGGCCGGGCGCCCGCCACCGCTCCCGCCCTGCAGCTGCTGGAGCGCCTCGACCCGCTCGTCCCGGCGGCGCTGCGCCTCCCGGTCTTCATCGTCACGCGCCGCGATATCGATGACGCGGGCGGTGACGGAGGGATCCGCCCCGCCGTCCATCAGGGCGTGAATGGCCCCGGCGCGGTCGGCCGCCGCCGCGAACATGAGGGGCGTCTGCCCCCAGGCGGATTCTGTCGCGTTCGGGTCGGCGCCTTGGTCGATCAGTGCGCTCACGGCTTCATCGCTGCCGGCGGCGGCGGCGAAGTGCAGCGCGGTGGCGCCTCCGGTGGTTGTGGCCGCGCGCGGGTCCGCTCCCGCCGCGAGGAACGCGCGCACCACCTCCGCGCTTCCGGCCTTGGCGGCCAAGTGCAGGGGCGTGTACCCACCCAGCCGGGTGACCGCCGACAGATTCGCTCCGGCGCTG
>JAJDVT010000018.1 GCA_022826005.1 Gemmatimonadota bacterium | reverse complement strand
CGGGATGTCGGTGCACCAGGTCGAATGGGCCCGGCCGGATCGGTCCGGGGTGGTCTACAGGGCGCCGATAGGCTTCGTCAGGATCGACTCCGCGTACTCGGTCCACCGGTTCGGCGGCTGGTGGGACGAGCTGGAGACGCTCTCCTCAGTGGGGGGGGACAATCTGTACTCCGGCGTGCCCTTCGCGACCAGTGCGGCGCTGACGTTCGGTGGTGAGCCGCCGTTGGCATACGTCACCAACAACGACAGCTACGAGGTCCATCAGTTCTCCGCGACCGGTGTGCTCCAGCGGATCCTGCGACGCTCGGTCGATCCGGTCCCGGTCACGGACGAGGATTACGAGGTGTGGCGGGCGTTCGCAGAGGACCTCAACCCGCTCCGCGACTGGCGCAAGTGGGAACGGGCGGCTGCGGAGCTGCCACCACGCCACCATCCGATCATCAAGGGCATGAGGGTGGACTCGGAGGGCTTCCTCTGGATCCTGGACCGCTCGCCCTATCGGGGCGACACGGCCGACTTCAGCGTGTTCAGTCCGGACGGGCGCTGGCTGGGGACGGTCCACGTGCCGGCACCGGGCAACTTCTGGATCGGGGAGGACTTCATCCTCGCTCGTCAGGTGAACCACGACACCGGCGTCGAGTCCGTGGAGCGCTACCGGCTGGACCGCCGCGGGAGATCGTAGGGAAGGGCCGAGGATGAGGCACGGAGCGCTTTAGCATCACGGCGGGTACCTGGATGCAACCATGACGTTGGCGAGGAGGACCTGAACTATCAGTGAAGCCCCGGTGTGCGCGAGAGGCTGGCCACGGACTTGATGACGCGCACCACCGTAGTACACAGGAGCCGACCGATGTCGCCATATCCTTGCCGTCATGTCCTGTTTGCGTCGGTCGCGGTCCTCGCCGCGACAGCATGCGACCAGCCCTCGTTGGAGCCTCAAACCCCCGATGTCGTCATCCGGGATTCCGCCGGGATCGAGATCGTCGAGAACCACGCGCCCGTCTGGGGCGCGGGCGACTTCTGGACGGTCGCCCCCGAACCGGAGTTCTCGCTGGGCGGATACGACACCGCGCCGGGTCCGGCCCGCGATTCCTCTCACCTGATATGGAACATCAGCGCCGCGGCGCCGCTTTCGGACGGAAAGATCGTCATGCTCGCGCCCATGGCGGATAGGAAGGTGCTCGTCTTCGAGCCGTCGGGAGCGTTTTCCGCGTCGTTCGGACGCAGGGGACGGGGGCCCGGCGAACTGAGCTACCCGCTGCACCTCAGGGTGCTTCCGGGCGACACGATCGTCGTATGGGACTACATGTCCGGGCCGATCTACCACTACGATCCCGCGGGCAGCCTCCTGAAGGAGTCTCGCATCGACGTGCGGGCGCTCAGCGAGGCGACGCGGTCGGCCGAAGTCTACCCTGGCGAATCGATGCACCAGCCCTTGCCGGACGGGTCCTTCCTCCTCGACCGCCGGCTCGTCAATTGGAAGCCCCCGACGCGGGCAGGGGAGATCTACAGGCGTCCGACGGAGTGGGTGCGGATCGATTCCGACTATGCCATGCACTCGTTCGGGTGGTGGGAGGCGGAAGAAGAGCTTGCCATGAGGGATCCTTTCGACCCGAATTGGGTGCCGTTCGCGACGAATTCCAGCGCGGTCGCCGGGGGAGATCCGCTTTCTGTCTACGTCACTAACGGAGACCGCTACGAAGTGCACCAGTTCACGCCGGACGGAGTTCTGCGCCGGATCATCCGGCGCACCGTCGACCCAGCTCCAATCAGTGACGAGCAACTTGGGGAATGGGTGGAGCGAATGGAGTCGCTCAACCCGGACAAGAACTGGACGGCCTGGGAGCGGGTGTTCGGAACCGTGGAGAGACGCAACCACGCATCCATCACCTCCATGTTCGTGGATTCGGAGGGCTACCTGTGGATACCGGACCCGGCCAGCTGGATCCGCGAGACCAGCGAGTGGAACGTCTTCGACCCGGCCGGGCGCTGGCTGGGGAATGTGGATCTGGGGTACTACCCGTACTGGATCGCGGAGGATCTCATCCTCGGCGGCCGGTCCGACCGGGACATCGGGGTGCTCACGATCAGCGGCTTCCGGCTGGACCGCCGCGGAAGATTCGGGGAACGCTCGCCGAATTAGAAGCTCGAAGCTGCTGCAGCCGCATCCGGAAGACCGAATCGATCTCGTTCGAATCGGTCTCGTGCTTCCTTGCGACCCGACAGGGCCTACCGTACTCTTCCGCCGCGGCTGTCCGGGAGGCAGCGACTGGATTGGGAAGGATGGGACCGGGTCATGGCCAGGAATCCGCCAAGGCCCTACCGTCCCCGGGTTGCCGGGCTTCTCACGGACACCGAAGGCAACCTGTGGGTCGCGAACCGGTTGGACTCCAATACGAGCGAGTGGAGCGTCTTCGACTCGGAGGGACGTTGGCTGGGGACGGTCGGGCTGCCAATCCGCGAGTCACCTGGCTCGGGGGGGATCTCGTCGCCGGGGTGCAGCGCGACCCGGATACCGATGTGGAGACGGTGGAAGTCTACCGGCTGAACAGAGCGGAGCCACGACAGTCGCGAAATGTAAAGAGAGCATTACAACTTGTCATGTTTTCATGACAAAACGCGTTTCAGCTGCAACGTCTTCGCGGCTCTGCAGCGATGCCTGAGGAGAGAAGTCAGGAAGATCTGGCAGGCTGCTGAAGCTGGACAACCGTTTCGGCAGACGATTGCACCCGCCCCTCCAATTCCTCGGCCCAACGGCAGATCAAGACCCGAACATTTTCCGAACTGTGGGGTATAAGAAGGTAGGGCAGCGAACCGCTCGCCCTCGACCACCGGCCCTTCAGACCCCGGGATCAGACCATGATAGTCACCCACTCCCCCACCCCGACCTGCCCCGACGACCCCCTCGGCGACGAAATCGCCGCGCTCTGCGCCCATATCAGCGCCGCTACATACCGCCTCCTCACCCTGCTCCAGGTCTTCGACGAACAGGAACGCTGGCACGGGCACCGCTCCTGCGCCCACTGGCTCTCCTGGCGCAC
>JAJDVT010000029.1 GCA_022826005.1 Gemmatimonadota bacterium | reverse complement strand
CGCGATCCCGCTGGCCACAGACGCTCCGCTCCAGCCCATCCACCTTCGGCTCGACTGCATCGAGGCACGCCTCGACGCGCGCGAAAGGCGCTTTGAAGCGCCCACCGAAGTGGCGGCATGAGGCTTGGCGGCCGTGGGCGTAAAGGGTTCCAAACCTGAGGACGACGCAGGCTGGGTAGCCAAGGCAGTGGTGCTTGGCCATTGCCAGTTGTTGCGCTAGAGCCTCGATAGAGGCTGCCTTGTGGTCACTTCCATTTGGACCTTTTCGCAGAGTGTCTCAGTGATTCCCGAGGTGTCTCTGCTGTCCAAAATCAGGAGAACGGAAAGGCTCACCTGCAGGTCATGCATTCCTTCCGCTGTCGGATGGATCTTCCATTTCATACTGTCGGGGTACTTGGTGAAGTCCTCGACGTGCAGCTTGTTGAGCAGCTCGGCCACTTGGTGGTTGACGTACTCCGAGCCGTTGTCCGCGTGGAACCCTTTGACCGCAAAGGGAAACGCCCGGATGAGGCCCTCCAGAACCGGGACCAAGAACCGCTCCGAGATCGCCTCCACCGTGCCGATGTGCTCCCGCTGGGTGACCTCGTCGACCAAGTTGATGTGGTACACGCCCTTCACCCCGTCCAAGTCGCCTTGATGAACCGTGTCCACCCGCAGGAACCCCGGACGGCCCTGCGGGTCCGGGCGCCGGCGCTTGCCGATCGCCACCCTACTGGGCCGCGTCAGCTCCACGGTCGTGCGCGCCGCCTGGTAGGACCGCGACCTGCGCAGGTTGTAAAGATGCCCATTGGACAGCCCCGCCAGCCGCTCGAAGCGCGGGTCCCCGAACACCCCGAACATGCGCCGCAGCACCTTGCGCGTGGCCGGCCCCGACGCCCGGCCCAGCAGGCCGTCCACCTTCGCCAGCAGGCGGATGTCCGCCTTCGTGTACTTGCGCCGGAACGGTTTCGCCGGCGGCCCGCCCCGCCGGTCCTCAACCACCCCGATCTCCCGGTGCCGCCAGATCAGCCGCGTCACCTGCGACCGCGACAGCCCCGTCGCCTTCCCGATGTAGGCCTTGAGCAGCCCCTTCGCCGCCCGGCCCGAACCGTGGTAGCCGAACCGCACCAGCGTGCGGCGGATGAAGTCGTACGCCGAGGCCCGGTCCGCCAGCTTGATGTCCACCCGTTCGCTGCCCTCAACGAAGGCCCGAACCTCCTCCAATGTCCTTATCCGCTCGGTCTGAAGTGTCACGATCATCCTCCGATGATCCCAAAAAACCGACCGTTCAGGCTCACTTCTCGTTGGACAACTTTAGGTGTGGCGGGCATGGCGACGATCTGCCATACTGAAACAAGGCCCGCCACATTCCGACGACGTTCCGAGAGGAGGGGTCCTTGTCCGAACGAGAGATCACTTGGGCGGAGGCATCGGGCGTGCGCTCCCCCGTAGTGGACACACATCCAAAATGTGTTGATACAATTAGCACGAGCGCCGAGCGCCGAGCGCCGAGCGCCGAGCGCCGAGCGCCGAGCGCCGAGCGCCGAGCGCCGAGCGCCGAGCGCCGAGCGCCGAGCGCCGAGCGCCGAGCGCTGATCGTGCGCCCGGCCGACTAGCCGAGCACCCATCGCGACCGACCGGTCGCACCGCCTCCAAAACCCTTAATCCCACTGCGGCCGGAACATCCGCTGCGGACGCCGTGGCAGTGCGACGTTTGCCGGTGTCGCGGAGGCACCCGAGGCCAGCTCCACTTTCAGATGCGTGCACCATGGGTCCGCTGACCGGGTGCGCGCCGATCCATCCACCCGGCGACGTTGCCGATGGCCACCGCCGGAAAACCACATCTCCCCGCCTTCTCGGCTGCCTCGTTGAACGCGGCGTGTCAACCAGACGGCAGGCGGCGCGGTCACGGCTCCCGGAACAGACCTTCGTCATCCGCGCCGAAGGCTGGTTACTGGAGCTAGAGAACCGCAGCTGTCGAGAGGCGTCAACGACGAGGCGTCGCCGGACGGTTGCCGGGCTTCCCCCGAATCAAGACGTTTGTCGCCCAAGCCGGATGAAGGCATGACCTTGGCGGCCCTCTCCCCGTCGGCGAAGTGCGCGATGGGCGCAGCAGCGCACCGGCTGGAGTTCGACGTCGCGGCCCCCCTCTCTGCTGTGAGCGGCGTGTGGCCATGAGTCAAGTTGACCACCCGCGGGAATCCACCGGTCCGATCGAGTTCATGGCAACCAACCGGGTTGCCGCCAGTCTGCTAACTGTCGCGATCCTGGCTCTCGGCCTCGTGTCGATGACCCTCTTGGAGCGGGAAGCCTGGCCGACCCTGCCTTTCAACACGGTCGAGATATCCATGGCCTACCCCGGCGCATCTCCCGACGAGGTCGAGGAGTCGATCATCGAGAGGATCGAAGAGCAAGTGCGCCCGCTCGAAGATGTCAGCACGGTCAAGTCGGTGGCGGCTCCGGGGACCGCATCGGTCAGAGTGCAGTTTGAGTCGGGTGCGGACATTGACCGGGCGCTGGACAGCGTTGAATCGGTGGTGGCGCGCATCCAGACCTTCCCCGCCGCGGCGGAGCGCCCCGAGTTCCGCGAGATGAGCAACCGCCAGAGCATGATCCGATTGGTCGTCCACGGCGACATTCCCGAGCGGGCGCTGAAGGAGCTGGCCTATCAGATCGAGGAACAGCTGACGTCGCTGCCAAGCGTGTCCTACGTCGAGACGGCGGGCACTCGGAACTACGAGATGTCAATCGAGGTGCCCTTGGTCCGGCTGCGGGCGCTCGGGCTGACCTTGGAGGACATCGCCCATGCGATCGCCCGCTCCTCACTGGAGCTGTCGGCGGGCAGCATCGACACCACCGACACCCAGCTTCGCATCCGCACGCTGGGGCGGCGCTACGATCAGCAAGCCTTCGAGGACATCTTCCTCATCGCTCGGGGCGATGGCGCGGCGGTGCGCTTGGGCGACATCGCGGTGGTTCACGACGCCTTTGAGGACACCGACCTCACGATCCGTTACGAAGGCGAATCCGCCGCGTTCATCGAGGTGTTCCGCGCCGATGGCGAACAGGTCATGGAGGTTGCCGCAGCGGTTCACGACCATATCGCGAACGTCGTCGTGCCATCGCTCCCCAAGGGCGTCGGGATCGCGTTCTGGAACGACGACTCGCAAACCTACTCCGAGCGTCTCAATCTGTTGCTCAAGAATGGGCTGTTGGGCCTCGCTCTCGTGCTTGTGGCTTTGGCCGTTTTCCTTCAGGTCCGCCTCGCGCTATGGGTGGTCGTGGGCCTGTTGACGTCGGGCGTCGGCGCCTTCGCCGTGATGATCGCGCTCGATCTCGCCATCAACGCCATGTCGTTGTTCTCCTTCGTGCTGGCGATCGGAATCATCGTTGACGACGCCATCATCGTGTCCGAGAGCATCCATCATGAACGGATGCGCGGCGCTGGAGGCGTCGCAGCGGCGATCCGGGGTGCCCGCAGGGTGAGGGGACCGCTCACTTTCGCGATCCTCACTTCCATCGTCGCCTTCGTCCCGCTGCTCTACATCCCGGGCGGAATCGGCGAGGTGTGGAGGGCGTTGCCGGTCATCATCATCACGATGCTCGTGATTTCATTGATCGACTCGCTGCTCATCCTTCCGCGTCACTTGTCCCACCTGCCGGGACCCGATTGGACACCCGAGCGACTGGTTGATCGATTGCTTGCGAGGGCCCATGCCGGTGTCGACCGCACCCTGCAACGTTTCGTGGACGGGCCGCTGCATCACGTGCTCGAGTTCGCCACGCATCAGCCAGCGATCGTAGTGGCCGCCGCCATCGGCCTGTTCGTCGTCAGCGTCTCCCTGTTGCCCGCCGGGGTCATTCCAACGAGGTTCGTGGACGTAGTGGAAGGCGACTTCGTCAACGCAACGCTCGAGATGCCCGAGGGGACGACGGCGGAACGCACGCTCGAAGTGGCGATGGAGATCGAAGCAGCGGGCCGCCGTGTCCTCGAACGCCTGTCGCGCGAGCACGCCGAGGCTGGGTCCCTTGTGGAGGGGGCGATCGTCACGGTCGGCGGGAGGCCCCGTGTCGAGGGAGGCGGCCTGAACCCCGCGCCCACCTTGAACCCGCCCGCCAACATCGCAGCAGTCGAATTCAAGCTCGCGTCCGCTGAAGGACGCGACATCTCCGCGATCGCCGTCATGGAGGCTTGGCGCGCGGAGGTTGGCTCTCTTCCTTACGCACGCGGCATCGCCTTCAGCGGCGAGCTGATCGACCTGGGAAGTCCGGTCCATGTGGTGTTCTCGCATCCGGACCCCGATCGCCTTGACCAGATCGCCGATGCCGTGGTTGCGGGGGTCCAAAGCGTTGCAGGGGTGTATGACGTGAGGTCGGACCACACACCCGGCATCAAGGAAGTGCGGCTCACGCTTCGGCCGGAGGCGAGGGCGCTTGACCTCACCCTCGACGATTTGGCGCGGCAAGTGCGCGCGGCGTACTTTGGCTCACAGGCGCTCCGAATCCAGCGGAAGGGAGAAGACGTTCCCGTCTACGTCCGCCTTCCCCGAAACGAGCGGGATGCAATCACGGACATCGAGTCATACTTCGTGCGCACGCCATCCGGCGCGCACGTGCCCCTCCGACAAGTTGCCGCGCTTTCGATGGGCAACTCGGCACCTTCGATCCAGCGCAAGGACGGCAGGCGCGTCGTGACCGTAACGGCGGACGTCGACGACGCCATCATCTCGGGCGCCGAGGCCAACGCGTTTCTTTCCGACAACGTTCTCGCGAAACTGAGCGCCGCCGACCCCGAGTTCGCCTACTCCTTCGGGGGCGAACAACAGCAGCAGATCGAATCGCTGGACGCGCTCTACTGGGGGTTCGCGCTCGCGATGCTGTTCATCTTCGGGCTGCTGGCCACGTCACTCGGTTCCTACGGCATGCCGATGGTCGTCATGGCGATCATTCCTTTCGGGATCGTGGGCGTATTGCTCGGCCACGTGGTGTTGGGCGTCTCCCTCAGTGCGGGCTCGCTCCTCGGCTTTTTCGGATTGAGCGGCGTAGTGGTCAACGACTCGCTCGTAATGATTGACTTCATAAAACAACGGCTGGGTGAAGGGGCGACGCCTCGGACCGCCATCGTCGAGGGCGCGAAGGGACGTTTCCGCCCGATTTTCCTGACTTCCTTCACCACGTTCCTCGCGTTCACGCCGCTGATCCTCGAACGGGCCATCCAGGCGCAGTTTTTCGTGCCGTTCGCGGCCTCGCTCGGCGTCGGCATCCTCATCACCACAGCGATGCTGATGGTGCTCGTGCCGGCACTGATGGCGATTTACCTACGCGTGAACGCGGTGCCGGCCATGGCCGTCGAGCCCGCGTCCGGATGAGAGGGCAACGAAGTGGGACTGCAGTGCCGGTTGCGCCGAAGAACGAACCACACGGAGTCCTTCATCAATTGGGGATGCCAGAGATTCGGACAGCGGTCCCCTCCCGTGTTCCACTGAAAGGAGAAAGCCAATGAACGACAGAGCCGTCCTGATCACAACGCGAGCCTTCCTTGCCGTCATAGGCATCATTTTCCTAGCATCAGGGGTTTTCACGTTTTTCGACCCGCACACGATGGGAGAGGCGTTGGGCATCGCCCCCATGAACTCGTCCGGCGAGACCGAAATCCGGGCGACCTACGGCGGGTTGGTCATCGGCTCGGGACTACTGGTGTTCTCCGGGCTCTTCAATCGGCTGATGACCGTGGCGGCACTCGCGGGAACGTTTTTCGGGGCAGGCGGGCTGATGCTGACGCGGGTCGTGATTCAAGCCATGGAAGGTTTCACCATCAACCAGGCGATCGTCGCCATGTTCGAACTGAGCATGGTAGTGGTCGCGTTCCTTCTGCTAAAGGCAGCAGTGCGACGAGCCGTAGCGTCGGGCAACGGAAATCCGGACACCGAAACGTTGTGAAGGCCTGGGTGGGTCGCGGACTCGCTCACTTGCGCGGACTGTGAGTGAGCACACGGAGCGAAGCCACGCCCCAACCCGGCGTAGTGTTTCGCGACGGTTGAGGCATAGAGTGCCATGCCCCGGCCACCCCCGCCTGCGAAGGAGACGCCACCCTGCAAAAAGTTACGCTTCCGTGGGCCGGGAGTGCTCTGCGAGATTCAGGCCGTCGAATCCGAGTCACAGGGGCGCTCGATCCGCGTCAGTCGCATCAGCGCGAGGCAGACCGCTTCCCAACGCGAATCAAGAACTGGTGGTTGAGGCAAGTGATGGGGGCTGGTGCAGGGGCTTGCACGCCGGCGCCGTTCTGCCTCAGGTTGTTGGTGTTCGTGCTGCCGTTAGCGTACGTCCAGGCCAATCCGTTGGCGCCCTGTCGGCTCACGGACGAGACCGAGATGGTTGCCGTCGTCGAAGTGATTGACGACCCCTACCGTGGATCAGGAGCCCGGGGTTACATGGTCGGCGGAGGCATGAACATCGCGGATGGAGAGCAAGGGTTGGACGCCCTGCAGAGCGGCATCCTCTTCGTCACGGGCGTCGATCCAAGAACGCGCTCCAAGCCGCTGGAACCGCACTGCGTGTTCCGATTGCTCTTCTCCGGCTACCGATACAACGATACCGTCTATGTCTACCGGCTTGAGCTATCGGACCTGTCCGATCACAAG
>JAJDVT010000099.1 GCA_022826005.1 Gemmatimonadota bacterium | reverse complement strand
GGGGCAACAGCTACCGGATGCGTCGGCACGCCGAACTCTCGAAGGCGATCCATCCGCTGGCCAGCCGAATAGACGCCGAAGCACCGGCGTCCGGAGAGGGTCCATGATGACGACCGCGCTCCCGCCCCGCTGCCCCGCTCCGGTCGCTCCGCTCCCTCCGCGGAGCAGCGTTCGGACCCTGACATTTTCGGTGCCCATTGACAGTGCGACATGCGCCTGTGAGCCACACTTCCTTTTGGCAGGGCAAGGTGCTCATGGTGTACGCTGCGTGCCGCCATCGGCGTTGAGGACGATATGTCCCTTGCCTTCCGGCACGGGATCGAAGGCCTTCGAGAGTTGGGCCGCGCCGGTGATGGTGCGGACGACGGCGAAGGCCGCGACCTCCGCCAATGGGAAGGCTTCCGCCAGTCGGCGAACGCACGCGTGAAGGGTCGCGCCGCTGGTGATCACGTCGTCCACCACCGTGATTCTCTCAATGGGATCGAACCCAAGATCAGGCGGTGCGGAGAGGGCAATCGTCGCGTGGTGGCGTTCCTCCGTCGGCCGGTCTCCACGGGACCATGCTGACTTCGGCACTTTCCGCTGCCGATGAAGCCACTCCTTTCGTACTCCCAGCCCTTCCGCTTCCATGGACCGCACGAGCTCGACGGTTGTTGACCGCGGTTTGCCTCCCTTCGCCCGAGGGGCATGACCGGGCGCCGGAACGAGCGCGACATCGGAACCGAAGTAGGTGGGGAACAGGTCTCGACCGTGATCGGACGCCATCCACGAAGCGATGTTCTTGATTCTGTCGGGGTCGGAGAACTTGAGGTCCATGACGAGTTCCCAGCCTTGGCGGGTCATGGCCGTGTCGCCGGACCGCGGCCGACCGGGACGGTACGTGGCCACCGACCCGAACGGAACACCTTCAGAACGGCAGGTCATCCGCGCGCGCCGCCGACCCGACGCAGCGGGAGGGAAGATCGTCGAGGACCAGCGGCAGCGTCCTGGCATCGAAGCTGAAGGCTCCGTAGCGAATCATCTCGTCGGCCCAGTCGGGCGACTGTCTTTCGAGCGACCGTTTGGGGAAGAGCACGGGCCGCCCCAGCCTGATCGCCTCCCATCCCTGGTGCCTCGTCCCGCTGTTGGTGGCCGCCTCGACGATCAGCGTGGCATCCGACAGCAGCGCCATGGTCTTGTTGCGCAGGGGGAAGTTCGACCGGTGCGTGGGCTGACCGCGCGGGAATTGAGACACGAGCAGATGCTTCGCCCCGATCGCATCTTGGAGGTTCCGGTTTCGCATCACCGCGTACCGGTCCAGCGATGTGCCCAGGACCCCCACCGTCCTCCCACCATTGTTCATCGCCGTCTCGTGGGCCACGGTGTCGATTCCCAACGCCAGCCCGCTCACCACCGTGAAGCCGTGCAAAACCAGCATCTTGGTGATCCGGTTGGCCAGTTCCAGGCCCTCGGACGACGCCCGCCGGGATCCCACCACCGCGACGCGAGGGCCACCCTCCAGCAGCGACGCATCGCCTAGGAGGAATAGCTGGCGCGGGGCGGCCTTCAACTCGAACCCGTTGAGCGGTCCGAGCACGTCGCCGGGTGTCACGGTCTTTGGTTGTGTCACTGCCCAAGCTCCGGGTTCATGCTCCAAGCGCGACGAAAACCTGATCGCACTCCGAACCGACCAGGCGGGACCCCGATTCCGGGGCACGGGAAGTCGTCCGCCCGTATCGGAGTGGATTCGGGGTACTCCATAACCCTCTCGGGCAGGCTGTTCATCGCGTCTGTGTCCTCCATGGCGAGGCGGTCGGTCCAATCAATATAGGGGGAGGCCGCGCGGTAGCGACTCTCCGGAGCGAAGGCCCGCCCGCCGCCCGCCGCCGTGTGTCCCTGCCCGCCATGTACGACGGACCTTCTCCGAGGACCCGCTTCTCCGGTCCTCCGTTCCGGCCACTCCCGCCGTGTTCCGCCCCACGGGGCCGACCGTGTGGCCCAGCCTCGCATCGCGGCTTCGGGAGTTCCAACGGGGGTGTTTCGCCGTGCCGTTGGCGGAGCCTTCCGGAAAGGCTGACCCAACATGACCCATCATGATACACCATAACCACTTAGCTGATTTGCCAGCAGTTGACGCTCTTGGAAACACGCCTTCACCGTTATGGGCATCGAGGCAGATGGAACGGCGGTCATGGCAACGCTGGAGGAGCTATTCAAATCGCGGGTGAACGCGTTTCTCGAACGCACGGGTGTGAAGCCCACGACGCTGGGCGCGAGGGCACTGGGCAATCCGAGCATGCCGCGCCGGATCGAGGCCGGATGTTCGCCATCGCCCGGGACGGCGGACCGGGTTCCGGCATTGATCGGCAACCACGACCGGGAGACGGGCGGTGCCCGGGATCCTCCCCCTCGCCCTTCGCAGCGGACGCTATCAACGCGAACGGGGAGCACGACCAGGAGGAGAACCATGACCGAGAACCCCGAACAGCAAATGGGACCGCCGACCCGCTTCCTGCGGATGTCGGAAGTACAGGCTCGGACCGGTCTCTCGCGGAGCACGATCCGAAGGTGGGTCAAACGAGGGCTTTTTCCTCGGCCGATCAGGCTGGGCGAGCGAGTGGTGGGCTGGATCGAGGCCGAAGTCGACCAGTGGATCCGCGAACGGATCGTGGCAAGCCGGGGCGTCGGGGAAACCGTCGCCCACTGAACCCTTCAGGGAAAGGAAAGTAAACGATGAGAACGTTGTTGACGACGATGCGGACGGGCATGTGGACCGCGCTGCTGGTGCTTACGCCCGGTGCGCTCCACGCGCAGGGCACGAGTCCGTGGGTGGACGCGGTGAACGAGCTACAGACGCAGTTCACGGGACCGATCGCGCGGGGGCTGTCGCTGATCGCGATCGTGGTGGGCGGTCTGATGTTCGCGTTCGGCGAGGGCGGGAGCAAGCGGACGCTGGCCGGCATCATCTTCGGGATCGGGATGGCGGTGGGCGCGGTGAACTTCCTGGGCTGGCTGTTCTGATGCGGGGTCTCGAACGCTGGCCGGGCTACGCGGCGCTCAACCGTCCGCTGACGGTACTGGGCGTCGAGCGGCGGCTGTTCCTGCTGGGCACGACGCTGGCCGTCGCGGTGTGGAACGCGACGGCCTCGCTGGTGGCGGGCGGCCTGGTGTTCGCCGGTTGCTACGGCGGGGGCTGGCTGGCGGGCCGCAGGGATCCGGCGATGCTGGCGGTACTCCGGGCGGCCGCGCGCTATCCGGCGCGGTTCGATCCGGGCAAATGGGCGGACGAGCCTTGGCATCTTCGGATCCGGACGGGCTCCCGGTGAGGGTCGCCGAGGAACGCCGGGCCTACGTGGCGGCGGGCTCTCTCGCCGAGGAGCTGCCCTACTGGGGCTGGCTCGACGATGGCCGCACCTGTCTGACCCGTTCGGGCGAGCTGGTGGCGGCGGGCCGGATCCGGCCCGCCGCCTTGGACGGTCGAACACCCGAACAGATCGCCCGCGTGCTGGGGCTGTGGCAGCGGCTGCTGTCGGGGCTCGGTCCCGGCGCGCGCCTGCAATTCCACCTGCTTCGCCGCCCGCTCGAGCCTCCTCGTGGAGCTGATGCGGACGATTCCGGCGTCGCGGCGGTCTCGGCACGGAAGCGGCGCGCGTTCCTGGCCGGACGCGTGCAGCGACTCGAAGCCTATGTCGTCTGGTCGCATGATCCGGGCTTGCGACCGGTGGCCGAGGGTTCGCGGTCGGGACTGCTTTCGCGGCTCGCCGGCTGGAGGAAGAGCCGCCGGAGCGCGCCGACCTACTTGGCCGCGGAGATCGAGGGAGCGGCGGATCGGTTCCGGGCGATGATCGAGGCGGGCCGGGCGCTCGTGGCAGAGCACACGCCGGTCGAGGTGCTGGAGGCCGCCGATGGCTCCCGCCTCCTCTCCGAACTGACAAACAAGCCCGGTACGTTCTGGGACGGCGCGACGGGCAGCGGCATGAACTGGCGTCTCGCGCTCTCCGAGCTCGAAGCAGAGCGCTCGCACCTCCGGCTGGACGGCGAGCCGGTGATCCTCTACTCGCTTCTGTCGCCGCCGGGCCAGGCGCACGCG
>JAJDVT010000007.1 GCA_022826005.1 Gemmatimonadota bacterium | reverse complement strand
GCTAAGGGTGCTGGAAGAGGCGCGGAAGGCGAACCCCGGGAACGGCGACGCTCCCGTGTTGCCCGCCCGCAGGGACTCCGCGAGGAGCGTGGGCCACGGCACGGCGCGCGACTGGTGGAACAGGGCCGAAGCGCTCGCCGGACTGGAGCGCAAGCGTGGCAGGGGCTGGCATTCGCTGAGGCGCAAGTTTGCTTCCGACCTGATGGACCAGCCACTCAAGGTGCTCTGCGAACTCGGAGGCTGGAGGACGGCACAGACGGTGCTCCAGTGTTATCAGAGACCCGACGAGGATCGGCTCAAGAAGGCGCTCGCGGAGCGGCGGGTCAACCCTTCCCCCCAGTTAGCGGGAGTCAATCGGCGGGACCCGAGGCGCCAAATCGTGTAACTTCAATCGGGGTAAGGGGAAACCAACTCCGATACGTTCTGCCATTTTGGCAGGAAAGGGGCGCTCGCCCGGCTGGGATTCTGCCGAAATGGCAGGTGGGGGCTGCCAAGATGGCAGGAGGGGGGCTGCCAAAATGGCAGGTTGTGGGCTGCCAGAATGGCAGGTGGTTGTCAGAATGGCCGGTCGCGGGCTGTCAGATAGGCAGAGGTTGCCAGAATGGCAGAACGCCGACACCGCGATCACGGCAATAAACAGTCCAGGTCCAACCCAGGCTCCCGGCCCTGCTTTTCGGGCCGGTCAGTTGGGACCCGGCGGCTCGAACCGGTACCAATCGACCCCCTGCCCCGGGATGCCCGCCGGATCGTCCGGGAGCCGATCCACCAGCACGGCCAGTGTGGAACCCAGCAAGTCGTAGCCCTCGATCCGGTCCCGCACCCGCACGCTCCCGACATAGGTGGTGTCGGAAAAGATGCTGAAGTACGAAAACTCGTGCCTGTCCCGCTGGAGCGCCACCCAGAGCCGCCCCCAATCGTCGTAGATGAGCGAGCGGCCCCCTGCCGTAACCCACTTGGGGTTTTCGGAGTATACGAGCATCTGGGACTCCGAAGGGGGGAATCCGAAGGCGAGACGCCAACGCTCCCGGTGAGTCTCCACGTCCGTATCCGAGGGCAATTCGGACGCATAGGTCGGATCCCTGAAGGTGACGACATCGTCGCCGTGCCACTGAACCAGGACACTCTGGCAGGTGCCGAAGGCCATTCGGCCGACCGGGCCCAGAGCACCCCTGCTGTATCCCCGTTCGCACTCCATCGGCAGCCCCAGGTTGCTGGGGTGGGGCAGCAAACGTTGTTGAACGAAATCACCAGACTCCAAGTCGATTTCTGCGACGGGCAGCGTGTAGGGTGCGCTGCCAGACATATCGTAGGCCCCAACGACGGTCTGTCCGAAGGGCGCCATGGGCCGGAACATGAACGGAACCTGGACACTGGACAGGATGGTCCCACTCGGCTCGAAGATGGTCAGGCGGCGCCTGGCGTCAAACGCGCCCAACGTACCAGCGGGGCCACGCATCAATGCCAGCGATCCTTCGAATTCCCCGGGGCCCTCCCCCTCACGTCCGAACGCCCCAACAGTCGAGCCGTCACTCCGCACGCAAACGATCCGGGTCTCGTAGAAGTCGACCACGCAGGCTGTGGAGCTGTCTACCAGGGCGACCGACTCACTTATGCTGAGCGGAACCTCGACTGCCGCGATGCGTTCCGCAGGAAGAAGCGTGAGGTCGCCAGGCTCGGCCTCGGGGGCGCTGCATGCCGCAGCGGCAAGGGCCCCGGTGCTAAGCAGGGTGCGCCAGAACCTCTTCATGGACTCTCGGTTCGGGTTCCGCAACTGCTCTCCGAACCCTGAGCCACGACCCGAGGCCGAGCCGGGCAACCTACTCGGTCCGAAATCAGCAGGTGGAAGACCCTTCTTCCTCTTCTTCGCACTCCTCCAGGCACTCGTAGAACTTGTTTGACCTGCAACGTTTCACCGCTGTCTCGAAAATCGGAACAAGTGCAGGTGCCTTTTTCGGCACCTCGATCGACCACCGAACAAATGTTAGCATCCCATGTAGACATCCTCAATCGCCCTTTCGACCCATACGCCCAGCGGCAGGGGCGGTAGATCACTAGGAGCGGCGCCGTTCAGCGCCTTGACAAACCGGGTCCAGCCCGCAGGGTCGGCGAAGCCTATCCGACGCGCCAAGGTGTCGCTGCGGATACCCTGGTCATTGAGCGCTTTTCCGTGGAGGAACCGAATCCACCGAAGAGCCCTCGAATACTGGTAGCCCCTCCGAAGCGCTGATTCCGACAGGTAGCCGGGGCGGACGCGAATCTCGTCCGCGACCCGCGCTATCGATCGCAGGTACTCTCGCCGCCCCCCAAGACGTCGGTCGTACGATTCCGTGCCCGTGATTCCCTCGATTCTCTGAGGGACCGGACGGGGTGGCGCCGAGGCTGACTCTTCCCGGGAGGAACCACCACCCGAGCAGTGGCGAAGAACGCATCGTCGAGTTCCGGGATATCCGAGTAGTCGATATCCTCATCCTTCATCCGGTCGATCCGCTTCAAGTCGCTTTTCGCACGCTCTTCGCCCACGGCTATTCGCCTTTCTCATTGAGATGATCCGAATGTTCTGTCCGCGCGGCGTATGGGCAACCACCACCAGGGACGGCGAGCGTCAGCGCGTCATGCGGATCGCGTTCTTCAGGGCACCGTACTCGGGTACGACCGGCTGGGGGTAAACGTCGCACCCCAGGTCGAGCACGATCCCCTTCACGGCTTCCATCAGCACGCCCTTCTCGCCGATCAGCCCGCCCACCATCGCCACGGTGGGGCGGCCGTCCCACCCTGCGGTCGGCCCCGGCGCGGCGGCCTTCTCCCGCCCGGCTCCCTCCTCCGGCGCGGCCAGCCCGCCTCCCCCCGCCACCCCCTCCAGCGCGGCCACCAGGTGCTCGCGGATCGCGGCGAGCGCGCGGTGGACCACCCGGGCCGCGACCACGTCCCCCGCTCGGGCCTCCCTCGCCACGAGCACCGACAGCGCCGCGATCTCCCCCTTGGCCGCGCGGGCAGCCCACCCCACCAGGCCGCGCGGCTCGCGCTGTCCCGTGGCTTCCAAAAGCACGCCCGTCAGGGTCGTGCGCGGCTCCCTCCCGTCGCTGGCGCGCACCACACCGCGCAGTCCATCCAGCCCGATCCTGTAGCCGCTCCCTTCGTCGCCCAGGAGCTGGCCCCACCCCCCCACCGTCACCACCCCCCCACCCGGCCCCACCGTGCGCACCACCGACCCGGTGCCGACCACCACCAGGACGCCCGCGCCGTCCCCGAACGCGTCCGCGTGCGCAGCCTCGACATCGGTGCCCACAGCCGCCTGCCCCGCGAGCCCTGCGTCCCGCAGCCCGGCTTCGACCGCCGCACGCGCGGCCTCCTGCCCCGCACCGGCCAGCCCCGCCCAAAGCCCCTTCACCGGCAGCGCCACCCGCGCGGCCGCGGCCGCCGCGCGCACCACCTCGGTCACCGCGCGGACCGCCCCCGCCGGATCGGTCGCATCGATCAGCCCGGGCCCGCCGTCCGCGGCTCCGAGTTCGCGGCCCTGCGCATCGCCCACCACCGCGCGGGAGCGGGTCCCCCCGCCATCGACGCCGACCCAGCGGTCGCCCGGAGTCACTGCCGGCGTCGGAAGAGCAGCCCCACCGCCACCGTCACAACCAGCCCGATGAAGACGAACCAGGGCCAGGCGACCGCGGTGCGGGCGGTGATCCAGATCGCGACCACCGTGCCCACCCCGGCCGTCATGCCCGCGATGGCGCCTCGCTGGCTCACCCGCTTGAAGAGGACGCCCAATGCGAAGCTGCCGAGCAGTCCGCCGTACGCCATCGACGCGGCGGCAAGCGCGACCTCGACCGCCGCGGTCCCGCGCGACAGGGGGATGAAGATGGTCGCGCCCGCAATCAGCAGGCCCGCCCACACGAGGGTGAAGACCTTGCCGGCGAGCATCGCGGAACGGTCGTCGGAGGTGGCACCGGAGCCGTTGGGCGGGTCGCCCGCGGCGTTGTTGTCGGTTCGGTCGGGGGGAACGGGGCCGTCGGCAGCGCGGTCGCGGGGAACGGAGCCGTCGGCGGCGCGCGCGCCCCCCCGGTCCATCAGCGGCCGCCAGAAATCGTACGTCGTGGCCGACGCCAGCGAGTTGATCGACGAAGACAGCGACGACATGGCCGCCGC
The DNA here is from genome assembly GCA_022826005.1 of Gemmatimonadota bacterium. Taxonomy (GTDB): domain Bacteria; phylum Gemmatimonadota; class Gemmatimonadetes; order Longimicrobiales; family Gaopeijiaceae; genus Bin94. Next base: position 6,251 of record JAJDVT010000007.1, on the reverse strand, counting down.
GAACACCCCCGCGATCAGCAGGCCGCGCAGCCCCGCCGGCATCTCGTCGATGATGAAGCTCGCGAAGATCGCATCCGAGCTGTCGAAGGCGCGTCCCTCGAAGAAGGCCAGAGGCCGAGGCCGACGAAAAGGAAGAGCGCGAATTGCAGGATCACGGCGACGCCGCTTCCGATCAGGGCGCGCTGGCTCTGGCGCACGTCACGGCAGGTCAGGAGCCGCTGCACGATGAGCTGGTCGGTCCCGTGCGACGCCATCGAAAGGAATCCCCCGCCGATGAGACCCGCCCAGAAGGTGTAGGCCACGGCCGGGGAGGTCGAGAAGTCGAGCACCTGGAGTTTGCCGGCCGCCCCGGCGCGTTCGAGGATGGCCGGCCAGCCGCCGTCCACCGCCCCCTGCAGGAGGAGCAGCGCGATCAGCCCACCGCCGACGTAGAGGACCATCTGCAGGGCGTCCACCCAGACCACCGCCCTGATGCCGCCGAAGTAGGTGTAGACGAGGGTGAACGCGCCGATCACGAGGATCGAGACCGGGTACGACCACCCGGTGATGAGCGCGAGGGGGATAGCGGTGGCGAAGAGGCGCACCGAATCGGCGAGCAGGCGGGTCACCATGAAGGTCCCCGACGCGTAGCGACGTGCGGCCGTGCCGAACCGGGTTTCGAGGAGCGCGTAGGCGGTGGAGAGCTCGCCCTTGTAGTAGGCGGGGAGAAGAATGCGGGCGACCACGATGCGGCCGACCAGATAACCGAACGCGAGTTGCAGGAAGGCTAGCGTGCCGAGGTAGGCGACGCCCGGGATCGAGAGGAAGGTGAGGGTGCTGGTTTCGGTCGCGACGACCGAGAGCATGACCGCCCACCAGGGGAGGTTGCGGCTGCCGAGGAAGTAGTCGCTGCCGCCCTTGTTGGCGCGGCCGAGCCAGGCGCCCCACGCGGTGACGCCGGCCATGTAGAGGAGAAGGACGGCGAGGTCGGGGGCGCCGAAGGTGGTCATTCGGGCGGGTGCGCGGGCGCTGGCATGTCGCTGGTGGCCGGCGATTGGCCGGCGGGCGCTGGCATGTCGGTACGGGTCGACGGATCGGCCGGAGGCTCCCGCGGCCCTGGCGGCGTGTCCGTGATCGCGCCCGCGACCCGGTCGTGGACGCCGCGCCTGAGCGGGATGTGTCTGCCGTTCTCGCGGGTGGGATTGACCCGGTTGGTAAGCAGGATGACGGCTAGCTCCTGCGTGGGATCGACCCAGATCGAGGTGCCGGTGTAGCCGGTGTGCCCGAAGGAGCGGGACGAGAAGTAGTCGCCGGCGGACGACCGCCGCGAGGGGGTGTCCCAGCCGAGCGCGCGGCTGGATTCGGGGGACTGGCGGCGCGTCATGCGGTCGACCCAACCCGGGGCGAAGATCGCGACGGGGCCGAAGCGGGGCCGGTGGCAGGGCAGCCCGGAGACCCGGTCGGCCCGGCAGGGTCCGGCGACGCCGCGGTCGAGCATCATCTGTACGAAGACGGCGAGGTCGCGGGCCGAGCTGAAGAGCCCCGCGTGGCCGGCCACGCCGCCGATGGCGTGGGCGTTCTCGTCGTGCACGACGCCGTGGACGTGGTAGCCGCGGTAGTCCTCGTCGAGTTCGGTTGTGGCGACGCGGTGCCACAGGCTCGGCGCCGGATTGAAGCCGGTGTCGGCCATGCCGAGGGGGCGCCAGAGTTCGTCCTGCAGGAAGGCGCCGAAGGGGCGGCCCGTCACCTGCTCCACGATGAAGGCGACGGTCATCAGCCCGATGTCGGAGTAAACGGTGGCCTCGTCGGGGGGCTGGTCGAGGGGGAGCGCGCCGATCGCGGCCTCGTAGGCGTCGCGGCCCTCCATCTCGAGGAAGAAGCGGCGGAAGGGGGGCAGGCCGGCGCGGTGAACGAGCAGCTGCCGGATGGTGACGCGGGACTTGGCCGGGTCGCCTGCGCCCCACCAGGGGAGGTGGTCGACGACGAGGTCGTCCAGCGAGATGGCGCCCCGCTGGGCGAGGATCATGGCGGCCGAGGTGGTCGCGACGACCTTCGTGAGCGAGGCCATGTCGAAGATGGAGGCGGGGGTGACCGGAGGGGCGGCGGGGTCCCAGTCGAGCTGCCCGTATCCGCGCAGCCGCACGATCTGGCCCCGGCGGACGACTGCCAGCGCCGCGCCCGAGGCGGCGGAATCGGCAAGGGCGGCCAGGATGAAGTCGTCCAGCGCGGCCAGCGAGTCGGCGCTGAGGCCGGCCCGGGCGGGGTCGACCTCGCGGGGGGAGACGATGATGGGCCCCTGGCGGCAGAAGGTGGAAGCGAGGTCGGGGGTGGGGGGGGAGGCCCCGGGCTCGGCGAGGGCGGCGGCCGGGCTCCAGTCTTCGCATTCAGGCAGCGAATCGGCGGGGCGCCACCTGCCGGGCCCGCCGGTGGGGGCGTTCGTGTCCGGTTCCTGCCCGCCCGCCCCCGCTTCCCCACCGGGGATGAATCCCGCTTCCTGAAGCGGGTCGATGGCACCGCCGGGCCCCTCGGCAACGGTTTGGGCGCCCACGGCACGGTCGAGTCCTTCGCCGAGGCGGTGGAGCGGCGGGATCGAGACCGGAAGCCGTCCGGTGATGGGCGCGGCTCCGGCGACCGCCCTGGCCGCCGCGTTTTGCGAGACTTCCCAACTGCCCCACGCGGCCAGATAGGTGCCCGCGCCGGGGAAGGCCGAGAGCAGGTAGGGGTTCCCGAAGGAAATCACCGCGCTGCCGGTGCCTCCGATGCGATTCAGGCCCTCGACGAAGGTGCGGAACGGCGCGGGCACTCCCACCGATCCCGCGCCGGAGCGGGGCGGCACATAGGCACCAACGATGACGGCGTCCATGTCGCGGGCGGCGCTCAGTAGCGAGTCGTAGACCTGCCAGGGGGTGTCGGGGGCGACGCGGGCGGCCTGGAGCGCGCCCGCGCCCGCCAACAGCCCGCGCAACGTGGCGTCGAAGCCTCTGCCGGCCAACAGATCGTCGCTGCGGGCGTAGGTGACGCTGAGCACCCGGGAACCGGGCGCGAGCGGGAGGACTTTGTTCGCGTCCCGAACCAGGTTCATCGAAGCCGCCGCGGCACGGTCGGCAGCGGCGCGGTTGGCGGCCGTCCCCACCCTGGTCGCGACCGCCGCGGGGTCAACCAGCGCGCCCTCGTGGAGCCCCAGCCGCGCCTTCGCCTCGAGCAGACGGCGCACCGACAGGTCGATCCGATCGCGGCTGACCCGGCCCGACTCGACGGCCTCGGTGAGTGCATCGACCGTAACGCCGATGCCCGCCGGCGCCAGCACCACGTCCGACCCCGCCTCCAGCGCGAGAACCGCAGCCTCCCCCGCGCCGTAGCCGTCGGTGATCGCACCCATGCGCAGGGCGTCGGTGAAGAGGATGCCGCCGAACCCCATCTCGCCGCGCAGCACATCGGTCATGAAGTGGGGCGAGAGGGTCGCCGGGCGGGCGTCGCCGAGCACGCCGGGCACCGCCACGTGCGCGGTCATCACCGCGTCAACCCCGGCGTCGACCGCCATGCCGAAGGGGAGGAGTTCCACCCGGTCGAGGCGGTCCTGGTCCGCGGCGATCACGGGCAGTTCGATGTGCGAATCGGTCTGGGTGTCGCCGTGTCCGGGGAAGTGCTTGGCGGTGGTCAGCGCCCCGCCCGCGCGCGCGCCACGGATGAAGGCGGCGCCCAGCCGTCCCACGGTCTCCGGATCCTCTCCGAAGGAGCGCGTGTTGATGACGGGGTTGTCGGGGTTGCTGTTCACGTCCAGCACCGGCGCGAAAAGCCAGTGCACGCCGACCGCGCGCGCTTCCTCGGCGGTGATGCGGCCGTACTCGAACGCCAGTTCCTCATCGCCCGCGGCGCCGAAGGCCATCGTCGGCGGGAAGCTCGTCCCCCCGCCCTGCGGGAGCAGCGAGGGCAGCGCGTAGCTGTGGTTGATCCGCATCCCCGGCCCGCCGTTCTCGAAGTCGGACGTAACCAGCAGCGGCACGAGCGCGCGCGACTGGAGCCGGTTCAGCTTGGCCACGTAGGCGTCCGGAACGCCGATGGAGATCGAGACGCCGCCCAGTCCCTCCTCCACCCACCCCAGGAGTTCCTCGAAATCCGCGTCGCTGGCCGAGGCGTAGCCGCCGGGGATCCAGGGGATGACCAGCTGCGCGACAGCCTGACGTAACGTCAGGGTTGCGAGCGTCTCATCCACCCATTGCCGCGCCCGGGCGTCAAGGGCATCTGCGGGGACGACGGGGGTGGGGGCGGAAAACGCCGCGGTAGGGGCGCCATAGTCCGGCATCAAGCCCCGCGAGGTGGTTGAGGGGGTCGTGCAGGATCCCGGGAGGATGGCAAGGAGCAAGGTCGCGGGCAGGCGCGCACCCTCTCGCCGCGGCCTGCGCCGGGAGCGGGTTGGCAGTCCGTGGACAAAGCCGCCCGAGCGGCGAGGCGCCGGGCCGGCAAGGCGCGAAGTTCCCGCCGGGGGCGGCCGCTTCAAGCGTCGCGGCATCTGGCTCAACGCGACCCCGCTCTGGTCTTCGCCGGGATCCGGATGCCGTCACCGATCCGGAAGTCCCCAATCCGCGTCGGCGTCCGCCCGGTTACATCGATCCTGCCGACGATGGCATCGGCGGCGGCGCGCTCGGACACCGGCACGCCGGACCAGGCCGTCAGGTAGGTTCCCACCTCCGGGAACTCGGTCAGGAGGTACGGATTCCCGAAGGCCACGACAATGTGCGGGCGGCCCAGGCGCGCGAGCCGCCGAATGAAGTCGACCGCGGGCTCGGGGAGCGCGACCGAGCCCGACGCCGTCCGCACACCCACATGGAGCGACACCACGGTCAGCGCCATCCCCCGGGCGCGGCCCAGAATGCGGTCGTACTCCGCCGCATCCGTCCCCTGATCCACGTTGACCGTGCGAAGCCGCCCGTAGGTTCCACGCAGGCGGGAGTTGAAGGCCCGGCCCGCCCGCAGGTCGGTCGCCCTGCTATAGGTGACCGAATAGACGTTGGCGGTGGGAGTCCCGAGCAACGGCAGCAGATCCCGCTCGTCCTTCAGCACGGTGATCGACTGGTCGGCCACCCTGCGCGCCACCGCCAGATGCGGCTCGATCCCTACGACATCGCGCACCCGGGCGATGTCCACCGTGCGCTGGCGGTTCAGCCCCAGGTTTTCCTTGGCGCGGAGGATTCGCAGCACCGAGCGGTCGACCCGCTCTTCCGGCAGCCGCCCCGACAGCACCGCGCTGATGATGCCCTCGCGCGCCGCGGCCAGATCAGGCGGCATGAGGATGACGTCGGCCCCCGCCTCCAGCGCCCGCACCGCCGCTTCGCCGCGGTCGAACATGCGGTCCACCGCGCCCATGTCCATCGCGTCGGTGAAGACGAGGCCCCGGAACCGCATCTCGTCGCGCAGAAGGTCCGAGAGCACGGCGGGGGCCAGCGTGGCGGGGATGCTCGCACCGGTGATCTCGGGCACGGTGATGTGTGCGGTCATGATCGCACCCAGCCCTGCGTCGACCGCGTGGCGGAAGGGGAGCAGCTCCACCGAATCCATGCGCTCGCGGCTCACGCGAATCACCGGGAGCGAGATGTGCGAGTCGATCCCGGTGTCGCCGTGGCCGGGGAAGTGCTTGGCGGTTGCGATCGCGCCGTGGTCCTGGACGCCCCTCACGAAGGCGGCGCCCAGCACGGCGACCTGGTCCGGATCCTCGCCGATTGCCCGCACGTTGATGACGGGATTATCCGGGTTGTTGTTGACGTCGAGGACCGGCGCGAAGGGCACGTGGACGCCGATCGCCCGCCCCTCCAGCGCGGTCACGCGGCCCATCTCGTAGGCCATCCCCGGGTCCCCGGAGGCGCCGAGCGCCATGAACGCGGGGAAGCGGGTCGCGCCGCCGAGCCAGATGTTGGTGGGCGCGTGCAGCACCCCGTCGAAGCGGAAGCCCGCGCCGGCCTCCAGGTCGGAGCCGATAAGCAGGGGCAGCTCCGAAAGCGACTGGAGCCAGTTGAGCTTCGCGGCGACCTCGATGGGCGAGCCCACCGAGATGATGATGCCGCCGACCTGGTGCTCCTCGACCAGCGCCCGCGCGCGCCGCCCGGCAGCCGACCCGCTCGGCGTGAAGTCGCCGATCAGGATGGGCATCATCAGCTGGGCGACCTTCTCCTCGAGGCTGAGGGATTCCAGCGTCTGTTCCGCCCAGCTGCGGCCATCGTACCAGGCGTCGCCGGGGGGGTCGAGGCGGTAGGGGGGCGGGACGGGGGTGGGGGCGG
>JAJDVT010000011.1 GCA_022826005.1 Gemmatimonadota bacterium | reverse complement strand
GCTAAGGGTGCTGGAAGAGGCGCGGAAGGCGAACCCCGGGAACGGCGACGCTCCCGTGTTGCCCGCCCGCAGGGACTCCGCGAGGAGCGTGGGCCACGGCACGGCGCGCGACTGGTGGAACAGGGCCGAAGCGCTCGCCGGGCTGGAGCGCAAGCGTGGCAGGGGCTGGCATTCGCTGAGGCGCAAGTTTGCTTCGGACTTGATGGACCAGCCACTCAAGGTGCTCTGCGAACTGGGAGGCTGGAGGACGGCACAGACGGTGCTCCAGTGTTACCAGAGACCCAACGAGGACCGGCTCAAGAAGGCGCTCGCGGAGCGGCGGGTCCACCACTCCCACATTTAGCGGGAGTCAATCGGCGGGACCCGCGCCGCCAAATCGTGTAACTTCAAACGCGGCACGCGGAAGCAATTACGATACGTTCTGCCAAAATGGCAGGGAGGGACTGCCAGAATGGCGAACCGGGATGCCGGTGAACCCGGCGGGCGAAGCCGAGCACCGCGCCGGGTCCCCGAGCCGGCCCACTGGCGCCGGAACCTGCAGGCGACCAACATCTCCCCATGACGTTCGACATCGTATTCGTCCTCGCCCTGACCCTCGCGGCCCTCGTCCTCTTCGCCCTCGACCGGCTGCGGATCGACCAGGTCGCCATGGCGATCCCCGTCGTGCTCCTGCTGAGCGGCATCCTCACGCCGGCCGAAGCGGTATCGGGCCTGTCGAGCCGCGCGACGGTGACGGTCGGCTCGATGCTCGTGCTCGGGCTGGGGCTGCGCAAGACCGGTCTCGTGTCCGCCATCGGAGCCTGGGCGCGCACCGCTCCCCTCGGCGGCAAATACACGCGCCTGTTCGCGCTCTGCCTCGTCTGCGCGTTTCTGTCGCCGTTTCTCATGACCACCGCCGTCGTGATGGTGTTCATCCCCGTCTTCATCGCGCTGGCCGATCAGGCCGGGGAGCCGGCGTCGAGGTATCTCATGCCGCTCTCCTTCGTCTCGATCCTGGGGGGCACCGTCACCCTGATGGGGACCTCCACCAACCTGGTCGTGCACGGCGAAGCGGTGAGCCGGGGCTATGACGAACTCGGCATGTTCTCGATCACGCCGCTGGGGCTGATCTGTCTCGCCGTGGGACTGCTGTATCTTTTCACCGCCGGCCGGGTGCTCCTGCCGCGGCGCATCCGGCCGCCGGACCTGTCGGCCAAGTACGATGTCCGCCGCTTCGTCACGGAACTGCACGTCCCGGAGGATTCGCGGGCGTGCGGCCGCTCGCTGGCCGAGCTCGGATGGGGCGAACGCTACGACGTCACCGTGCTGGACATCGAACGGGATGAACGGGAGATCACCGCGCCGCACGGCGACCGGCACATCCGCCCGGGCGACATCCTGTACGTGCAGGGGTCCGCCGAGCGACTCCTCGAACTCGCCCGCCGACAGCGGCTCAAGACGCCGGTGGAAGGGGAGGAGCATGAACTCGACCTGACCGCCGGGCGCGGCCGCCTGGTGGAGGTTCTCGTGGCACCAGGTGCGAGCCTGGTGGGCCGGACGCTGCGCGATTCGGATTTCGGGCAACGCTACGATGCGACGGTGCTCGCAATCCAGCAGCAAGGCGGCACCGTGACGGAAAGGCTGGCAGAGCTCTCGCTGCGCGTCGGCGACCTGCTCCTCGTACACGGAACGACAAGCGCGCTCGAACGCCTCGCCGACGATCCCGGGTTCGTCCCCATGGCCGAAGTGAAGACGCCGGCCGGCGGCAGGCCACGGGCGGGAGTTGCCGCGGCAATCATGGCGGGCGTCGTGCTCAGCGCCAGCCTCGGTGTTCTCGACATCATGACGGCCGCGCTCACCGGCGTCGGCCTGATGGTGTTCACGCGCTGCGTGCATGTGGAGGAGATCTACTCGGATGTAGAGTGGCTGGTCATCTTCGTGCTGGCCGGCCTGATTCCGCTCGGCGTGGCGCTCGAGACCACGGGCGCGGCGGAGTTGCTCGCGGGCTGGGTGGTGACCCTGACGGCGCCGCTGGGAGAGGCCGGGCTCATCGCGGCCTTCTACCTGTTGACCGCCATCATGACCGCCATCGTGTCCAACGCGGCGACTGCTGTGATGCTGACCCCCGTCGCGATCTTCGCGGCCACCCAGGCCGGCGTGAACCCCTATGCCCTGCTCGTCGCCGTCATGTTCGGGGCGTCGGCCTCCTTCGTCACGCCCTTCGGCTATCAGACCAACGTCATGATCTACGGACCGGGCGGGTACCGCTTCTCGGACTTCGTGAAGGTCGGAGGCCTGCTCAACCTCATCCTGCTCGTCACGGCGAGCATCTTCATCCCGCTATTCTGGCCCAGCTAATGGACATCCACGACACGGCGTCACGCCCTATCCACGCGCTTCCAGCTGCGGTTTTCCTTCTTCTCGGCCTTGGCCACGCCCCTCTCCCTGCCCAGCAGCCCTCCCCGGACGCCCGTCCCGACATCTTCCTCGATTGTGAGGGCGACCACTGCGACCCGGACTACTTCCGCACGGAGATCCCCTGGGTGAACTGGGTGCGGCAACGCCAGGACGCCGACGTTCACCTGATCATGACCAGCGAGGAGACGGGCGGGGGAGGACGGGTCTACCGGATCGACCTCCTGGGCACGGCGGACGCCGGCTACGAGGACCGGCTCGTCCACACGGCCCGGTCCACGGACACGGATCGCGAGACGCTGGACGGGATCGCGCACACGATCGGCATCGCTCTGCTGCGCTTCGCCAGCGAGAGCGGTTTCGGACAACTGGTCGAGTTCGTGGAAATGGGCGGCCCGGAGGCGGATCCCGCGGCGCGCGTCGTCTCCGGGACGGAGGTGGACGATCCCTGGAACTTCTGGGTCTTCAGCCTCAACGGCACTCCGCGCATCACCGGCGAGAAGACCCGCAGCGTAAGGCGCGTGAACCTGAACGCCAGCGCGTCGCGGGTGACGCCGGACTGGAAGAGCAGCATCAGCATCTGGACGGTCATGATCCGAACGGAGATCGACCTTCCCGACGGTGGCGTCTACCTTGACGACTTCCGCGCATACGGGACCGACCATTTCCTGGGATACTCGTTGGCGGACCACTGGTCCGTCGGGATGCAGAGCCAGGTCCGCACGCACCGGCGCCTGAACCAGAAGGTTCGGGCCCAGTTCTCGCCCGCCCTGGAGTACAGCGTCTTCCCCTACGAGGAAGCGACGCGGCGTGCCCTCACCGTCCTGTACCAGATCGGTCCCTCGTTCCAGCGCTACAACGAAGAGACCATCTACGGAGAGACTTCCGAGGTCCGGTGGAAGCAGTTGATGGAAGTCGAACTCTCCCAGAGGCAGCCCTGGGGGAACACCTCCGTTACGCTGTCCGGATCCAGCTACCTTCACGACAGCGAACTCCGCCGGCTCTCGCTGAGCGGGAGCGGGGCCCTCAGGATCGCCCGGGGGCTGGAGATCCGCGGCGACGGACGTATCGCCTGGGTCCAGGACCAGATCTACCTTTCCGCCAAGGGCCTCACCGAAGCCGAAGCCCTCCTCAACATCAAGGAGCGGGCCCAGAGCTTCAACTACACGTTGGGGATCACCCTAGCCGTCAACTTCGGCTCGATCTACAACAACGTCGTCAACAACAGGTTGCGGCTGGGGCCCCTCTCCTTCAACTGAGCCCTGCGAGAATCGACCATGCCTCACTCGATCAGAAGCGTCGCCCGGAATGCCGACGCCCTGTCCGCGGTCTGGAACGGTGGCGAACGGACCGACCTTCCCTACCTCTGGCTGCGCGACAACTGCGGTTGCGGCGAGTGCCGGGTCGTGCAGACTTCCGAGAAGCGCTTCCACCTTTTCAAGGTCCCCAGTGACCTGAGGCCGGCGCAGGTCAGCATCGAGCACGCCGGATCCGAGGACGAGGCGATCTCCATCCACTGGCCGGACGGGCACCACACCCGCTACCGGTCGAGCGAGATCCGCGGTTTTCTGAGCCTGCCCCGCGTCCAGCTCCGCTACTGGGACGGCCGGTTCGAGCCGCGGAGATTCGACTACCGGCGGTTCCTGGCGAGCGACCAGGCGGCCGCGGAGCTGATCGAAGAGTTCCTGCGGACCGGCGTCTGCGTGCTCGTCGACGCCCCCACCGAACCGGATTCGTCGGAGCAGCTCGCGGCCCGTCTGGGCCCGATCCGCGAGGTGCTGTTCGAGCGTATCCACAACGTCAAGGTCGATCCGAAGGGATACAACATCGCGCACACGGGCCTGGCGGTCGCGCCGCACAACGACTTCACCAGCTACACCTGGCCGCCGAACGTGCAGGCGCTGCACATGCTGGTGAACGAGTGCGAAGGCGGTGAATCCGTGGTCGTGGACGGGTTCGGCCTGCTCAAGGAGCTGCGCAGCGATCACCCCGAAAAGTTCGACGTGCTGTGCGCGGTGCCGGTGCCGTTCCGGATCTTCAGCGAGGAACACGAGTGCTACGCGGTCAAGCCGATGGTCGGGCTGGACAGCGACGGCGAGGTCAGGATGGTGCGCTTCAACACCGCGCAGATGCAGGCCGTTCCCCTCTCGGAGTCCCGTCTGGGAGACTTCTACGCCGCCTATCACGAGCTCTCCAGGCGCGTCAATTCCCCCGGTGCCCAGGTGATCTTCCGGTTGGAGGGCGGGCAGATTCTGCTGTGTGACGGGCACCGGGTGCTGCACGGCCGCACGGCGCTTCGCTCGGATGGAGCGCGGCACCTGCAGGACGCCTACTTCGAGCACGACAACGTGCGGAATCACTTGAGGTGGCTGCGGCTCAGCGACCGGGTGTGAGGGCGCCGCGAACCCCAAGGACGCACCTCTACGCGCCGGCGTTCGAGCCGCAGGAGCCTGAAGAAAGCTCGATGAGCCACTTGTATCATCTCATGTGATGTATTCCGCGTCGGCCCGGCGGTCAGCCTCCCGGCCCGGCGGATCAGCCGACCGATCATGGGAGCCGGCCTCCCGACCCCAAAGACCGGCGGACCCGATGAATCATCTCTGGCCCGTGAAACTCCGCGCCTCGCCGCTCTCTGGGTGCAATTCGGCCTGACCGCGGACTGCCGGCGCTGGTGCGGCAGGACCCCGTGTCTCATGTTGACACTCGGTGGATGAAGGGAGGTCTACCCTGAAGTTGGAACGACCCGTGGAGGGGATTGCGGCGCCGTTCGACCGAAGGGCAACGCAGGACAGAGATTCGGAGACTCGGACCGTATGGTAAACACGACACTTGGTAAGGTCTGCTTTACATCGCGGCTCACCCGCCGCGCCCTTTCGGCGGTCTTGCTCCTCACGCTGGCCACAGGCGTCGTGCACGACGACGCTGCGGCCCAGGAACGTCGCCGTCCTGCGGACACCATCCCCACCCTCGGCCTCGACCGGGGAGTGCAGACCGTGAACACGGGCGCGATGCGCCTCGATCTCGTAAGCGCCTCGCAGACCGTGGCCGCGCTCCGGCCCGAGGGCGCGATTCAGGGCCAGGATGCGGCGCAGGCCCAGGGCGCGCAGCAAGCCCGGGGCGCACAGCAGGTCCAGCGCGAGCAACCAGCCGACGACGCAACCGCCTTCGACTTCACCCCCGCCGACTGGCTGGAACGCCGGGCGGCCGACGGGTACTTCCACCTCGGCGACCTCACGCTGCGCCTCCGCTGGGACGGTTCCGACGGCTGGCGGCACTACTCCACCGCCGCGGCCCGGCAACCCGTCCAACCCCTCCCCACCCAACCCCCCGCCCTCGCGGCCGCCGACCTGGCCCCCACCCTCCCCCCGGACCTCCCCCTTCGCGTCCGCCGCTACTGGGAGTCCACCGGCGGCCACCTCGCGCTCCGCTTCGAGCTGCACAACCCGGGCACCGCCACCGTGGAGATCGGCGCGCTCGGCATCCCGATGGTCTTCAACAACATCCTCACTGGGCGCTCTCTCGACGAGGCGCACGCGGTCGCATCCTTCCACGATCCGTACATCGGGGCGGACGCCGGGTACCTCCAGGTCACGCGCCTCAGCGGCCACGGGCCCACCCTGCTCGTCGTGCCGCTCGGCGACACCCCCTTCGAGGCGTACAACCCGCTGCTCAGCGATCCGACGCAGCGTAGCGTCACCTTCGAGGGCTTCTACGAATGGCTGGCGCACAGCCGAGCCTACGCCGAGGACGAGTGGAGCGGGGCCGACCCGTGGAATCCGCCGACCTCGGCCACCGTGGCGCCGGGCGAGACCCGCTCCTACGGCGTCAGGTTCCTCCTGGCCAACCAGATCCGTGCGATCGAGCCCACCCTGCTCGCGGATGGCCGCCCGGTGGCAGTCGGGGTGCCCGGCTACGTGGTGCCGATGGACATCGAGGCGCGGCTGTTTCTGAAGCACCGGGCCGGAGTGCGGTCGCTGCAGGTGGAGCCTCCCGGAGCACTCACGATCACGCCCTCTGCGGAGCCGGCAGGCGCGCTCGCCTTCGCAGCCGCCGACCCGGCCGACTCCGGCTGGAACGCCTACGATGTGCGCGGCCGGTCGTGGGGACGCGCGCGCCTCACGGTGATGTACGAGGACGGGCTGGAGCAGACCATCCACTACAAGGTCATCAAGCCGGCCGCGGCGGCAGTCGCCGACCTGGGCCGTTTCCTCACCACCGAGCAGTGGTTCGAGGTCCCGGACGATCCGTTCGGGCGCAGCCCGTCGGTCATCAGCTACGACTACGACGAGCGGCGGCAGGTGACCGAGGACAACCGTGCCTGGATCGCGGGGATCGGGGACGAGGGCGGGTCCGGATCGTGGCTGGCCGCGATCATGAAGCAGCTCGTGCAGCCCGACCCGGGCGAGCTCGCGAAGATGCAGCGCTTCGTTGACGAGGTGGTGTGGGGAGGGCTTCAGTACGCCGAGGGCGAACGGGCCTACGGGGTCCGCAAGAGCATGTTCTACTACCAGCCGGACGCGATGCCCGAGGGGACGTACAGCGAGGATGTCCGCTACGGCGGCTGGTCGAGCTGGGATCGCGAGCACGCGATGACGGTCGGACGCTCGTACAACTACCCGCACGTCGCGGCACTGCATTGGGTGCTGTACCGGCTGGCCCGCAACCAACGGGGCATCGTGACCAACCACCCCTGGGAATGGTACCTCGACCGGGCCTGGCGGACCGGCGAGGCGATGGTCGAGCACGCCCGGCACTACTCGCAGTTCGGACAGATGGGGGGGACGGTGTTCCTTCTGATCCTGCTCGATCTACAGCGCGAGGGCTGGACAGAGCAGTCGGCGGCGCTCGAGGAAACGATGCGGGCGCGCGCCGAGGTGTGGCGCGAACTCGGCTATCCCTACGGGAGCGAGATGCCGTGGGACTCGACGGGGCAGGAGGAGGTCTACGCCTGGTGCCGGTATTTCGGCTTCGACGAGAAGGCCCTCGTGACGCTGAACGCGATCCTCGCCTACACGCCGGCGGTCCCGCACTGGGGGTACAACGGGAGCGCGCGCCGTTACTGGGACTTCCAGTACGCGGGCAAGCTCCGCCGCGTCGAGCGCCAGCTGCACCACTACGGCTCGGCGCTGAACACGATCCCCGTGCTGTCGGAGTACCGCGCCCACCCCGATGACCCATACCTGCTGCGCGTCGGGTACGCGGGCATGATGGGCGGGATCGCGAATATCACCAGGGACGGCTTCGGGCCAAGCGCGTTTCACGCCTATCCCTCGACGCTGCGGATCGATGGGTACTCGGGGGACTACGGGCCGGGGTTTCTGGGGCACGCGATCAATACGGGGACGTATGTCGTGAACGACCCGGAGTTCGGGTGGCTGGCATTTGGGGGGAATCTGAGGGTGGGCGCTACGCCGGATGGCGATGCGGCCCGCGCGGGCGCGAACCGCGACGCCGCGTCCCAAGGCGCCATCCGCGTGACCCCGCTCGACGCCGCCCGCTCCCGCGTGTATCTGGCGCCGTTGGGCCTGTGGCTGACTCTTGACGCAGGCACCTTCGAGGCCGTGGAGTTTGCGGGCGACGGGGTCCGGGTGATGCTATCGCCTGAGACGACGGCGGTGCCGAACGCTCGGCTGCGCGTGGAGCAGCCCGCGGCGGTGGACGGTGTCGGGCGGATCGCCCCGGCCGACTCGTACGAGATGGAGCGGGGCGCATACGTTGTGCCGCTTGGCGATGGCCCGACCGTTGTCGTGCTGGGCGGCGTCACGCCAGGCTGACCCTTGCTGCGCCCCGGGAAACTCGTCGCGGCTGCGGTGCTTTCGCTCACGGCGCCGAACGGGGCGGCGCTCGCGGAACCGCTGCCTGCGAGGTCCCCCCCACAGGATGTCGGATGCATGCAGTCCGTCCGGACGGTCGCCCAGCTGGACTCGGCGGTGCAGGCGACCCTGGGCTTGCTGGCGGACGAGCCCGGGTCATCCGACCGCCTCTGCCGGATGGCGGCGCTTCGCATGCAGGGTGGGCACTTCGAGGAAGCCGATTCGATCCTGGTGGGGCTGCTCGCCGTGGATCCCGGCCACCTCGACGCACTCCTGACGCAAGCGGTCCTCCGGCGCCGCCAGTTCCGGTTCGGGGAGGCGGGCCGGATCGTTGCCCAGGCGGCCGGGTTGGCAGGGGCGGGGCTGGGAGCGGCCAATCCAGCGACAGGCGCGCCGCCGCTGGCGAGCGCCGACCTCGCTCTCCTCCGCGGCCGGCTGGCCCTCGACGCGATGGACATCACCAGAGCCGATTCGATCTACACCGGCCTTCTCGAGAGCTACCCCAATTCGGCGAAGGCCCGGCTCGGCGCGGCCGAGATCGCCTTCTGGCAGCACCGGAGCGAGGACGCGCGTGACTTCCTGCAGAGCGCGCTCACCCTCGACCCACACCTTGCCTCCGCCCACCTGCTGGCGGCGCGGATCCACCGGGAGGCGCAGGAGAACGCCGAGTGGAGGACATCCGTGCACCGCGTCGTCGAGGTCGATTCGCTCTCCGCCAACGGACACGCCCAACTGGCCACGGTATTCCGGAACGACAGCGCGATCGCGGAGGCCTACCATCACGCCCACTTCGCCATCGCGCTCGACCCGTACGCCCAGGGTGCGCACAGCTACCTGGGCAACGGCGGCTCGCTCCTCGGCTACGATTCGGTGCCGGCGGACCCCGCCGAGTTCGACGGCCGCATCGGCGAGCTGCTGGCCATGGGCGACGAACACCTCCTGGCCCGGCAGTACGAGGAAGCGATGGGGCCGTTCCGGGAGGTCCTGGCGGCGGACCCCGGCAACGTCGTCGCGCTGATGGGGATCGGCACGGCGCACTACCAGCTGGGCGACTACGACGCCGCGCTGGAGTGGTTCGAACGCATCCTGGCCGATCATCCCGGGTACGGCCTCGCGCACTACGGCGTGGCCATGTCGCTCGGCCGCATGCGGGACCGCGTGATCGTGGGGCTGGACGAGATGCGGGAGGTCTTCGCCCGGCGCGGCGCGCCCGAGCCGGAAGGGCTGCGCGTGGTATTCCCCGACTACGAGCGACTCGACGAAGAACTCCGGAAGATCGTCCGCCTGTCCGTGGAACCGTTCAGCAACTTCCTGCCGGTGCTCGCCGCTCGGGGGGCCACCTTTCATCTGCTGCCGTTCCACAAGCTGCTCTGGCAGTCGCCGCACAAGGAGTTCAACAGGGGGAGGCATACCTTCGACCTGCGCCTGTGGGACGACGTGAAGGGACAGGGAGGTTTTCACGCCGTCGGCGGCGAGGAATGGGTGCGGGGCGTCCGCTACCAGCGCTGGAACGTCATCACGCACGAGTTCACGCACCAGGTGCACCAGATGCTGCCCGAGGATCTGCAAGAAGAGATCTCCCGGCTCTTCGCGGTGGCGAGGCGGGAGCGGCGCACTCTGGACTACTACGCCGACTTCAACGAGATGGAGTACTTCGCGCAGGCCGCCGAGGCCTTCATCTCCGAGGTCAAGTTCATCGATCAGCGGGGAACTTTCGGACACACCCGCGCTCTGCTCGCAGAGAAGGACCCAGCGCTCTACGAATTCCTCAGCCGGTTGAACGAGCGGCTGGCGGGGGAGCGGCGCCGGGAGCAGCGGCCGCGGCCGGACGGTGAGGAACGGGAGCAACAACCGGAGCAACCGGGAGCGATTCCATGAGCGATGCGGATGACAGCGGCAGCGACTCCGTGAGCAACGGCAACAACGGGAGCAACGCCGGGAGCGACGCAGGCAACGGGAGCGACGCCGTGTGCGACGCAGGCAATAACGCCCCAAGCCGGCGTCAGTTTCTCCGGGCGACTGGCCTGGCTGCTCTGGGTACGACCTTGGGGGCGCCGGAGGCTTCGGCAGCCGCGCACCCCGAGACGGCCCCGGCGCATCGGCACGGCGCGGCCCCCGCCCCCACCTCCGCCACCCGCTTTGCGGTGACCTTCGACGACGGCTCGATCACCAGCCTGCGCTGCGCCGACGACACCGTCGACACCGAGTACGTGGCGCCGGACACCCGTCTCGGCGAAGTCATCCTGCGCTACCGCGCGGCGGACGCCGCACCCACGCGAGGAGCCGCACAGCCCGGAGACCCGCCACTACCGGAACCCCACCCCTGGCGCCGCTTCGACACCGGCCAGGAATCGGCCCATCGCGACTGGACGATGGGCCCGGACAGCCGGGAGCAACGCACCACCGTGACGCTCCCGCCGCAGCTCGACGCCCCCGAAGTCCAACTCGGCTTCTCGGTGGCCGACGAGTCGCTCCGCTGGACGATCACCGTTCGCAACCGCACCGGCGCGCCCATCGAGATCGGCGACCTCGCGCTCCCCTTCCCCATCCACGCGAACCGCCCGGAAAGCGGCACTCCGTCGCCTCCCATCCTCAAGCACACCCTGGTCGCGGGGCACGGCTCCTGCCTCCTCTGGTCGCGCGCAAACAGCGTCGGCCCCTACCTGCTGATCACCCCCGACGACCACACCCATCTCGAGTACTGGGAGGCCGACGGCGGCTACCGCGCCTTCATCCACTCGGCGGCGGCGGGAGCCGTGGCGGCGGAGCGCGGGTGCAACTGGCGCCAGCCCAACACCTCGCTGGTGCTCGCGCCCGGTGAGGAGCAGTCGTACTCGCTGACGATGCGGTGGGCGGAGGACTACCACCACGCGCGGGACGTCCTCGTCGAGCAGGGCCTGGTGGATGTGCATGTCGTGCCGGGGATGACGGTCCCCATAGACCTCCGGGCCCGCTTCGCGCTCCGCTCCAACGAGCCGATCCACGGGGTGGACGCGGAATACCCGGACGAGACCGAACTCCGCCGGGTGGGCACGAACGGCGACTTCGAGATCCACGAGGCCGCCTTCTCGCGGCTCGGCGAGAACCGCCTCACGGTGCGGTTCGGCGACGACCGCCACATGCATCTCGAGTTCTTCGCGACCGAGCCGCTCGAGACGCTCATCGCAAAGCGCGGGGCCTTCGTCGCCGCGCACCAGCACCGCGACGCCGCGCTGTGGTACGACGGGCTGCTGGCCGAATGGGCCATGGACACGCACGTCCTGCTGGGACCCGACAACTACGACCGCATCATCGGCTGGCGCATCTACGAAGTCACCTGCGACGACCCCGGTTTGAGCAAGCCGGCCTTCCTCGCGTCGAAGAACGCCGAATGGCCTGTCCAGGAGGAGGTCGAGGCGCTCGATTACTACATTGAGAACTTCGTCTGGGGCGGGCTGCAGCGGACCACCGAGGAGACCTTCGCCTACGGGATCTACGGTATCCCCGACTGGAAGACGAACCGCGAGAGCGACGACCCCGGGCGGGCGGGCCGGCAACACCTCTGGCGGATCTACGACTACCCGCACATCACGCTCATGTACCTGAGCATGTACAAGGTCGCGCGAAACCACCCGCAAGTCCGCACGGCGATGACCGCGGAAGAATACCTGCGGCGAGCCTACGGCACCGCGCTGGCCCTGTTCACGATCCCGTGGGAGACCACGCGCTGGCCGGCGTACGGGACCGGGCTGATGAACGGGCTGGTCGTCGAGGACGTCGTCGCCGCGCTCTTCGCCGAGGGAATGACGGAACAGGCGGAGCGCCTGCTGCCGCACTGGGAGCGCAAGGTGCGGACTTTCGTGAACGACCGCCCCGACCTCTTCCAGTCCGAATACTCCTTCGACACCACCGGCTTCGAGGAGACGCACGCGCTGGCCAGGTACGCGCTCAGGATCGCCGACCCGGGGCCGCCGGAGGAGCCGAGGGAGGTCCGCGTGGGGTGGGTCGACTTTCCGCCTTCGGAGCGCATCCCGCTCGATGCCGCCGAGGAGTTCATGGAGGCCCAGATGGCCGCGAACGTCTTCTGCCGCGGCTGGCTGGAGAACGCCTACTACCTCCTCGGAAGCGACATCCGCACAACCGGCGGGAACTCCTACACCCTCTCCTACATGTCCCAGATGGGCGGCTGGAGCGTGCTCGACTACGCGCTTCACCACACCGACGACCCCTGGGCGTACCTGCGGCTCGGCTACGCCTCCTTCCTGAGCGCCTGGGCGCTCATGAACACCGGCACCCCCGAATCAGACTACGGCTACTGGTATCCGGGGCCTGAGAACGACGGGGGCGCGGGCGGCGGCTTCGAACCCGCCCCGTACGGCGAGACCTGGCTCGACCAGCCCCATTCGCGCGGGTCCTGGTACTACTCGTGCGAGATCGACCTGGGGTTCTGCGGGGGGTTGAGGTGTGCGCGGACTGTCATCGCCGACGACCCGATCTTCGGGCGGTTCTGTTTTGGGGGGGAGTGGCGGGGGGTCGGGGAACGCCCCGGCGACGGCGATGGCGGCGCGGTCCCAGCCGGCGTCGAGGTGGTGCCCCGGGACGGACTGCGGCGGCGTTTCCACGCGATGCTCGGGGACGAGCGCTTGCACGTCGAGACGGAGGTGGACCGCTTCGCGGCAGGGCGGCCGATCTTCGTGGCGGAGGATCTGTCGCTGGTGCGCTTCGAGCTGGAGAGTGGCAACCCGGTGGCACACAGGAACGGGGTGCGGGTGGCCGGGCTGCGGTCGGGTGGGTACCGCGTGCTGCGTGGGGAGTTGGAAGTCGCGGCGTTCGAGGTGATGGACGGGGGCGCGGTGCGCTTCGAGGTGCCGGTGGGGGGGACGGCGGGGTCGGGGGTGGTGACGGTGGTGGGGGTGTGAGGGGGCCGGTCGCGTTCGGCCGGACCTGGGGATCGCGCACCCACGCGCCGGCCCTCCAATCGGCATCGCCCGCCAAACAGCGGCACGACCGCGGAAGTCTCGATCACGAAAGCCGGATCCAGATGCAGCCCGCCGTCCGCGGAGGCCCCGCCCGACACAAGGAGCGTGCGCTCGGCAGAGGGGATCTCAAGCTCGTTCGGGTCGATAAGCCGGAAGCGCAGCGCGTTCGCGACGCTATCAGCTCCTCGAGAGAGGTCAACTCGGCCGGAAGTGGACCGGACAGGCCGGGGTTGTTCTGGAGGTGCAGCCATACCGGGAAACCCAATCCGCCCAACTCCGGGGGCAACGGTCCGGACAGCAAGTTGTTCGCTGCCGATATCAACTGGAGGCTGCCGAGTTGGCCGAATTCCGCTGGCACGGGCCCGTCAATCATATTGGTGCGCAGGATCAGAACCCGCAGTCTGTCAAGCTGGCCTACCTCTGGCGGCAGCGGTCCGGTTATCCTGTTGCGACTCACGTCGAGCACGTCCGGACTGTCGAGACCGCCGGCCTCACAGAGATGGAGTATCTCCAGTTGAGAAGGCCGATTTGGGAAGGCACCTCGTCCGTGAGCTCATTGTAGTCCAGGCGCAGCAGTCGCAGGTGAGGGAAGTACTGGATTTCCGGAGGCACCTCTCCCTTGAGATTGTTGCGGTTCAAGTCGATCCCCGTGACGCGTCCGGTCACTGAATCGACCTCGATGCCGTACCAGCTGTCCAGCGGGGCATTCGTCCCCCGGTTGTCCGAGTTCTCCCAGTCCTCGCCGCCCATGGCATCGTAGAGCTTGATGAGATCCGAGCGCTCCTCGATGCATGCGATGAAGTCGCCTTCGCGGGTCGGAATGGAGTTCAGCCACGCGCGGAATCCCTCGTCGCGCGCGCCTGAGAAGCTTCTGGAGCCGACTCAGAAGAAGAAGTTCGTCGACAGGAAGAGGACCGGTGGAATCGCGCCGAACTCCGAGCCCAGCCGCGGCGTGAGGCCCTCCAGGGCCGCGTCCCTCCCGACCCCCAGGAACGCGCCCACCCTCACGCCCACGCTCTCCGTGGCCGAGTAGCCGAGCCCGGGTGCGAGCAGGAAGGAGCCGTCGCGCAGGCTGGCCAGAACCAGGTTGCTGGCCGAGAGGAGCGGGTGAGGCTGGCAGGACAGCTGCAGCGCGCCGACGTCTCGCCCCAGCGTCTGCATCTCGCCCCGGGCGAAGGCGCGGCCCGTCGCGACGGAGAGCAACTCGTCAGGGGAAGCGGCCCCGAGCTGGTCGTGCTGATACTCGACCAGGACGTACACCTCACGTCCGGCCGCCGAGAAGGTGCGG
Source organism: Gemmatimonadota bacterium (assembly GCA_022826005.1). GTDB lineage: Bacteria > Gemmatimonadota > Gemmatimonadetes > Longimicrobiales > Gaopeijiaceae > Bin94. The sequence goes on along the minus strand of JAJDVT010000011.1, from coordinate 65,767 downwards.
TCGAAGCCCGCGCTGGCCCGCACGGCCGTCCGGTCGTCGATGCGCCGCGCCACGACCTCGGCGCGCGCCGCCCAAAGACCCACCGCGCCCGTCATGAAGGCGGCCGCGCCGAAGGTGTCGTGGACGGTGCCCGCCCACGCGCCGAGGTCCCAGCCGCCGTGGTTGGTCGTGGCACGAGCCAGGAGGGAGAACGCGCGTTCGCCCCCCGGGCCGACAAGGGCGGGACGTGCCACGAACTCGAACTGGGTGAACGCGCCCGCGTAGTACCGCAGCCGCGCCGCGTCGACGCCGATCCGGTACTCGCGGAACGGGTCCGCGGGGTCGAAGGGCGAGAACGGGTCGGCGGGTGTGAGAACGAGGGTGGTCGCCCAGGAGATGGGCTGGCGCCCGATGACCAGGTCGGCGTCCGGACCCAGATCGAAGCGCACGCTCAGCCGGTCGAAGCGGTGCCGCCAGAGGATGCCCTCACCGGCGTCGATTTCACCGTCCAGCGTCAGCCAGTCGCCGCCCGACGCGGATCCGGCCGCTGCGGTCAGGAGCTGGGCGCCCAGCGTCCCAGGTTCGCGAAAGGTGAGGGCGTGTTCATACGCGATGTCCACCAGCGCGGACCCGGAGTCGGCGTCCCACATGAGACGCATCCGCTGGAAGGCCGAGCTGTTCGACGGGCCGCCGAGCGGACTGCTGCCAACCCGGGTCCAGAGGTTGAGGTAGTAGCCTGACAACCCGGACTGCTGGGCCGCGGCCGGAAGCGGCTGGAGGCCTGGCGGGAGCGTGGTCGCGAGCGAGAGAACAGCCGCCAGCAGAGTCTCGCGGCGGTGCGGGCGCAGTCTCCAGGGCTGGACCCGGAACTGGTCTCCGCGCGGCCGGGTCAGCATCCCCACAACAGACCCCCCGTAATCCTCAAGCCCCACCTCGCGTCGTGTCGCCCTCGATCCGGCCATCCACGAGGCGTACCAGCCTCCCGGCCCTCTCCATCACCCTGGGGTCGTGGGTCGAAAAGACAAACGTGGTCCCGCGCCTGCGGTTGAGCTGCTCCATCACGTCGAGCAGGGATTCAGCCGTGGTCGAGTCGAGGTTGGCCGTCGGCTCGTCGGCCAGGACGAGGTCTGGCTCGCCCAGCACGGCGCGCGCGACCGCCACCCGCTGCTGCTGGCCACCGGAGAGCTTGAGGGGGAACCGGTCTTCCAACCCCTCCAGACCGATCTCGGCAAAGAGCCTCCCCACCCGCTCCCGGCGCTCTCGGCCCGGCACACCCTGCAGCACAAGCGTGAACTCGGCGTTCTCTCGCGCGGTCAGCATGGGCAGCAGGTTGTACGACTGGAAGACGAACCCGATCCGGTTGAGCCTGACCCGCGCAAGCTCCCGGTCGGAGAGCGTCGTGATCTCCTGCCCGCCGATCCGGACCGTCCCTCCGGTCGGAGCGGTGAGTCCGCCGAGCAGGTTCAGTACGGTCGTCTTCCCCGAACCCGACGGACCCGCCATCGCGACGAACTCGCCGTTCTCCACGACCAGGTCGACGCCCCGCACGGCCTCCACCGGACGCGGTTCCTGGGGATAGACCTTCCAGAGGTTCGACGTCCGGACCGCGGGCTCGGGGTCGTTCCCGGCTCTGATGGCCCCGACGGCGGGCTCCATGCCGGGGGTCCCGGCCTCGCCCGCCTGGGCCGAGGGCCCCGTCGTCGGCCCCCGTCCATTCGGATTCTCTCCCATCATTCCACCTTTACCGATTCGGCGGGGTCCAGGCGCCCCGCCTGCCAGGCCGGGTACGCGGATGCGAACAGGCCGATCCCCGCCGTCATGATCACACTCTGCACCACATGCTTGACTTCGATGACCGGATGCAGGACCGGATCGAACGCCACGCCCCCGACGTTGAAGTCCTCCGGCCACAATCCCGAGAGGTCCAGTCCGTCCCGGAAGAAGATCCACACCACCGCCAGGCCCAGAGCCACGCCGACGATCCCGCTGGCCATGGTCAGCAGAACGCCTTCGGTGAAGACGACCAGCCCCGTTTCGCGTCCGCTCAGCCCTAGGGCCCGGAGCAGGCCCATCTCGCGCTGCCGGTGGAGCACCGACATGAAGACGGCGTTTAGGATCGCCAGCGCGACGATTGCGAAGAGGATCATATGGAAGGCCCAGTCGCCCCCGTCGTCGAGCTTCAGCGCCGAGTAGAGGTCCGGCTGGGTCACGGGCCAACCCACCACCTCGGTGCCGGCCGGATCCACCCCGCCCCGCACGCCCTCCACCACGGCGTCCGTGTACGACGAGTGGCTCAGGAGCACGGCCACGGTGGTGGCCCCCTCCACCCCCAGCCACGACCGCGCGGTGCCGAGCGGGATGTGGACGAGCGACTGGTCGAGCGCGTCCACGCCCGTGCGGTAGATCCCCACGACGCGCACCAGCTGCCCCTCGATGTCGCCCGAAGCGGCCTGCGCCGTGAGCACCATGCGGGACCCCGTCCGCACGCCGAGCCGCTCCGCCATCCCGGCACCGATGTAGGCGTGGAGGCGGTCGCCTTCTTCCAGGTAGCGCCCGTCCTCGACCTCCTCGCCCAGCCGCGAGAACGCCGGCTCCACCGCGGCATCTACGCCCGCGATCCACGCCGGCAGCGCCCCCTCGGGCGACGACGCCAGCCCCCTCGTGGTCACGCGCACGGAGGCCAGCGGTGGATCCGGCGTCGGAGCGGCGGCGACCGCGGCCAGCGACGCCTGCAGCTGCGCGTTCGTGAGGCGGTCGTCCAGGCTCTGGCTGTCCCGGTAGCCGGGGGCGTGGATGGTGACGTGTCCCGCGCCGAGCCTCACGCCAGCGTCGATCCAGTCCTCGTGGGCACCGTCGGCCAGCGTGCGCGACAGGATCAGAAGCGCGAGCCCGATGGCCATCGCGGCGGCGGTCAGCGCGCTCCGGCGCAACTCCCGCCCCAGGTTGCGCAGCGCAAGCCAGACGAGGGTGCGGAGGCGGACCATCCGGCGGGCTTCCACGGGCTAGCGGTTGGCGAGCGAGTCGGCGGGCGGCACGCGAACGGCCCGCCAGGCCGGGAGGAGGGCCGCGACGATGCCGGTGATCACCAGGGCGATCGCACTGACCAGGGGTCCCACAACGGAATACTCGACGGTCAGCATCGGACGGACCGCGGAGCCGCCAAAGGACCAGGTGTCGACGAACCGGCTGAGGTCGATGGGGTTTTCGTAAATGTAGATCATGAGCGGGACAGCGAGGACCAGCCCGGCACCCAGCGACAACAGCCCCAGGAGGATCCCTTCGAAGACGACGATCCGGCCCACGGAAAGCCCCGACGTTCCCAGCGCCCGCGCGACCCCGAACTCCCGGCGGCGCTCGAAGGTCGCCAGCAGCATCGCGTTCGCGACCCCGAAGGCCGCCATCCCGAAGATGAACGCGGCAACGACCCAGTTCATCGAGTCGGCGTATGTGACGATGAAGAAGAGCTGCGGCTGCAGGACCGACCACGGCTCGGTGCGCAGTCCCGGCGCGACCGCGGCCGCGGCCTCCCTGATCCGGTCCGCGGCCGCCTCCGACTCGCGGACGCGCTCCACGGACACCGCCACCTCGTGGATGCGCCCGGGATCCATCGCCATGAGCTCCGCGAGCGTGCCCAGCTCGAGGAGCGCGTAGCTGTCGTCGAACGCCCCGACGCCCACGCTGAAGATCCCCGATACAGCGAAAAGATCGTTCCCCGTCGACCCGTCCGCCGCCGGAGCCACCAGCACCACCTCGTCGCCTACTTGCGCACCGACCGTTTCAGCCATTGCATCGCCCAGCGCAATCTCGTCCGGCCCAGGCATCCGCCCCGCCACCAGCGAGATCTCGAAGCGGCTGACTTGCGCTTCGCGCCCCGGGTCGACCCCCATCAGGATGCCCCCCACCGTCTCGTCGCCGGAGCTGACCAGCCCGCCCCCGTACAGCCGCGGCGCCGCCCCCACCACCCCGTCCTGCCCCTCCACCGCGGCCAGCAGAGCCCGCACATCCAGCCCCTCCCGGCCCCCGAGCGTGCGGTGAATGCTCCGCTCGGGGTCGTAGTCCTCGGCGTGGATCTGCACCTGGCCCGTCGCCACGCGCGTCCCGTTGGAGACCAGCTCCTCCATCATCCCGTCCATGTACCCGATCATCAGGACCGAGGCCACGAATCCGAAGGTGAGCGCCGAGGCAGTCAGCGCGGTGCGGCGGCGGTTGCGGCCCAGGTTACGCCAGGCGATCCGCCACCAGATGCGGTGGTTCATGCGTCCCAATCCGTCATCGGTGCACCCGCCACCCACCCGTGGCTCCCACAATCCGTCATCGGCGCGCCCGCCACCCACCCGTGGCTCCCACAATCCGTCATCGTCGGGCCCGCGGGCCCGAGAGGCCGTCCCATTCCGACATCCGGGCGCCCGCCACCCACCCGCGCCCGTCCCGCAGCGTCATCGCCGCGCCCGCAGACTGCGCAGGCTGAAGAAGTCCGCCTCCAGCCCCCCGTCGAACTCCAGCTCCAGGTAGGTCACGACCGTACGCTCCTCGCTGTCGGCGGGCTGGATCACCATTCGCGTCGGCACCAGGCGCCCGCCCAGGGTCGCGAAGTCCGAGAAGGTGATGGTGCGCGAGACGGTCCCGTCCTCGTCGTAGTAGCGTGCCCACAGCGGCATGCGGTCGCCCTTGCGAATCCGCTGCACGATCTGCCCCCAGATCACCGGCGCCTCGGGCTTGGGCGTCATCGTGAACTCCCAGACCTCCTCGCCGTCGCGGTCCCCCTCGAAGGAGATGACGATGTCGTAGTCCTCAATGATCCGGCTCTCCTTGACGAGGTCGTCGTTGGTGAAATGCGAGCTCATCCATGCGCCGAGCATCATCGAGGGCGGAAGCTTCATCGTCCGGTCAGCGCGGGGAAGGTAGTTCCAGACCTCGTTTTCTACCTTGAGGGTCGCGCTCCCGGCCTCCCGCGCCGGACTGTCCACGCGCACCAGCGAGTACTCCGTCCCCAGCGACCACACCCGCATCTCCAGTGTGCGGGACCAGTTCTCCGTGTCGATCTCCATGCGCATGCGGCCCGTGCTGGACTCGCCGCGCATGAGGCGGTCGACTTCGTCGATGATCTCGAGGACGCGGGGGTCGGTCTGGGTGAAGGCCGGGGCTGGAAGGACAGCCGCCGAAGCCGCGCCCAGGAAGAGCACCAGCGGTATTCCCACAAAGCAAGGAAGGCCCCGCCGTGCAGGCTCCCGACGACGAATGTACGGTAAACATGACATATTGTAAAGTACTCTTTACATTGTGATCACTTCGCACGGACGATCGGGATCCGTCCGCATTGCGCTGCTTCGTTTCGGCGTCCGCCAACGCCGTAAGCCCCATGAAACTGGCCCCCGATCCCCTGCCACACTATTGTGCCGTATCACTGCGGGCCAGTCCTGACCGGATTGCCGGGGGTCCAATCCTGCGCGGATCGCCACCGACCAGCCCCTGGTCCATTGTCACGGGCCGGTCCCGGACGGACCCGGGAGGGCAGGACCCCCCAAGCGCAACCTCACACCCTGCAACGCCGGACCATCCAATCCATGGTAACCCTTTCCGCCCTCTGGGCACCCATCCTGATCGCCGGCGGCGCCGTGTTCATTGTGAGCGCCATCGTATGGATGCTGATGCCGCACCACAAGAACGACTTCTCTCCCCCGGACGACCAGGACGCCCTGATGGACGCCGTTCGGCGGACCACGTCCGGACCCGGGATGTACTACTTCCCCTGGGCCGGCCCCGAAGGGGAACAATCCGATGCCTACAAGGCGCGGGTGCACACGGGCCCGGTCGGCATCCTGCGCGTGCGCGACTCCAGGGCAGTGCTGGACATGAGGTCATCGATCCTCAAGTCGCTGCTGCTGCACCTCGTGGTCGTCCTGTTTGTGGGCTACCTGGGGTCCGCGGTGCTGCCGGTCGGCACTGACTTCCTGAAGGTCTTCCAGGTCACCGGCACGGCAGCGTTCATGGCGCACGGCTTCATCGGCTTCCAGGAGTGCATCTGGTTCGGCCTCCCCGCGCGCGTCGCCTTCAAGCACGCCGCCGACGGACTCGCCTACGCGCTGCTCACCGGTGCCATCTTCGGGTGGCTGTGGCCCGGCTGACCTGACTCCCGGTGAACCCTCAACCCGTACCCGTCCGGCAGGCCCTCCTCCCACGGTACTGAACGGAGCAATCCCCACATGAGCGACATCGTCTACGAAGCGGACATCCGGATCGAACGCGTCCGCGGTCCCAACCGGCTCGCCTGGCTCCCGGCCCACGACGGGCCCGTCGCATTCGGCGTTCACGGCGCCATCGCGGAGCATTACGGCGTCCGGCTCAAGACCGAGACCACCACAACCCTCGACTACGTGATCGCCGCGACCGGCGGCTGACTCGTCGGCACCTTCGGAGGCGTGCTGGAGGCACGCGGGATCGACGCTTCGGACGGAAGGCTGGCCGCGGGAGTGAAGGGAGGGGTCGGGAAGGAGGAAGGCGTGCTCGTCGTGCGCAAGATTCACGTCAAATACCAGCTGCGGGCGGCGGGGGCGGACGAGGAAGCGATCAACCGGGCCTACGATCTGCACCCCATGCGCTGTCCGGTGTACCGGACGCTACACAGATGCATCGAAATCACGACGGAGCTGGAGATTCTGTAGGCGCCTCGGGCCGGACTTCGTGTGCGGCTGGCCGAAGCGATGCGATTGGCGGCCCGGCGCAAACGGGGCAGGCGGCCGGCGAAGGCGAGGCCAGTGGCGGCCCGTCGCGCACGGGGCGGGCACGCGAAATGGACCGCCGCCGCTGGCTGAGGCTGACGGCCGGTGCGCTGGCGGGCGGGCTGGCGGCTGGATGCGCGTCCGTTGCGGGCCGGCGGCGGTGGGAAGACACCTTCGCCGGGATCCGGCCCGCGCGCATTTCGCCGGAGCGAGTGATCCGGGTCGATGTGGGGCTCAGACCTTACCGGTCGGAGGGATTCGTGGTGCGGGCCGAGTCGTTCGCGGGCAAGCTGCTCGTGCACAACTACGGGCACGGGGGCGGGGGCGTCACCCTATCCTGGGGGACGGCTGACATGGCCGCCGACCTGGTGACGGGGGGCGGGCGGGTGGGGCGAGGGAGGGAGGGGGACGTGGCGGTCATCGGCGCAGGCGCTGTGGGGCTGGCTACAGCACGTCTTCTGCAGCGCCGCGGCCGCACTGTCACCATCTACGCCCGTGACCTGCCGCCGGACACGACATCGAACATCGCCGGCGCTCAGTGGTCCCCCACCTCCGTCGCGGACTCCCTGCACGGCCCCTTCGGCGTCCAGTTCGAGGACGCCTCGCGGCGCGCCCACCGCCACTTCCAAACCCTGGTCGGCCCCGACTACGGCGTGCGCTGGATAGACAACTACTTCCTGTCGGAGCGTCCGCCAGGCATCCCCGGCTACATGGCCCGCATCCGCGACCTCTACCCCGAGTTGGAAGACCTCGAAGGCGACGAACACCCCTTCCCCACCCGCTTCGCCCGCCGGGTGGTAACCATGTTCATCGAGCCGCCTCGCTACCTCCGTGCGCTGATGCGGGACTTCCGGGTTGCGGGGGGACGCGTGGTTGTGGGGGAGATCGCCGACCGGGGACAGCTGGCGGGGCTGGCCGAACCGGTAATCGTCAACTGCACCGGACTCGGCGCCCGCGATCTCTTCGGCGACGACGGTGTGGTGCCCGTGAAGGGGCAACTCGTGGTCCTGCGTCCCCAACCGGAGCTCGACTACCTGACCATCGGGGGCGGGCGCTTCTCGCGCGGCGGCAGTCAATACATGTTCCCGCGCGCCGACGGCGTGCTCCTCGGAGGCACCTTCAACCGCGGCGAGGAGACGCTGCAACCCAACGCCCGCCAGACGGATCGGATTCTCGAGGTGCACGGCGCGTTGTTCGACGCGATGGCGCGGAAGGTCGGCTGACAGCAGGAGAGTCGAGGCCGGTGGTCGGCATGAGTCCGCCCGGCGTTGCGCCAGCGGATTTGCGGGCCGGCGCTCCGCAACTTTTGACGCGATGCCCCTCGTAGGCCCATTAATTCAAATGGGGCCCGGAACCCGGAGCCCCGCCTGGAAGAACCGAAACCGAAGGGACGGACCCCATGGCAAATATCCTCAAGCGCATCGTGCGCTTCATCCTCGACTGGCTGCGGTCCAAGATCTGACGTACTATACCGGCGTGTACCGGCCCGCCCGGGTCGGGTAAGGGCTGAGCCGAAACCATTCCGGGAGCGTGATGAGGGGATCAGCGCCGGGCCAATTCATACCGGCCGTCGTTTCGACGGTTTCGTCCCTCCGGTTGAGCGCCTTCGCGCTCGGGGCCCTGCAGCTCTGCTTCGCTGCCCCCTCATCCGCCCAGCTTCCCTACGCCGTCAACGGCGCCGACCTCGCCGACGCTTCCGGCGAGGCCATCTACGCCAACTCCTGCGCCAACTGCCACGGCCTCGACGGCACCGGGGTCGAGCCCTCCCTGCTGGCCTTCGAGGAGGAGATGCCTGACTTCACCGACTGCGACTTCGCCGCGCGCGAGCCCGACGGGGACTGGATCGCGGTGGCGCACGAGGGCGGGCCGGTGCGCGGCTTCAGCGAAATGATGCCGGCGTTTCGCGGCGCGCTCACCGCGGAGCAGCTCGAGCGCGTGATGGGCTACATCCGCAGCCTGTGCACCGATGACAACTGGCCGCGCGGGGAGCTCAACCTGCCGCGGCCGCTCCTCACCACGAAGGCGTATCCGGAGGACGAGTGGGTGGTGGAGGCGGGAGTGGATCTGGAGGGGGACGGGGCCGCGATGGGGGCGTACGTCTACGAGCGGCGCTACGGTCCCCGCAGCCAGGTCGAGGTAGTGATCCCCTACGGGTGGCGGGCAGCGCACACCGAATCGGACGGTCACGATCACGACCACGGCGGTGCCGCGGCCGAGGGCGGGGGCCACGGGCTGGGCGACATCGTGCTGGGCGTGAAGCACGCGCTGTACCACAGTTCCTCGTCTGGCACGATCTTCTCTCTCGGCGGCGAGGTGTTCGTGGCCACGGGCGACGAGGAGGCGGGGCTGGGCGCGCCCGGCAACAGGCTTGAGGCGTACGCGTCGTTCGGGCAGATCCTTCCCAACGACGCCTTCATCCAGGCCCAGGGGGGGGTTGAAGCGCCGCTCTACGAGGACGCGGCCAACGAGGTGTTCGGGCGCTTCGTGCTGGGAGCGACCTTCACGGAGGGGGAGTGGGGACGGGCCTGGACCCCGATGGTGGAGGTGCAAGCGAAGCACCACCTGGAATCGGGGGCGGAGACGGAGTTCGATCTCATTCCCCAGGTGCAGGTCGCGCTGAACACGCGGCAGCATGTGCTGGGGAACATCGGCGTGCTCGTGCCGGTGGGGAGCGGCGCGAACGAATACGCGCGACCGATGCGGCTGGTCGCTTATGTGCTGCTGGACTGGTTCGACGGCGGCTTCTTCGAGGGGTGGTGAGGATGTCGAAGAGGAGACGGGCATTCGTGGGGATGAGATTCACCGCGGCGTGCGGTGTCGGCCTGGCGGGCTGTGCACTGGTCGCGGGGGGAGCGCCGTCGGTAGCGCCCTCGGTGCCGCCCTCGGCAGGCCTCCCAGTAACGACCTCGGTAGCGCTCCCCATGGCGGGAACGTTGCCCGCGGACGCGACCGCGGAGACCCCGCCCCTCGCGCAGCTTCTACGCCCTGCCGAGGCCGCGCCCCACGCGACCGTCCTTTCCGCCGCCGCCGACCCCGCCGACAACTTCCACACCGCCGACCGCTGCATCGCCTGCCACAAGGGCGTCGCCGCCGAGGACGGCACCGATGTTTCGATCGGCTTCGACTGGCGCGCCTCGATGATGGCGAACAGCGCTCGCGACCCGTACTTCCATGCGGCCGTCCGGCGCGAAGTCATGGACCATCCCGAAGCGGCGGCCGCCATCGAAGGCGAGTGCGCCCGCTGCCATATGCCGATGGCCACCGTGGCCGCGATCCAGGACGGCGGCTCCGGCCAGGTCTTCGCGAACCTGCCGGTCGGCGACGCCGAGGGACCGTACGCGGCCCTGGCGGCCGACGGCGTCTCCTGCGCGCTCTGCCATCAGATCCAGCCGGACGGCCTCGGCACCGAGGCGACCTTCACGGCCCGCTTCGAGATCGCCCCTGAGACGCCGCCCGAGGGCCGCCCGGTCTTCGGCCCCTTCGAGCCCGACGAGGGCGGCGTCGGGATCATGCATTCGGCGACCGGCTTCCGCCCCACGCTGGGCGAGCATGTCACATCGTCCGGGCTGTGCGCGTCGTGCCACACCGTAATCACCCATGCGGTACAAGCCGGCGGATCCGGGCCCCCCTTCCCCGAGCAGGCCCCGTTCCTGGAGTGGCAGGCGAGCGACTACGCCGACGGCGGCCCGCGCGAGCACAGCTGCCAGGACTGCCACATGCCCGAGGTCGGCGAAGACGTCCCCGTGACGCGCGTGCTCGGACAGGCCCGCCCCGAGGTCTCCCGGCACGTCTTCCGCGGCGGCAACTTCTTCATGCTGAGGATGCTGAACCGCTACCGGGCCGAACTCGGCGTGACCGCGCTCCCCCAGGAGCTGGAGCTCGCCGCCGAGCGCACCGCCGACCACCTCCGCACGGCGACCGCCACCATCGGGATCGGCGACCCCGTCGTGCAGGACGGCCGCCTCACCGCCACCGTCACCGTGCGCAACCAGGCCGGCCACAAGTTCCCCACCGCCTACCCGTCGCGGCGCGCCTGGCTGCGCGTCGCCGTCACCGATGCCGCCGGGCGCCTCATCTTCGAATCCGGCGCGCTCAACCCCGACGGCAGCGTCACCGGCGACGACCACGACGAGAACGGCGCCGGCTACGAGCCCCATCACACCACCATCGACTCACCCGGCCAGGTCCAGGTCTACCAGGGCGTGATGGTCGATGCATCCGGCACCGTCACCACTGGCCTCATGTCCGCGGCACGCTGGGTAAAGGACAACCGCATCCTCCCGGACGGCTTCGACGCCGCCCGCGCCGACGCCCGCGTCCGCCCCATCGGCACCGCCACCTCGGACCCCGACTTCGCGGCCGGCTCCGACCAGGTGCGCTACTCGGTAGCGGTGAATCCCGCGGCCGGGCCCTTCACCATCGTCGCCCAACTCTGGTTCCAGCCGATCGGGTACCGCTGGGCGGAGAACCTGGCGGCGTACGACGCACCGGAGACACAGCGGTTCGTGGCATACTACCGGGAAATGTCGGAGTCTTCGGCGCTGCTGCTGGCTTCGGATGAGGCGGTAGGGGGGTCCGGTTAGGGGGGATGCGGACCAGCCTTCTCCTGTTGACCGGCCTGTCCCTGTGGCCTCGACCCGCCGATTCCCAGGAAGTCCGGCGTCGCTGGCTGGCGGAACCGATTCTCAGCGCCACGATCACCGATCAGGATGGCGATCTTTTCGGCGATCCCTGGCGGTTGATCAGCGATCCGGGTGGGGGGTTTCTCATCGCCGAGGCCGCGACCATTCGCGCATTCCATGTCGACGGCACGCGGCGCTGGAGAGCGGGACGGTCCGGCCGGGGGCCCGGGGAGTTCACGGTGATCGAGGATGTCAAGGTCACCCCGGACGGGCGGGTGCTGGCCCTCGACAGGGAGCAGCCCCGGGTGACCGTGTTCGACGCCGAGTCGGGAGAGTTCGTGGCCACGGTCCTCCTGCGCCGGGAAGTCGCGAGGACCCGGCGTCTGCTGCCAGCCCGCGACGCCCTGGCTCGAGTGGAGGTGAGCGTCCCCGCGAAGGAAGGGACAACCTGGTGGACCGTATCGGACCAGAGTCGCATCGTGGACGAGACGCGCGCGTTGACCTCCTGCGAGCAGAACCTGACTTGCGAATCCTACATCGCTGGTGACGGGAGCTGGGGTGGCGTGCAGGTATTCCGCTGGTCCAGTCGAATCGTATTCCATGACGGCGTGGGCTCGGCGCGGGTGGTTGACGGCATCGATTCGATCCCATTCCCGCAAACGGTTACGGAAACCCTTGACCCGCAGGCGATGGGGCTGGAGGGAATCAGGTCGCTCCGCGCAACCAGGGTCGACCCCGAGGCGCCCGAGGTTGCCGGGTCGGTGGCCGCCGATGGTTCCCGGGCCATCGTGCTCGTGAAGACCGGGGACGAAGAGGGTCACGCACGAGTCCTGGACTTCTACCGAGTGTCAGACGGTGCCTACCTGGGTTCGAGGCGGCTTCCCGAGCACGCCCGGGCCGTGGCTCTCCTGTCGGACGGGCGCCTCGCCACGTTGCATACGGTATTGTTTCCGGAGGTCAGGATCTGGGAGCTTCCGCGATGAACGCGGCGGCGGTGGCGGAGGGCCTCCGGCCGGGAAGCCACCGCCACCGCCGCCTGCTCCCAGGAGGGAGCACCCCCGCTAGCTGATCACCCGCAGCCTCTGCATCAGCTTCGTCATGTACTTCTCGAAGAAGAACTTCTGGATGTCCATCATGTCGAGCTCGCGGCCCTGGATGTAGGCCTGTTCGATCTCGCTGGTCATGTCCAGCGGGGTTCCCGTGGTGATGAGCAGGGTGGCCTGCTTTCCGGGCTCCAGTGAGCCGACCCGGTCGTCGATCCCCATGAACTCGGCCGCGTTGATGGTCACCGCCTTGAGCGCCTCCTCCTCGGGCAGCCCGAAGGCCACCGCCACGCCCGCCTCCCAGGGCAGCCGGTTCGAGTAGAGCGAACCGGAGCCGCCGGAGATGGCGAAGCGCACTCCCGCTTCGTGCAGCCGGGCGGGCATCGTGTAGGCGCCGTCGTACCCCTCGTACTGGCGGCTGGGCCCCGACATCGTGGAGGTCAGGATGACCGGGATGTCGTTGGCCACCAGGCGGTCGGCAACGTGGATCGCGTCGCGGCCGCCGCGGATCACGACCCGGAGTCCCTCCTCCTGGCCCCAGGTGACGGCGTCGTTGATCTGGGCCGCGCTCTCAGCGGAAACGACCACCGGGATATCCCCGTTGAGAGCTGGAATCATCGCCAGGTAGCGGGAGTCGCTGAGCACCTCCTCGCCGGCCGCAAGAGCGTCGCGGTAGGCGCGCGCCTCGGCGAAGAAGTCCTTCAGCTCCTGCACCTGCCCCTCATAGGTCGGCCTTTGCGGCATCTCGAACCCCTCGGGCAGGTTGGGCGGCCTGCCGCCCCCGAATCCGCGGAACCTGCCGCCACGCGGGTTGGGCCAGTTCACGTTCAGGGCCGCCGCCGACTCCATCGACATCTCCTCCCAGCTCCACCCCTCTAGGTTCATCGCCGACGACATCCCCGAGACCATTCCTCCGCCCGGGGTCGTGAGCGTCACCAGCACGCCCGCGGAACGGGTCGTCCCGATGTGCCGGCTCTCCGCGTTGACCGCGACGTCGGCGTGCACGTTGGGGTTGAAGTCGCCGATCTCGTTGAGGTCGTTGGAGACATCGACCGCGCCTATCTCGGCGATCCCGACCGCGCTGTAGGCGTCGATCAGGCCGGGATAGATGTGCTTGCCCGTGGCGTCCACCACCCGGGCGCCCGTCGGAATCGCAACGTCCGTTCCGATGGCGGTGATCACCCCGTTCTCGAAGACGATCGTGCCGTTCTCGATCACGCCCTGGGTGACCGTGTGGATCGTCGCGCCCTGCAGCGCTACGGCCTGGGTCTGCGGGGGTACGGTCATGCGTACCTGGGCGTCCGCGGTGGAGGGTGTGAGTGCGTTGGCGGCGGCCACGGCCAGCATGACGGCGGCCGCGCCGCCGGCTCCGGTCAGGATCCTGTTCATCGCTCCTCGCTTCTTCCTGGTCATTGTCGGTTATCTCCCTCCGGCCGAGAGGACGGCCTGTATGAGCTGGTTGCGTTCGCTTTCTATCTGGTCCCGCATGGCGGCGTCCTCCTCCAGGGAGAAGTAGCGCCGCCCGTCGACCCATGTCTGCTCGGCGCGGGTGAACTGGGACAGGGGATTGCCGTTCCAGATTACGAAGTCGCCGTCCTTCCCCGGCTCCAGCGAGCCCACGCGGTCGTCGATGGCGATGGCCCTGGCCGCGCCGTTGGTCACCGTCGAGAGCGCCTGCTCCTCGGTCAGTCCGGTGCGGAGCAGCTTGCCCGCCTCCCAGTTCATGCGGCTGGCGATCTGGCTGTTGTCGGAGTGCAGCGACGTCGTTACCCCGGCCTCGATGAGGATGCGGGCGTTGTACGCGGTGGCGTCGTAGGCCTCCAGCTTGAAGGCGCCCCAGTCGCTCCACACCACCGCCGCGACGTCCGACTCGGCAAGCTCGGGGGCGATCTTGTACGCTTCGACCCCGTGCTGCAGCGTCTGCACCCGGAAGCCGAATTCCTCGGCGAGCCTCACCAGCGCGAGGAACTCGTCCGCGCGGTAGCCGTGCGACGAGATCAGGAGCTCCTGCCCCAGAATGTCGAGGATCGCCTCCATGCGCAGGTCGCGGCGCGGCGGGATCCCCTCCCCGTTCTCCTCCCAGCGCTGCCACTCGCGCTCGTAGTCGCGGGCGGCCATGAAGTGGTCGCGGATGATTTCCTGCGTCCCCATGCGCGTGTCGGGATACCGGCCCTGACGCCGCTTCGGGTTCTCGCCGAGCGCGAACTTCACCGTGCGCGGCGAATTCTCGAGCTTCAGGTCCTCGGGCAGCCCGCCCCAGCGCATCTTCACGATCACGTTCTCGCCCCCGATCGGGTTGGCGGAACCGTGCTTGATGTGGGCGCTCGTCAGCCCGCCGGCGAGCTGGCGGTACATCCAGATGTTGTTGTGGGTAACCACGTCGCCCATCTGCACCTCGGGGACGATCGCGAACCCGCTCTCGTTCACGGAGCTGACGCCCGAGTGGATGTGCGGGTCGATGAGGCCCGGCGTCACGTGCTTGCCCGTGGCGTCGATCTCGACCGCGCCCCGGGGAGCGGCGAGGTCCTGCCCCACCGCGACCACCTTCCCGGCCTCGACCAGGAGGTCGGCGTTCTCCATGCGGCCATCCGCGCCCTGCGTCCACACGGTGGCGTTGCGCACGACCACCGCCGCCGGCTGCTCCGGCATGGAGGACCGGCCGTAGTCCATCATCGGCCGTATGAACGGAAGGTCGATCTCGGGGACCTCCATCGCCGCCGTGCTGCGTTCCGAACCCTCGAAGGGCTCGACGCGGGTGCCCTGGAAGGCCGGATCCGCGCCGTTCGGAAGCGACGCCCAGCCGTAGAACTCGTCCCCCCGGATCGAACCCGAGAGGAGCGCCGTACCCTGGTAGCCGAGCGCGTTGCCGTCGAAGCGCGCGTCGATCCGGCCGGTCTCCGCGACCGCCGTGGCCGACACGAGATCGACCCGCGCGCCGCCCGGAAGGTCGGGCCCGGTGCTGGCCACGTCGAGGTAGCCGCGCAGGCGGTTCATCGTTCCCTCCAGGACGAGCATGGCATCGAATCCCCACTCGTCCTCCGAGGCGATCTCCCAGCTGCCGCGCACATCGATCTGGGTCGGGCGGGTAATCCCGTACACCCTCCCCTGCACCCACACGTCCCGGACCGTGGCCTCCTCGGTGAAGAGGTCGCCCTCGGTGACCACGAGATTCGCGACCTTGCCGTCGGCGATCGTCCCGTGCGTGCGGTCGATCCCGAGCCAGGACGCCGGCGTGGTGGTGAGCGCCGCCAGGGCGTCGTCCGCCGACAGCCCGCGGGCCACCGCGACCCGCAGGTTGGGCAGAAACTCGTTCAGCGACGAGAGCCCGTCCGCGGTGATGGCGAAGGCGACACCGGCCTCGGCCAGCTGGGCCGGGCTGGTCGGCGCCAGGTACCAGTGGCGGAGTTGGGCGAGCGACGCGTCGAGCGCCTCCGCCGGAGTGCCCACATCGGGCGCATCCGGAAAGTCGAGCGGGATGATGAGGGGCTCATTGCGGCCGCGCAGCACGTCGATCAGGCGGTATTCCAGGCCGCTGCCCCGGAACCACGGGTCGAGCCCGAACTCCGTGGACAGCTTGTGGGCCCGCAGGTAGTCCTCCTCGCTGTTCGCCTCGAAGAGAACCGGCTGGCGGCCCTCGCCGGCGGCCTGCAGCGCCCCGAGCGCCTCGCTCCTCTCGGGCGGCAGGAAGGCGCGGCCGCTCGTGTGGTACACGTCCCACGCCCGGTTGTGCCACTCGGTGTCCATCCACGTCTGCTTCATGAGGGCGATCACCCCCATGGCGGAGTTGGGGTAGGATCCGCCGAGCTGGAAGGAGCGCTGGAAGCCGACCGATTGCGCGATGTCGGGCCGCAGCACCCGCTCGCGGACCCCCTCCTCACCGAGGCTCACCACCGAGGCGGTCCCGCGGAAGATCCCCTGCCTGGGAACCGCGAGCGCCGTGCCGAAACCCTGCGAGCGCAGCGCCGAGCGGCGGCCCTCATCGTCCTGCAGGTTGGAGGTGGTGCTGAACCAGGCCCGAACCTGGGGATTCCAGTGGGTCGGCCCCACGTCGCCCCCTTCCGGCACGGCGTCCATCCCGAGATCTGCGTGCGCGTCGATGAAGCCCGGATAGACCGTGAGTCCAGTCATGTCCCAGACGCGGGCGCCGGCGGGCGCGTCCTGGCCCC
Source organism: Gemmatimonadota bacterium (assembly GCA_022826005.1). Classification (GTDB taxonomy): domain Bacteria; phylum Gemmatimonadota; class Gemmatimonadetes; order Longimicrobiales; family Gaopeijiaceae; genus Bin94. The sequence goes on along the minus strand of JAJDVT010000011.1, from coordinate 49,238 downwards.
GGCCCACCCGCTGGATGAGCCCGTCGCGGATCACGATCGTGGCGTTTTCGATGACCTGGCCCGGCCCCGTCACCACCCGGGCGCCGACCAGGGCGTGATACCCCGTGCCGTTGTCCCGAATGCCGGTCACCGGCTCGGTGCGCGACGCCTGCTGGGCGTCGGCGACTCCGGCCAGTGCAAGGGTGAGCCCAAGCAGCCCGAGGACGCGGGCTGCCGGTGCGGCGAGAAGTGGTCTCATGGGTGTCTCTCCTGAAGAAGAGTGGTGCGTGCGTAGGCACAGTGGGGTGCGCGTGCACGCGCGTTCCTGATTAATTCGGCAGTACTACAGGGACAATTGGGGGGGGAGGGGCGTTGAGCAACCCTCCCCACTGCTTCCCCGGTGCTTCCCCGGTGCTTCCGTGTTCCGTGGTGAGACTGGCCGAGTCGGCAAACGCGTCAGCCAAATCAGTCCCATCCAGCTATTCCGTCGCCCGCGGCCCTCGCCGAACTTGCCGGCCTGACCACCGAAGGACCGGCGGGCCTCACTCCCGAGCCGCTCTGCCGTCCTTCCCGTTCGGGGAGTGTCTACTATGCCGCGAAACCAGGAGCGGGTCGCGAATCCGAAACACGAAGCTCCCTACAAGGACTTCTTCGCCCAGCGCTGCACCGTCGCCGACACCCTGCGCACCTTCGTACCCGACCTCGTCCGCGAGCTTGACTTCTCCACCCTTGAGCGGATGCCCACCAGCTTCGTCACCGAGGCCCGGGGGCGGCAGCACGCCGACACGCTCTGGCGGATCGAGATCACCGGCGGCGGCTGGATCTACATCTTTATCCTGCTCGAGTTTCAGTCCGCCGTCGACCCGCCGATGGCGCTGCAGATGATGGAGTACAGCACAAGAATCTGGGAGGGGCTCGAAAAGGAAGAGCTCGGCCCGGACGACGACCTCCCCTTCGTGTTGCCCATCGTCATCTACAACGGCGAACAGCAATGGACGGCGGCGACCGATGTCGCCGACCTGTTGGACCCGTTGCACAAGCAGTTGCCTGGATACCGGCTTCGCCACCGCGCACCCCGGAGGCTTTGGAAGCGTTGGTCGGCACGCTGCCTGACCGGCTTGGGCGAATCAGGGAGCACGAACTCACCGGGCCCTTCCAGACCTGGATCATGCACGCGTTGACGGAGCGGCAGGGCGAACGCGGCAGGAAACTGCGACGCAAGCTGAGGAAAGAGGAGGAAGCAAAGATGACGACATTGATCGAACGGGCCCGGAAATGGGGTGAAGAAAGGGACCAGCAATGGCTGCAGAAGGGGATTGAAAAGGGGATTGAGAGGGGGATTGAGCAGCAGCGCCACTTGCTGCACCGGCAGGTCACCCGTCGGTTCGGGACCCACGCCGCCGAACGGCTCCTTCCACTGCTCGATCAGCATTCCGAGCCGGAATCCATCGCGGCCATCGCCGACGCCGTGATCGAATGCGAGACCGCCGAGGAGTTCCTCAGGCGGGTCAGGGATGTCTGAGTCTGAGCTCTTCCCCCACCCTCAAGCGGACGACGTACTGGATCCCCAACTCGTCCTGGGCGACCCCGGTGATCACGCCATCGCCGAAGACCGGCCGCGGGAAGCTGAGGAATGGGACCGGCGGCTCGACTCTTCCCAAGTGGTACCCGTCGGGGGAAAAGACGTCCCACCCGGTCGAGACTCGTACAGTCGGCCGACGCTGCCACAGCGGATCAAGGATCCAGATGCGCCCGTCGCGGGCGACATTTATGGATCCCAGTACGTCCCTGTGTTTCGGAAGGTCGGCCACGCGGAAACCCGTCGCCTCTGACAGGCTGTCCAGCTGGCGCCGCTCCAGGGCGACCGGGGGTCGCCGCAGTTCCACAGTGAGCACGGTGTCGCCCGCCGGGTTCACCTTGTGAAGCCGGAATTCTCCCGAGTTTCCGAACCAGATGTTTCCTTCCCAGTCAGCGGACCAGCGCGGGCGGGCGCCGCTCGGGGCCGTAACCATCTGCATGCCCCGCAGCCCGCCCGGCCCTCGCGACTCAACCGTGCGAGTCGGAGGCGACACCGCCGCCAGCGCCAGGGTATCGACCACTGACACACCCAGGTTCCGGATCTCCACCTTGAAGATGCGCGGGCCCCACGGCGGGGCTCCCCAATCTTCTTCAAACAGATCCCCGGCAGAACTCACAATCGGCTCCCAGGACCGCGAATTGAGTACCTCGTCGTGGTGCGGAGCAGTCGCGAGGACATTGCCGAGCGAGTCGAAGACCGTGAGCCTCCTCGCCCGACGGTCCATGGCCCACAGTCCCGTCGGGTGCCACAGGATGCCTCCCAACTCGGCAAACTCGCCGGGACCTTCCCCCCTTCGGCCAAAGCGCCTGAGGAACCCGCCCCCCGAGTCGAACACCCGGATTTCATGCCACTGGCCGTCGGCAACGTAGATTCTGCCCAGATCATCCACTGCCAGGCCGATCACATCGCCGAACACCGCAGGATCCGTCGAAGAATCCCCGGTGACCGCTCCGATGCGCAACTCTTCTGTGAGTGTCAGAGCACCGGTGCGGTCGGCGGTGGCCAGGTCCGGGTTGGATACGTACACGCGTCCGTCAAGCGTATCCACACGCAGGTCAGTCGCTTGCTCAGCAGTACCGTCACGTGCGGGAAAAGCCATGAGCGCGCCCAGCCAGACGACCGCCATCGCCCGGCCGGCTGGGCCTGTAATCCTCCGGTCAGCTACTCTCGCCACGCCTTTGCTCCCTTCGGGTACACATCGCATTATCCCCCCTCCCCCACCCCCCTGAACCACTCCAGCGCCTCCGGATTCGCCAGTGCCTCCACGTTCCTCACCGGCTCCCCGTGCACCACCGCCCGCACCGCCAGCTCCACGATCTTGCCGCTCCTCGTCCGCGGAATATCCGGTACCTGAACCACCTTGGCCGGCACGTGCCGCGGGCTCGCCTGCGTCCTCAGCACGGCCCGGATCCGGCCCTCGAGCTCCTCGTCCAGCCGCACCTCGGGGGCCAGCCGCACGAAGAGCACCATGCGCTCGGTGGCTCCCATCAGCTGCGCGATCGAGAGCGCCTCGGCGACCTCGTCCATCGCCTCGACCGGGCGGTACACCTCCGCCGTGCCGATCCGCACCCCGTGCACGTTCAGGGTCGCGTCCGAGCGCCCGTGGATGACGTAGCCGCCCGACACCGTCTTCTCCGCGTAGTCGCCGTGGTGCCACACGCCCGGGAAGCGGTCGAAGTAGGTGGCGCGGTAGCGCGACCCGTCGTCGTCGTCCACGAACCCCAGCGGCAGCGACGGGAAGGGCCGGGTGCACACCAGCTCGCCCTTGCCCGCGGCGAGAGGCGTGCCGTCGTCGGCGAAGACATCGGTGGCCATGCCGAGGACGGGGCCCTGGATCTCACCGGCGCGGACGGGCCGCGTCGGGATGCCGCCCACGAAGCACGCGCACAGGTCGGTGCCGCCGGAGACCGAGGCCAGGTGGACATCCGGCTTGACGTGCTCGTAGACGTACTCGAAGCCCGTCGCCGAGAGGGGTGAGCCGGTGGAGATTACCGTTCGCAGCGCGGAGAGATCGTGCGACTCGCCGGGGCGGAAGCCGGATTTTCGCAGCGCGTCCAGGTAGCCGGGCGAGGTGCCGAGCAGGGTCATGCCGGTGGCGTCGGCGAAGTCGAAGAGCGCGCCGTTGCCGGGGTGGACGGGGGAGCCGTCGTAGAGGAGGATGGTGGCTTCCGACGCCAGGGCCGAGACCAGCCAGTTCCACATCATCCAGCCCAGGGTCGTGTAGTAGAAGACGCGGTCGTCCGGCCGGATGTCGCAGTGGAGCTGGTGCTCCTTCAAGTGCTGAAGCAGGACGCCGCCCGCGCGGTGGACGATGCACTTCGGCACGCCGGTGGTGCCGGAGGAGAAGAGGATGTAGAGGGGGTGGTCGAAGGGGAGGCGGGCAAAGGGGATTTCGGCCGCGTCGCATGGGGCGATGAAGTCGCTGAGGAGGATGGTGTCGGCGATGGCGCCTGGCGAGCCACCCGCATTCGGCACCACCACCGTCCGCTCCACCGTCGGCAGCCCCGCGAGAATCTCCGGCACGCGTTCCAGCGTGTCATACCGCTTCCCGCGGTAGCTGTACCCGTCCGTCACGAAGAGCAGCCGCGGCTCGACCTGGCCGAAGCGGTCGATCACGCCCCGGACGCCGAAGTCGGGGGACGCGGTGGAGAAGACCGCGCCGATCGAGGCGGCCGCGAGGAGGATCACGATGGCCTCGGGCACGTTGGGAAGCAGGGCGGCGACGCGGTCGCCGGGCCCGATTCCCGCGTCGCGCATGGCCTGGGCCAGGCGCGAGGTGAGGTCGTGCAGTTCGCGCCACGTCACCACCCGGCGCGCGCCGGCCTCGGACCAGGCGATGATGGCCGGGTCGTCGGTGCGGCGGCGCAGGAGGTTCTCGGCGAAGTTGAGCCGCGCGTCCGGGAAGTAGCGGGCGCCGGGCATCCGGTCGCCGTCGACGAGGACGCGTCCGCCGCGCTCGCCGACGACGCCGCTCCACTCCCACAGCGCGGCCCAGAAGGCCGACTGTTCGGTGATCGACCAGTGCCAGAGGGGGTGGTAGTGGGGGTGGGGCCGGTTGGGGTGGCCGGGGGTGGGGTGGTCAAGGGGGGTGGGGGGGGTGCCGGGGGTGGGATGGGTGCGGGGGGCGGGGGGTTCACCCGGGGCGGGCCGTTCGCCGGGGGTGGGGTCGCGTCGCGTGGGTGTCGGGGTGGCGCGGGCAGCCGGGCCGGGGTCCTCCCCTTGCTCTGCCACCCAGGCCGCGAACTTCGCGAGGTTGGTGGCGCGCGCGCGGTCCCCGGGCGGGGTCCAGAGGGGTGGGCGGTCGCCGACGGCGGCGGATCGCATGGTCACGACAGAAACGACATTGGGCGACGGTTGCACATCGACGCGCAAGGTAGGTTCGCCGGTGGCACTACGCTATGGCTTGCTTCGCCCGCACATGCTTCGCCCCCAACAGTTCGCCGGAACAGCGTTTCGCCCGATGGGCGGCGGCCCCGCGTTCTACCACGGACCCCGGCCGAGTACTAGTATCATCTGCCGTTACAGCATGATACTATTCAAACGGACCGGTGCACCGCGGACACAGGAACAGCACGGGCTTGTCGGGGTATCGCAAGAAGCCCCATCTTGCGTCCCTCACTACCCCGCCGACGGAGCCCGGACGATGACGAAGCCCCTTCCTGCGGCGCCTCGCCGCTCTCGGTGCTCACGGGGGTTTGTCCACGGACTGCTGGCATCCGCATCGCTGGCGGCCCTCCCGCTATCCCTGACCACGGCTGCCAGAGTCGCCGCGCAGGAACCCGACTGCGACGAGGACCAGCCCTACATCGTCGGATTTGTCATCGACGCAGGCACGGAGTCGCCGCTTGCGAGCGTACTGGTGTGGGTCGAGTCGTCACCGCAGGCCTCCCTCACCACCGACAACGGTCGTTTTCTCATCTGCGACGTCAGATCCGGAAGCCATCTCGTCCAGGCGGCAAGGCTGGGCTACGACACGCTTGCGGTTCAAGTCGAGGTCGATCCGTCCGTCGAGCCGGTCCGCCTTCGCATGGAACCCGATCCGATCGTCCTGGAGGGTCTCGAGATCGTCACGGACCGCTTCGAACGCCGACGGCGCGCCGTCGCTGTCCCGGTTCGGGCCTTCGACCAGGAGGAGCTCGCGAGGAGCAACTATTGGTCGGCCGCCGAATTCGTCGACATGCAAGCAGGAGCCATCACGGTCCGTTGCACTACCGGAACGTCCGTCACCGACACATGCGTTTACGATCGAGGAAGAATCGTCAGGCCCAGGATCTTCCTCGACGAGGCCCCGCTGCTCGGCGGGTGGGACGAGCTCGCATCATTGCCTACCAGCCACCTGTACATGATCGAAGTCTACCGCAGGGGAGCGCACATCAGGGCCTACACCCACCATTTCATGGCGCGCGCGGCGAAGACGCGGCTGGCGCCGTTTCCGCTCTGGTTCTAGCCTGGCCTGCCAGCACCCGGCCATTACGCGCTTAACAACGGACGGCGACCCGAGCCATCGGCTTGCGAGCCGCACGTGGCGCGACGACGAGGCTCGTCACCGCGCGCCCCCACCCGACGCCGCCGCCCTCGCCTTCTTCTGCTCCTCCACCATCCTCGCCACGTCCTCCAGCAGCTGCCGGGCGTCGTAGATGATCCCGTCCTTGATCGTGTACCTGATCCCCCCGATGCGCTCCTTCACCCCCGTTTCCGGATTCAGGCGCTCGTGCCCCGTCCCGTACAGCACCTTGAGGTTGTCGATCGGGTTCTCCGGCACGATCACCAGGTCGGCCAGCAGCCCCTCGCGGACGATCCCGAACTCGATCGGCTGCCCCTTCGGCTCGAAGAGCGCCTCGGCACCGTGCATCGTCGCCCCGCGGATGACCTCCAGCGGGTGGAAGCCGGCCTCCTGGAACAGCTCCATCTCCTCGATCGTCGAGAATCCGAAAAGGTTGTAGATGAAGCCGGCGTCGGAGCTGACGGTGACGCGGCCGCCCATGTCCTTGTAGTCGTCGATGAGGTCCATCCAGACGCGGTAGAAGTTCTTCCACCTGATCTCGTCGTGGGTGGTCCAGTCGTAGTAGTAGGAGCCGTGGTTCTCGCGGCTGGGCTCGTAGAAGTCCCACAGGCTGGGGAGGGTGTACCGCTCGTGCCACTCGGCGGTGCGGGCACGCATCACGTCGCGGCTGGCCAGGTAGGCGGTCATGGTGGGGTCGAGGATGACGTCGTACGACAGCAGCTCCTCCAGCATGGCGTTCCACTCGTCGCTTCCCTGCGGGTGGATGAGGTCCCACTGGGCCGCGACCTGGCCGAAGCGGTGCTGCTCGTTGGCGTAGTTCATGTCGGACGGCCAGGGCTGCACGTCGTGGTCGTCGTAGAGCGCCTCGAAGAGCCCGTAGAAGTGCGTGACGGTGCCGAGGCCAAGGCGGGCGGCGTCGACCGCGTTCATCTGCGCGACCCCGAGCTGGGCGAGGTGAGCCACGGTCCCCAGTCCCAGCTGTTTGGCCTCGTCGAGGAGCGCGGCCATGATCTCCGGCGGGTACGCGACGAACTTGATCCCGTCCATGCCCTGCTCGGCCCCCCAGCGGACCCATTCCCGGGCCTGCTCCGGGGTTCGCACGGGCCCGCGGTCCCACCCCTGCCCCGGACGCTGGTAGACGAACATGCGCGGCGCGGTGATCTCGTTGTTGTTGGCGCGTTCGCGTTCCGAGAGCGAGAAGTCCATCGGCCCGTATTCGATGCCCCGCCCCGACGTGACGCCGTGGGCCATCCAGAGCTTGTAGACGTACTCGGCCTGCGGCGTCTTGGGCAGGCCGCCGGTGTGGAGGTGCAGGTCGACGAAGCCGGGCAGGACGTACATGCCGTGCGCGTCGATCTCGTGGGTGCCGGGGGCCGGGCGCCGGGATGCGTCGATGGGAAGACCCGGGTAGCCGACGCCCGCGATGCGCGCGATGCGGTTGCCCTCGATGACGATGTCGACGGGGCCGCGGGGGGGTGCACCCGTGCCGTCGATGACGATCGCGCCGCGGATGACCAGCCGGTCGAAGGGGCCTTCGCCTTCCGCGCGGTCGGGTGCGGGCGCGACGAACTGGGGGGTGGCGGGGGCGGGGAGCAGGGCGAGGATCGCGGCGGCGGCGGCGATTGCGTACCGTGCGGGGGAGGGTGGAGTCGCTGTTCGGCGAGTCATGGCGCGGGCTCCGGTCGCGGGGCGGTCGTATGGTCGGACGGTAGGCGGAAGCTGCGGAGTGGCAGCCACGCGCCGCAAGTCACCCGCAGGGTGCCACAACGGTCTCGCCGAGTCCGGACCGGGTGGTGCCCATCGCCCTCCGGCGACAACCGTTGTGGCGGGAGCCACATCCTTACATACCTTCCGCTATGGGCCCGGAGCGACGGAGTGGCTTATCGAAGTCGTGGACCTGGAAACGGGAAGTGTCGTTGTGTCACAGGTCGTGGACGCGGTACCGAGATCGGCTCGCTTCTTCGCACCCGCTTGGCTGGCCGTCTACAATGACGATGGATTCCCGCAGTACCGGATGTACCGGGTAGGGTTGCCGGGATTGGAGCAGGCATGAAATCTCGTGCCGTATTCAGCAGGAGCCGACAAGGCCACTGGAAGCTCGCGATTGCCGTTGCGCTGGCGATGCTGCCACCTGGACTCCTGCCAGCTCTCACCCCCCCACTCACCGCCCAGACCGATTCGGCCGGGATACCGATCATCACGGCGCGGGCCCCGCTCTGGGGTCCCGGCGAGGGCTGGACCGTGAGCGACGAGCCCGTGGTCCGGATCGGCGCCCTGGCCGGGGTCCCCGAACACCAACTGAACGGTGTGGTCGGGACCGTGCGCCTGAGCGGAGGCGACATCGTAATCGGAGAATGGACCACCGGTGAGCTGCGCCGCTACGACGGGGACGGGAACCTGGTGTGGCGCGCGGCGGGAGAGGGGGAGGGCCCCGGTGAACACGCGTTTCTCGCGTTCGTGGGCACGCTCCCCGGTGATTCCCTGGTCACCTTCGACCATGGCCTGCTCAGGGCTCAGGTATTCGCCCCGAGCGGGGAAGCGGCCCGGACAATACGCGTAGAGGTTCCCGGACCCGGTTTCGGGCCCGGAGACGTCATCGGGATCTCCGAACGGCATCTGATCCTGACCTTCGCCGACCAGCGCGGCGAGAGGCCGCCACCGGGAGTCGCGAGGTGGCCGGGGATCGCCATCGTGGCCCTTTCCCTGGATGACGGGAGTATGCGCACACTGATGGACTTGCCGGGGCGGGAGGTGTACATGTTCCGGGAGGGCGGGCGAGTCGGAAACTACATCTACAGGTTCGGCAAGGGACCCAGGTACGCGGTCTCCGGCGGTCGACTGGCGCTCGCTGACACCGAGCGCTTTTCGGTGCGTTCAATCGCCCTCGGCGACGGCTCCACCAAGTGGATACTCGGACGGGACGAACCGGCCCGCGAGGTCACCAGCGAGGACGTGGAGGCCGCGGTCGAGGTGAGTATGTCCCTGACCCGCGGCGTGGAAGGAATGCCGGAGGGCGCCAGAGAAGGCCTCAGGCGCAACATGAGCCAGAGCCCCACGGCCTCGACCCTGCCCGTGCTGCAGTCGCTCCACCTGGACGCGGTCGGGAACCTCTGGGTGGAACCGTACTCGCTCCCCGGCACGGACCTTCCGCCGTTCCAGGTCTATTCGCCGTACGGCACCTGGCTGGGGACCATCGCAATGCCCGCGGGGCTTTCCCTCGAGCCGCCATCGGCGCTCAGACTCGGGACCGGGCTGAAATCGGGCTTCGAAATCGGCGACGACTACATCCTCGGCGTCTGGCGGGACGAGCTGGACGTGGAGTACGTGCGGTTGTACGCGCTGGAGAAGCAAGGCCGCCCCAGCGGGCTGAGGTAGGGCTGCGGGGCGAGGCGGGTGCCCCCGATGGGGATGGGACGCGGATGGGTGCCGTCCCGGCGTGACCTCCCGGGACCACCGCCCGAAGACCGCCGTACAACCGGTCGTGAAACCCTCCATGCCCCCGGTGGCGTCCCACCTTGTGGAAGCCATGCTTCCGCGGCCCGTTAGGGTTAATGGCCATAGGACACACCCCCACCGCCCCTCCAGCCACCGAAGGGACCCCGCCCATGCGCTTCGCACTCGCCACACTACTCATGTTCACGCTCGCTGCGCCCGCGCATGCGCAGCTTGGCCTCCATGTGCTTGGCGGCGCTGGCAGCTCTACCGTGCTGCTCGAGGACGAGGACGACGAAGATGCCGGCCACAAGTTCGGCTACCACGCCGGCGCCGGGTTGACGGTGCCGTTCTGGAACGGTATCGGCCTGCGCGTGGACGCCTTGTACGTGCAGAAGGGAGCGGTTCTGGACGCCAGCCAGCCGGGCGTGACGATCGAGGCGGATATCGACCTGGCCTACTTCGAGTTCGCCCCGTCCGTCACGTTCGGCGACGAGTACGTCTATGCAATGGGCGGGGCGTGGTTCGCGTACAAGGCAAGCTGCGACATCAGCATCACGGCCGTAGGAATGACGCGCGAGGAGGAGTGCGGTGACGACACGCTCGACTTCAAGGACACCGACTACGGCGTTGCCGGAGGGCTGGGGATGATGGTCCCGCTTGCCGCGGGCCTGACGCTTGGCATCGAGGGGATCTACTCGGCCGGGCTGGCGAACGCATCGGCCGACGACGGCGACGGTGGGAGGCACCACTCGCTGCGCGGCCGCGCCGTCATCGCGTTGCCGCTCGGCTGGTAGGGTCCTCCACCCGCTGCCGACGGATTCCGACTCCGACTTGACATGCACGACTTCATGTCTTAACATAACGACATGACGTCGTATATTCTGCGGCCAAGTAGGAGTCCCCCATGACGGTACCCACGCTGCCCAACTCCGAACTCGCGGTCATGGAACTCCTCTGGACGAAAGGCCGCCTCACGGCCCGCCAGATCCGTGACCGGCTCTACCCCGACGCCTCCAAACCCCAGCACGGCACCGTGCAGCGGCTCCTGCAGCGCCTTGCGGCCAAGGGCTTCGTGGTCCGCGACCGCAGCCCGGGCATCAGCGTGTTCTCTCCCGCGATCGGCCGCGATGCCCATGCCAGCGCCCAGCTGGAGTCGCTCGCTAACCGGCTCACCCAGGGCTCGCTTGTGCCGATGATCACCCGCCTGGTCGCGGACAACAAGCTGTCGCGGGACGAGATCGAGAAGCTGCACCGCATCCTGGAGGAGGAGATATGACCGGCCTGCTGCTTCAGATCGGCGCGACCAAATTGACGGTCTCGGTCGTCCTGGCGGGCGCGGTGTGGATGGTGCAGCGGCGCGTGGGCCGGCCCGCCGTCTCCCACTCGCTGTGGCTGCTGGTGCTCGTGACGCTGCTGATGCCGGCAGTCATTTCCATCCCGGTGCTCCCGGCGGAGTTGGTAGCGCCGTTAGCCACAGGGGGTGCCGGCGCTCCGCAACTCGTGCTGGCCGAGGGGACTTCGTACCAATCGACTGGCCCGCCTTTCGGCACAGCCGCCCCACCAGTCCTGGCGATCCTGTGGCTTCTCGGCACGGCGGGTTTCCTGGGATGGACGCTCGCGCGAAGTATTCGCTTTCGGCGCACGTTGGCCAGGGCGTCCCGCCAGGCACCTGTGTCGCTCCAACGCCAGGCCGCCGCCATCAGCCGTGACCTCGGTCTGACCCGGATCCCCGAGGTGCATGCCACGAACGCCCGCGTGATGCCCATGGTCTGGTGGACCGGGGGGAGGGTCCGGGTCCTGATTCCCGCCTTCCTTCCGACCGAACTGAGCCGCGAGGAACTGCGAGCGATCCTGACCCACGAGCTGGCCCACGTCCGCCGCCGAGACCATCTGGTGCGCTGGCTGGAATGGCTGGTCTGCTCCGCCTTCTGGTGGAATCCCGTGGCGTGGTGGGCCCGCCACCAGCTCCGGATCGCCGAGGAAGCGTGCTGTGACCGGCTTGCTCTGGATACCGCGAGATCCTGCCCCAGGACGTATGCCAGCGCACTGCTGCGGGTCGTCACCAGTACGTCGGCCCCGCCCGGCTTCCGCCCACCGCTTCCTGCGAGCGCGGCCGGTGGAGTCGGACGCACCAGGGAACTCGAGAGGAGACTCCGAATGATCGTTTCAACCGACACCCGCTCCCCCGCTCCCCTCTGGCTGCGCGCGGCCACCCGGGTGGCGGTGCTGTGCGCGCTGCCGTTCGGGCTCATCTACTGCGACCGGCCCGAAGCGGCGACGGAACCCGACGAGGAGGCCGGTGCTGATGTGGTGTTGGACGCTCCGCAGGAGTTGGCCGAATCCGACCTCGATGCGGTCCTCTCGAACCGCGAAGAAGAGATCACCCGGGACATCCTGCAAGAGGTGGGATCGGGCGCACTCAGCGTGGTTCAGGGCCTTGAGCTCAGTGCGTACGTCGCCGGGGCCAAGGCGGGGCTTCTGATCTCCTACGGGGACCTCGGCCTCTCCCGAGAGGAGAAGCAGCGACTCGCCGACATACTCTCCGCGAGCGTCGACCGGAAGCGTCTGCCTGGCGGGATTGCGATGCGGGATTCGCTATTGCAACGGGAACTCATTCAGTCGGTGCTCACGGATCATTCCGAGCTGCTGCAGCGCGCATCGCAGCGGTTGGTACGGCTCCCTCCGATTGTGAGGAGACCGGCGCCCCCGATCATCAAGATACCCCCGAACTGGATTTCACAGACCGAAAAAGTAATGTAAACGCGATATTCTGTAATGCATACTTTACAATGCGACCAGTCGTGGCACCCCTTTTGAAGACCATACGTGGTGAAGCCCCGGAGTCTCGATTGCTTGCCGTTGCCTGGAGGATGCCTCTCATGCCGTCCCGGACCGAGCCCCCGCGACACCATTTCCGTCCAATGAAGACCCTTCCGCCGCACGCCGTCGGCGCACTCCTGGCCTTCGCCGTCCCCTGCGGTCAGGATGACGCCCCGGTCGACGACTCCATCTTCACGCCCGAGGCAATCGGCACCGCCGCCCTGCCGCTGAGCGAGAGCCACCAGGTCGCGCTGCTCGCGGACGAGCGCGTCGCCTGCGTAGTCGATTCCTACGAGACGCGGGTCCGCTGCGTGGACTCGGAGGGCGCTGTTGTGGGAGTCTTCGGCCGGGTCGGAGAGGGTCCCGGCGAGTTTGGCAGGAGCGGCTCCGACGACCTCATCAACATCGATCTCGTGCGGGGCGAGGCGGGCACCGTCGGGGTCTATGACAAGGTTCTGATCCGCTTCACCGTCTTCGAGCCATCGGGTGCCCATGTATCGCAGGTGCGGACACCGTTCCTGGATCCGCTCCGTTCATTCGGCACGGTCCTCTCGGGTGTGGTGTGGCGCGGCTGGATCCCCGATTCGCTAATGGTCCGGTACGACGTGAACGTCGCCTCCGGGGAGGTCATGCGGGAGCAAGCGTCGCCGAGCAGGCCCGGAGACATCGAGTGCGGGGCAAGAGAAGGCATCGTTGGCATCCCGGATCGGGCGGACGGATGGGTCTTCGTGGCCTGCGAGAGTCGCCTGATCTTCGTCGGCGACGCCGGCGACGCCACGGTGCTGCAAACTCCGACCTACCCCCCGGACGAACGGGACGTGGCACGGGAGGAAGAGCGGCTGTGGACTGTGCAAGGGAGATTGGGTCCCGCAGAAATGTCCAGGGTTCTCCAGGGGAGTTCGGACGGCACCTACAGCTCGGTCGTCGAGCGGAGGATGGAAGACTATGGAGCCACGCCCAAGCCCTACGATCTGGGCACGGACCACCAGTTGTTCGACGCAGCCAACCGCTACTGGATCGCCACGCAGCGCGACACGCATGAATGGTCCTACCTGGACGTGTACGAGAACGCCGAATACGTCCGGTCGGTGAGGGTCAGGGACCGCCTCCGGGCCTTCGACCTTCTGGGCTCGACGCTGGTGGTTCTGGTCGACCGGCAGCTCGGGCCGGACGATGCCGACGGGGTTCCGGACCGGGCGCTCGACTGGTACGACGTGGGGGACATGAGGTTGCGCCGGTGACACCCGTCCCACTCGGACCGCGGCATTTCAGTGGCAGAACGATGCCTTTCCTGCTCGCGACCCTGCTCGCTTGCGCGGCATGCGGGAACGACGCGGATCCCGTCCCGCAGGACGCGAGCCCAACCTGGCGCCTCACCGAAGAGCCCACCGTCGTCATCGGCGGCGCGGACGAGCGCGATGGCTACCTGCTGCACTGGGTCACCGGAGCGACCCGTCTCGGCGACGGCCGCATCGTCGTCGCGAACGAAAGCACTTCGGAGCTGAAGTACTACGATCCAGAGGGGACGCACCTCTTCGACACCGGCGGCGAGGGCGGAGGCCCGGGTGAATTCGTCTACTCGATTGAGCGGCTCACCCGCACTCCCGGGGACTCGGTCCTGGTCCTTTCCTCGTCTGAGATCACCCGATTCGGGCCCGATGGCCGGTACGCGGGATCGAGTCGATACAACCTGCCGCCGTCCGGGCATTGCCGGGTCGTCGAGGGTCGCCAACGCCTGGTCCCCGATGGTTCGATCGTGCTGGGTTACGGAATCTTCATCGGTAGAAACACCTACGGCGCGGAATGCCCGCCCCCGGGGCCCGGTGAGGCGCGCCAACCCATGGTGGTCGGACGATTCGTGCCGGCGACCGAAGGCTTCGATACCATCGCGTGGCTGCCCGCATTTGAGAGGACCTCGGATCCCGAGACCATGCACGCGTATCCGAGGAACCGGGTCTACGGGATCGGGTACGACCGCATCTATCTCGGCGACACCGGCTCGGACTCGATCCTCGCGATGAGCTTCAGCGGCGAGCACATCGGGACCCTTCCCGTTCCGTTCGAACCGGCTCCCGTCCCCGCCGACGCCAGGGAAGAGCTGGTCCGCGAGATGGAGGCCACGAGGCCGGGGCAGCGCATGACCGTGAGCTGGATGCTGGTCTATCCGGACTACTATCCGCGCTACGCACGGCTTGTCGCGGCTCCGGATGACCGGGTCTGGGTGATGGCCTACCCGCCGTGGAGGGAACCGGTCGTGTTCGCGGACGAGGTGATCCATCCGAGGATTCACCGCCGCGTGGACGGTGGTGCGCTGTGGAAGGTCGTCGATCGTGACGGGACCCCGATCGCCGAGTTGCAGACGCCCCCGGGGTTCTTTCTCCTCGAAGTGGGCGACGACTACGTCCTCGGAATCCACAAGGACGAGTTCGGGCGCGAGAGTGTGTGGCTCCATGGGCTGATGCGGTAGACAGCCGAAAACCGGAGGTTCCCGACGGAAACTCACGAGCGGCCACCGGTCGTAGTGAGCCGGAGATTCAGAACAATGCAATCGGGAGCACCCCATGTCGAAATCCGTCACCTGTCTCTGGAGCCCGATCCCCCTGGCGCTCCTCCTCGCCTGCGCACCCGAAGATTCGGCCCCCGCCGCCTCCTTCGCCGAAGGCTGCGTCCTCAACACCGCCAACGCATGCGTCGACTGCCTGGTGCTGGAGCACGAGTTCCAGATCGGATCCGTCGCCGGACCGGGTTTCATCTCGGGCCGTGGCGGCGAAGACCAGATCGTCCGGGACGGGTCCGGCAACTACTGGCTCGGCCAGCGCGAACACATGAACGTCTACGGTCCCGGCGGAGAGTTCATCCGGACCGTGGGGCGGGAGGGCGAGGGACCCATGGAGTTCCAGTACGCCTACCCCTTCCACGCTGACGCCGCCGGCAACGTGCACGTCTGGGATCCCCTCAATCTCAGGGTGACGATCATCTCTCCGGACTTTGCGCTCGTGGACGAGAAGCCGCTTTCCGGGCGGCAGATCAACGACATGATCGCCATCGATGACGGCAGCCTGTACGTCATGCAGAGCTGGAGCAGCGACGCCGCGAGCCTGGGCCAGCCGCTCCACGTCGTCGACGGGCGTGAGGTGCTCGCGTCGTTCGGCGCGGAGTACGGCCCCGCCGACGACCCCCCCGGCTTCGATCCTCTCGACCTGAGGTTTGCCGCGGCTGCCCCCGACGGGTCCATCCTGGCCGCACACCGGGAGGAGTACCGGATCGAGGCGTGGTCCCGTGACGGCCGGCTCCTGGGGAGCCTGACCGGCCCGGATCTGGAGAACACTCCTTTCGAACGCGGTATGGTCACGCCGGAGAACCCGCTTCCCAATCACCTGTCGGACATGCATGTCGACGCCTCCGGCAGGGCGTGGGTGTCGCTGTGGCTCCGCCGCGCGGACTGGGTCGAGAACTCGGAGGAGGATCCGGAGGGCGGCCTCATGCCCGTCGACATGGATCTGCTCAACTGGTTCCAGAGCCGGATCGATGTTGTCGATGTCGAGACGTGCACCCTGCTCGCGTCGCACGAGCAGGACCCCTTCTTCCTGGATTTCATCGAGGATGGACTGGTAGCAGACGTCGAGTTTTCTCCCGAGGGGGCGCCGCTGGTCAACGTCAAGCGGATAGGGGTGCGGGGCGAGGCGGGTGCGCCGAGAGGCTCTTGAGGGTTGGGTTGAGCCTCTGCAGTCTGGCAACCCCCGGAATCGCTGATGCATCCAGTCAACGTGTGACTTTCTGCCCGTCCCAGTCGCAACACCACCTGAACGCAGGAGCAAACCGTTGCGCGCACTGACCTTCCTCATGATCGCCGGCCTCGTCGCGGCTCCCGACGCCGGCGCCCAGCAGATCCTGGAGATCGACTACTCGGTCGGCCGAACCATCATCCACGACGAGTGGCGGGCCATGAAGTACCACAACCTGGCAGCTGACTGGGACCGCAACCTCCTCTACGTCCACGACAACGAGGAGCCCGACGGGATCATGGTCTTCTCGCTCGAGACGGGTGAATGGGTGCGAACGATCTCGACGCCACGTGGCGAGGGCCCGCTGGAAATCCCGCCCCTGGGCACAACCTGGATGTCACTTGCCGGCGATGGAGGTCTGTACGTTGCCGGATTCCAGCGAGTCCTCATGTTCGATTCCAACCACAATCCGGTGGGCTCGTGGACCCCGCAGGCACCCACGGCACAGAGGGTTTGCGATCTGGGCGGCAAGCCCGCGGTACCGGTCCCGAACGGTGTGCTGCGGCACGAGACCGAGGCCATTGGACCGAATGCGATTTTGGGCACGTCGGTCGACGAGATCGTTTCCGAGGAAGATGCCCGCGCCCGCAATCAGGCGGTGCTCACCGGCCTTTCGTTGAATAGCGCGGCACGGATCGTCTGTACCGAGGACCGGGCCTTCGTCGTACAGGCCTACGAGGAAGGCCCCGATTCCGTGTTCGTCTACGACCTGAGCGGCAAGACGGGACGGGTGGCTGTTCCGACCGAGTTCACCGAGGAGTGGGGTTGCCAGATCAGCGGGAGACCGTGCCCGCCATGGTCGCACAAGTCGCATCCGTCCGTCGACGACCGGGGCCACCTCGTGCTGTTCAGCGGCGACTTCCGTACCGGCGGCGCGATCATCGACCCGGAAACCGGATGCTACGCGATCGTGCAAAAGGATATGCGGACCGACATGGCCCGGATTCCCGTTCGGGTGAGAGGCGACAGCGTCCTGGTATTCCAGCAGGACCAGGGAGAGACGGAAGACGGGAGACCCCACCTGTTCATGGGGAGCGCCAACAAGGCCTCGATGCACCCGCTGCGGCGGGTCAGTGGGGAGCCGTGCGCGGGGATGTTGCCATCGGTGGGATGAGCGACTGCATGGCCGCCGCCAGAAAGCACCAGTCCGGAAGCCGCTCGAAGAGGTAGGGCCTGGATGGCGCCATTCGGACTTCCACCCGCCACCCTGCAGCGGCGTGATCACCGCGCGCACGCTCTTTTCGCCCCCGACGGAGTCGGAGTTCCAGCGGGTCGGTTGTGAGGGTGAGACCGCCCACCGGCGACGACCATCTCCGCCATGCGCAACGGTCGCAAGACGAAGTCCCGTTTGAACCGACAGTCGCAAGACGGAACGCGCCAGGACGCTGGGGACGCGGATCGCATCGCCGCAGTCGCCACCGGTGTCATCGAGTGCGAGACGGCGGACGAGTTCATCGCACGGGCCAGGGAGGTCCAGCGCGTCTCCTGAGGCAGGGGAGTTGTCAGCGGCGCGCGCGCTCGCATGTCCGCCCGCCTCACGGTTGCCACGAAGAATCTCGTTGACATGCCTTGCCGGACACCGTACTATTTATTACGAAGATGTTCGTGAATGAATCGTAGTGTCGCCGCAGCAGCACCCGCGACGCGGGCTCGACCGAGCAACGGACAACCCGGGGAGAAGAACAAGTGGTGACGTGGATGGCCTACGCAGCCGGCGTTGCGTGCCTCCTGGCAGCCGTAGCCCTCTCGCTGGACAAGCTCTGTGAGCGAGTGGGTTTTCCCCGCCGCTTTGCGTGGTTGGCGGGACTGACGCTGGCGCTGCTGGACGACGAGGCATCGACGTTCGATCCCGCCAGGCAGCTGATATCAGGGCTCAATCCCGGGTTCAATCTCACCAGGCGGCCTCAGCCTACGCTGGATCTCACCAGGCGGCCTCAGCCAACGTTCGATCTCACCAGGCGGCGTCAGATGTCGTAGCTCCAACCCTCCACGAGTCATGCGGAATCACCCCACATCACGCGTACTGCCCGCCATCATCCTCGCCGCCGCGGTTTCGTCATGCGTCACGGAATCCGCCGAGCCGCCCGCTCTGCGTGAGACCCTGCCGAACGGCGCGCTCCTCGTGCGGTATCCCGACCTCCCCGCCATTGACGCCATCGGCCCCGAAGTCACCGAAGCACATGTCGACCTGAGGTTCGGAAGCCTCGAAGGGGACGACCCCAACCTCATCTTCGGGGACATCCGGGGCATCCAGGCCAGCAGCGACGGGACCATCTACGTGCTGGACTTCCAGGCTACGGAGGTTCGCGTCTTTGACTCCGATGGCCGGTACCTGCGGACGATCGTCCGGCGGGGCGAGGGTCCTGGCGAGATCACCGCGGCCAATGGGCTCGTCCTCTCGGGCGACACGCTGCTGTGGATCAACGATCATGGCAAGTGGAGGATCATCGGGGTGAACCCGGCCGGAGAGGAGGTGCGCCGGTTCAATGCGCCGGTACTGGGCTACGGTTTCGTCTGGACGGGGCCGTTCGACAATCGGGGGCGTTACTGGTCGCTCACCGCCCATTCGGACGAAGAACGGCGCTACCCGCCCCCACCCGGCCTGAGTTCAAGGACATCGCGTGGCTACTACAAGTCCTACGACCTGTCCAGCGAGGCTGTCGACTCGGTCTTCCTGGGCGAAAGCAGCCTTCAATCATACTACTACCAGGACTCGAACGGGCTCTGGCAGCTCCTGGCGCCGAGCTTCTCGGCATTCGAGATGATCGTTGTCAACCCGTCCGGCGGATTCTGGCGCGCGAACAACGTGGCGTACCGCATCGCGCGAACCGGCGAGGGCGGGGACACGCTGGTCGTCATCGAGGCCGGAGTGCCCGTGCTGCCGCTGACGGACGAAGACCGCGCGGCCTTCGTCGAGGAGATTGTCGAGGACAGCCCCGAGGCGCGCAGCGCGGCCGAAGAGGTCGCGGCGCTCATGCCGGACGTCAAGCCCATTCTCGCACGCATGTTCGTGGACGACGAAGGCCGGCTCTGGGTGCAAAGGGTCACCCCGGAGGACGCTCCCGCGTTCTACGACACCTACAGTGAGGAAGGGGACTATCTGGGCTCCGTCCGCTTCGCCTTCACCCCCGCACCCTACAGCCGTTTCTGGGTCCAGCACGGCAACATCTACACCTGGGTCGTGGACGAAATGGATGTGCCGTACGTGGTGAGGGCGCCCCTGCGCTGAAGCGGTGTGTTGTGGTTCGCATGCTACAGGAGGTCCGAACGGCAAACCAGACGGAAAACGGGAACACCCGAAGCCGCGGCTGGAGCCAGGTGGCGGCTTCCGCGCCACCCTTCGCGGCGGTGGGTGAGGAGGCCGGCCATCAGAGCGGTCCAGAGCATCAGTGGGCCCACCCCAGCCCTTCCCGCAGCTCGCCCACAAACTTCCTGAGCCCTCGCCGCACGATCGAACGGACGAAGAGTGCGGCGAGAAGGACGAGGCTGATCTGCTGCAGGGCGCTGGGCGTCTCTTCCATCAGCGCGGCGAGCGAGGGGACCTGCAGCGCTCCGAAGGCGGCGTTGACCGCGACGCCCGACGTGACCGCGAACGCAACCATCACCGAAGCGAACGCGATGGCCGCGCGGCGGCCGTGCAGGCTGCTGACGAGCCCGAGGGTGGAGATGTTGGTGGCCGGTCCGGTGATGAGGAAGGCGATGCCGGCACCTGGCGACAGGCCGGTGGCGAGGAAGGCCGCGACCAGCGGGGTGGCCGAGGCGGCGCAGACGTAGGTCGGGAAGCCCAGCAGGGCGAAGAGGAATACGTCCGCCACCGGCGGCAGACCGGCCAGCCAGCCGCTCTCCAGGACGGGGGTGACGAGGGCCGCGACGCCCAATCCGAGGACGATCCACGGCGCGGTGTGGTCGACGACCTCGCCGGTTCCCGTGCGCAGCGCGGTGCCCAGGCGGGTCAGAGTGCCCGGCTGGTCACCCGATGCGGTCGCGGGCTCGGGCTCCGGGTCCGCCGTCTTCAGCCTGCCGCCCACCCACCAGCCCACCAGGAGCGCCGCCAGGGCAGCCGTGGCCAGGCGCAGCACCGTGACCTGCGGCCCCAGCAGCGGAAGCGAGAGGAGGATCGCGTCGATGCCCAGTTCGGGGGTGGCGACCAGGAACGCCATCGCGGCGGCCGGGGGTGCGCCGCGCCGCACCAGGCTCCTGTACAGCGGCACGACGCCGCAGGAGCACACCGGGAACGGCAGGCCGATCAGCATGCCCCGCCCGGCCTGGGAGACCGAGCTGCCGCGGGCCATCCAGCGAACCGACCGCTGCGGCAGAAAGGCGCTGAGGAGCCCCGCGCAGAGGTACGCCGCAAGAAGGGCCGGGGCGCTCTCCGCGGAGAGCACGTGGAGTCGCGAAAGGAAGTTCGCGGGACCGTGCGGACTCGCGTCCATGCCGGCCACGGCGACGGCCAGAAGGACCGCCAGGGCGATGATCGCGCCCCAGCCCTCGCCGCGGCGGTCGCGGGCGGTCGCGCGTGCACCGTTCTGGTGGATGACGACGTGCACCAGCGATCCCCCTACCGCGGCCTGGTAGAGCCGCAGCGCTCCGGAGTCGAGGATGGCCGCGTCCAGCAGGGCCCCGTCGGCGGCGGCACCGAGGAGATACCCTGCCACCGTCGCGAGCATCAGCGCGGCCAGCGCCACGACGCCCGCCGGGCGGTTGATCTCCCGGGCCGCGAGCCACCACACAGCGACCCCCACCGGAAGGCGGTGCAGGATGACGGCCAGGGGAAGCGAAGCCGGGCTGCCCGCCGGCAGGGTGGACAGTGCGGCCCCGTCGAGCGCGGCGTGGACGAGGAACCCGGAGAGGCCGGCGATCAGCGCCCAGCGGTGGACCGGCTTTCCCCCCCTGCGCGAGGACCGCTCGGCGAGCACGGGCAACGCGAATCCCACCAGGAGCACAAGAAGGACGCCCCACTCCCCTTCCCCGACCGCGGACGGCACGAATTCCAGGAAGATCAGCCCCGGCACGGCCGCCATCACCAGGCCCTCGAGGACGGAGGCGAGCGTACTCCGCCGTCCATCTTCGGCTTCGCGGGCCGGCCCCGCGCGCGCTCCCATGAGGGGCCCGATGGCCAGCGCCGCGAGGGCGGCGATCAGGTAGAGCATGTCATGTGTCCGCTCGGGGGCTCGTCGGAGCCGTGGTGGACGCGTACGCCCAATGAACAACGCGCCTTGGGAACGCCCGGAGAGTGTCTACTATATTGGTTCCATCCAGCAAAAGCCCAATATGACAGATTCCTTGACAGATAGTGCTATGAATCTGTCACGGAATCTGTCAAAACTCCCAGGGGAGTCGCACTGATGCCAAGGACGGCCTTCGAACCCATCGCAATCGTCGGCATGGCGTGCCGGTTCCCCGGCGCGGACGACATCGAGTCCTTCTGGCGCCTGCTTGAAGGCGGCGTGAACGCCGTGACCGAGGGTGTCCTGGGGTCCGGAGCCGGGCGCGTGGGCCAGCTCTTCCCCGACGAAAAGGTCAACCGGGCCTGCCGGTTCGCGGGCTTCCTCGACCGGCTCGACGAGTTCGACGCCTCGTTCTTCCGCATCTCCCCGGTGGAGGCGCAGCGTCTGGATCCGCAGCAGCGCATGATGCTCGAGACGAGCTGGCAGGCCCTCGAAGACGCGGGCATCGCTCCGGACCGGCTCAAGGGCAGTCGCACCGGAGTATACGCGGGCATCAGCAACTACGACTACCGGGCGCTCGTCCTCGACGCCGGTGAGCCGACCGAGCCGGCCGCAAGCCTGTACTCGGTCACGGGAACTTCCTTCAACACGGCCATCGGGCGGGTTGCCTTCGCATTGGGACTGAACGGGCCGGCGATGGCCCTCGACACCGCCTGCTCTTCATCTCTGGTGGCCGTTCACCAGGCGGTTTCGGGGCTGCAGCGCGGGGAGGCGGATCTGGCGCTGGCGGGCGGCGTGCATGTGATCCTGTCGGCCCAGCTGTTCGAAATGCGCGCGAACGCGGGGATGCTCTCGCCGGATGGGCGGTGTGCAACCTTCGACGCCGGGGCAAACGGCTACGTGCGGGGCGAAGGCTGCGGAATCCTGGTCTTGAAGCGGCTCAGCGAGGCCGTGGCCGACGGCGACCGGATCTGGGCCGTCATCCGCAGCACCGCGGTGAACCAGGACGGCGCGACCCCGGGGCTGACGGTGCCGAGCCAGGACGCGCAGGAGCGCTGTATCGAGGACGCGCTCCGGCGGGCCGGGCTCCAGCCGTCGGATGTGGACTACGTGGAGGCTCACGGCACCGGAACGGAGGTGGGGGACCCCATCGAGGCGCGCGCGACGGCGGCGGCCTATGGCAGGGGACGCACAGCGGACCGCCCCATCCTGGTCGGCTCCGTGAAGACGAACATCGGGCACCTTGAGGCGGCGGCGGGCGTGGCAGGGATGATCAAGGCCATCCTGTCGATTGAACGGCGCACGGTCCCGAAGCACCTGCACTTCCACAACCCGAGCCCGCAGATCGACTGGGACGGGATTCCCCTGCGGGTGGCGGGCAACCGGATGGAGTGGCCGCTCCGCTCAGGCCGACCTCCACGGGCGGGGGTGAGCGGCTTCGGGTGGTCCGGAACGAATGCTCACATCCTGTTGGAGGGGCCCGGATCGGCTGATGGCACATCGGTGGATGGGGATGACGGCGGCCGGCGGTGGCCCGTGGGTTCCGCGTGGCCGGTCGACATCTCGCTGGCGGAGGACGGGACGGATGGGGCGGCTTTGCCCGCGCCCCGGGAGGAGGAACTTGCCGCGCGCGTGACCCGCATCCTGCCGCTTTCCGGCAGGTCCGACGAGGCGCTCCGCGAGCTGGCTGAACGGTATCTCGGCTGGGTCGACGAAGGGGTCGGGAAGGGTCCCGCCGGGGACGGTGCCCGTGACCCGCTGCTCGCGGACATGGCGTGGACGGCGGGTATGGGGCGCAGCCACTTCGACCACCGGGCCGGGGTGGTCTTCCGGGACGCCGCTTCGTTGCGTGAGGGGTTGCGGAAGGTCGCCGAGGCGGACGGGGGGACGCCGTCGCGCGGGGCGGCGACCGTCGCGTTCGCGTACGCCGGACAGGCCAGCCAGTGGCCCGGCATGGGGGCGTCGCTCCATGCCAGCGAGCCGGTGGTGCGCGCGGTGCTCGACCGGTGCGACGAATTGCTCAGGCAGGAGCGTGACGCCTCGCTGCTCGACGTGATGTTCGGCCGTCCCGCCGCCGTGGGAGACCTGGACGATCCGCAGTGGAAGCAGCCGGCGATCTACGCGCTCGAATGCGCCCTTGCGGCGCTCTGGTCGAGCCTCGGCATCCGGCCGGACGTGGTGCTGGGACACAGTCTGGGCGAGATCGCGGCGGCCCACACCGCGGGCGTGTTCGGCCTGGAGGATGGCTTGCGGCTGGCGGCGGTGCGGGGCGAGCTGGTCGGCGCCCTGCCCGGCGAAGGAGCGATGGGGGCGGTGTTCGCACCGGCCGGCCACGTCGCGGAGGCGCTGGAAGAGCACAATGCGGCCTCCGGGGGAATCGGCCTCTGTATCGCCGCCGACAACGGCGCGCACCAGGTCATCAGCGGTCCGGCGGCGGAGGTCTCCGCGTTGCTGGAGCGTCTGGAGGCGGACGGGCTTCGGGTGGCGCGCCTGCGCAAGAGTCCCGCCTATCACAGCGCCATGATCGAGCCGGCGCTGGACGATCTGGAGGAAGCGCTCTCGCGCCTGTCCTATGCCCCGCCGAAGCTTCCCTTCGTCAGCAACCTCGACGGGCGGACGGTCGCTGCGGGCGAGGCGCTGGATGCGGCGTACTGGCGGCGGCAGATGCGCGCGCCGGTGGCGTTTCGCGCCTGCGTCGAGACGCTGGCGGAGCTGGGGGTGAACGCGGTCGTGGAGATCGGTCCGCACTCGGTGCTCGGGCCGATGACCACGCTCGCCTGGCCCGATTCGGCGGGGGCGCCCGAGGCGCCCGTCGCGCTCTCGAGCCTCATGCGGCCCGGACGCAAGGTTACGGTGACGGAGGCCGAGGACGCCTTCTTCGCGGCGGTCGCGGGCGCGTACGAGGCGGGGCTGCCGCTGCGCTTCGAGGGGCTCTTCGCCGGCGAGTCACGACGCAGAATCGCGCTGCCGGGTTATCCGTTCCGCCGTGACCGCCACTGGATCGACGCACCCAGGCGGAGGCGCTCGAGCGCCGATCACCCGCTCCTCGGCAGCCGCCACGAGTCCGCCAGCGGTGAGATCAGTTTCGACACCGAATTGTATCCGTCCGACCCGGCATGGCTCGGCGACCACCGCGTGTTCGACCGGGTGGTGGCGCCCGGCGCGCTCTTCGGCGCCATGGCGGCATCGGCCTGCACGGTCGAGAACTCGGGCCCGGCGGTCGTCGGGGACTTCCAGATGCGCAGCGCGCTTGTCTTCCCGGCGGAGAGCGGGGATGGCGACGGAAGCGGGGAGGAAGGGCGCCGGCTCCAGTTGCTGGTGGATGGAGCCGAAGAGGACGGGTCGCGCCGCGTCCGGATTCTGAGCCGGGGAGCGGCCGACGACGAGTGGACGCTGCACGCGGAGGGCCGGGTGGCGACGGATGCCGGTGCGGATCTGCCGCCGACCGGCGCGACGCCGGATCTCGCACGGCTCAGGTCCGATCTGGCACCGGTCGATCTCCCGGCCTATTACCGCGCCAAGGCGGAGGTCGGGATCGATCTCGGCCCCTCCTTCCGCACCCTGGAGGCGCTCCGGGCCGGGCCGGGCGAGGCCCTGGCCGAGGTATCGCTGCCGGACTCGGCGGACACCGGCGGGCTCGCGTTTCACCCCCTCGTTCTGGACGGCTGCTTTCAGGTGATGGGCGCCGCCCGCGACACGTTCGGATCCGACGAGGATGTCACCTATCTGCCCTTCGGATGGGAGCAGCTCTCGGTGCCGGAGCGGCTGCCTGAACGCCTGCTCTGCCATGTCCGCATGAGGGAGGCGCCGGACAGCGCGGGCGCCGAACCACCGGAAGTGCTGAGCGCGGACATCACCCTGTGCGACCTCGACGGATCTCCGATCGGCACGCTGAACGGGTACACGGTGAAGCGGGCGACGCGGAGTGCGCTGCTCCCCGCGGCGGAGGGCGTGGAGGAGCTGCTCTACGAGGTCGTCTGGCGTGACCGGGCCCTGCCACCGGGCATTCTGGCGGCGGATTTCCTCCCGGCTCCGGCGGCGGCGGCGGCCCGTTCCCGGCCGTTCTCCCGGTATCTGGCCATCGAGGGAGTCAAAGTCGAAGACGAG
The DNA here is from genome assembly GCA_022826005.1 of Gemmatimonadota bacterium. GTDB lineage: Bacteria > Gemmatimonadota > Gemmatimonadetes > Longimicrobiales > Gaopeijiaceae > Bin94. The sequence continues at coordinate 23,861 of JAJDVT010000011.1, read as the reverse complement.
ACCGGTCTGCAGGAGGACATGGAGCGGGTGTCGTGGTGCTACGCGCTGTCGGCGCTGGAAGCGCTGGGGTGGGAGCGCAGGGCAGGCGCGGCGGTGGATCCGGAAGAGCTGCGCGAGCGGCTTGAGGTTCTGCCCGAGCACGTGCACCTGCTGCGGCGCATGCTCGAGATTCTGGCGCGGTCGGGGGTGTTGCAAGCGAACGCGGAAGGCTTCGTGGTAGCGGTGGGAGCCGAAGACCCGTTGCCGGATGACATGCCGCTCGACTCCGAAGGGTTTCTGACCGGGGTGATGCAGCGCTTCCCGCACGCCACGAACGAGATCGGGCTGTTCCGGCGCTGTGCGGGCGCACTCCCCGAGGTGCTTCGCGGCAACGAGGATACGCTGGCGCTGCTGTTCGGGGATGCGGAGCCCAACGCTGTCGATCTCTACCGGCGGGCGCCGGCCTGGCGGGCGGCGAACGGCATGCTGGGCGAGGTCGTCCGCACGCTCGTCGACGAATTGCCGGCGGGCCGGCAGCTGCGGGTGCTGGAGGTGGGCGCCGGTATCGGCTCGGCGACCGAATACGTCCTGCCCGAGCTTCCGGCGGGAGGCTTCAGCTATGCGTACACCGACATCTCCGCGGGCTTCTTCGCGGAGGCGGAGACGCGCTTCAGCACCGGGGACACCTCGATCGACTACCGGGTGCTGGACATCGAGAAGGACCCCGTGGACCAGGGCTTCGAGGCCCACGGCTACGACCTGGTCATCGCGGCCAACGTCCTGCACGCCACGCGCCATCTGGACGAGACGCTCGCCCGCTGCCGGGCGCTCCTCGCGCCATCGGGGCTGCTGGTGGCCCTCGAAAACCAGCGCGGCAGAGGCTGGATGGATCTGATATTCGGACAGCTGGACGGCTGGTGGCGCTTCGCCGACCGCTACCGCCCGAACCACGCCCTCGCGGGGCCCGCGGTATGGCGCCGGGCGCTCGCCGACTCGGGGTTCGTGCAGTCGGAGGTTCTCGGTCTGGACCGGCAGGAAGTGGCCGGTCTGCCGGACCGGGGGGTGATCGTGGCGCAGGGGCCGGCCGAGATCGACTTGCCGGAGGGCGTTTGGGTTCTGGCCGGTGACCGGGGCGGCGTGGCCGCGGAGGTGGCGGCACAACTGGCGGCGCTGAACCAGCGGGTGGTGTTGGCAGGGGTCGATCCGCAGGCCGGGCTGTCGGCCGGGGAGAGCGAAGCCGGAATCGTTGCGGCATCGGTCGAGATGGAACGGCGCGAGTCGTGGCAATCGCTCCTCGAAGGCCTGCCCGCCGATGTCCCGCTGGCGGGCGTGGTCCACCTCGTCGCACAGGACGGCCACGGTCCCGAGGCGACGACCGCGAACATCGCTGCGGATGCGAAGCGGGGGGCGGCAAGCGCGCTGGCGCTTGTGCAGGGCATCGCGGACGCGGACGTCGAGCCCGAGAAGGGACTGTGGTTCGTCACCCGGGGCGCGCAGGTGCTCGAGCGGGAACGGACCGGGCGACTGGCCGGCGCCGCTCTCTGGGGATTCGGCAGGGTGGTGGCGCGGGAGGCGCCCGAGCTGCAGCCGCGGATGCTCGATCTCGACCCCGAGGCGGCGGGCGCGCCGGAAGCCCTCACGGATGAGTTGCTGTTCCCGGACTCGGAGAACCACATCGCGTATCGCCAGGGGCACCGCCAGGTGGCCCGGCTCGTCCGGACGGGCGATGGCGTACCGCGCCTTGCCCTGCCGGAGGAGGCCGACTGGGTGCTGGCGCCCGACGAGGGAGGGGCCATCGAGACCCTGCGGGTGCATTCGCTGCCGCCGCGAACCCTGGAGCCGAATGAGGTGCGCGCAGCGGTGGAGGCCTGCGGACTCAACTTCCTGGACGTGTTCCGGGCCATGGGCCTGGTCGAGGAAGAGGGAATGCTCGGCGAGGAGTTCTGCGGCCGGATCGTCGAGGTCGGTTCGGACGTGACCTCCGTCGCGGTGGGCGACCGCGTGGCCGGATTCGCGTTCGGCACCTTCGGGCCGGAGGTGGTGACGCGGGAGGAACTGGTCGCGCTCGCGCCGGCCGGCGTGTCGGCGACAGCGCTCGCCACGATCCCCTCGGTCTTCGTGACGTGCGTGCTGTCCTACGAGCTCGCCGGGCTGAAGGCCGGGGACCGCGTCCTGGTTCATGCCGGCGCGGGCGGCGTCGGGCTCGCGGCCATCCAGTTGGCCCAGGCAGCGGGCGCGGAGGTCTTCGCCACGGCGAGCGCGCGCAAGAGGGACTATCTCCGCTCGCACGGCGTCGAGCACGTGTACGACAGCCGCTCGACCCGGTTCGGGCAGGAAATACTCGACAGCACGGGCGGCGCCGGGGTCGATGTCGTGCTGAACAGCCTGACGGGAGAAGGCTTCATCGAGGCGAGCCTGTCCTGCCTCGCGCAGGGCGGCCGGTTCGTGGAACTTGCCAGGCGGGACATCCTCACCGAGGGCGAGATGGCGGCTCTGCGGCCGGATGTCGCCTACGCCATCCTCGATCTCTACACCCTGAAGGAACAGGATCCGGCGGGTCCGGGTGCGGCCCTGACAGACGTGCTGGCGCGCGTCGCAACCGGCGGCCTCGCACCGCTCAGGCACACCATATGGCCAATGGCCGAAACAAGCGCCGCGATGGCCTACATGCGCGCGGCCCGGCACATCGGCAAGATCGTGCTGACGACGCCTCCCATCGCGGCGGGCCGGCTCCGGCGGGACGGAACCTATCTGGTGACGGGCGGGCTGGGCGGAATCGGCCTCGCACTCGCCGAGTGGCTGGCTGAGCGCGGCGCGGGATCGGTCGTGCTGAACGGTCGCCGGGCACCGGACCAGGCGGCGGAAAAGGCGATCGAGTCGCTGCGTGCCCGCGGGTTCAGGATCGAGGTCGAGATCGCGGACGTGACGGACACCGCCGCGCTGGATGCCATGCTGGACCGGATGGACGGATCCCTGCCGCCGCTCGCCGGCGTGATCCACAGCGTCGGCGTGCTGTCGGACGCCGCCCTGGGGAACCAGAGCTGGGATAGCTTCGAGACCGTGCTGTGGCCGAAGATGCTGGGGGCCTGGCACCTGCACCGCGCGACGGCGGAACACGATCTGGACATGTTCGTGCTGTTCTCCAGCGTGGCCGGGGTTCTGGGCAACCCGGGACAGGCCAACCACGCGGCGGCCAACGCCTTCCTCGATCAGCTTGCCGTGCACCGGCGGGCGCTGGGGTTGCCGGGGCAGGCCATCGCCTGGGGAGCCTGGTCGGGAATCGGCGAGGCCGAGGAGCAGCGCGCGCGGATCGCCGGGCGGCGGGAGGTTTCCGGAACGGGCTGGTTCAGCCCGGAACAGGGTTTCATGGCCCTCGACCGGCTGCTGCGGGAGGACGGCGCGACGTCGGTCGTGCTGGCCGTGGACTGGCCGGTGTTCGGGGATACCCTGGGGAACCGCCACCCCCTCTTCGATGACCTGGTGTCTGCAGATCAGGATCCTGCGGACGAATCGGCGGAGTCCACCGACGACGTGCTCGCCGCGCTGCGGAGCGCGCCGCCCGCGGCACGCGAGGAACTGCTCGTGTCGTTTCTGCAGCGGGAAATACAGGCGGTGTTGCGGCTTCCGGCGGCTCCGGCCCCCGCGGTCGGATTCTTCGATCTCGGTATGGACTCACTGGTGGCGGTGGAGCTCCGCAACCGGTTGAACCGTGTCTTTGCCGGCGAGTACACAGCGCCCAACACCATCGTCTTCGACTATCCGGACATCGCATCGCTGGCCGGCCACCTGACGATCGCCCTGGCCGAGGAGGACGACGCATCCGTCGACGAGCCACAACCTGCCGCCACGGAATCGCAGCCGACCGTTCGGCAAGATGAAGACGGCATCGCGATCGTCGGCATGGCGTGCCGCTTCCCTGGTGCACCGGACCTGGATGCGTTCTGGAGCCTGCTCGAAACCGGCGAGGACGCGGTAACCGATGGGAGGCCCGGATCCGGACCCTGGCACGGTGTCTCGGGGGATCCCGCCGACGAAGACCCGGTCTCCCGCCGCGGCGGGTTCGTCGAAGGAATCGACCGATTCGACGCACACTTTTTCGGCATGACGCCGATCGGGGCGAGGACGATGGACCCGCAACAGCGCCTCCTGCTCGAAACGACCTGGCAGGCTCTCGAGGATGCGGGAATGGATCCCGAAGGTTTGCGAGGCAGCAGCACGGGCGTGTATGCCGGCATCGCGGCCAGCGAGTACCGCGACCTGATGATGGACGGCCTCGACGGCATCAACTACCTGGGCACGGCCGGAAGCATGGCGCTCGGCGGAGTCGCCTTCAAGCTGGGGCTGATGGGACCGACGATGCCGGTTGTTCTCAACTGCGCGGCGTCGCTTGTCGCCGTGCACCACGCTGTGGGGGCGCTGCGGCAGGGTGAAGTCGACCTGGCCCTGGTCGGGGGCGTGAACGCGATCTTCTCGCCCGGGCTGACCCGCGAGATGGCCGGACTGCGGATGCTGTCGCCGGAAGGCCGGTGCAAGACCTTCGATGCTTCGGCGGACGGCTTCGTGCGCAGCGAGGGTTGCGGCATGCTCGTCCTGAAGCGGCTGGGCGAGGCCGAAGCCGACGGCGACCGCATCTGGGGGGTGGTCCGGGGCTCCGCCGTCAACCAGAACGGGGCAACCGCCGGGCCGACGGTGCCGAATGGCCGAGCACAGCAGCGGGTGATCGAGGAGGCGCTCGACCGCGGGGGTGTCCTGCCCGGCCAGGTCGACTTTCTGGAAGCACACGGAGCCGGCTCCGCGCTGGGCGACCCGATCGAGGTGCAGGCCGCGGCGGCTGTCTACGGACGGGGACGCGAGCAGGACCAACCGCTCCTGATCGGATCCGTGAAGACCAACATCGGCCACCTGGAGTCGGCCGCCGGGGTCGCCGCGCTGATCAAGGTGATTCTCGCCATGAAGCGCGGTCTGATCCCGAAACAGCTGCATTTCCGCAATCCGACGCCACACCTGGACTGGGATGGGCTTCCGGTGCAGGTCACGGCGGATTCGGTGGACTGGCCACGGCGGCCAGGACAGCCGCCCCGCGCCGGTGTGAGCGCCTTCGGCATCTCCGGTACCAACGCGCATGTCGTGCTCGAGGGCTACGGTCCCCCGGCCGACGACTCCACTGCAGCCGACGGCGGAGGGTCGGCGCCGGCGCCCGTCCTGCAGGCCCCGGGATCGGCCCGGACCGTCGTCATTCCGCTCATGGATCCGGTGGCGGACTTGCAGCCCGCGGCGGGCGACTTCCAGCCTCGTACCGCCCGAATCCTTCCCCTGTCCGGCAAATCGGAGGCTGCCATGCGTGAGCTCGCGGAACGGTACCTCGGATGGCTAGACCGGCAGGCCGGGATCCTTGCGACTCCGGGCGCACCCGCGGACTCACTGCTCGCGGACATGGCCTGGACGGTGGGCGTGGGCCGCGGCCACTTCGGGCACCGGGCCGGGGTGGCGTTCCACGACGCCAACTCGTTGTTGGCCGGACTGCGGGCGGTCGCGGAAGGCGATCGACCGGGCAGCGCCAGGGCGGCACGGGATTCCGGGACCGCGCCGAAGGTGGCCTTCGTCTACGCCGGCGTGGGTGGCGAACGGACGGAGATGGCTGAGCGTCTTTACGAAACCGAACCCGTCGTGCGCGCCGTTCTCGACCGCTGTGACGCGGTGCTGAACGACGAACGCGGCAACGGCAACATCTCGCTGTTGGACGCGATCTTCGGCCGTGCCGCCGCCGCGTCCGCCTTGCGCGATCCTGCCTGGGCGCAGCCGGCGATCTTCGCCATCGAGTGCGCGCTCACGGCGATGTGGTCCGGTGTCGGGGTCCGGCCCAGCGTGGTGGCGGGGCACGGACTCGGGGAATTGGCCGCGGCCTGGTGCGCGGGGGTGTTCGAACTCGAAGACGGACTGCGCCTCGCGGCCGCTCGCGGGATGCTGGCGGCGGCTGGGAACGCGGCTGGCACCGGGGCACCCCGGAACGGCGACCACGGCCCGGCGGACGACGCTCTTGACGCCTTTGGGGCCGCGTGTGCGGAGATTCCCGCCTCCCCTCCATCGGTCAGGATGCTGAGCCAGGTGACGGGCCGGCTGCTCCCGCCCGACCGGATGCTCGACGGATCGTACTGGCGTGAGCAGGCGCGCCAGCCCGAGAGTCGCCCTCGACACCCCCGCGCCCTCGCGGATCTGGGCGTGGATCTCGTGCTGGAGATCGGGCCGCAGGCTGCCTTGGGCCCCGTGCCGCTCCGCGACTGGCCGGAGGCGGCCAGGCACGGGGACATCGGATTCGCCGAAGCGGTGGCGAGCGCGTACGAGGCCGGACTTCCCGTCTCGTTCGCGGGATTGTTCGCGGGCGAGGAGCGGCGCCGAATCTCATTGCCCGGCTACCCGTTCCAGCGAAGGCGCCACTGGTTCGACGCGGCCCCGTGAGCGTGAAAAACCACGCGCGCGAGTCCCGCGTTCGCTACCAGCCCGACGAGACGCCGCCTCCCGCGCTCGCCCTCGGGATCGGCCTGCAGCTCGCGGTGCTGAACATCGCGGCGGTCATGCTGATCCCGACCGTGGTGATGCGGGCAGCCGGCGCTTCGGAGGCGTACGTGTTGTGGGCCGTCCTCGCCTCGGTCGCGATCTGCGGCCTGACCACCATGCTGCAGGCGGCTCGGGCCGGCCGGATAGGCGCCGGGCACGTCATGGTCATGGGCACCTCCGGGGCCTTCATCCCCGCCTGCATCAGCGCGCTCACCCAGAGCGGCCCGGCGACGCTCGCCACCCTGGTCGCCGTCTCCGCACTGGTGCCGGTCGCGCTTTCCTGGCGGCTGTCCCTCTTCCAGCGCATCCTCACGCCCACCGTCTCCGGTACGGTGCTCATGCTCATCCCGATCACGGTCATGCCGGCGGTGTCCGGGATGCTCGCCGGCCCACCCGGCGGCACTTCCCCGGCAGGCGTGCTCTCCGGGTTCTTCATCACGGTCGTGGTCATCGGCGGCTTCGCCCTGCGGGCCACGGGAGCCCTGCGTCTCTGGGCCCCGATCATCGGTGTCGTCATCGGCTCCGCCATCGCCGGATTCTTCGGCCTCTACGATCTGGAGCGCGTCGCGGCAGCTCCCTGGATCAGCCTCCCCCAGCCCCGGCCGCCCGGCCTCGCCCGCGACTTCGGGCCCGCGTTCTGGACCATTCTTCCCTCATTCCTGCTCGTGGCGGTGATCGCGGCCATTCGCACCATGAGCAGCGCGGTCGCGATTCAGCGCGCATCCTGGCGGCGCGAACGAGCGGTGGACTTTCGGGCCGTCCAGGGCGCCGTGGCCGTCGATGGCGTGGGCAACCTGCTGGCCGGGCTCGCGGGAACGGTCCCGGGCAGCGCCACCACGCTGAGCGTGTCGCTCACCGAACTCACCGGTGTCGCGGCGCGCGCCGTCGGGGTCGTTGCCGGCGGGGCGTTCATCGCCTTCGTCTTCCTGCCCAAGCTGCTCGCCGTGATTCTCGCGATTCCGGATCCGGTATTCGCGGGCTACCTGGTGGTCCTCCTGGCGATGCTCTTCGCGATCGGCCTCAAGATCGTACTGCAGGGCGGGCTGGACTTTCGCGAGGGCATGGTCGTCGGAATCGCGGTCCTGACCGGGATCGGCTTCCAGTACGGCCTGATCTTCCCGGAGCAGGTATCCGCGTTCGCGGGCGGCCTGCTGGCCAACGGGATGAACGCCGACGGTTTCGCCGCGATCCTGATGACTCTCTTCCTCCGCTTGACGGAGGCGCGCCCGAGCCGCTTCGAAACGAACTTCGACCTGTCGGAGCTGCCGCGGATCCGGGACTTCCTTGGAGATTTCGTGTCGCGCGGCGGCTGGGATTCCGCGATGGCCGAACGCCTCGGTGCGGCCGCCGAGGAGGCGCTGCTCACGCTCGCCCGGCAGGATCAAGGGGGGGAGGAGGCACCCGGACAGACGGAGAGGGGCCGGCACCTGCCGCTCGCCACGCAGAAGGAGAAGGGCCGGCGCCTGCTGCTCGTCGCAAAGAAGGAAAAGGACAGCGCCGTACTCGAATTCATCGTTGCGCCAAGGGACGAGAACCTGCAGGACCGGATCGCCCTGGCCGGCGAAGACACCGACGAATCCGCCATCGAGCGGGAAGTCTCGCTGCGTCTACTGCGGCACCTCGCGTCGTCGGTACGCCACCAGCAGTATCACGACACGGACATCGTGACCGTTCGCGTCCAGGCGCCGGGTTGACAAGGCGCGACGAAGGGCGGATAGCAGCGCTATTCGTCCGAGGAGCAACGCAGAGCGGCGCTTGAGGAGACCAAGAGGTAAAGAGGACATGACATTGTGTAAAGCAAACATTACAGTGCGAGCGCGTGAGCGCCGCGTTCCCGGATGCATCGTCGGCCGAATGCAGCGGGGACTTATTCCACGGTCTGCTGGACCAACCCCCGTTCCTCCAGAAACTCACACATTGCCGCGACGCATTCCTCCGGCTTCTCCAGCTGCAGAAAGTGGGTCGTCTCCGGAATGAAATCGTAGTCCAGGGTCTCGATGTGACTGAGGTTGAAGGTAGGCAGATACGCGTACGGCAGCGTGGGATCGGAGCCGATCACCTTCGTGGGACAGGGGAGGTTCCCGAAGTCCACCAGGAAGGCGTAGGTGCGCACATAGGCGATGATCTGCGCCTCGTATTCCCGGGGACACCTGAGTTCATAGCCCTCGTCGGAGGACTCGCGCAGAATGGTCTTGGCCATCAGATCCGAAGCGCCCGGCACCGCCCGCAGGAGCAGGGGCAGATAGCTCATGAGGTCGCTGAAGTCGCTCCGCTTCCGGAACCGATGGGTGCGCCGCTCCGTCATCCCGGCAGTCTTCTCGGCCAACGCGTCGTAGTCCGGATCGTCCGGACCTGGCCGGTAGAGGGGCGGATCGAACAGAACCCAGGCTGAAAGCCTGCCGGTTCGGCCCGTGGCGAGCACGCCCGACAGAAGAGTCGTCAACGCCGAAAGTGAGTGAAACACCCCGATCGTCGGCCGGTCCCCGTATCTCCGGGCCACGGCGTCGACCACCTGCTCCTGGTCCCGGACCAGGTTGGGCACGTTGTGCTCCCGCCGCGCGCCGACCGGGTTCCACCCGTGGTTCCTGAGGTCGTAGACGAGCAGGTCGAACCGGTCGGCGAGCAGGGACCAGAAGGGATAGTACAGGTCTGCTGCGAGCCCGTTGCCGTGGCCCAGCAGGAGACGAGGCCCATGCGGGTTCCCGTGTCTGCGCACGATGGTGGCGCTGCCGTCGTCGTGTCGAACATCACACACGGACAGCGGCTCAGGCACCTCCCACATCGCCTCCGCACTCCTCCCGCCGGATCAAACGGCGCGCGCCGGCCTGCCGGCGGTCTGTCGAGGGTTGGGGTGGCTAGCCGGTCTTGGCGCCAACGTGTGCGATGAGATCCCGGAATGTATTGATCGTCTCGCAGTCCTCGGGGGGAATCCGGATACCGAAGTCCCGTTCGACGAGCCTCATGAAGGCAACCGCGTCCAGGGACGAAACGCCGGCATCGGAAAACCCTCCATCGAGGTTTGGTTCGCGACCGAGTCCCAGATGTTCATCGATGAGTGCTCTGAGACGGGATTCGGTGGTGGCCATCGGGTTGCCTTTCGTTGGATGAGTCGGGTGATCGTTAGCGCTAACATCTTCTCCTGATCCTGCCGTCGTTGTCAAGATTGGCAGTGAGGCCCGGCCGAAATCCCGATCGAGGAAGCAGGGTGTCTCGCACGGGGCCCGACTGCTAGCTTCCGGTTGTAGCCAGCGTACGCCAGTGACATTGACCTTTTTCCGGACCCGCACCATTCAATCCGATGCCAACAGCACGAAACCGGACGGTATTCGCCATTGATACCTCCCTGCAGGCTCCGCGGGCCACCGGCACCAACCCCGGCAGGAGTCGGGCAGTGAAGCGACCGGGCGGAAGACGCGTGCTCCGGCCGCTCGGTGCAGTCTTCGCCGCTCTGGCGCTCCTCTCGGCCTGCGTAGAGGCCAACACCGTCACCCCCGTCGCGCTGCTGACTCTCACGGTCGCTCCGCAAACCGTCAGCCTCGACGCAATCGGCGACACGGCGCGCTTCACGGCGACGGTCCGCGACCAGCATGGCCACCAGGTCGTCGGAGGAACCGTGGAATGGACCACGAGCGACCCCGCGGTGGCGACCGTGAACGGATCGGGGCTCGTTCGGGCGGCGGGCAACGGCACCGCGATGATCAGCGCCACCTCCGACAGCGCCACCGGAACCGCCATGGTCGCCGTGGCCCAGGTCGCGGCCTCCGTCTCGGTCACGCCCGGCAACGTGCAGTTCGCCTCGCTCGGCCGCAGTGCCCAGCTCACCGGCACCGTGCACGACGCCAACGGGCACACCCTCGCGGGCGCGGGCGTGACCTGGTCGTCCGCCGACACCTCGGTCGCGACGGTGGACGCGTCCGGGCTGGTCCGGCCGGTAGCCGACGGGCGGGCCTCGATCCACGCCGCGTCGGGAGACCTGGGCGGCTTCTCCACCGTGGTCGTCGAACAGGTGGCGGCCGCCGTCGAGCTTCGCATCCCGGGCGATTCGATTCTGGTGACCGACTCGATCCGCCTGCGCGCAAACGCCTTCGACGCCGACGACTTCGCGATTCCGGAAGCCCGCTTCCAGTGGGAGTCGAGCAATCCGGAGATCGCACGGGTCAATGACCGCGGGTACGTGACCGGCGTCGGTCTCGGGCCCGTGGACATCACAGTGTCCGCGGACGAAGCCAGCGCTTCGGCCTCCCTGATCGTCGTGCCCTACCCGGAGGATCTGGTTCTCAAGGTCCTGTACGAGCTGACCAACGGCGACCTCTGGCACGACAACACGAACTGGCTGTCGGACGAACCCGTGTCCCTCTGGGCGGGGATCCACCTGAACGAAGAGGGACGGGTGAGACACCTGGTGCTGCCCGGCAACGGATTGATCGGCTCGATTCCCCCGCAGATTCAGCATCTCGAGGGTCTGGAGTCGCTTCATCTCGGGGAAAACGACCTGGAGGGGCCGATCCCCGTCGAGGTCACCCGGCTGTCGCGCCTCAAGTCGCTCGATCTCAACTACAACGCCATCAGCGGCGAACTGCCCCCGGAGATCGGCAACCTCACGGAGCTCGTCGCGCTGTCGCTCTTCGGAAACGAGCTGACCGGGGAAATCCCGCCTGAGATCGGGAGGCTGACGAAGCTCGCCTACCTGGACCTCTGTCACAACCAGCTCAGGGGCCCGATTCCCGCCGAGATCGGGAACCTGCGCGAGCTGCAGTATCTGATGATGTGCGGCATCGACGCCTCTCCCCTGGAGGGCAACCGCCTGAGCGGAGAGATCCCGTCGACGATCGGCAACCTCACCCAGCTGCGCATCCTCGAGCTCGGCGCCAATCAGCTGACCGGGCCGATCCCCCCGGAGATCGGCAACCTGACCGCGCTGGACAGCCTGAATCTGTACAGCAACCTGCTCACCGGCGTGCCGGAAGAGATCGGCAACCTGAGGAACGTCAAGAGCATCCTGCTCTACGGAAACCGCCTGACCGGTCCGATCCCGTCCTCGATCGGCAGCCTGCCGCGCCTCCGCCGGCTCAACTTCGGGATCGGGTTCACCAGCGGCAACAACCTCCTGTCGGATTCGATTCCCTCCGGAATCGGAAACCTCGCGAGGCTGGAAGAGCTCGACTTCGGGGGCAACCGGCTCACGGGATCGATCCCGGAGACGATCGGCGACCTGCGGCGGCTGCGGCGGCTCGAACTGGGAACCAACCACCTGAGCGGGCCGATTCCGTCCTCGATCGGCAACCTCACGCGGCTGGAGCGGTTCGCGGCCTGTCCCGACAGCCTCGAGGGCCCCATTCCGCCTGAATTCGGCAAGCTCACCAGGCTCCGGGAGCTGCACCTCTGCAGAAACCGGTTCACGGGCCCGGTCCCGGAGGAGTTCGGCGACCTCGCCAGCCTCCGGCAGCTCAACCTGTGGAGCAACCTTCTCACCGGGGAATTGCCGGGCACGCTGGTGTCGCTGACGGAGCTCCGGGAGATCAACTTCGTGAACAACGACGGGCTCTGTGCACCGCGGACGCGGGAGTTCGAGGCCTGGCTCGCCGGGCTCAGGAGGTGGTTCGGGGAGTTCTGTGGCGAGGGTTCGGCGGCGGGCGACGGGGTGCGTGGCCGGGTGCGCGGGGATCGCGTGGGGTGGGGGGTGCAGGCGGGGCGGGACCGTGAGGGTGCGCGGTGCTGGGTGACGGTGGCGAGCCGCGCGAGGGCGGGGGGCGTCGGGGGTGCGGGGGTGGGGGGTGCGGGGGGTGCGCGGGGGGCGCGGGCCGTGTGGGTGGGGGATGGAAGAATGCGTGAGGTGGTGGAGCGGCGCGCGGTGCCGTGCCGGGCGGGGGGCGGGTAGGCGGACTGCCGGACGCGTGTCGGGCGCACCGTTCAAGACGCCCGCGATCCACCGCACCTTGCTCGGGCTGTAGGCAGCGCCGAACGCAGCGGGAGCTATTCCGCGGGTTGCGAACTCCGGCGCGTCCTCATCTCCGCCGCACGGGCGTGGGCCTCGAGTCCCTCCATGCGGGCCAGCGCGGCGGCATCCTGCGCCACGCGGTCCCGGGCGGGGCCTTCGTCGATGCGCAGCCAGGTCGGGCGCCTGAGGAAGTGGAACACCGACAGACCACTCGTGAAGCGGGCGGTGCCGCCGGTCGGCAGGGTGTGATTTGGCCCGGCCCCGTAGTCCCCGAAGACCTCTGTGACAGATTCATTGACAAATAGTGCCCCGAATCTGTCCAACAATCTGTCCCAGACCTCCGTCCGGCTCCCGTGGAGCTGCAGGTGCTCCGGCGCGAGTTCCTCGCAACAGCGCAGGGCTTCCTCCTCCGGGGCGACGACGGCAAAGCCGTTGTGAAGGGCCTGTGCGGCGGTTTCAGCGGTCGGAAGGCCGGAGAGCTGGATGGCGAGTTCGCGTTCGACACGGCCCACCAGCTCCGCGGAAGTGGTGATGAGGATCGGGAGAGCCACAGGGTCGTGTTCGGCCTGCGCGAGCAGGTCCGCAGCGATGAGAGCCGGGTCGCCGTCCGCGTCGGACAGGATCGCGAGCTCGGAGGGTCCTGCCAGGAGGTCGATTCCGACCACCCCCGAGACGAGGAGCTTGGCCGCGGTCACCCACCGGTTCCCCGGCCCCACCACCACATCGCACTGCGGACTTGGCGGCACGCCGTAGGCCATCGCCGCCACGGCCTGCGCCCCCCCCACCCCCAGCAACCCCCCCACCCCCGCCACCGCCCCCGCCGCCATCACCTCCCGGGACGGATTCGGCGAGGCCAGCCACACCTCGCGCACCCCGGCCACCGTCGCCGTCACAGCCGTCATCAGCACCGAAGACGGCAGCGGAAACCGCCCCCCCGGCGCGTAGCACCCGGCCACGCGGACCGGCACCAGCCGGTCGCCGGCCCTTCCCCCCTCCACCACCACATCCACCGGTGCCGCCGACTCCAGCTGCGCTCGGGCGAAGTGCTCGATCCGGCCGGCGGTGCGCTCCAGCAACTCGCGGTCGGGCCGCGGGAGCGACTCCAGGGCGGATCGCATTTCGCGGGGCGTCCTGACCAGCGCCCCGCCGGCTTCGAGACCATCCCACCGCTCGGCAAGCTCGCGCAGCCGCGCCTCGCCCCCCTCGCGCACCGACTCGATGATCTCCAGCACCGGCGCGATCATCTCCGGGGGCACCGCCGGCTGGCGCGCCCCCGGCGCATCGGCCGCGGCCACCCGCCTCAGCCGAATCTCCCGTCGCCCCCCGCTACGCCCTCCAGCACCGGACGACCCCACCGGGCGGACGGAGCCGGCGGATCCCCCCGGCCCCATATCCACCCCCCTACCCATCCGCCGCCCCCTTCGGCGCCGACGCCGCCCGCCTCCCGACCTTCATGCTGCGGCGATCCAGCTCGCGCTCCACGTCGGCCACGCTGACGCCGGCGCTCTCCAGCGCCACGGTCAGGAAGTACATCACATCGGCGGCCTCCTCGACCACGCGGACCTGCCGCGGGTCGGCGGCCGGTCTCGGCACCGCATCACCCGTTTCGGCGCCCGCAGCATCCGACATCGGCATCGCTCCACCCATTTCGGCCCCCGCAACGTCCCGCTCCGGCGTCGCATCGCCCATTTCGGCCCCCGCAACGTCCCGCTTCGGCGTCGCATCGCCCGCACGCGTGCCCACTCCATCCTCATCCCCTCTCACCCCACCCAGCTCCGCCACAGCCTCGCCCAGCTCGCCCGCCTCCTCCACCAGCTTCCCCCGCAGAAACCCGGGATCCGAGAGCAGTCGGCCGGTCAGCGACTCCGGCTCCGCGCTCCTGCGCCGGGACTTCACGGTCCGCTCCAGCCTGCGCAGCCCCTCGGCCGGGCCGAAGCAGGTCCATTCGCCGGTGTGGCAGAACCCGGTCCCGCCCTGGACCACCGTGAACCTGAGAGCGTCCCGGTCGCAGTCGGGCCCGACCCGTAGCAGCTTCTGAGTCGCGCCGGACGACGCCCCCTTGCGCCAGAGCCCCCTCGAGCGGGAATGATAGACGCCGCGCCCCTCGTCGATCGCCGTCCGCACGCTCTCCGGGCTGGACCAGACCAGCCCCAGGGCCGCGCCCCGGTCGTCGGCGACCACCGTGGGCCAGAGTCCGTCGGGCCGCTCGCTGCGGAGCGGGGCCGTAAACGCCTCCGCCAGCCCCAGGGTGCCCCGGTAGAGCGCCATCCCGACCTGCGCGTCAGCGCCCGCCGCGTCCAGCCAGGCGATCTCCTCCGCGGTGGTGATGCCGCCGGCGATGGTCAGCCGCGAGGCGCCCGCCGCCTCCGCGAGGGCCGGGATCCGGTCCCGGGGGAAGCCGCCCTCCTTGCCCTCGCCTTCGACGAAAGTCACGAGGAAGGCGCCCGCGAGGCCGCTCAGTTCGCGCATGCCTTCGAGGACGGTGCGGCCGGTGCGCTCGGTCCATCCCTTCACGACCACCTCGCCCTCCCACGCGTCCAGCGCCGCTACCACGCGGTCGCGCGGCAGCGCTTCCAGGACCTCCGGGACCGCGGCCGTCCCGAGCACGACCTTCGCCGCCCCCCGGTCCAGCCATCGCAACGCCCCGTCCCGGTCGCGTATGCCGCCGCCCACCCGGCAGGGCGCCAGACGGCACAGCTCCTCGATGACTTCGGTGTTCGACCCCCGTCCCAGCGCGGCGTCCAGGTCCACGACCGCGACTTCCCCGACCCGTCCGAAGCGCTCGGCGAGCGGGCGCGGGTCGCCGGCCTCCAGGACCTTGCGGCGCCCCTGCACCAGCTGCACCGTCTGGCCGTCCATCAGGTCGATGGATGGGACGATCAACGGACTGGCTCCCCCGGCTCCGCGCCAACGCCGGGCGATGCAATGGCCGGATGGGCGTCTGCGCCTTCTTCGTGCGGCGGGCGCACCCGCACTCCCAGCCGCGCCAGCGCCTGCTTCACCCGCTCGACCGTCCAGTTGCGCTGGTGGAAGATCGACGCGGCGAGTACGGCGTCCGCCCCCGCTCCGACGGCGTCGGCCATGTGTTCGGGGGAATCGGCTCCGCCCGAGGCGACGATCGGCACCCGCACCGCGGAGCGCACGGCGCGCAGCAGCGCCAGCTCGTAGCCGCTGCGGGTGCCGTCCCGGTCGATGCTGGTGAGGAGGATCTCGCCCGCACCCAGCTCCACCGCTCGGCGGGCCCAGCCGACCGCGTCGACCGCGAGGCGCTCGGTGCCCGAGCGCACCACTACCTGGTACGCGCCGCGCCCGCTCGCCAGCGCATCGATCGACACCACGACGCACTGCGAACCGAAGCGGGCCGCCAGCTCGGCGAGCAGCCCGGGACGCTTCAGCGCGGCCGTGTTCACCGCGACCTTGTCCGCGCCGGCCTCGAGCAGCGCGGACGCGTCCTCGACGCCGCCGATCCCGCCGCCTACGGTAAGCGGCACCGACAGCCGCGTCCGCACCGCGCGCACCGTGTCGAGCCGGGTGCCGCGCGCTTCGGTGGTGGCGGTCACGTCCAGCACCACGACTTCGTCGGCGCCCTGCTCCTCGTAGGCGCGGGCGAGCGCCGCCGGATCGCCCTGGTCGGTCAGGCCGCGGAACTTCACGCCCTTGACCACCCGCCCGTCCCGGACATCGAGACAGGGGATGATGCGTACCGGCAGCGCGGCTCGAGTGTCCAGCCCCAGGGCCGCCTCGCGCGCCACGCCCGCCTTCGCTTCCGCAACCGCTTCCGTTCCCGCCAGTGCTTTCCCCCCCACCACAGATTTCGTCCCCGCCATGGCTCAGGTCTC
This sequence comes from Gemmatimonadota bacterium, assembly GCA_022826005.1. Lineage (GTDB taxonomy): Bacteria > Gemmatimonadota > Gemmatimonadetes > Longimicrobiales > Gaopeijiaceae > Bin94. The sequence goes on along the minus strand of JAJDVT010000011.1, from coordinate 7,550 downwards.
CAGCCAGCGGGTCAGAAGCGCCCGGCCGTACGCCCCCGAGAGTTCGGGATGGAATTGGCATCCCACCACCGGCCCCCGCTCCACCGCCGCGAGGAACCGGCCGGCGTATTCGCACCAGACCGGCTGCCAGCCCGCGGGGGCCTCGGCGAGCCGGTACGAGTTGGCAAAGTAGGCGTACCCGCTCGGCACGATGGCGCAACCGTCCGCCGGGAAGACCCGGTTCCATCCCATCTGCGGGACGCGCCAGCCGTCGCCGCTATCGTATCCCTCGACGATCCCGTCGATCACGCCAAGGCCCGGTTCGCCCGGCGCCTCCTCGCTCCCCCGGGCCATGAGCTGCATGCCCAGGCAGATCCCGAGCGTCGGGCGGCCGGCCTCGATGCGGTCGCGGAGCACATCCTCGAGGCAGTGCGAAGCGATGGCCCGCCGGGCCGCGGCGAAGGCTCCGACGCCGGGGAGCACCAGCCGCTCCGCCCGGGCGACCCGCTCGGGGCTCGCGGTTGTGCGCACCCGGCAGCCGAGACCCTCGAAGCCGGAAAGGACGGAGGCCAGGTTGGCCGTGCTGGTGCGCACCACCGTCACGGTGGGAACGGGGCTCACAGTACGCCCTTGGTCGAGGGCACCCGCTCCGATCCGCTTCGGGCCAGCGCGGCCCTCAGCGCCAGTGCCACCGCCTTGAACGCCGCCTCGATGCGGTGGTGATCGTTGGCACCGCGAATCACGTCCACGTGCAGGGTGAGCCCGGCGCCCTGGGCAAAGGAAAGGAAGAAGTGAGGCACCATCTCGCAGGATAGCGCGCCGACCCGCTCCCGCTTCAGCGACAGCTCGCCCGCGAAGAAGGGCCGGCCGGAGACGTCCGCCACGGCGCGGGCCAGCGCTTCGTCGAGGGGGGCGAATGCATGGCCGAATCGGACGATGGCACCCTTCCCCTCTCCCAGCGCCCGAGCCACAGCGGCCCCGAGCGCCAGTCCCGTGTCCTCGACGGTGTGGTGATCGTCGACCTCCGTGTCGCCCTCGCACGCGAGATCCAGTCCCCAGCCGGCGTGGAAGGCCAGCGCGTGCAACATGTGGTCGAAGAACCCGATCCCCGTCTTCACCCGGATGTGGGCGGTCCCCGGGGCCTCCTCCATCCCCCCATCGAGATCGAGCGTGACCCGCACGTTCGTCTCCCCCGTCTTCCGCGACACCTGCGCGGACCGGCCACCGGGGACCATCGCGTCGAGCTTGCGTTCATCCACGGAACAGTCCTCCGAAGTCCGCGTTCGCTTCGACGATGCGGGCGGCTCCGGCCGCTTCGAGCGCGGTCCGGATGGCGGCCCGGAGATCATCTCCCGCGGCTGCGTCGATGCCTCCGGCCCCCGCGCCGCCTTCAACCCCACCGTCGTCGCCACCGCCGGGACCTCCATCGCCTTCAAACGGCGGCACCACCCCCACCGGCACCACACCGGCACCCACCGCGGCGCGCACGTCGTCCGGGGTGTCGCCCAGCAGCCACGCGGTCCGGGCCTCCAGCCGCTCCAGGGCAATCCTCACCGGCTGCGGATTCGGCTTGAGCGGCGCGTCCTCACGGCAGATTACGACGCTGAACAGCCCCCGCACCTCCTGCTCCCGCAGGAAGCGTTCGGCGTCGCGGCGCGGACGGCCGGTCACGATCCCCAGGCGGTATGAGCGGGCCAGTTCCTCAAGGAGAGCCCGGTCGGGGATCAGGGTCTCATGGCGGCGCAGCCCCGCACTGCGATCGTCGCCCTGGTAGAGCTTCTCGAAGCGTCGCTTCACCTCCTCGAAGGCAGCCTCCACGCCCGCCGCCGTCACAAGAGAGTGCGTCACCGCCCAGTCGTCGTTGGCGTGCCCGGCCGCCTTCGCGGCGCTGATCTCCGCCCGACCTGCCGCCACCCCGAACGACGCACAGGTCTGGGCGATCGCGTCCCGGTACGACCGGCTCACGTCCGCGAGCACCCCGTCCATGTCGAAGAGCACGGCTTCCGGCCTGTCCAGACATTCGAGCGCCCGCGCCACGCGGCGGAACTCCACATCGTCCCGTGGCACGGTGATGCGGACGTACTCCGGCAGATGCGCAAAGTGCCGCACCAGCACGCGCTGCGCCGCCATCCCCCGCTGGATCCACCGCGAATCCGGGAAGGAGGCCAGGACGAAGTTGGTCTGCGAGGGTTCGGGCACCCCCCCGGACGCGCGGATTGCCGAGGCCAGCCGCCTGCGCCGGGCCCGTACGAATTCCACGAAGGCTCGCATCTCTTCGACCCCGTTGCGGAGCCGGTCGAGCGCGATCGCAATCGATGGGCCGGTCAGGGCGTACGGTCCGCCGAAACGGCGCAGCACATCGACCCGCTCCTTCACGCCGACCGCAAAGCCGACGCGCAGCCCCGCCAGTCCCCACGCCTTCGAGAGTGTGCGGATCATGATCGCGCGGGGGACCTCAAGGAGGGCTCCGGTCGGATCCTCGTCGGCGAACTCCGCGTAGGCCAGGTCGGCCATCAGCGTGACCTCCGGCGGCAGCGCCTCCGCGAGCCGCAGCAGGGACGCAGTGGAGAAGGCCCTGCCCGTGGGGTTGTCGGGGGTGAGGACCGCGACCAGGCCGGTGCGGTCGTTCACCGCGGCGAGGATCTCGTCGTGCGGCAGCTCCCCCCATTCGTATTCCACCGGAACGAGACCGCCCCGGGCCATCCGCGCGCACAGCGGCACCATCTCGAAGGTGGGAGTCGGGAAGACCATCTCCTGGCCGGGCGCCAGGAAGGCGCGCATGACGCGGTCGATCGCGTCGTCGCCGCCGGTCGTCGCCAGAACGTTGGCGGGCGCGGTCCCGAGGTAGGCGGCGTATGCCTCCTCCAGCGGCGCCGGGTCCGCGTACTTGCGCAGGATCGAGGGGCCGAGCCGGTCCAGCACCTGAAGGCACTGCTGGGGCGGCGGTTCCCCCTCGTTCATGCTCAGGTCGATGATCTCGGTCATGGCAGTGCCTGCTGTCATGGGTGATTCTCCAGCCTCAGGACACGATCTGTTGGGGTTCGGAAACGACGAGGTCGGTCCCGCCGCGCGTCTTCAACTCAAGTAGAAGCGTGGGAAGTCCCGCTCTGGGTACGGCCGCCCGCACGGCGTAGGCGTCTTCCCCGTGGAGGCGGGAGACGGTGGGCTCGCGCATGCAGGGGAGGACCGATACGACGCGTTCGAAGTCGCGCTCCGCGACGTTCAGCTCCAGCATGACCCGCTGCCGCGCCGCCAGCACCGAGTTCAGGAGAAGGACCAGGTCCTCGATCGGAGCGCGCCGGGCGGGGTCGTCGAGCGCGGCCGGGTTGGCGTAGAGGCGCGTGGAGGAGCGCATCAGCGTGTCGACGATCACGAGGCCGTTCCCGCGCAGCGTAGCCCCGGTGGCCGTGTTGTCGACGATGAGGTCGGCGTCCTCGGGGGGAAAGACCTCAGTGGCTCCGTAGGAACGCACCAGAACCGCCTCGAAGGGCTGTCCGCGCGCCCAACGTCCGGCGGTGCGCACGTACTCCGTCGCAACCACCAGCTTTCGGCCCGCAGGAAGGTAACCGCCGTCCACCAGCTCCGGGGGAGCGGCCGCGACCACGCTCACCGGGTCCAGACCCGTATCGAGCAGCTCCACGAGGCCGGCCCCGAGTTCCGACACCCAGTCCGCTCCGGCGAAGCCCAGGTCACGCGAACCCGCGTCCAGCATCTTCACCACGTTCTGCGGCTTCAGGAGTTTCGCCTCGAAGCCCGGCCACGACACCGCCGGACGGTAGTTGCGCCCACCCACGCGTACGTCGATGCCCGCGTCTCCGAGCAGCGCGAGCACCCCTTCCTGCATATGCCCCTTGGGCAGACCGATTCGGATCCCGCCCTGGCTCAGCTTGCCTTCCATTTCCGCCTGTGGTCCTTCCGCCGGCCTTTGGCCCCGTCGGTGCGCCGACCCACAAAAAAAGCGCCGGCCCCCTCCGAGGAAGCCGGCGCTTCGGTAGTCGTTCGCTCTCGCAGACGTTACACCGTTACGCGGCCGCCTCTCTCAGGTGGCCGTGATGGTGGTGCGCAGTCGTGCGGATGAAGATGCTCATAAGATTTGAAGTGTCGCTTCGAGGACGCGTCGTGTCAAGGTCGGTTTGTGCCCTCCGCCTCCGCGCGCTACCATCAGGCCACATCCGGCGCGGCGGATCCCGCTCCGCGGAAGGCGCCGACCTCGAGAACGCCGCTGCCCCGAGGCTACCCATGAACCCCCGACGCTCGCACTACCTTCCCCGCACCCGGCACGGCCGGATCGCGACGATCGCCTTCATTGTCGCGATGCTGCTTTGCCAGCCGCCGATCGTCCACGGCCTCATGAACCGCATCGAGCCCTGGATCTTCGGCATGCCCTTCCTCTTCGCGTACCTGCTGGCGGTGTACTTCCTCGGGATCGCGGTGCTCATCTGGGCCGCAAGGAAGGGTCTCTGATGGAACCCTGGGTCATCTCCACCGGACTGATCTTCCTTTACCTGCTGGCGACCATCGCCATCGGGATCCTGGCCAACCGGAAGGGGACCTCCACGATGGAGGACTTCTTCCTCTACGGGCGGCAGGCGGGCTTCATCGTCCTCTACCTGACCGTGGTGGCCACCTTCCACTCGGCCTTCGCCTTCCTCGGCTCCGGCGGCTTCTTCTACACGCACGGGATCGGGTTCTGGATGGCAGGGACGTGGACGGTGCTGGTCGGGGCGATAACCTTCACGCTCGGCACCCGGATCTGGGCGCTGGGCAAGAAGTTCGGCTACATCACGCCCGCGGACATGGTCGCCGACTTCTACGAGAGCGAGACGGTGCGGGTCATTGTGGCGATCGTGTCGGTGATCTTCACGCTTCTGTACATCCAGGTGCAGGCGACGGGACTCGGAATCATCCTCTCCGCGGCGACAGGAGACCGGATTCCCTTCGCGCTGGCGTCGCTCATTCTGCTGGTTGTCGCTGCCGGGTATCTGATGGCCGGAGGACTGCGGGCGGTCTATTGGACCGACGTGATCCAGGGGATCTGGATGTACGTCGCGGTCTGGGGGGGAAGCCTCCTCCTCACCTACAAGCTCTTCGGCGGGCCCGTCGAGCTGTGGAAGCGGGTGGTGGCCGAGCGGCCGGATCTGCTCACCCTCCCGGGTCCGGAAGGCTTCTTCACTCCGGGAATCTGGGTGGGGATGACCATCGCGCTCTCCTTCGGGATCATCCTGCAGCCGCACATGATGATCCGCTATTTCACCGCGGCCTCGAGCAAGACGCTCAAGCTGCTGGGCGCCACCACGCCCCTCTATCTGATGACGCTCTTCATCCCGGCGGCGTTCGTGGGACTCGGGGGCGCGCTTATTCTGCCGGAACTGGCTACGCCCGACCGGGTCTTCCCCGAGCTGCTGATCAGGCACGCCCCGGCGTGGCTCACCGGGCTGATCCTCGCCGGGGCTACCGCCGCCGCCATGTCCACACTGGACTCGATCCTGCATTCGAACATGACCGTGCTGACCCGGGACGTGTACCAGCGCTACATCGCGCGCGGCCGCAGCGAGAAGCACTACCTGGCGTTCGGCCGCTGGGTGGTGGTGGCGCTCCTCGCCGTCGGCTGGGTCCTGACGGTGAGGAATTTCGACTTCCTGGTGACCCTGGTGACGCTTTCGGGGGTGGGAGCCCTGCAACTCATGCCCGCCGTTCTGGGTGTGTGCTACCCCGGACGCCGCCTGACGACCGCCCCTGGCGTGATCGCGGGGATCTGTGCGGGACTGGCGGCGCTCTGCCTTACCCAGATCGTCTTCCCGCGGCCGTTCGGCATTCACGAGTCACTCTGGTCGCTGGCGGCCAACTTTGCGGTCACAATCCTGGTGTCGCGCTTCACGCGGCCGCCCTCCGAAGCGACGGTCGAGCGGATCCACGGCGAGGTCGAACGCTTCGTCTACGGCGATTAGCGGCCCCGGGCAACCTCTGTGTAGCGCACAGCGGCGGTAGCACCTCCGGAAGTGCAAGGGGCCGGCGAACGGCGGTGACGAACGGACATCCGATTCCCACCTGTGCCGGTTTGGGGGTGTTTACTGCACGCCGAACCCACCGGAAGGCATAATCCTGTCGCGTTTATCGCATCTCTTTCGCCCATCCCCTTGCGCGCCAGTGCATTATTGCCCACTTTGGCCCCGCTCATCCGCCAACCGTCCACTCCGACAAGGAGAAAACTGTGGACAAGAATTGCATCATCGCATCAGTCGTCGCGGGAGCCGCCATGCACATTGTCAACTGGCTTGTTGGCATGGTGCCGGGCGACTTCTTCGCCGCGAACTTCGGCGCCGACCTGGCCTCCTGGCAGGGCTGGGTCGGCAGCGTCTTCATGGGCGGAGTGTTGGCCACCGTGCTTGGCTGGAAGGGCGCCGGCGACCCCGCGGACGGTGCCAAGGCAGGAGCTACGGTCGGCGTCCTCATGGGGTTGGGATCCGCCTTCGCGGGTATGGAGGCGTTCGACGTCATGGCCCTCGTCGGCGGCATCGTAGCCGGCCTGGTCGTGTACGGAATCGCGGGCGCCACGGTGTGCGTGACCAACTCCGCCATGGCATCGGACGGATAGCCCTGGCGCTAGGCCGCCGCGTAGAGGACAACGCGAAGAGCCACCCGCATCACAACTATCCCACCCCGCGTGCCGCACGGTGCGCGGGGTGGTGCGGTTAAGGCAGTCCGTCCAGCCTCTCGTCGATATCGTAGCCGACGGCAGCCCAGTCCGAGGCCTGCCCGACCGCGTCGAAGGCCACGTCCACGCGGCCGAGCCGCATGCCTCCCCAGCCGACCTGGTTGACCACGGTGAACCCGGAGGTTCCCTGGCCGAAGACGACCGCCTCGTCGAGGAAAGTGTGCGTGTGGCCGCCCAGGATCAGGTCGATGTCGGGCACGTCGGAGGCGAGCGTGAGGTCGCTCGGGCGCGCGGCGTCGGAGTACTCGTACCCCAGGTGGGAGAGGCAGATGACCAGCGAGCAGCCCAGGCCGCGCAACTCCCTGCAGGTGGCGCGCGCCGCCGCGACCGGGTCGGTGTAGCGGACGCCTTCGTGGAGGCTGGCCAGTACAAGCTTCTCGAATGCGATGCCAAGGCCGAAGACGCCTACGCGCACGCCCCCGAATTCGCGCACCGTATACGGCTCCACATGTCCCGCCAGCGGCGAGGCGCTGACGTCGTAGTTGGCCGACACGAACTCGAAACCGGCTTCCGGCAGCATGGCCACCAACCCGTCCACCCCGTTGTCGAAGTCGTGGTTGCCGAGCGTCGCGATGTCGTACCCCATCGCGGTCATGGCGCGGAATTCGAGCTCACCGCCGAAGAAGTTGAAGTATGGCGTGCCCTGGAAGATGTCGCCGGAGTCGAGGAGCAGGACGTGCTCGTTGGCCTCGCGGATGCGCCGGATCATGGTGGCGCGCCGCGCGGCGCCCCCGAGCCCCTGGAAGGGGCCGCCGTCCATCGGGAAGGGATCCATGCGGGAGTGCGTGTCGTTGGTGTGCAGGACGACGAGGCGGACGGCGTCGGTGATGAGGGGGCCGAGCGGGGGGTGGGGGGC
>JAJDVT010000116.1 GCA_022826005.1 Gemmatimonadota bacterium | reverse complement strand
CCCGCCCCCCCTCGTTCGGCACGATCCCGCGCCGCTCGTCGAAGGGGACGCCCGGCAGCGGCCTGCCCCGGTACCCCACCGAGCGGATCACCATCCCGCACGGCACGACCTCCGTCTCGCCCGTGCCCTCGGCGCGCATGTAGCCGTCCTCCCGGGCCACCAGGCGGTTCCGCTCGATCCGAACCCCGGCGACGCGCCCGCCCTGGCCCACGATCTCGAGCGGCGAGACGAAAAAGCGGAACCGCACCACGCGGTCGCCTTCGCCGGGCGCACTCTCCGCGTAGCCGCGCAGCGTGGCCATGTTGCGCGTCTTCACGGCGTCGCCCTCGATCGCCGCCTCGCTCACGGCGTCCAGCTCGAGCTCGCCCCCGTCCGCCACCGCCGAGATGCCCTCCAGGCGGCCGAACTCTCGCAGCTCGGGGTTGGTGAACGACGCCTGCGCCGGCCCCCTCCGCCCCAGCACCGTGACCCGTCTCACCCGGCTCTCGCGCAGCACGGCCAGCGCGTGGTCCGCGATGTCTGTGGTGGCGAGCCGCTCGGGGGAGTGCAGCAGGATCCGGGCCACGTCGATGGCCACGTTCCCGTTGCCGACCACCACCACGTGCTCGCACTCCAGGTCGAAGCGCGCGCCGCGGAAATCGGGGTGGGCGTTGTACCAGCCCACGAAATCGAAAGCCGCATGGCTGCCCTCCAGATCCTCGCCGGGAATGCCCAGATGGCGGTCGCTCTGCGCCCCCACCGCGTAGACGATCTGGTCGTAGCGTGCCCTCAGCTCCTCCACGGTGATGTCCTCGCCCAGCGTCACGTTGCCGAAGTAGCGCACCTCGTCGCGGGCCAGGATCCGCACGTACACCCGCGCCACCGACTTGATGGCCTGGTGGTCGGGGGCCACGCCGTCGCGCACGAGGCCGTAGGGCGCGGGAAGCCGGTTGATCAGGTCGATCGCGACGGGGTCTCCGCCCTTCAGGAGCGACTCGGCGGCGAAGAAGCCGGCCGGACCGGCGCCGATGATGGCGACGCGGGTATCAGGGCTCATGGGGGGCCCGGCACCTGCAGCGAGGGCGGCCGCGAGTGGTTGACCGCCCGGAGGTTCATTGGCGAGCTTCCGTGAATCGAAGAGTCGGGGGATGGGTAGCGCGGGATACCAACACGGGAATGAAGATAATGACGATGGAAGAAGAGCGGGCCGGCGGAGGAGTTGCCGACCGGGCCCGGATCACCTCGCTGGCCGTACTGACACTGCTCGCGGCCTGCGGCGGAGGCGACTCCGGCGGCTCTGCCGAGGCACCGATGGCGGATGCCGCGGAGCCTGCCACGGAGGACGCATCCACGGTTGAACTGAACATCGACCCCGCGCTCCTCCCCGAGGGCGTCACCGCGGAGATGGTCGAGGAGGGAAGGGAACTCTTCTTCGGCGCCGGCATCTGCTACACCTGCCACATGATGGACGCCAAAGGCGGCACTCTTGCCCCCGACCTCACCGACGATGTCTGGCTCAACGTGGACGGCGAGTACCTTTCCATCGTGGAAGTGATCAAGACCGGCGTGTCCCAGCCGGTAGAACACGTTGGCGCGATGCTGCCGCGTGCCGGAATGCCGTTGACCGACGAGCAGGTCGAGGCACTGGCCGCCTACAGCTACATGCTGAGCCGGATGTAGGATCGGCGCCCGGAGGCCGGCTGCTGGAACAGATCCCCCTGCAGCCCGCCGCCCCGGCGGAAGGCCGCGGTCGAGAGCGACGGGGGCGCACCGTCGAGTCCGGCCTTCCTGGCCGAGGCCCTGAACAGCGCACCGATCTGGGCAGCGTACTCTCCTTCGCCGCGGAAACGGCCGTGAAATGACGGGTCGTTCAGCTTCCCGCCTCGCGCCTCCCGGATCCGTGCCAGGACCTTGTCCTTGCGGCCGGGGAAGTGCGCCTCCAGCCATCGCAGGAAGTGGTCGGCCACCGCGCCCGGCAGCCTGAGCAGCATGAACGACGCGTATCGGGCACCCGCCTCCGCGGCCGCGTTCAGGATCGCGGGGATCTCCTCGTCGTTGAGTGCGGGGATCACCGGCGCGACGAACACCCCGGCCGGGATCCCCGCTTCGGACAGCCTGCGTACCGCGTCGAGGCGCCGGGCCGGGATGGAGGTACGCGGCTCCATCACCCGGCGCAGGCCGCTCCGCAGGGTGGTCACCGAGACGGTCACGTGCGCGCAGTCGTGGATGGCCATCTCGCGCAGGATGTCGATGTCCCGGGTGACCAGGTGGTTCTTGGTGACGATCGTGACCGGGTTCATGAAGTCGCGCAGCACCCCGAGGCAGCGGCGCGTGAGCTCGAGCTTGCGCTCGACCGGCTGGTAGGCGTCGGTGACGCCGGAGATGGCCAGCACCCGCGGCCGCCAGGAGGGCCGGGACAGCGCTGCGCGCAGCAGCTCGGGGGCACGGTGCTTTACCAGGATCCTGCGCTCGAAGTCGAGTCCGGAAGAGAACCCCAGGTACTCGTGGGTGGGCCGTGCATAGCAGTAGACGCAGCCGTGCTCGCAGCCCCGGTACGGGTTGAGCGACGCGTCGAACCCGAGGTCCGGACTGTTGTTCCGGGCGACAACCGACCGGGTGCCGTCGGCGATGAACTCGGTGCGCGGCCTTTCTTCGCCCCGGAGACCGGGTTCCATTTCGACATGGACCGTTTCGAAACGGTTCGGCGGGTCGTAAGGTACTCCACGGCCCTTGAGCGGGAGGTGCATCGGAAGATCACGCATCTCCCAACTTCGGTATTTATTCGGACTCGCGCAAGAGGAAGCGCTGCGAAGGTGACCATCGAACAGCTGGAAAAGAGGCTAAACGCGCTGGCGGACCGCACCCTGCGCTACCAGTACATCATCCAGCTGGGACGGCGTCTCCCGCCGATGGACCCCGAGCTCAAGACCGGGGAGACGCAGGTTCGCGGCTGCATGAGCCCGGCCTGGCTGGCAGGCTGTCTCGAGGACGGGGAGCCGCCCACCCTCCGCTTCGTGGGCGACTCGGAGTCGATCATCGTGAAGGGACTCTTCGCGATTCTCGCGGAGGTCTACAACGGCCAGCCACCGGACGATGCGCTCGCGATCGACCTCTCGGACATCTTCGAGCGCCTGAAGCTTGGAGAGGCTCTGAGCCCGAACCGCCGCAACGGTTTCTATTCGATGGTGGAAAAAATCCGCCGCGTCGCGGCCTCTCTGGCCTGACGCGGCGGATTCCCGTTGTAATCTGGCCGGCTGAACCGGCTAGCCGAGCGATCTGGCCAGCCGGTCCGGCCGCCTGGAGCGGTTAGACCGCTTCTATCTGGTAGCCGACCCGCCAGTTGGACATGTTCTCCGGGTCGTCCGAGCCCTCGTCCCCCGGCTGGATGAAGCGGATGTGGTCCTGGATCGGCCCGGTGAAGGTGCGGTGGTAGAACTCCAGCTCGTCGTTCGCGGAGAACTGGTCGAGCTCCTCGCCGCGCAGCTGTATCTCCAGGTGGTCGGTCACTTCGCCCTCGAAGAGCACCTTGTCCAGGTCGTTCAGCCGGTTCCAGCGCGGATGGTCCGAGATCGGGTAGTGTCCCTTGCGGGGCATGCGGGTCTCCTGGACGTTCCCCCCGCTGTTGTTCGTCCAGACCTTCGCCCAGAAGACGAATTCTCCCTTATCCTTGTAAAACGGTTCGAGGTCGTCGAGGATTTGCAACCAGCGCAACGTGACCCTGATCCGTGTTCCGCCCTGTCCAGTCATTCAATCTGCTCCTTGGGTGCAGTCTGCTCCTTGGGGTGTATTCGCCTGCCCGGATGGCTCCGCCCACCGGTTCGCCGCAAAGTACTGTCAAGCGGCACCTCTGTCCAGTGGCGTCCGGGGACCGGCCCGGTGCTGCTCGCGGTCACCCCTTGTAGAGAATCACGAAGAAGCTGTCGCGGCGGTCGTCCTCGGCGACCAGAATCGTCATCCTGCGGTCCCCCGACCGTAGCATGACGCTGCCGTGACCGGGGCCGTCGGTGGTCGCAGAGCGACTTGAAACGCTGGATGACGCCCGGAGCGACCAGCTGCCGGAGATGGCCTCGGATTCCTTGTACCAGTCCAGGACTTCCCCGGCGCCGGCATCGGCGAGCAGCACCTCGATGCCGAAGGAGAACTCGTCGAAATCCGTGGACACGCTGGCACTGCGGCGCGCACCCGGGTAGACGGACACCCAGTCGGGAGCTGCGCTCTCGTCCGCCGGGCCCAGCTCTTCCCCGGCTTCCCCGCGGCCGATGTCCCCGAAGTACAGCTCTCCGCGCCCGACCCTGTCCAGGTATTCGCTGACGCTGGCCAGGTCGAACCCGATGACCTCCCCGTCCATCGTATCGAGGTTGAATGTGACGCCCGAACCCTCCTCGGCCGGCTCGACGATCGCCTCGGTGAAGAGCATGAAGGTCCCCGCCTCGGATACGACCGTCTCGAAACTCGTGCTGACGTTGCCCAGGCCGGCCACGGCTGCGCTCTCCAGCTGTTCGCCGAACTCTTCGAGCAGCTCGGGCGCGTTCTCCATGAAGGTCCGGAAGGCGAACACCCCCAAGACGATCAGCGCCAGCACCAGGGTGCCGATCGCGCCCCCAACGATGAGCAGAACCTTGGTGAGCGTGGACATTCCCTTGCGTTCGCCTGACATGTTCGTCCTCCTGTTCCCTGTCGGCCGTTGCCGAACACGTTGCGTTACCGGAGCGCTCCGCCGCAAGCGGGCATCTCCCCGGGTATCCTATCCCTCGCCCCACTCCTCGATGAAGTCCTCGGGCTCCACGCCCAGGCCATCGGCGATCCGCGTGATGTAGTTGAAGAAGCCGGTCACCTGAGCCGCGTCGTGGATGGCCCGGTCGGTCAAACCATGCGTGCGGAGCGCTTCGAGGTCGCGCGGGGTCATCTCCTTGTCCTTACGGGAAAGCTTGACCGCGTATTCACAGAGCGCCCGGTCCGGGGGCGAGAGAACAGCCCGCCTCCAGTCGCTGACGATGCGGTGGACGAAGGCGTCGCCCCCGGCTTCATCCCACCCTGCGTTCCTGACCTCGGCCCGGAGGTCGTGCGCGTGCGCCTGCGTTCAGTAGAAGCAGTCGAGCTCGGCGGACACGACGGTGGCGAGCAGCTCCCGCTGGAGGCGCGTGAGCGGCGACGGACCGAACATGATGGCGGCGTAGTGCGCCATCGCGGTCCTGAGTACCGGAGCGTTCAGGCTCATCACCTGCACGATTCTCCAGACACGGCCGGAGCGCTCCACCGCGGCGTCTAGTTCGCGGCGGAGCAGCCCGGTGGCTTCGTCGCGGGGGATTTCCCTGATCCACGCCATGCTCTTCCTCCAGTCCTGGGCAGATGTGTGTGTGAAACTATTGCTGCGCCGTTCCGTAGACTGAAGTTCGGTTGGGTGTGCAGCCGTTCGCGAGTGGAGGCGGCGAGCCTGAAGGCGGACCGTCAGGAATATCCGGCAATTGAACCTGGGGGAAGAAGCGATGTCTGATCCTTACGACGATGCAATGCGCCAGACCGGCAAGGGCATGCCTCTCTGGGCCAGGTTGCTGGTGGCGTTCGGCGTGCTGTCCGCCGCCGGCCTTGTAGCCCTGCTGGTGGTGGGCGTCAGGACCGCGAACGAACTGGGCGGCATGGGGGATGCGGAGCTCAACGGCTCGCCCGCCGAGGTCTTTGCGGACATGACGAAGAACGTGCTCGGTGAGGACGTGACCATCGTCACCGACGCTCAGTCCGAAGACCAGGTGGCGCTCCGGCTCGGGGAGGAGGGGCGGGAAGTTCCTGTCGACCTTTCGGACTTCGGCGGTTTTGTCGGTGAAGGCTTCGACCTTCTCCAGGAGGGGGTCAACAAGGGTGTGCGCTTCGAAGGACAGGCGGACGAGTCCGGCATTGCGGTGACGGTTCGCGGCCCGGGCGGCAGGGCCCTCTTCGAACTGAGGGGGGACTCCGACGGCGGATACATGAGGGTCGCCGGAAAGGATCGCGAGATGTTCTTCGGTGTGGGCGACCAGGCCGCCCGCGCGCCCGGCTGGCTCCCGGTCTACGGGAGTGCACGTGTCCATAAGCACCTCTTCTCCTACGACTCCGGCGACGCGGCGAGCGGGGGACTCATCCTGGTGGCGGAAGAGGACCCGGAGAAGATCCTCGAATGGTACGTGCAGCAGCTGCGCGAGGGGGATGGTCCGGTCCGCTTGAGAAGGTTCAGGCAATCCACCATGTACGACCGCTTCCGGGCGCGGATCCAGGCGGACGACGGTCGTGCGGAGGGCAGCGGGGCGCAGATCCTGCTCTCGCGCGAGGACGGCGAAGAGGAAACGGCCATCATGGTCGTCTACCGGGAGGCGCACGAGACGCGCTAGCAGGGCCGCATTAGATTCGGGGCATGCCCGAAGCGCCTCCCGGACCCGCCCCGCTGCTGGCCGCCCTCGCAATCGGCCTGATCCCCGTGTTCCTGGCGTGTGCGCCCGAGCGCGGCGGCGACGCGGATGATGGCGCGGCGCGCGCCGGGTCCCCGGATGAAGGCGGTGGCGCGGCCGGTGGAGTCCTCGACTTCGACGCCCTCTCCGCGGTGCTCCTGGCGCGGATGGACCTCCAGCCGGGCGAGCGCGTCCTGCTGGTCGGGGAGGGCGGCAGCCGCTGGGACGCGATCGTGCCGTTGCTGCGCGCAGGAGTCACGGCGGCCGGCGCGGAAGACCTGGGCGCGGTGAATGTGCGGGGGACCGCGCTGGCGATCGACGCCCCGGCGGGCGAGTTCGCGGCCTCGCTGGGCACCGCGCCGGACGGGTGGGCGGAGGCGCTTGCCACGGTCGACGTCGCGGTCAAGCTTCCCGGGGCCGTGCCGGATCCCGCGCTCGAAACCGACCTATACCGCGCTCTGCAGGATGTGCTGCGCTCGGGGCGGGGAAGGACCGTCCACTTCCACTGGGCCGGCGCCACCTCCTTCGAGATGGAGGAACTCGCGGTCGACGACCGGGTGGACCGCCTATACCAGGCCGCGGTGCTGGGCACCGACTATGCGGGGCTCACCGAGGCGCTCGCGGCTTTCGAAGCGGCAGTGAGGAGCGGGCCGGTGCGGGTGACGACGCCCGCGGGGACCGACATCGCCTTCCGGGTGGATGACAGGCCGGTGACTCGCCAGGACGGGGACGCGTCGGCGGCGAGAGCCGCGAGCGCCCGCAACCTGATCGACCGCGAGGTGGAGCTGCCCGCGGGGGCGGCGAGAGTCCTGCCCGTGCTGGAAACGGTTGAGGGGAGGATCGCTTTTCCGCCCGCGCAGTGGGGGGGTGAGCGCGCCGAGGGGGTGGTGCTGCGCTTTGAGGGAGGCCGTGTGGTGGGGGTGGAGGCCGACGCCGGACGCGAGGGGGTCGTGCGCGAGATCGAGGAGTCCGGAGAGGCGGGGCTGACCTTCCGGGAGCTGGCGGTGGGGTTCAACCCGCTCCTGGCGATCCCCGAGGGCGAGGCGTGGATCCCGTACTACGGCTATGGGGACGCCGTGGTGAGGCTGTCGCTGGGCGACAACACGGAGCTGGGCGGGACGGTCGGGGGCGGCTACGTGCGCTGGAACTTCTTCACCGACGCGACGGTGACGGTGGGGGGAGAGGTTTGGGTGGAGGGGGGAAGGCTGCCGCCCTCTCGGCCGCGAACAGCCGGTCCAGCTCCTGCGACTCGTGGCTCGGCGTCAGCTTCGCGACCAGCCAGTAGGCCGTGAAGGAAAGCGCCACCGCGGGAAACACCTGGTGGAGCGCGCCGCTCCAGGGCAGGCGGTTCCAAACCACGAGGACCAGCAGGCCGGTGACGAAGGACGCGATCGTGGCCGTGCCGTTGCCGCGGCGCCAATGGAGGCCCATCAGGAGCGCCGGCCCGAAGCAGGCGCCGTAGATCGCGCCGGAGAGCGCGGTCAACACCACGATCCCCTCGGGCGGGTTCAGCGAGATGATCGCGGTGATGAGCGCGAAGACCGCCACGTACAGCCGCGTGGCGGCGAGGGCGGACCGCTCTGACCTGGTGGGGAGCAGCATGCCCACGATGTCGCGCTGGGCGGTCGAGGCCATGACCAGGAGCACGCTGTCCAGCGACGACATGGCGGCCGCGACCATGGCCAGGAGCAGAAAGGCGCTCACCCCGGCGGAGAAGACCTCCGGTGTGGTGAGGAGCTGCGGCACCACGAGGTCGGTGTCGGCGAGTCCCCCGGGAATGATGTTACGCGCGTAAAGTCCGACAGGGATCAGAAGGCTGTACACAAGCACGAACGCTGCGGTGGACACCCATACGCCCCGGCGGATTGCCGTGCGGCTCTCGAGCGCGTAGAAGCGTGATAGCTGGCGCGGCTCCACCGCGAACTTTACGGTGCCCGCGAAGACGACGCCCAGGGCCAGCGGCACCGACACCCCGCCACCCCAGCGCAGCAGTGGCTCGGTGAGCGGGTCGTCGGCCAGCAGCGCGGCCGAATCCAGTCCCCCGGCGGCCGCCACCGTCCCGCGGAACAGGAGCACCGCCGCGACGACCATCACCAGTCCCTGCACGGCATCCGTCTTCACCACCGAGATGAAGCCGCCCAGCACCGTGTACAGCATCACGATGAAGAAGACGATGATGATCGCGGCGCGGTACGGGATGTCCAGGAACACCTCCAGGAGGTTCCCGATCCCCTTGAAGACCGCGGTCATGTAGAAGAAGGAGGCGAAGAGCACGATCACCGCGGCCATCACCCGCGCGGCCGGACTGCCGAAGCGGAAGCCGATGAAGTCGGGGATCGTCAGCGAACCCAGCGACTCGGTGAAGGTGCGCAGCCGCGGCGCGACTCCAACCCACGCGAAGAGGGAAAGCGCCACAACGAACGGCACGAGCAGGAACCAGGTCACGCCCCAGTCGTAGGCCTGCCCGGAAAATCCCACGAAGGAGTTCGTGCTGGAATACGTCGCGAAAAACGAGAGGCCGATCGCGACCGGCCCCATCGCGCGTCCTCCGACGAAGTAGTCGGCGACCCCCTTGGTCTCCCGGTTGCCCGACCACGCGTGGTAGGCGAGGAGCACCGTGTACAGGAGCAGCAGAAGGTGGACGATCCAGTAGGTGCGCAGGTTTTCGAGGATGGCCTGAATCATGGCTGTTTCAACATGCGGCGCACGACCGGTTTCCGCACCTTCCCCATGGCGTTGCGGGGGAGGTCGGCAACGGGGGTGAAGATATGCGGGACCTTGTACGGAGCCAGCCGTTCCTTCCCCCATGCGCGGAGTGCGGCGCTGTCCCGGAGGGTCGTGGCGCCCGCGGGACCTCCCGCTTCGGCTCGCCCGCCGCGCACCGCCGGAACCCACGCCGCCCGCAGCTGCTCGCCCCATTCGGGGTGCGGCACGCCCACCACGGCAAGATCTCGGATCGCGGGGTGGGTGCGGTACAGCTCCTCCACCTCCAGCGCCGAGACCTTGTACCCCCCGGTCTTGACGATGTCGATGTCGCGCCTCCCCAGGATGCGGTAGTAGCCGTCCTCGCCGACGCACCCCACGTCGCCGGTGCGGAACCAGCCGTCCCGGAAGGCTGCGGCGGTCTCGGCGGGGCGCCGCCAGTACTCGCGGAAGACCTGGGGGCCGCGGACTTCGATCTCGCCGGGCCGACCGGCGGAAGCGGACCGGGAGGCCGCAGGTTCGCCGGGGACGATGGGGCGCCCGCTGTCGTTGACGAGGCGGAGTTCGACTCCGGGAAGAGGGTGGCCGACGTGTCCGGGGCGGCGTTCGCCCCTGAGCGGATTGGACAGCGCCATGCCGATTTCGGTCATGCCGTACCGTTCGAGGAGGGTGTGGCCGGTGATTTCGCGCCACCGCTCGAGGGTCGTGGCCGGGAGCGTGGCCGAGCCGGAGACCATGAGGCGCATGCGGGCGGCTCCCCTCGACCAACGTTCCCGCACCGGCGGGGCCGCCTCCTCCCAGGCGCGGATCAGGCGCGTGTAGACGGTGGGGACGGACATGAACAGCGTGATTTCGCCGGATGCGAGGCGGTCCCAGGTGGAGGCCGGCGCGCCGGAGCCGAACTCTACGGCCGCGCCTGACCACAGCGCGCAGGCCAGTGCGTTGACGACGCCGTGAATGTGGTGGAGCGGAAGCGTGTGGAGGATGCGGTCGCGTTCCGTCCACGCCCAGGCGGCGGTGAGCGCGGTGATCTGGGCGGTGAGGTTCGCGTGGGTGGTGGGGACTCCCTTGGGCCGTCCGGTGGTGCCGCTCGTGTAGATGAGCAGCGCGGGGTGGTGGGGGAGGGCGGTGGCCGCCGGGTGCGCCCGGTCGCCGGGCGGGATGGTGGGGGTGGTCGGGTGGGGGGTGAGGGCGTGCCGTGCGGGGGTGGGGGCGGGGCGGTGGGCGTCCAGGGTGAGGATGTTGGCCGGGCGGGCTGAGGCGGAGGCCGTGCGGGGGTGGGTGGCGGGGTGGCGGGGGTCGGCGACGAGGGTGCGGGGTTGGGCGTCGTCCAGTATGTACTCCAGTTCGCGTAGCGGATGCGACACCGCCAGCGGAACGGCGATGCCGCCCGCCAGCCAGATGCCGAACTGGACGGCGACGTGGTCCCTGCCCGGGGGAATCAGGTAGGCGACGCGATCGCCCGGTGTGAGGCCGGGGGGCGTGCGGGCGCCGGTCTCCTCCGCCGAAGTCGCACGGTCCCGGGATCCGCCCGCAGCAGGGATGCCGCCCTCCAGCAGAGTGTCCCGCCACGCCATGGCTTCGCCCAGCAGTTCGGCGTACTTCCATGTGCCTGCGGCGTCCACGCACGCGACCCGCCCGGCGACGGAGGGCCGGGCGATCCGGGCCGGGAGGGTGTCGGATCGGTTCTTGATGGTGCGGGGTCCAGTGACCGGGGTCGGATCAGGGGGCTGGTGAGAGTGGGGGCGAGCAGGAAGGTGCACGCAGCATGCCGGGGGCGACAGGGCGGAGTTGGCGCTTCGCGCCGCGCGGGGCATCTTTCGGTACCATCGCCGCAAGCTCCGGAGGCTTCATTGACCGACCCGCCAAACAGCGCTCAGGAGGGGACTCTCCGGCGCGTTACCGGCGATCTCCGGCGCCTGCCCGCCAGGATGCTCGGCGCGGCGATCCTGAAGGCGAACGTGGTTCGGGAGGTGGCTGGCGCCAGGAGTGCGACCGGGCAGGCGGTCATGGTCGTCGTTCTTGTCTCCGCCATCGCCACGGTGCGCGACTACGGGCTCGGCTGGTTCCCGATGCTGATGACGGGTACCGTGCACCTGCTGCAGTGGCCTGTGTGGGCGGGGATCGCGTGCCTGGTCGGTGGCGGGAAGCGGGAAGGCTGGATCCGGCTGCTGCGTGTCCTGGGGTTCGCCAGGACGCCGGCGGTCCTCGTCGCCCTGCTTCCCTTGATCGGGGGAATCCAGTTCCCCGCGCATACCTGGGTGCTGGTCGCCGGGGTCTACGGGATTCGCTGTGCGCTGGAGATCGGTATCATTCGAGCCATCGCCGCGGCAGTCCTGGGAATGGTCCCCTATTGGATCGCCACTGCGGCGTACCTGCTTTGAAAGGCGCATCTCCCCTGGAAGGCCCGGATCAATCGTGCGGCGCGGTCAACGGGATGTCGCCAGTGCCGTGGGGCAAATCCCTGTGGGGGGCTTTGCCGTTGCTGGCGGCGGCCGCCTTCGGTGCCGCGGCTTCCGCCGCGATGCGGCAGCAGGTTCCCGACGGAGCGGAGCTCACGAAGGCGCTGGGGTGCGGCGCCTGCCACGCCGGAGTTCCCGAAGGTGACGCCATCCGGGAGGTCGCCCCTCCGTTCGGGGAGGGGATGGCCCCGCTCGCGCCCGCATACATCTTCCACTACCTGGACGATCCCCGGACGGTCCGGCCGGAGATCGCTCCGGCGCGGATGCCGCGCTACGACCTCGACGAGCGCGAGCGGGTGGCGCTCTCCCTCTTCGTCACCAATGAACGCGAGCTGCGCGGCGTGGACGACGCCTTCCGCGCGGCGATGGCCCGCCATCCGGAAGCGGACCATGCCGAGGGCGCCGTCCTCTTCGAGTCGCTGAGTTGCGGCAGCTGCCATCTCCACCCCGACATCCCGCCCCGCACCACCGCCCCCGACCTGGGCGCGACCGGGCTGCGCGTGCACGGGGCATGGCTCGAGGGCTACCTGGCCGGCCCGGTGACCATCCGCCCGGCGGGCACCTTACCCGGACGGGGAGGCCTCATGCCCGACTTCCGCCTCAGCCCGGCGGAGATCACCGCGATCACCGGCTTCCTCCTCACCCTGCAGACCCCGTCGCCCGGCGACGCGCCCACGGCGGCCGCCCCCTCGCCCGGCACGCCCGCCGCCCGCGGCGGAACACCCGGGACCGGCGGCGCGCCTCAACCCGCCACCGCGTCCGGCCCGGCCCGGATCCCGCCCTGGGAGCCCGTCGCGCTTTCCCCCTTCTCGATGCGGAAGGCGGAGACGCTCCTCGAGGACCGGTGGAGCTGCCTGGGCTGCCACCAGCTCGGCGAGGACGGCGGGCGCATCGGTCCGCGCCTGGACGGGATCGCCGAGCGGCTGCGCCCCGAGTACGTCCGCCACCTCATTGCG
This sequence comes from Gemmatimonadota bacterium, assembly GCA_022826005.1. Classification (GTDB taxonomy): domain Bacteria; phylum Gemmatimonadota; class Gemmatimonadetes; order Longimicrobiales; family Gaopeijiaceae; genus Bin94. The sequence goes on along the minus strand of JAJDVT010000116.1, from coordinate 5,258 downwards.
CACCCCGCGCACCTCGCGCCCGGCACCGTCATGCCCGCGTCCCTGGAGCAGGCCGACCGGATCGACCTCATCGCCTCCTACCTGCTGCTCCGCGACGCACCCTGGACGGGGAGCGAGCGGCTGCCGGGAATGCCGGCCCTGCCCGCTTCCGGCGGCGCCTCGCCCGCCGACCGGGCCTCGGCCGCGGGCGCGGACCCGGCCGCCGATCCGCCCTCGGCCGCAGCCGCCACGCCCACCCGCCCCACCCCCACCGGCCCCACCACCCCCCCCGCTCTCTACATCGCGCAATGCGCCTCCTGTCACGGCGTCAACGGCGAGGGGGACGGCTTCAACGCACCCTTCCTTCCGGTCGCGCCCACGGTGCACGCCGACTCGGCCGCGATGTCGCTGCGCACCGATGACACCCTCTACGACGGCATCCACGGAGGCGGCTGGATCCTCGGCAAGAGCCAGCGCATGCCCGCCTTCGGGGCCTCGCTCGACGATGCGCAGAAGCGGGCCCTGGTCGCCCACATCCGCACCCTGTGCCGCTGCCTGGGCCCGGCCTGGTCGCGCGACGGACGACGAGGCCGATGAGACGCACTGTAATGTCTGAATTACATGATGTAAAGTTTTCTTTACTATTCCTGTTGCCTCTCGCGGTCTGCCTGGCCTGCGGGGATTCTGCCGCCGGTCGTGGGGCGGAATCGGAGGCGCCGCCGATCAGCGCGGACGATTTCGTCGGCTCGGCAGCGTGTGCGGGTTGCCACGCGGAGCAGTACGGGCGCTGGGCCGAATCGACCCACGGGCGGGCGGGCGGCGAACCGGGCCCGGAGACCGTCATCGCGCCCTTCGACGGGACCCCGATCGTCTTCCGCGACGGGACGGTGCTGCCGGTGGTCGATTCCGCCGGGCGATACCTGTTCGTCGTCCGCCAGGAGGGGCGTCCGGAGCGTGCGATGACCGTGGACGGCGTGATCGGGGGCGGTCACATGCTGGGAGGGGGCACCCAGGGATTCGTGACGCGGCTGGCCGACGGCACCGCGCGCTTCCTTCCCTTCGACTATTCCAGGCACCTCGACGCGTGGTTCTGCAACACGGCGACCCGGGCCGACCGGGGCTGGCAGCCGGTCACGCCCGACCTCGCGCTCGGGGACTGCGGGGACTGGCCGCCGGTGCGGATCCTGGGGACGATGTCGCGCTTCGCGAACTGCCAGTCGTGCCACGGCAGCCAGATCACCGCCACCTTCGAACCCGGTGCCGGCGTCGACACCCGCTGGACCTCGCTGGACATCAACTGCGAATCCTGCCACGGTCCGGCCCGCCGCCACGTGGAGCTGATGACGTCGCCAGCAAGCTTCATCGCGGCCGCCGACCCTTCCGGTCCCGCCGCCCCCCCCGACCCCGCCGAATCCGCCGACCCCGCCGACATCGGCCTCGACAGCCGCGTGCTCGACGGCGTGGACAAGTCCCTCGGGGTCTGCTTCCGCTGTCACTCCCTCGGCGACGTGATCCGGGAGGACTACCTCTCGGGCGCTCCGCTGGCCGACTACTACGCGCTGCTGCTGCCGGCCCTGGGCGACGAGCCCCACCTCGCGGACGGGCGGGTCGCGACCTTCGCCTATCAGGGATCCCACCTGTCGTCCTCCTGCTACGTGGACGGCAGCATGACCTGCGTCAGCTGCCACGAACCGCACGGGCTCGGCTACTGGGACGTGAACCGGGCGCCGCTCGCCAGCGAGACCGACGACCGCCAGTGCACGTCGTGCCACGCGTCGAAGGCCGCGGATCCCGAGGCGCACACCTTCCACCCCGCGGGATCCCCGGGCGCCCGCTGCGTGTCGTGCCACATGCCCTACCTGCAGCACCCCGTGATCGGCGACGATGTCCCGTTCGCGCGCTCCGATCACACGATTCCGGTGCCGAGGCCCCAGCTCGATGGGCGGCTCGGCCTTGTGAGCGCCTGCCGCGGCTGCCACACCGACCAGAGCGAGCTGCGGCTTCAAGCCCGGGTGGACGAATGGTGGGGGGTGACCAAGCCCCAGGATCCGGTCACGGCGGGGTTGCTCAACGTCACCGACGGCATGGGGAGGGATCTGGCCGCGCGGCTGCTCCTCCGGCCGGGGGAGGGGGGCGACATGGACCAGGCCCGGGGGCTGGCGCGCTACCTGATGGGGTGGGTGCGCCTCGGCGAGGGCCTGGGCCGGGACGGAGCCGAGCGCATCGCCGTGCTTGCCGAATCCGAGGATCCCGACCTGCGGGCGATGGCGATGGTGGCCCGGCATGTCGCGGCCCCGGCCCGGGGTGCTGCCTCTGCCGCTGACGGCCGGGCAGGTCCGGATGCCGGTGCGGTGGCCGCCGCTGCCCGGAGCGAGTCCGCGCAGGTGCGCCGGCGCTGGGTCATGCTGTTGGGATTTCTTGCCGACGAGGCCCGGGCGCGGCAGGACTGGGGGGCTGCGACGGAGCTCCTGAACCGCGCGCTGGCGATCGCGGCGGAGGATCCCGGGGTGCTGCTCACGATGGGGTTGGTGCGGAACGGCGCGGGCGATCCCGAAGGTGCGATCGACGCCTTCACGCGCAGCCTTGCCGCCGACCCGGACCAGCCCGTCGCGCGGGTGAACCTGGGGATCGTGCGGGCCGCCGCCGGGGACGACGAAGGCGCGGCGCGCGAGTACGAGGCCGCCATCGCGCTGAACCCGTTCGAGACCATGGCGTACGTGAACCTGGGCAACCTGCACTTGCGCGGCGGCAACACCGCCCAGGCGATCCGCTTCTACGAGCAGGCCGTGGCCGTCGGCCCCGAGGTCGGCGCCGCCCACCGCAACCTCGCTGTGGCGCTGGGGCGGGCGGGGCGCTTTGACGACGCCATTCCCCATGCGCGCCGGGCCGTTGAGTTCGCGCCCGGCGACGCGGCGGCCCGGGATGTCCTGCGGCAGCTGGAGGCACAGGCCGGGGGCGGTGCGGCGCGATGAGCGCGGTGCGGGTGCGCGGACCGGTTGCAGGCGGTAGCGGCGCGGCAATCGGTGATGGAGTACGACGTTGAGCGGAATGAAGCGCGTGCTGCGCGTGCACGACGGGCTGGCGATCACGGTGGGGATCGTGATCGGGGCCGGGATCCTGCGCACCCCGGGGCTGATCGCGGAGTACCTCGGGAACGGGTGGCTGATCCTGGCGGTGTGGGTGGTGGGCGGGATCGTGGCGGCGCTGAGCACGCTGGTGCTGGCGGAGATGGCGGCCGCGCTCCCGCAGGCGGGGGGCAAGTACGTGTACGCGCGGGAGGCCTACGGGCCGGTCGCGGGGTTTGTGGCGGGGTGGTCGGAGCTGTTGGTCAGCCGCGCGTTTTCGGGGGCGATCAAGGCGGTGGCGATCGCCGAATACCTGATCATCCTGATCGGGAGCGGGTCGGTGCGGCTGCTCGCGGTGGGGGTGGTGGTCGGGTACGTCATCATCCACCTGGGGGGCCTCAAGGTCGGCACGACCTTCCAGAACATCACGACCGCCATCAAGGTGCTGGTGCTGGTGGCGATCGCCACCGCGGGGATCGCCGCCGGGGACGGGAGCGGGCTGATCGAGCCGATCACGGTGGAGCGCGCGTCGCTGCTCGGCTTCGCGCTCGCGTACCAGTCGGTCGCCTTCGCCTACTACGGCTGGGAGGACGCGGCCAAAATGGCCGAGGAGATCCGCGACCCGGGCCGGTCGCTGCCCAGGATCCTCATCGGGGGCGCGGTCGCGGTCGCGGTCCTGTACCTGATGGTCAATACGGCCTACCTCGCGGCCCTCACGCCGGACGAGATGGCGGGATCGGAGCTGGTCGCGCGGGACGCGGTGCAGGGGGTGTTCGGGAACACCGCCGCGACCTTCGTGGTGGTCGCCAGCCTGCTCATCCTCATCAGTTCGGGGAACGTCAACTACCTCGGCATGCCGCGCGTCGCCTTCGGGCTCGCGCGCTCAGGGCTGGCGCCGAAGGTCTTCCAGTACGTGTCCCCCCGGGGCACTCCGGTCGCGGGGCTGCTCCTGATCGGGATCATCATCCTGGCGCTCGCCTCGACAGGCGCCCTGGAGTTCCTGATCCAGTTCATGATGCTGGTCGCGATCTCGGTCGACCTGGTAGTGCTGTCGGCGTTCTTCCGCCTGCGCCGGACGCGCCCCGAGCTGGAGCGCCCGCTCAGGGTGCCGGGCGGGGTGTGGACGGCGGGCGTGACGATCGCGCTGTATGTTGTGATCCTGGGGATCATCGTGGGGACACAGCCGTGGCTGGCGGTTGGGGCGGCGGTGATTCTCGGGGGGTTGCTGGTGGCGGGGGCGGTGACGGCGAGGTGGTCGAAGGCTTAGGAAAGGCGAGTCGCAGGTGATTCTGTCATTGTTCATGCTGATGGGGATTTTCGGCATGGTTGTCTGTGCCGGCGGTCTTGCATGGTTGCTCTTTGCCCGGAGACTAAGGGACTCCCTGGGTGACGGCCACGACTGGACCAGGCGCTTTGAACGGCTCGAAGCCGAAGTCAAGCGGCTTTCGGACCAGGACACCCGGCTCGGCCTCGACGACGAAGTCCGCCGCCTCGACGAAAAGGTCGAGTTCCTCGAAGCGCTGTTGGCGGACCGCCCGAACGCCGGTGCGCTACCGCCGGGCGACATGGATGATTCCGGCGGGGACAATCCACGTGCGGATTAGCTTCCGCCGAGAGTGTTATCACGCAACGCAGGAGTGTTATCACCGTTCCGGTAGCCCGCTGGCCGCGCCGCCGTCGCCGTCACCCCCCTCCCTCCAGAGGCAGGCCAGAGCCCAGCCCCAGTCGATGCGTTCCCCCCGCCAGAGCGAGCCGCCGTTCTGGGGGCCGATGCCACACTGTCCATGCCAGCGGGCCAGCCCGAAGTCCGGCGTGGCGGGTGGTAGGAGGTCCGCCGGTGCTGCCGCCGGGTCGTCCGCCAGGGCCGCCGTCGGTTCGTCCGCCAGAGTCACGACCGGGGCCGCCGCCGGGTCATCCGCCGGGGTCACCGCCGGAAGGTAGGCCGCTGGCACCCCCGACACCTCGGACGCCCCGCCAGGCAGCAGCCCGCCGATGTCGGGGGACTCGGGCACCACCGGCATGTGCACCCCCAGGGGATTGAAGAACTGCGGAACCCCGTGCTCGTCCATCTCCACCCGCCAGCCGCCTTCGTGCACCGCCCGGTGGTGGAAGGGACAGAGCAATACGAGGTTGTGCATGGCGGTCTCTCCGCCGCGGGCCCAGTGGGTGATGTGGTGCGCGTGGGTGCGCAGCCGCGACCCGCAGCCGGGGAAG